>NZ_JACIUZ010000039.1 GCF_014145505.1 Limosilactobacillus fastidiosus
TTGTACAATCAATTCACCACAAAAATCATGTAAAGAAGGTTATACAGATGTCCCTAAATAATTCTATCCTAAATCTCCTCGGAATTGAAGACCGAAACATTAAAGTTCTTAATGTTGAAACAACCTCGAAAAACAATGAGCAGCTTAAAGTAATCCATGCTTCCTTATCTTATCCGGTGGCGCGCTGTAAAAATTGTGGATTTGAAACTGTGGTCAAAAATGGCTTTCGCAAAACTCATCTTCGCTTAGCGAGTCTTAATGGCATGCGGTATGAAATGATCCTGGCTAAGCAACGTTATTACTGTTCCAATTGCCAAACAACCTTCGGTGCGACAACAGATTTAACTAAGCCCAATCAGACCCTTACTCGAAAACTCAAAAGTCAAATTATGCTATTTGTTCATGAAGGTATGAATGGCGAGCTAATCGCTCGCCTTTGTCATTGCTCGCCCAGCAGTGTTCGGCGGACGACTATCGAACGCGTTAAACCGCATTATCGGATGGCCGTTCTTCCTAAACACCTCTGCTTTGATGAGTTTCGTTCAACTAAGTCCATCATGTCATTTATTTGTTGTGACAGTGAAAGTCACCAACTAGTGGTTAAACTTCACAATCGGCTTTCACCATCGATTATTGATTACTTTGAAAATCGTTATAGTCAAGCCGAACGAGCTCGGGTAGAATCGGTCGTTATCGACCTCAATGCACAATACCAGAGCTTTATTTACCGTCTATTTCCGAATGCCCAAATCATTATTGATCGTTTTCATATTGTCCAATTGGCCGGTCGAGCTTTAGATAACTGTCGACTTAATATTCTTAAGTTCTTAGATAAACACAGTCGTGAATATAAGATTATGAAAAACCAATGGCGCTTATTTCATCTTAAGCAGACCGAACTTCACCCCGAAAAGCCTGTTTATCTCCGGGGGATAAATGAATATATGACGAAACAAAACGCTGTTGACTTAATCACCAGTAAATTCACTGACTTTAAGGTCGTTTACCAAACATATCAAGCAATTACTCAAGCCCTTCAGGAGCGTGATCCCAAACTTCTTCAAGCGGTTTTACAAAATTACCAGACTACTAATACTGAAATGGATACTACGATCAGAACCTTTAGGAAGAACCAACAAGCAGTAATTAACAGCACCAAGTATGAATTTTCGAACGGTCCATTAGAAGGAATTAATCGGAAAATTAAAACTCTTAAACGAACCTGTTATGGGTTTGCCAATCAAAACTTTTTCTTTTTAAGAATTGATTGTCTATTTGCATAAAAAATACCACCCACATTTCTGTGAGTGGCATCGATATCCATCAATACCAGTTGACGGATACCCATTTAATCTCGTTTCTTAAATTGTGATGGTTTAACCTGATAACCTAAACAGGTATCATTTCCGGTAGCAACACTGCCCCAATGAACACGGAGAGGAGATCCTTGCTTGCGACGAGCCCAGTGTTGGAGAACGCTGGCAATAAGGATTGCTAGTGGCTCATCATCTTCTTTTTGGACTTTTAATTCGTGGTAATAATCACCAGTGAATGCGACTGGTCGAATTGAGAAGATAAGGTGATTTTTCTTAAAGACCCGGTACTTTCCGGAGAATGGTGAACCAACCACAACCCAACTAAGTCCTTTGATGTAAATTACTTCGCGCACAAAACCTAATGACTTACTAACGGTACCGACTTTTTGCCGATCCTTGTATAATGCAAACTTCGGGATAATCCCAAAGCTAAGTTGCTTAACTTCTGCAAGCAAATCTCCAGAAATTGAATACAAAGAGAGAACATCATGAAGCATTCCCCATTTACCTACCAACAGATATAACGAACGTCCTTGATAGTTCCGGATGACAGTGGTTCCATGGAGATCTGTATCATGATCACGTAGATAAAGTTGCCGCATTCAATCACCACTCCTTAAAAGACAAGTTAATTACCCTTATTGTACCAGGTTAATTATAAAATTGTTAACTTTACGAAGCGGTTTCATTTTTGTTACCGGCTATTGGCGACTTATGCTAAAATATTAGGTGAGGTGCTAGAATCGTGAAACAACTTATTCATAATGATTGGTGGGACGTTTTAAAACCCCAATTTGAAAGTACATACTATGCTCAACTCCATAATTTCTTAAAAGAAGAATATAGTCACCGGACGATTTATCCGGAGATGCATCATATTTTTGAGGCTTTTGAGTGGACGCCCTTTAGTAAAGTTAAGGTTGTCATTTTAGGTCAAGATCCGTACCATGGTCCTCGCCAGGCTCATGGGTGCAGCTTTTCAGTTTTACCAGGGATCCCGGTTCCACCATCCTTGCAAAATATTTATAAAGAGTTGCAAAGTGATGTTGGTTGTCATCCGGTTCAACATGGTTACCTAAAGAAATGGGCTGATCAGGGCGTTTTACTTTTGAACTCAGTCTTAACGGTTCGTGCGGACCAAGCCTTTTCTCATAAGGGACATGGTTGGGAACAATTAACGGATGCTGCGATTCATGCATTGTCCGAGCGCCCCCAACCGGTTGTCTTTATTTTGTGGGGAAGAGCGGCACGGGATAAGAAGAAGCTGATTAATCTTAAAACTAATATTATCTTAGAATCAGCCCATCCAAGCCCGCTTTCAGCTAACCGCGGATTCTTTGGTTCAAAACCATTTTCAAAGACAAATGAAGCACTTCGCGCAATGGGAGAGGAGCCAATTGATTGGCAATTACCGGATCAACCGATAGTTGACGGTAAGGCTTGATAACCAACAAGGAGGTTCTTGTAGATGGATTTATTTGATGAAATCGCTGCAAAAATAAAAGGAAAGGGTAAGACGATTGTATTCCCTGAAGGTGCTGATAAGCGGATTTTAGGTGCTGCTATTCGACTGAAAAATCATGATTTAGTGGAGCCAATCCTCTTAGGTAAGGAAGAAGAAATTAAGACTACTGCTCGTCAAAATAATTTAGATAGTAGTGGCTTAAGAATTATTGATCCTGTAACCTATCCAAAATCAGATAAGCAAGAAATGTTTGATTCTCTGCTTGAACGGCGGAAGGGGAAGAACTCCCCGGAACAAGTTGAGAAGATGTTGGAAGATGTTAGTTACTTTGGGACCATGTTAGTTTATATGGGTAAAGCAGACGGAATGGTTTCTGGTGCAGTTCACTCTACTGGGGCGACTGTGCGGCCTGCCTTGCAAATTATCAAGACTAAGCCGAACGCTCACCGAATTAGTGGGGCTTTCTTAATGAAGAAGGGTGAACAACGCTATATCTTTGCTGATTGTGCAATCAATATTGAATTAGATGCCTCGACAATGGCCGAAGTTGCCATTCAAAGCGCTGAAACTGCTAAGCTCTTTGGAATTGATCCCAAAGTTGCTCTTCTTAGTTTCTCTACTAAAGGTTCTGCTAAGGCTGAAATGGTCACTAAAGTTGCTGATGCAGTAGAGAAAGTTCATGAAATGGAACCAGACCTTGCGGCAGATGGCGAAATGCAATTTGATGCTGCTGTGGTTCCAGAAGTTGCAAAGCTAAAGGCCCCAGATTCTAAGGTTGCTGGTCATGCAAATGTCTTCATCTTCCCAAGTCTGGAAGCCGGAAACATTGGTTATAAGATTGCCCAACGTCTTGGTGGCTTCACTGCTGTTGGCCCCATCCTTCAAGGGTTAAATGCCCCAATTGCAGATCTTTCACGGGGATGCAGTGAAGATGATGCCTACAAAGTTGCGATTATCACAGCAGCACAAGCACTATAATTTAAGAAAAAACGATGGGAAGGTTACGTGAAGTTCACGTTACCTTCTTATTTTATTTCTTTTTGCGTTTAAACTAAGAAATCGGCTACAATGGTTACAGAAAATTCAAGGAGAAATGGAAATATGAAAGAAGTAACTTTAAATGATCGGGAAGAAACGATTAATCTCGGTGAACAAATTGGTCGGTTACTTAAGGCAGGAGACGTTCTTGTCCTTGATGGTGACTTAGGAGCTGGTAAAACAACTTTCACTAAGGGAATTGCAAAGGGCTTAGCGATCCCAGATTTAATTAAGAGCCCGACCTTTACCATTGTCCGGGAATACCATGATGGACGCTTACCGCTTTATCATATGGACGCTTACCGACTTGAAAATGGTGGGGCAGAAGACCTTGGACTTGAAGAATACTTCGACAGTGATGGAGTTAGTGTTGTTGAGTGGGCTCAATTTGTTGTAGATGAATTACCGGCTGACTTTTTAGCAATTCATTTCAAACGGACAGCTGATGAGAATACGCGTTGTCTACAATTAGAGCCTCATGGACAGCATTTTGCACAGATTGTTACGGAGCTTTAATCTTGGCAGATACGGTTAAAATTAAATTAGCAGAACCAAAAGACGCATCTCAAGTCTTAAATTTCCTTCGAAAAGCTGCAAGCGAAAGTGATGCGGTAACCATTCCCCACTTGGAACGGGTTACTGTAAAGGAAGAACAAAAAAATTTGCAAGTAATTAATGATTCTGATGATTGTGTGATCCTCTTAGCAGTTTTAGGTGACCAGATTATCGGGATGGTTACTGTAATGCGGTTAACGGGAAAAAATGAAATAGGCGAACTTGGTATCATCGTTGCTAAAAAATACTGGCGCCATGGGATCGGTCAGCTTTTAGTCGATGAAGCCCAATATTGGTATAGTAATTACAGTAGTTTAAGTGGGTTGGTATTGGATGTGTTTGAAGATAACCTTCCGGCAATTAACCTATACCGAAAAATGAACTTTGTGGTTCAGAAACACGTACAAATTGCTGGCCGTCCTGCATTATTGATGACATATAATTCATAAGAATAGCTTAGAAAAGATAAGAAAGCGGTTCAGGATTCGTTTTTTACGAGTCCCGAACCGCTTTGAGTATTGGATTGATTATATTTTAAAAAATGTGAGCCAAGATTGGTAAAAGCCAAATCCAGAAGATACAACTAGCGGCAAAGACAACTGTTGAGACAGCAACTGAACTAGCCCCCTCCTTGACGTAGATGTTATAGCGACTTGAAATGATGATTCCAGAAAATGCAGGTGGTAACCCCGTAGCTAAACAAAGCATGGAAATTTTTTCAGGATCAGTTCCCATTCCACAGATATAGGCAGCAGCAACAATGATGGCAGGAGTAAGGAATAGCCGGAAGAAGGTGTTCCAGATAACTTCTTTATCAACAGAGAACTTAACAGTTGCCAGGGCAAGTCCGGCAGCGAGGACGGCAACCCCAGCATTTGCTTTTGCAATCAGATCAAAAGTTGGTGCCCATGAACTTGGAATATGAATTCCAATCAAAACAAAGATAACAGCTAAAAGAGGTGCAGCGGCAACAGGCTGTTTAATAGCACTTAGAACTGACTTTAAAGTGGAGTTCATTGGCTTATGGTTAGTATTAGCGTGGTTAGCGATTTCAGCCCGAGCTAAATCAATTTCTCGATCTAGGCCTTTTTCTTCCAACGCCTTTGCTTCGGCATCAGTAACCGGTACACCATCAGGAATGGTTACCATAACTTTCTTGGTTTCCTTATGGCGCCCCTTACCAGTTACCTGCTCAACATTTACCTTGGTACCAGGTGTATTTGTAGTCTGAGCTTTCTTTTTGGTCGCATCTTGACCACGATTAATTAGTGCTAAGCCAAGAGGGATCGTAATCGCATTAACAACGATTGAAACAATCCCAATAACAAGGTTAGTAGTAACTGTATTCCCGTAAATAGGGTCTAGAACCGCAAATCCAAGGAAACCAATTGTTGGTGATCCAGCAATTAATGCACAGACAGCTGCTTGTTGGGTTGAACGGTGGAAGAATAATTTATCCAAGAAAAAACTAAGCATGAAAAGACCAACAACCCCAATAACTGATATTAAGGTAAGAACGATATCCTGAGCGAACATCGAACGGGTTGCTTTAACAATTGAAATGAACAGCGCTGCTGGTAAAGCAATGTTTAGAACTAATTTATTTAGTCCTTGACGTTGATCATTATCAAAATAATAGAATTTCCCGCAGAGGTATCCTAATAACATGATTACTAAGATCGGAATAATATCATCGATAAGGATACTAACCATAACTTTCATCCTCCTTAAATATGAAAAAAATAATAATGCCTATACACGTTTAATATTACTCATTTAATACGAATAAGCAAGCTGTTTTAGGAATAAATAAACATTTTCAGGAAGCAATAAGTAAATTATCCAAGTGATAAAGGAAAAACACATAAAGAGAAAAATAACTTTATTTATTATTAAGGAGAAAATCAGTTGCTAATTTATATTAAATGTTGTATAAGTGAACTGTATACAACAATTTTAACAGTGCACTGCTTTAACGAAGGCTATTTAGGCTAGAGGAGGATAATTATGACAGAAAATTCTCTAGAACGAACTGGTGCAAGCCTATTAATTAAGGCTTTACGACAGAATGGAATTAACAATATTTATGGACTGGTAGGAATCCCAGTAACTGACTTTGCCCGGTTAGCGGAATTACGAGGAATGAAGTACTACGGCTTTCGTCGTGAAGATTCTGCAGTAGATGCCGCTGCCGCAGCTGGTTACTTGACTCAAAAGCCGGGAGTAGCATTAACCGTATCTGCTCCTGGATTCTTAAACGGACTAACAGCATTAGCTCAAGCAACGAAGAACTGTTTCCCATTAATTATGATTTCTGGTTCATCTGAACGACACATTATTGATCTTTCCCAAGGTGATTATGAGGGACTTGATCAATATAATGTTGCCAAGCCATTTTGTAAGAAGGCATATCGGGTTGACCGGGCGGAAGATATTGGGCTAGCTGTTGCTCGAGCAATTCGGACAGCAGTATCTGGTCGGCCAGGTGGAGTTTACCTCGATTTACCAGCTGATACGATTTCTCAAGAAGCACCAACTGCTGATACTGGAATCTATAAGTTAGTTGATCCAGCACCAAAACAAGAGCCGAGTGATGAAGCAGTATCACGAGCAGTTAATATTATTAAAAACGCACAAAAGCCATTAATTATCCTTGGAAAAGGTGCTGCATATGCACGGACTGAAGAACAAGTTCAAAAGTTAGTTAATGAAACTGGAATTCCATTCTTGCCAATGTCGATGGCCAAGGGTGTTGTTCCTGATGACAATAAGTATTCTGCTGCTTCTGCACGTTCATTATCACTGAAGAATGCCGATGCCGTAATCTTAATTGGTGCCCGGCTTAACTGGATGCTTTCTTATGGTGATGCTCCTCAATTCAATCCAGACGCCAAATTCATTCAACTTGATATTGATGCTACTCAATTTGATTCTTCGCAAAAGATTTCTGCACCTCTTCAAGGTGATCTCCAATCAATCTTGGCTAAACTTGTCCCAGCACTTATTAAGAGTGGCTATCATACAAGTGAAGAATGGTTAGATCAAATTGCCCAAGACACGGCAAAGAATGATGCTAAGTTTGCCGAACGGATCGCTGCCGGAAAGACTAACCCAAAGTTTGGTTATTATGGAGCAATTGAACCAATTGCTGAATACTTTAACGAACATCCTGACACCTATATTGTTAGTGAAGGTGCTAATACCTTGGATATTGGTCGGAATATGATTGGAATGAAGTTACCACGTCACCGACTTGATACCGGTACATGGGGTGTGATGGGTGTTGGCATGGGTTATGCCATTGCTACAGCTATTGAAACCGGCAAACATGTTGTTGCCCTTGATGGTGATAGTGCTTTTGGATTTGATGGGATGGAAATGGAAACCATTTGCCGTTACAAGCTCCCAATTACTGTTGTTGTAATCAATAATGGTGGGATTTATAACGGAGTTGACCAAGTGGTCCCTGACCAATTGGGTCCAACAACACTTGACCCAACTGGCCGTTACGATTTGATGGCTAAGGCATTTGGTGGTGATAACTACTTCGTATCAAACTACCAAGAAATGAAGGATACCTTTGCAAAGGCTGTTGAATCTGGCCGTCCAAACCTGATTAATGTTCAAATTGACCCATCAATGGGTAAGGAATCAGGTCACATTGGTAACTTGAACCCAGCATTGAATTTGAAGCCACTTGAAGAAGCTGAAAGGAGCAAGAACAATGACTGAAGAAAACACAAATGATTTTGCACCATTAAAGGGAATCAAGGTTGTTGATTGGACTCAGGTTCAGTCCGGTCCTTCCTGTACGCAACTTTTAGCATGGTTAGGTGCTGATGTTATTAAGATTGAACGGACTAATACTGGTGATCCAACTCGGAATGAATTGCTTGATATTAAGGACTCGTGGAGCCTTTACTACCTTCAATTGAACGCCAACAAGAAGTCCTTAACCTTGAACATTAAGACTCCTGAAGGGCAAAAGATTATGTATGATCTGTTGAAGAAGGCTGATATTTTCGTTGAAAACATCAAGCCGGGAGCAGCTAAAAAAGCTGGCTTTGGTTGGGAAAAGGTTCATAAACTGAATCCACGTTTAATCATGGCTTCATTGAAGGGCTTTAACCAGGGCTCACGGTTTGAAAATGTTAAGGCCTTTGAACCGGTCGCTCAGTCAGCTGGTGGTGCTGCATCTGCAACTGGTTGGAATGAGGGAAAGTATAACGTCCCAACCCAATCAGCTGCCGCTTTGGGTGATTCAAATTCCGGAATGCACTTAACAATCGCTATTTTGGCAGCTCTTCTCCAACGTGAACACACTGGTGAAGGGACTTATGTTTACCAATCAATGCAAGATGCTGTGCTTAACCTTTGTCGGATTAAGCTTCGTGACCAAATTATGTTGGATAACTTAGGTGCATTACCTCACTACGCTGTTTATCCAAACTTCAAGTGGGGGAAGGCTATTCCACGTGCTGAGAACACTGAAGGTGGTCAAGTAATTGGTTGGACATATAAGGCTAAGGGTTGGGAAACTGATCCGAACGCTTACGTTTACATCGTTGTCCAAAACAGTGACAAGAGTTGGGAAACAATTGCCAAGACAATGGGGCACCCAGAATGGGCTACTGATCCACGCTTTGAAGGTTGGCAAAACCGGCAATTGCATAAGGAAGAACTTTACCCATTAATTGAATCGTATACTAAGAATTACGATAAATTCGAGTTAACCAAGAAGTTAGGTGCCGTTGGGATTCCAGTTGGTCCAGTTCTTGACTGGCACGAATTGGAAAATGATCCGGACCTTAATGAGGATGGAACAATTGTTACCATTGATCAAGGTGGTAACCGTGGTAAGTTCAAGACAATTGGTCTACCATTTACTCTTGCTAACTACAAGCCAGATTATAAGCGGGCACCAGATCTTGGTGAAAACAACAAGGAAATCCTTAAATCCCTTGGCTACGATCCAGCTCAAATTGATGAATTAGTTGAAAAGGGTGTTATTTCCAGAGTTAAGAAGCCGGATAACCCACGGACCCAGGTTATTAAGGGTGAAGAATAATATTATGGAAAATAAGAATCAATAACTCTCAGCAATATAAATAAAAAGAGGATGGAAAATATTTTTCCATCCTCTTTACTTTTTAATGCTTCTTAAAAAGCACTTGTTTGAGATTATGCCACCAAGCACCCTTTTCTTGGTGTCCTGAAACGTCTTGAGTAACTTCAACACAACCAATATATTTACCATCATTATCATGAAGTGAGTAAAAAGCAATGTTAACTGGTTTACCATGATAATGGATAATCAAACTAAGAACACCACGTTTGCCATCATGCATTTGCTTGAGAACTTGCTTAACCCGCTCTTGACTGTGACCAGGGTGGACTTCTAAAACATGCTTGCCTAAATCGTCATCAGTTCGCTTGAAGAGTCGGTGCCGATTAGCAGACGACCAGCGAACGATATCATGCTCATCAATGAAATCGAATTCTTCGGGAATAGTTTGAAAAATTGCGTTAAGTTGGGTTAGGGTTAAATTACCACCCAGAAGATTAACTGTTTCGTTATTCATGGATTAGGTTCTCCTTTAATTGTAAAAATTAATGAATGGGCGAAGTTTGTCGGCACCAAAATGCGTAGCTTCATATAATAAAATGTTTGCACAAGCCTGGGCGTCATCAAGGGCGTTATGGTGGTGGTGCAAATCAATCTGTAAGGCGTTACAAACGGTGTTGAGTTTATAGTTGCTGAGGCCGGGAATTAATTGCCGACTACTCTTGACGGTGTCGAGAGTCTGGTAAGTTGGTGGTTGAATCCCATAGTGAAGAAGGGTGTTTTTTAAGACACTATTATCAAAACTATTATTATGAGCAATCACAAGTTGCTCTGGCTGGTAGAATTGTTTAATGTGTTGCCAAACTTCGGGAAATAGTGGAGCATCCTGAACATCTTTTTCATGGATGCCGTGAATTTGAACGTTTCTCCAAAAAAATTCAGTTTGGGGATTAATTAGGGTATAAAATTCGTCAGTGATTTGGTTATTCCGAACGATTGTTAGGGCCAATGAGCAGGCACTGGAACGTTTACCGCTTGCAGTTTCAAAATCCATCGCAATGAAATTCACGAAGCAAGCTCTCCTTTCGTTGGTTAAAAATATTAACAATATAATTAATTCTAACAGTAATTCTGTTCATGCGACAGAAGTTTTATGTACAAACATGATACAATATTGCTAAAAACAAAATAAAGGACGACGAAGCAATGGCAATTGATCTAATTAAAGAATTTCCCAAAATTGATATTAAAAAGCAAGAACCGCTTTCAAAGTATACCTTTACTCATACTGGTGGCAAGGCTGATTGGTTAGCTTTTCCAGAAAGTGTCGAACAAGTTCAACAATTAGTGGATTTTGTTCGGAAAAATAATCTTCCCTTAACTGTCATCGGAAATGCCAGTAATTTAATTGTTCGTGATGGTGGAGTTGCTGGGTTAGTAATGATCGTTACTAAGATGAATCAGATTAAGGTTGAAGGCGATGTGGTTAAGGCACAAGCTGGAGCTACTTATATTAAGACTACCCAAGTAGCTCGGGACCATAGTTTAACTGGTTTAGAGTTTGCTGCTGGGATTCCTGGAAGTGTTGGTGGGGCGGTCTTTATGAACGCTGGTGCATATGGGGGAGAAACCCAATTTGTTGTTAAGTCAGCAACGATCATGTTGCCAACTGGTGAAATTCAGGAACTAAATAACGAAGAGTTAGACTTTGGATATCGGCATAGTAGTGTGCAGGATAATAATGGAGTTGTGCTAGAAGCTTCCTTTGGATTGAAGGCAGGCAATAAAGAAGAAATTACTGCGCAAATGGATGAGCTTAATGCTCGGCGGGCGGCTAAGCAACCTTTAGAGTTGCCATCCTGTGGAAGTGTCTTCAAACGGCCAAAGGGGTACTTCGCTGGTAAATTAATTCATGATTCTGGCCTTCAGGGTTACACTTCAGGAGGGGCTCAAGTATCAAAGAAGCATGCTGGCTTTATTGTTAATATTAACAACGGGACAGCTACTGATTACCTGAATGTTATTCGCCATGTTCAAAGAGTTGTCAAAGAGAAGTTCGGTGTTGAGCTCGAAACAGAAGTCCGGATTATTGGACGGGATTAAATAAGAATAAGTCCTAAAGTCATCGTATTAGATGACTTTAGGACTTATTTCTTTATTGAAATGATTCTATTGAAATTGAGGTGGAATGAGTTTGTCGTAACTACAGTCTCCACTTGAATATCCTGGACTCGATTATTAGTCCGTCACGGATCACACTTTAAATCTTGTATTCTGCACTGTTTTGAGGATCCAGTAAGAAAGAATTTGGAGGCAGGTGAGGATGAGAGTGAATTTTAACATGTTAATTGACCAGATGGACATAAGTTGCTGGAAAAACCAACTTGGAGTGAAAAAGAGATAGATGGAATGGAGACGAAGAAAGCGGCCAATGTAGATTCCAATACTGGAAATAAATGAAAAGAGAATAATCCACCAAAATTTTAACGTTGGGTGTTTAGGCGTGATTAGTTCAGTAAGTTGGTGGCTGACTTGATCTAATGAAAGTAAACCGAAGAAAAGGCAACTAACAGCACAGAGAACCATGATCGCAAAGATTAACCAGATATGAGGATCAGACTTGAGAATGCCGTTAATACTAGTGTGGGGATTGAGCCAGGAAAGGTGGAAGAGGTCAGTCATGACGTACGGGGTATTGGGATAAAATAACAGCCAAACGATTAGGCTAACCCAAAAAGCTAGTGCCCGACGATCATTGAATCGGGGTAATTGAAAGCCGATTTCTACCGGAATATAAGCAAGAAAAACATTGAAGGCCATGAAGTTAAATGGTTTAGGCATAAAAAGTTTAAGGAGGATAATCGCAATCCAAAAGAAAATACGGATTTGCCATTGTTTTGTTAATTTAAACATTTGATCGGTTCCTTCCAGAAATAATAGTTTCACTGTCCAGAATACCAGACTTTATTGTAGATACCAGAAATTTAGTAAACTGCGGTTCTTTTCGGAAGAAAATGATATAATGTTATGGTAATTTAGAGGATGGTGAGATAAGTTATGCAGTTTATTTCAGCGCTGTTTACTTGGCAGAACCTGATCCATCTAATCGATATCTTAGTAATTTGGTTTTTAATCTATGAATTATTATTGTTAATTCGTGGTACCCGTGCTGTTCAGTTATTCCGGGGGATCTTGATTATTATCTTGGTTAAGGTCGTGAGCTGGTATGTTGGGCTGAGTACGGTTTCATGGGTTATGGATCAGATTATTAATTGGGGAGTTATTGCCATTGTGATCATTTTCCAGCCAGAAATTCGTCGGGGACTGGAACACTTGGGACGTGGCACCTTCTTTACTCATAATCAGACAGCTAATGAGACTGAGGAAGAAACTATTAGACAATTAGATCAGGCAATCCAGTATATGTCAAAGCGACGAATTGGTGCGTTGATTAGTATTGAAATGAAGACTGGTTTGGAAGAGTATATCGAAACTGGGATTCCACTGGATGCTGATATTTCAGGAGCGTTACTAATTAATACGTTTATTCCTAACACACCACTTCATGATGGGGCGGTTATTATTAAGAATAATCGGATTTCAGTTGCTGCAGCCTATCTGCCGTTATCTGATAGTAAACTGATTCCAAAGGAACTTGGGACCCGTCACCGGGCTGCAGTTGGGATCAGTGAAGTGACAGATGCTTTGACAATCGTTATTTCTGAAGAGACCGGTGAGGTGTCAATTACAAAGGATAATGAATTAATCCGTAATATGTCACGAAACGATTACCTGAAATTCTTGCGGGCTCAGCTTTACAGTGAGTCATCTAGAAATGAGAATACGAACTTCTTTACCAAGCTCTTCTCATTCTTTAGTCGCCGAGGAGGTGGCAGCAATGAATAACTGGGAATTTTTCAATAACAAGTGGTTTTTGCGGATAACATCACTAGTGTTAGCCCTTTTCCTGTTTTTCTATGTTAATAACGGGAGTAATGGTTTTCTTCGTCAGAATACGAGGCAGCATGACCAGACGAGTGCGTTAATGTCTAATAAAACGGCAGTTATTCAGATGCCGCTAGATATTACCACAGATAGCAACTACGTAGTGAGTGGTTATCCCAAAACAGTTAAGGTAAGCGTTAGCGGTCCTTCTGCGTTAGTAACAACAACCTCAAATACACAGAATTTTAAGGCCTATATTGACTTAACCAATGTTGGAACTGGCGAGCACCGGGTAAAGGTAAAAACAAGTGGCTTGAATTCAGAACTTCACGCAACTGTTAAGCCAAAGTACGTGACGATTAATATTCAACCACGGAAGACGATCGTAAAGAAGATTACGGTTCGTTTGGGTTCCCATTCCCTGAGCAATAATTTTAAGATTGGTGACCCACGGACTGATGTGGATCATGTTCGCGTTTCTGGTTCACGTGAAGAAGTCGATAAGGTTGATCGAGTAGTTGCTTTTGTGGCAATGCCAAATAAAGCTACTGAAGATATTCACCGTCTAGTAACCTTACAAGCAGTGGATAAGAATGGGCAAACATTAAACGTCGTAATTGAACCAAATACAACCAATGTGACGATTCCAATTCAGGGTAACAATAGCGATGCTGAAAATTCGTCGAGTGACAGTGAAAGTGAGCAGTCAAGTTCCAATGGTAGTCACTCTAGTCGCGAAAGTTCGAGTGAAAACAGTTCGTCAAGTAATAGCACACAAGTAAGTTCAAATAATAATGATTAAGAGGAGAAAAATAATGAAGTTAAAATATTTTGGTACTGATGGAGTTCGCGGAGTTGCAAATCAAGATTTAAGTCCTGAATTAGCCTTTCGTGTGGGTCGTGCTGGTGGGTATGTTTTAACCCGCCACTCTAACCGGAAACAACCACAAGTGTTAGTTTCACGGGATACCCGAATTTCTGGTCAAATGCTAGAGAGTGCTTTAGTTGCTGGTTTGTTGTCAGTAGGAATCGAGGTTTTACGGTTAGGGGTAGTTACTACACCTGGTGTGGCTTACCTAGTGCGGGCTCAAGAAGCCGATGCGGGTGTTATGATTACTGCGAGTCATAATCCAATCAAGTATAATGGGATTAAGTATTTTGGTGGAGATGGCTTTAAGTTATCTGATGATTTGGAATATGAAATTGAACAATTATTGGATGCTGATGAAGATACTTTACCACGACCATCTGACGAAGGCCTTGGGACCGTGGCTGATTACCATGAGGGGGCATTGAAGTATACCTCATTCCTTGAACAAACCGTATCAACAGACCTATCTGGTTTGAAGGTTGTTGTTGATGCCGCTAATGGTGCTACTTCGGGGTTTGTTTCTAATCTTTTTGCTGACATGAATGTTGACTTTATTCCAATTAACGCTCAACCAAATGGCTTAAATACCAACCTTAACTGTGGTTCAACTCACCCGGAAGAACTCCAAAAAGCTGTTGTTGAAAATAAGGCCGATCTTGGAATTGCCTTTGATGGAGATGGTGACCGGTGTATTGCGGTTGATAGTGAAGGAAATATCGTTAATGGTGATAAGATCATGTACATTTGTGGTAAGTACATGGATAGCAAGGGCTTATTGAAAAAGGACACTGTTGTAACAACGGTGATGAGTAACATGGGGATGTACAAGGCCCTTGAAAGTCATAGCATGACCAGTGTAAAGACTAAGGTTGGTGACCGTTACGTTGTGGAAGAGATGTTGAAGAAGGGCTATAATCTCGGTGGTGAACAATCTGGTCATATTATCTTCTTGGATTACAATACTACTGGAGACGGAATGTTGACTGCCCTTCAATTACTCTCTGTAATTAAAGAAACAGGTAAGTCATTGAAAGAATTAGCCAGTGATGTGACTGATTACCCACAAGAACTTGTAAATATCAAGGTTGCTGATAAGGCTGCTGCGATGAATAATGAAAAGCTTCGGGCGATTATTGAAGAAGTTGAGAATGAAATGAATGGCGATGGTCGAGTATTAGTTCGTCCAAGTGGAACTGAACCGCTACTCCGAATTATGGCAGAAGCAGCCACTCCAGAACTAGTTCACCAATACGTTGAACGAATTGCTGAAGTTGCTCGGCAAGAACTTGAAGTTAAATAATAAGTTAAGAGTGAGAAAAGTATTTTTTCTCGCTCTTTTATTTTATAGTTTTACAAACTAGACCAATTAAAGAGAATTAAATTGACAAGAATTGCGCAAGGCATTATGATACTAAGTGTATTTAATAAGTGGGATACTTTATAAGTGTCTATACCAATTTTAAAAGGATGGTATTAATTATGTGTGGAATTGTTGGAGTGACTGGAAATAAGGACAGTCTATCAATTTTAATTAATGGTTTGAAGCGGCTTGAATATCGTGGTTATGATTCAGCTGGTGTCTATGTTAACGATAATGAAGGTCATGATTACCTTGTTAAGCGTGCTGGGCGAATTAGTAACCTTGAAGACGCTTTGACTGATGATGTTCAAGGATTATCAGGAATTGGCCATACTCGTTGGGCTACTCATGGTGAACCGAATGAAGCCAACGCTCACCCACAATACTCAAGCGATGAACGTTTCTACCTTGTTCACAACGGTGTGATTGAAAACTATGCTCAATTAAAGGCGGACTACTTATCTGACGTTAATTTTAAGAGTCAAACTGATACTGAAGTAGTAGTTCAATTAGTAGATAAGTTCGTGGTTGAAGATCACTTAACCACGAAGGACGCCTTGCTTAAGGTGCTGAAGTTAATCAGTCCTGATTCATCATATGCCTTTGTCTTGATGGATAAGAAAGAACCAGATACCCTTTACGTTGCTAAGAACAAGAGCCCATTACTTGTGGGGATTGGTGATGGCTACAATATGGTTGGTTCAGATGCTACTTCAATGTTAAAGCAAACTAACGAATTCATGGAATTAGACGATCACGAATTAGTTATCGTAAAACCACATTCTATTGAAATTGAAGATTTTGATGGTAATGAAAAGCACCGTGATACCTTTACTGTTGATATGGATCCGAATGCTGCGGACAAGGGAGCTTACCCATTCTACATGTTAAAGGAAGTTGACGAACAACCTGCTGTAATGCGGAAGTTAGTCCAAAAGTACTTTGATGAAGACGGCAAGCCAACAATCAACGAAGAATTATTGAAGGCAATGTCAGAAGCTGATCACCTTTACATCATTGGCGCTGGTACTAGTTACCATGCTGGTTTGATTGGTGCGCGAATCTTTGAAAAGTTAGTTGGCATCCCAACTTCTGTTCACATTTCATCAGAATTTGCTTACGAACAACCATTGCTTTCTCAAAAGCCATTCTTTATCTTCTTGAGCCAAAGTGGTGAAACTGCTGATAGCCGTGAAGTTTTGGTTAATGTTAACAAGAATAACTGGCCAAGTTTGACTATCACTAATGTTGACAAGTCAACGCTTTCTCGTGAAGCAACCTTCACTGAATTACTTTACGCTGGTCCTGAAATTGCAGTTGCATCTACTAAGGCTTACACTGCTCAAATTGCTGTTGAAGCAATCTTGGCAAAGGCTCTTGGGGAATACATGGATAAGCCAGTTGCTGGTGCATTTGATGTTAAGCACCAACTTGGTTTGGTTGCCAATGGAATGCAATCAATTACTGATAGTAAGAGCATCTTGAAGGACCTTTCAGATAAGTATCTTTCTAAGCCACGGAATGCCTTCTACATTGGTCGAGGAATCGATTGGTCTGTATCTCTTGAAGCTGCATTGAAGTTGAAGGAAATTTCCTATGTTCAAGCTGAAGGTTTTGCTTCTGGTGAATTAAAGCACGGAACAATTGCTTTGATTGAAAAGGGAACCCCAGTTATTGGAATCATTACGCAAGACCGAACTGCCGGTTTGACCCGGAGTAACCTTGAAGAAACAGAAGCTCGGGGGGCTAATACCCTGACGATCGTTTCTCGTCACTTGGCAAAGGATAACGATAACATTATCTTGCCCGACGTTGACGAATTGTTAAGCCCATTGCTTAGTGTTGTTCCAGCACAATTGTTGGCTTACTACACTAGTCTTGGTAAAGGTTTAGATGTTGATAAACCACGTAACTTGGCTAAGTCAGTTACTGTTCAATAATTAATTTATAAAAGCCAGATGCCCTCTTATGGTTAGCATCTGGCTTTTATTGTCACTTATTGAACTTTTTAAAGGAAATAATTAAAATGATTGACATCACTTTATGAAACCGCTATCATAAAATGTAAGGTATTTAAGTAATTACCTTCTAATCAATTCTCTTTCTCTCTTATACCAATCATCGCCACCTTCGACGATGATTTTTTTTATTTTTCCAGCTATAATAGTTTGAGTACATGAAGGGAGTAGAGATTGTGGAAGAACAACATGAAGTCTTAGATTTAATTGAATTAATTACCCGAAATGACGGGACCACCTATTACGAGATTGGCAACATGGTTCAAAATGGCCGGGCCGAACTTGCAGCTGAGCGAGGATTTATTAAAGAGGTCCGGATTCTACAACTAAATATTCCGCATTCACAAAATGTAATTAAGTATGAGAATTTTATCAATACACATTACAAAATGCAGGATGAATCAATGGATCACTGGGATGAGTGGAAACGAACACCAGAAGCAGATCAACTAGTTCATGATATTTTAGCAGAAAACCATATTGGTTAGTGAATTATGGGATTATGAATTTAATTTTAAAAGAGTCTATACAGTCATTTATCAAGACATTATAATTAAACAAGATATCTCTTGGGGGTTCTGTTGATGAACACAAAAAAAGACTTTAGCAATCGCCAAACTCGTCCTCACCACGTTACTGGGATTGATGGTTTACGGACAATTGCTGTTTTGGGTGTTATTATTTACCATTTATTACCAACTCAAGTAAAGGGTGGTTTTCTTGGTGTCCCATTATTTCTGTTAATTTCAGGTTATTTTATTACTTATCAGTTTAGCAAAAAGTTCGAACGTGGTCGTGCTTTGGGCTTGGGACATTTTTATGCCAAACGCTTTTACCGTTTGTATCCGGTCCTTATTACGATGCTAGTATTAACGATTGCTTATATCACGCTATTTGCTCGTGAATTACTCCATAATATTCGGCAAATCTTTGTTACAAATATTCTTTGGGTATATAACTGGTGGGAGATTTATCACGGTCAGTCATATTTTGATCAATTTGCTAATAAGTCACCATTTACTCATCTTTGGACATTAGGAGTTGAAGCCCAGTTTTACGTTTTGTGGCCGGTGATTATCTATTTCTTGTTTAAAATCTTCAAGAAACGTTCAATCGTCCAGTACATTGTTTTAGTATTAGCATTCTTATCCGCAATTGAAATGGCGATCCTTTATCACCCAACGACCCTTAACCGAGTTTACTACGGGACAGATACCCGTGCTTTCTCCCTTTTACTCGGTTCTTGGCTTGGCTTAGTTTGGCCGTTAGATCGACTAAAGAAGAATATTTCGGGGACTGCCTCCCGAGCATTAGATGGCTTAGGACTTCTGACATTAATCATTACTTTATATGGCTTTATCAGCTTGGACGGGCAGTCAGCCTTTACTTATTATGGAGGAATGTTCTTCTATAGTGTTGTTGGCATGGTTCTTATGGCAACAATTCTTCATCCTGGAAGCCATATGAATCGGTGGTTGACTAACCCATTTTTTACTTGGTGTGGACAGCGCTCCTACGGGATTTATGTTTACCAGTACCCTGTCCTCGTTTTTTATGAACGAGCAATTAATGTTGGTGTTCACCCAGTAGTTAGTGGAATTGAAGAATTGGCGATCATCGTAATCATTAGTGAATGTTCTTACCGCTTAATTGAGCAACCTTTATTGAAGCAACGGTTATCTGATATTAAGTGGGATAAGCTTTGCTTTAATAATTGGCGACAAGCTTCGTTGGCGATCGTTGCTTTATTAGTAGTTGGTACAACGGTTTATGGCCTTTGCCAGCCTAATGTTCAACCGAAAAAGACGGATCTTCAGAAACGAATTGAAAAGAATGATCAACTAACTGAGCAGCATAATAAGCAACTCAGTAAAGGAAAGAATATTAAGACGGCTAAAATTAGCACGATACAAAAGAAGTACCAACTCAGTAAGACAGAGATTGAGCGTGCACAAAAGTTAAAGGTTACGGCAGTGGGTGATTCGGTAATGCTCGATGCCTCGGATAGTCTCCAGCAATTGATGCCCCATGCATATGTTGACGCTAAGGTTGGCCGGCAGGGTTCACAAACGCCGAAAATCCTTAGTCAGTTGAAAGATGAAGGTCACCTTAACCAGATTGTAGTTCTTAACCTGGGAAATAATGGGGCAATGGATCAAAAAACGATTGACGAGATCTTGAATATAATTGGTAAAGATCGTCAGGTCTATTGGGTAACTCCTCACATTCCAACAAAGAGCTGGCAACAGCAGGTTAACAGTCAGATCCAAGAGGTTGCTAAGAAACACCACAACGTGTACCTAGTTAACTGGTATGCTGCAAGCAATGGGCAGTCCGGTTGGTTTGCTAAGGATGGTGTTCATATGAATAAGCAGGGAAATAATCACTACGCCAAGTTAATTACAAAGACAATCTTGAAACATCAATAAGGTGAGTAGGGATGGATAATAATGAAAAACTACTGGATAAGGCAATTGATTTATACTTAACCGGGTTAAAGGGACTTGGTTCGTTTATTTCAGAGCCTTCTGCAGAATATTCACTTTCTTTTGAGCAGTACCTAATCTTAAAAAAGATCATACGAAAACCGAAAATTAAATTAATGGATATTGCGGAGGAAAGAGGGGTAACGAGGAGTGCGATTTCTCGTCAGCTTCGGCCATTGCTGAATAATAATTATATTAAACAGGAGGCTGATCCGGAAGATCGTCGTCGCTTATTCTTAATTAGTACACCAGCGGGTAAGCAGGTCGAACACCAGATTAGTTCACTAGTAATGAAGCGCTTTTCAAAGTGGGTTGATGTTTACGGGAAAGATCGCGGTGCCGAACTCCTAGACCTTCTTGAAGATTTCAACAAGCAGATAATAATGAGGAGAAAAAGATGATTAAAGTAGTTGCATTAGATTTAGATAATACCCTTTTGAACAGTAACAAAGAAATTAGCACACGGAACGAACAAGTTCTTAAACGGTTACATGCAAAAGAAATTCACGTTGTTTTATGCACTGGGCGGCCAATTAATGCTATTTGGCCATTGATTGAACAACTTGGATTAACTACTCCCGATGATTACACGATTACATTTAATGGTGGCTTGGTAATTAATAATGTGTCAAAGGAACGACTATTTGAATTAGGGATGAGGCGGGATGATCTTCAACCTCTACTGAAATTTGCTAATGAAGAAAAGGTTCCACTTGATATCTTAGACTTTGATCGGGTATATGAATTAAACGATGTTCCGGGGTCAATTTATAAATCAGTCCTAAAAAACATTGAATTCCGTGATATTAAGGGTGCTGACCTTCCAGATACGACTTATAGTAAAGCCATTATCGCAATGCCAGCTGAAAAGCTGACGCCAATTATCAGACAGTTGCCAGCAGAACTAAAAGAAAAGTATCATGCTGTTCAATCGCAGTCAATGATCATGGAATTCTTACCACCAAGGGTTAACAAGATGATTGGTTTGCAGGCGCTTTTGAAACATTTTGGTTTAGACTTAAGTAATCTGATGACGTTTGGGGATGCAGATAATGATTTGGAAATGATTCAGGCTGCTGCCCAAGGAATTGTAATGGCAAATGGGTTGCCGCAGGTTAAGAAGGTTGCTACCGCAATCACTGATTCAAACGATGATGATGGTGTGGCTACCTATTGTGAGAAGTATTTTGCAACATTACTGTAATAAAAGATGACAAAATAACTAAAAAAGTTGTTAAATAAGGTGATTTATAGCAAAAATCACGGTTAATTTAACAACTTTTTTATTATCTGTTTAGCTAAGTTAGGGATGCCAAAGAAATAACAAATTGCGATATATTAGGCTTTATCACCATAAATTTAATAAATGTGAGTTTTTGTACAATTAATATTGCAGTAACTTTACAAACACTTCGCAATAATCTGTTAATCGATATGTTGCTGTTATCTAGTAGTAATATTGATCATGTAATATAAAAAGCGTTGAATCGAATTAAATGAAAAAAGGATGGGATTGAATTTATGGTTTCTAAGAAAAAGCTTGCTAAATTAACTGCTTCTATTGGTGCGGTTGTTTTTGGTGTTGCTGCAACTCAAGGTGCTGTTAACGCTGATACAATTTACACTGTTAAGAGTGGTGACACACTTTCAAGCATTTCTTACAAGTTTAACAAAGACAACAGCCTTGTTAATAAGATTGCCCAACAAAATAGCATTAAGGATATTAATAGGATTTACGTTGGCCAACGTCTAGTTATCAAGAGCGATGGTGAAATTCAAGTAGCTCCATCTCAAACAACTACTCAAAAGAGTGCTAATAATAGTCAAACGAGTACTGTAAGTGGATCTGATGCCGCAGCCAAGGCTTGGATTGCTAATCACGAATCTGGTGGTAACTACAGTGCGACTAACGGTCAATATATTGGGAAGTACCAACTTTCTGCCTCATACCTTAACGGTGACTATTCTGCCGCTAACCAAGAACGGGTTGCTGATCAATACGTTGCTAGTCGCTACGGTTCCTGGACCGCTGCCCAACAACACTGGATCGCAAATGGTTGGTATTAAAAAATAGGGTGTGAGCCCTTAAAGGCTTTCGGTGGCTAGCGATTTCTCCACCGAACGACGCGTTTATCGTTGGAGGTCGTTGAAGAAGCTTAGGGCGAACACCCTTCGTCTATGTAGACTAGAACGTTAATACTAATAAATATAACTCCCAGCTGAGTGTTAAATGCATTCAGTTGGGAGTTCTTTATTGAAATAAAATAAGCCTAAGTAGTGCAATTATGTCACTTCGATGTTACAATAATTACAGTATTTTGGGGATGTTTTTTGGATTCGACAGGTATAGGTCGAGTTTCAATTGCGTTTCGAAGGTTGCGTCTTCGTAAAAACGCTCAGTTTTAAATTATAACTGCAAACAATAATTCAAACTCTTACGCATACGCTGCCTAACAAGTAGCGCGCGTAAATCCATCCTGGGTTCGTCCATGATGCAGTGATGGGTTTATAAAATAGTGGACTACGCTTAATACTCAGGCTTGAAGCATTAAGAAGAGATTACCAAGCTAGTTAGTCATGGTTGCCCTGATCAACGGCGTTTTGGCTAATGAAATTTAAATAGTTGAGATACGAACGTAGAGATTGAAATGGCGATATGCTTGGACACGGGTTCGACTCCCGTCATCTCCATTATAGGGTATCAACTTTTTAAGCTGATTTAAGGATGTTGATATATTAGGCATTGAACTTGTTACTATAGCGGTATATTTCCCACTTTCTGGGTAAAGGTAGTTAAGAGAAATAAGTTCTTAAGCAAAAGCTGTCACGGTTTGTGGCAGCTTTTGTTGTATATATATTATATGAGAAATTGCACAAGCGATTTATCGTGCCTAATAGTTACTCTTAATTATTGCACGATCAAAATATTATTTCCTAGGAAATAATATTACGATCGGGATTCAATTGGAGGAATTGGCATAATGAAGATATTAATGATTGAGGATAATCATTCCGTATGCGAAATGATGGCGATGTTTTTTAAAAAAGAAAATTGGCAATATGAATTTGCTTACGATGGGGTAGAAGCAGAGGAAAAATTTAATGCTGATCCTCATGAATGGGACGTTATTTTACTTGATTTGAACTTACCAAAGAAGGATGGAATGCAAGTTGCAGCCGATATTCGGCGGATTTCATCTATAGTACCATTAATCATGTTGACAGCGCGGGATTCAGAAAGTGATCAGGTTCTTGGCTTAGGAATCGGAGCTGATGACTATGTAACAAAACCATTCAGCCCAATTACCTTGATTGCCCGAATTAAGGCTCTCAAGCGACGTTCACAACTTGGTGCTATTCAAGAAAGTCACCAAGCAGCTAATGATCGCTTTGATATTAAGACTAAACACTTTAAGATGGATACTAAGACCCGAGAAGTTTATATGCATGGAAAGGCGGTCAAGGATCTGACACCAAAGGAATTTGATCTCCTAAAGACCTTGGCAAGCAAACCACGGCAAGTTTTTACACGTTCCCAATTACTTCAATTAGTTTGGGATTATGAATACTACGGTGACGAACGGACAGTCGATGCCCACATCAAAAAGCTACGGCAGAAACTTGAAGCAGTTGGTCCCCAAGTAATCCAGACAGTTTGGGGTGTTGGTTACAAGTTTGATGATGAGGGTAAAGAATAATGAAGCTATTGTATCGGTTGATGATTGCTTTTTTTACGGTCATTATTACACTAATGGCGGTCTTAAGTCTCGCATTTATTAATGTTACTAACGAGACAATGTACCGGAATACCTGGAATCAGTTAAAAACGTATTCGGATAGTCTTGTTCAGGATGCAATTCGGTACGATACCGTGAATCGTAAGTTTCGTGGCTTTGAAAATCAGGCGTTGCTTAGTAATGCTGCTTTACTTTCTAACCAGCACGTTCATTTTGCAGTTTTTGATGTTAATCAGAAACAGACCTTTGCCAGTAATGGCTTTACACCACAAATTAGTAAGAGTGATTGGAAAAAGTTGAGCAAGGGAAAGACAATCTATTTACGGATTACCCGTCCCCAAATTAACGTCCATAATTCTGATCATTCGGCAATGACTGAGGTGATTCGACCGTATTTTTACCGTAAAAAGTTAATCGCGGTTGTTTCGATTGCGACCTTCGTTTCTGTGGTAGAGGAAAATATGCATCAGCTTAAGATTAATCTTGCAGTTGCCTTCCTAATTGCTACGTTGGTTGCTCTAATAATTAGCTATATCATGGCTCGGTCCATTACAGGAAGGATCGATCGCTTGCGGGTTGCGACTCGACAAGTTTCTAAGGGAAATTATCAGGTTAAGGTACCCGTCAACGGTAAGGACGAAATGGATGATCTTGCCCGGAGCTTTAACCAGATGACAACAGCTCTTCGTGAATCAGATCAAGAAATTCGCCGCCAGGAAGAACGTCGGCGAAAGTTTCTTGCTGATGCCGCCCATGAGATGCGGACACCATTAACCACTATTAACGGTCTTCTAGAGGGCCTTCAGTATGACGCAATTCCAGAAGAAGACCGGAAGCACAGCCTTGAATTAATGCGGAATGATACCCAGCGATTAATTCGACTTGTAAACGATAACCTAGATTACGAGAAGATCCGGACTAACCAGATCTCAATGGAACGGAAGTTGTTTGATTGCTCCGCTGTTTTGACGAATCTTAAAGAACAGTTTGCCAAGCGGGCTGGCGAAAAAGGGGATGAGATCCAATTGGATGTCCCAGAGGGCCTGTTAGTTTATGCTGACTATGACCGGTTCGTTCAGATCATGTTTAACATTATTCAGAATGCAATCCAGTTTACCGACAATGGTCTGATTAAAGTGACCGCGCGAAAAGTTAAGCACGGTTGTGAGTTTAAAATCAGCGATAATGGTATTGGAATGACCGATGAACAACTCAAGAACATCTGGGAACGTTTCTATAAGGCAGACCAGTCACGAAGTAATAGCCAATATGGTGAATCAGGGCTTGGCCTATCGATTGTCCATGAGTTAGTAACCCTTCATGGTGGGAAAATTTCCGTTAAAAGTCAACCAAAAAAGGGAACTACATTCACACTTTTCTTTCCCGATCAGCACAACGCCCCACATTTAAATGTTCAATAATCCTAATTTCACATTTAGACCAATGTTTTGTCAAACGTTTTCTTAGCTAATTTAACAGCTATAAATCGTTTTAGACCATCAATTTATTTTGTGAAAGCCCTTGTGGAAACGTTTGCAAACGGTTATAATACTATCTCGTAATCATTATTCATATGAGATAGGAGAGAAAAAGATGGTTTATTTACTCGCATTAATCCCAGCGCTTGGTTGGGGGCTGATGCCATTAATCACTGGTAAGATTGGTGGTTCAGCTGTTAATCAGATGTTCGGTATCGGTGCCGGTGCAACAATTGTTGGCTTGATTGCGTATGTCACTACTCAACCAACTGTCAGCACAACCGCCTTCTGGTTCTCAGTATTGTGTGGTGCCTTATGGACAATTGGTCAGATTGGGCAATTCGTTTCCTTTAAGCGGATGGGTGTTTCTAACACAATGCCACTCTCAACTGTTTTCCAATTAGTTGGTAACTCATTGATTGGGGTTATCATTTTTGGAGAATGGCACAGTGCTCGGGCTTTGACTATTGGGTTCATTGCCTTAGCAATTGTTATTATTGGTGCTTTGATGACATCAGTATCTGATGGTAATTCTGACAAGAAGGTTACCACGAGTAACTTCATCTTCTTGTTAGTAACCACTATTGGTTTTTGGGTATACTCCACTTTCCCAAAGATACCAATTGTTGCTCATGAAAGTGCCGAGGGGATTTTCCTCCCAGAAATGCTTGGGATCTTACTTGGTTCCGTGATTTATGCAATCTGCTCTGGTAATGCTTCATCCTTCAAGCAAAAGGAACAGTACTTAAACATTCTTGGTGGCTTATCATGGGGAATTGCTGCCTTTGCTTATATCTTTTCAGCTAAGGATCTTGGTGTTACTGAAGCATTCATCTTCACCCAATTAAACGTTATTATCGCAACATTTGGTGGTATCTGGTTCCTTCACGAACATAAGAGTCACCGTGAAATGACTTATACTATTTGGGGAATTGTTTTAATTGTTGTTGGTAGTATCGTAACCGCCTTCGCATAGAGATTAAATCAAAATAAAAGCAGATCAAAGAGAGTATGTAATTAAAGGAGAAAAACAAGGAAGCCGCGGGCTAACGTTTTTCTCCTTTTTATTTTCTGTATAATTTCTATATAATAGGTAGAGGATTAATGTAGAGTTAGGATAATTAAAATGAAGACATGTCAGAAATGTAATACTGTGAATAGTGATGATGCTTTGTTTTGTCGTAATTGTGGGGCAAAACTATCAGGAATGTTTGCCTTAGTTTGCTCCAATTGCGGAAAGGTTTCGCCAATCGGAACCAAGGAGTGCCCAGTCTGTCATACACCCTTAAAGCAGGCAAAGTTGCGAACAATGCCAATGACGAATCATGTTCACTCTCGCCATAAGCGGTTGATTAAAATTATTAGTTAGCTTGGCGCAATTCTCCTTTTTATTCTAACTTCGTACTATATTATCTCGACTCGCCAATTATTTGTGACGGAACGGTCTACTGGCTATTACGGCTTACAGTTAATTTACCTTGATCGGCATCGAAAGCGCCTATACACAAGTTATTATGTAATTAATCAGACAGATAAGCGACCGGATAATTACCACTTACCCGTTGCCTATATTGGGCAGACGACAACCAACAAGCGACTAATTAGGACGATTAATGTTGGCAAGATGCGTAAGTTGTATCAACAAAGTAACCAGCGGGGGCAAATTATTATGAATCTGCACAACACAATAATAACTACCCCGCGACAGATCGATATTAAGTTAACACGAAAGGATAATCACGTTTCTGGATGGGAATTGTTCGATCCGCCAGAAGATAAGAGTTATTCAGTCAAAGTTAGTGGGCAGCCCAAGGTTTGCTATATTGACATAAACATTATTATTACAAACACGGGATAAGGGATAAGAAAAAGACCGACGATGAATTTCGTCGGTCTTTTACTTAATCGGTCAGCTTTTTCCCAACTGCTCCGTGGATAATCAATACCTGCTCAACCCAGTGATGGTTAGCGGAAAGATTATGTTGAATGAATGGGTACTTAGCAAGTAAGATACGGAGATTCCGTAAACCTAATGAATGACGGCCACTAGACAAGCCCTTAAAACTTCCAGAAAGTTTTTGAAGATCAACCCGTTCTTCGCTTGTGGAGTTGCCAATCACGATATATTCGGCGTCATCCTTAGTAAAGAAGCTAAAGTTAATCTGCTTCTTTTCTGATTGAACCGCAGCGTTAATTGCATTGTCAAATAAGATTGAAATCATTCGGAGAATATCAACTTGCTCAACAGTGTGAGGCAGTTTGATCGGGTCAACTACCTCAACGGTCACGTTGATCTGTTTATCAATTGCTGTTACGACTTTACTGTAAACCAGACTCTTTACTTCAAGGTCCTCAATGTTCTTGAGGTGCCCGAGGACAGCCGTTCGGCTTCCAAGCTTATCGTTTGTCGGGAGGACGATCTGATTAAAGAGTTTGCGGACATCCGCAATCGTTCCTGTTTGGATCGCATCCCGAAGACTTAAAAGAATGTTTTTATAATCATGACGGAAACGGCGTAGATCGTCGTACATCGATTCAATATGACTAGTGTAGGTCTGTAAGTTTGCTAATTCTACTGCTTGGTTAGTTGCTAGGTCTCGGTAAGTAAAGTAGTTCGCGCTGATCTTCATGGTTACCATTGTAATCACCATGTAGAGGATAAGGATCAGAAGGTAAACTGGCATGGAGAACTTCAAAATTTGGTAGTGGTAGCCAAAGCGGACCAACTCAAAACTAGCGAAGAAAATATTAACAATCCATGCAAAGAGTTGGCGTTGGCGGATAACTACTTGAGTGTACTTTTGGTAAGATTTTAAGAATGGCTTTAAGAGAAGATAGGTCAGGTATCCTTCAACAAGTAAAATGAAGTTAGCACCCCAATTACTGAACGCCATTGTCGTTTCTGGGGAGATGGAACTATAGATACCTAACACGATGGGTCCAATAAATGCCTGAACTATATTTAAGGAAAGGCAAGCAAAAATAAAGTTGCTAGCGACGAAAGTAAAAGTAATATTGCGGTGAACAACAAAGAAGTAAATAAGGAGAGAAATTACGATAAGCTTCATGTAGGTAAGGGGAATGGAATTAATAAGCGAAAGACCAATAAAGGCATTAATCAGGTAAAGCCACCAGGGACTTTTGAGCTTTGTCAAGAGCTGGAATAGTAACAACTCAATAACTGACACAATTAATGGGTTAATAGCTTTCCAAATGATTACTATGAGGGGATCATTTGGGAGAAAATAATGAATGATAATTACACCACCTAAATAAAAAATACATGAACTATCATACCACGAGATTAACTTCTCTTACGGGAAAATCCCATTAGCGAGAAATACTAATGGGATTTTACTTATGCTTTTATTTCTGTCAATTAGCGTCTTGGGGATGCTTTAATCGGCGGACAAGCTTAAAGAAATCACGTGCTTGCCGCCGGGAGACTGGGCAGGTCAAGCCATTGTAAAACTCAATCTGTCGAGTATAAAAATCGACGTTCTTCACTGTATGGGGATTAACAAGATAACTGCGATGGACCCGATAAAAGCGGGGATCATTCTTTATGATTTCTCGTAAATTCTGATGAATTTCAATTGTCTGCCGGTCAGTCGTGTAAATTGTTGCCGAATGAGTATTGCCATTATTTGATTTGAAGAAGCAGATATCATCTAGCAGGATCGTGTTGACCCTTTTGTAGCTCTTATAGTGGAAAACATTAGCTTGCTGTAGTTGTGGGCGGTGAGTAATTAAACGAAAATCCTTCAAGAGTTCTTGATGGATATCATCTTGATCCTTGGAAATAAAGTCGAGAGCCTGAACACGGTACTTATAGGTGGTGTAGAGTAATTCATCATGGACGGTGATAAAGATGATGATCGCGTCCGGATCTGACTGCCGAATCAATTGTCCCAGTTGGAGGCCCGCTCTTTTATTATAGTTAATTTGTAAATCAAGGATGTAGATGTTTTCTGGTCCTGGCTCTGGCAGTGCGTGAGTAATACTGGTTGTTGAGTCAAAGGTTAAGATCAGTGAATCATTTAAAGCTAGCTTTGTAATTATTTTTTCGGTAATAGATTTTAATTCTGTTAATTGTTGAACATCATCTTCCATAATAAACACCTTTAACATTCTTACCCCTCCGTAACCTATATATCCCACTATAAATTAGTGGGGGGGGTAGAATCCACCGCTCTATCAACATTTCGCGGAAAAAGTAAGCTAAAGCTGAAAACTGTGAAGGAAGTTTTTCAGGGGATGGTTTAAAAACGAAAGGGGTAAAATTATGTGCTTTTAGGCAAAAAAGTGCAATGATTCACTACATTTCAGTTATCGGTAACCAAATTTCATCTAAGATGTAGCCGATTTGAGAATCTGTCGAGAAATTGTTTTCCTCCCGATTAGTTCGAAGTAAGCTAAAAAGAGTAATAGAAATTAAATCTTTTATACAGGGAGCGAGGAAAAATAATGTCTAAGACCAAGAAGATTTTGACCACGACCGCTGCAGTTGCTGCGGCAACTACTGGTGCCATGGTCGCTACAACTGCTCATGCTGATACTACGACAACGAGTGCTCAAGCTAAGCAATCAAGTGTGAGCGCTCAAGACCAATTGAATAACATGCAGGCCCAACACAGCCAAGCCGAAAGCCAAATGGCTAGTGCTAACGCTGCAGAAATGGCTTCTGCGACTACCGATACCAACAACCAAGTAGCAAAGTTGCAAGATGAATTAAAGACCAACCAAGCTAGCCAAGCCGCTGAAGATGCACCAAAGCTAGCTTCTGGTACTAAGGCCATTAACCAAAAAGCAGAAGAAGCTACCGCTAAGGAAAACGCCAGCTACCAACAAGCCGTTAAGGATCAACAAGCTGCTAACAGTGAGGCCATTGCTAACGCAAGTAAGAACATTACCACGCCATTGCAAAAGCAAGGTCTTACTGCTCAAGAAAATCAATTGTACAGCCAAAATACCCAAAAGCTTGACGCTGAACACCAACAAAAGCTTGACAGCTTAAAGAGTGCTTATGACGAAAACGCCAGTCAATTGAACAGCCAAATTCAAAGTCAACAAACTAGTGAACAACAAGCTCATGACCAAGCCATCAAGGATGCTAACGCTAAGCTTGATCGCCAAATCAAAGATGCTCAAACTAGTGTTGACAACTTACAACAAACTGTTAACAATGACCAAACTGAAGTCACTAACGCTCAAAACGCCGTTAACCAAGCCCAAAGCCAAGTGCAAAGCGCTACTAAGGCACTTAATGACGCCAAGGGGGCCAGTCAAACCAGCTCACAAGGTAACTTACCAGACGCTGAAATTGATGATAACGGTGTTGTCCAATTTGATATCTGGAAAGATACTAATCCAGCTGACCAACGCAAAGCAACTTTCGATGCTAACGGTCAATTAACTGGTCAAGACGCTATTGAAATCAATGAATTCGCGGCTAATGTACTTAATGAAATTCGTCAGCAACTTGGTGCTCCGCTCTTGAAAGTCAACACTAACTCAATTAAGATTGCTAGTGATAGTGCTAAAAACTATCAATTAGCTAACTCTTACTGGGGAGGCGGACATGATTATAGTATTCTTAATCGAATTCAAGGTAAATACAACCTATCATCATTTAAGGAAAGCGAAATTGACGGTGGTCATACCGGTACTACCACAACTATTGCAGATCTTAAAGATCAAATTTACCGAGAATTGATGGAATTCATAAACCAAGATGGTGATTCTAACAATGCGCACAAGAATCACCTTCTTGGCATTCATGGCTTCACTAATCAAAACTACTTTGGCATGAACTTCACATCAGATGGCTCTCGTTACTACACCATGTCCTTCAATAACCCAGCTGACGCCACTGGCAACTTCTCCTTGGCCACTAACCCAAGCTCCACGCCAGTTGACAATACCGCTGCTCTCACCTCAGCACTCAACTCCGCTAAGACTGCCTTGTCCTCTGCTAACAGTCACCTTTCATCTGCTAAGACTAAGTTAGCTCATGACACTGACTCTCTAAACGTTGCTAAGACTACTTTAGCAAACCTCAAGAGTACCACTCGTCCATCAGATTCTGCTGATACCGACTCTCCAGCCGTTAAGGCTTTGAAGGGCAAGCTGGCTGCTTTAACTTCAACTTACCAAGCTAACGTCAAGAAAGAAAATGACGCTTACAACCAAGCTAAGATGAAGTTGACTAAGGATCACCAAGCTCGGCTTAACCAAATCAAGAACAAGCCAGAAAATGTTGATGACATCAAAACCGCTAATACTAAGAAGCTCGATGAATTAAAGAAGACTCATGAAGCTAACCTGGCTGCTATCAAGGCTGACGCTGAACAACAAATTGCTGCTTTGAAGCAACAATTAGCCGATTCCCACAATGACGTTAACCAACCAATTATTGATAAGATTAACGCATTGAAGGCTGCCTTAGCTGCAAAGCAAGACCAACTCAACCAAAAGTTGGCAGATTTGAAGGCTAACGATGCTGCAGCATACGCTGCTTTGCGTGATAAGTTGATGCCTAAGCAAGTCGTTACCGGTACCGCTAGTGGTTATCTGACTGCCGGTGGTCAAGTGGTAAGTCTTTCTGCTAAGAGTGGTCATTCTGCTTCTAGTCAAGCTATTGCCTTACCACAAACTGGTAACAACAGTTCACTTGCCGCTGCTGTATTAGGTGCGGTTTCAATGATGTTTAGCTTTGGCTTGATGAAGAAACGCGAAATGTAGTCAAGTAGGCTGCAAAGTGTATGGTCGAAGTGCTACGTGAGTAGCACTTTTTTATATGAAAGGTAAATAGAATATGCAGAGGAAGAATAGATCCCTCATAATTTTGGGAATAGGAATATCTCTAGTAACAATTGTTGTGGTCTTTACTCAATTTATATATGGATGGGAAAATGACACTTTAAGTAATGTAATAGGAACATTAGCAGGTGGAATCGGTTCAATTATATTTATTTTCTGGCGGTTAGATTACGATAAAAGAAATCAGGAAATACTAGATATCATTAATTTACTAAATTTAATTGATGAATTTCCTACTCTAATTAGTGAGCAAGTTTTACGCGATTCTTTACGTGAAAAAATAACAGGAATAGCTAATTTTAGAAACATTAGTAAGGTAGTAGAGGAATATCGAAAGGAATTACATGCAGCAATTGATAAAGCTGAAACTAGCCTTCTAGTGGTTGGATATAAGAAGGACTCTAACCTACAACGTTTCTTGCGTGAGACCAATATAGTACAGTTAACGCTACGTGAGTTGATAGAACTGATTAACCAATGTGAGGGAATTACTCAAGATGAATCGGGTTTGTCAAAAAAAGAACGAGTTTTATTGGTAAGAAAGGTTGAGCGAAAGAAGTTCTATGTGATTAGTTCATTAAATGACTTGATTAAGGATCTTGAGCAAATCCTTAAAACAGAGGGTGGGGCTTCTGAGATCAACCTGGATGAAATAATGAAGGAAATAAGTAATTTTAACAAGAAAAAGTACGAACGGATTTTTGAAAAGATTGAAGAAGTTGTCAAGAATATTCAACCAGAACGAACAGATAAAGAAAACAATGATTGGTATTCGCAATCTAGTATTACTGATAAGGCTGACCTAATTATTCCGGTTATTAATAAGGAAAAATTAACATTACCTTCTGATTTATCCCGTTATTATCGGGGAAAAGAAAAGTCAGTTGAAGAAGAACAGGAAATCATTAAACATTTCTTATTCTGTATGGCGTTACTAAATAGGGCAGAGTACTATCAAACAGAGTCTAATAAAGGTATAGAGTATTGTTTTGACTATAAGGCTCCTAAAAACTAATCAGATTAGCTGTCTTATAAGGTCAAGGATAAATATAATGAAGTGAAAATTATGGATGTAGTAGTATTCATTGTAAGCCTTATTATTGGTGCATATATTGTTAATGACTTATCAAAACCAAATAATTCAAAGCATTTGGATAGTCAGGATGATAAGCAACTAACGCAAGGACGAGCTTCAGCTACGAAGAAACATATTGAGATTAAGAAGCGGAGCTCGATAGCTACTTCTTCTAAAACAACAGATGAACGAAATGTTCCGCTTCATGTTAAAAGTGATGAACATAATTTATCGGGATTTGTGGAAAAGATAAATTGGAACAAGACAAAAAATGGTCAACTTCAATGTTGGATTACCCTTAATGCTGGGAATGAGGAAGTAACTTTGTGTAAGTATATAAACACAAAGTTTAAGGGGCTTATTGAACGCTATCAAGCAATTGACGATTCAGATTATATCCAAGTTGGATACCGAAAGAAAAATGGGTATCGTAATATAACTGATATGAGGATATTAAAAAAGTAGTTTGGCACAAAAGCAAACTACTTTTTTAATTCGTTGGTACAAATTAATTTAATAGATAGGAGCAAAAGGTAATGGATTTTATACAAAGTTTAGGTGATAACGTTGGTGGCTTCTTTATGTTACTGGTGATTATTGCGGTTGTTGGGGTAAGTCTTTTCGGTTGGGGAAATTACTTTACTGATGGAAGTAATATTGCATTTGTCCCTGGTTGCTTTAGTAAAATTTTAATCTGGGGAATTGTTATTACAGTTATTTACTTGGTGGCTGGGTCACAACTATTTGGTTGGGCAGTGTTTGCCATGATTATCTATGGTGTATATAAAATAATCTAAATTTCAGATTACGGTAGACTAAATTCAGTTTAAACATAAGAAGTTAAAAAAACGTTCCAACTATTATTTATTTCCTAGAAAACTTCGAGTATTTTAAATGAAGTATTATGTATCTTATAGGTCATTGATTCACGAAGAGGGAATATAACGATGGATAATGAAACTCAAATTTTATTACAAAGATCAAAGGAATTAAATCATGAAGGGATTATGCAACGTAAAGCTGGAAATTACTCATCTGCGGTGGATTATTTTACCCAAGCAATTAGTCTTTTTCCTCGGGAGGAGTATTTCTATAATCGAGCATTAAGCCGCCTTGCAACAAGTCAAGGGGTAAGCTATGCCTCATATTCTAGTGATGATATGCTTGTGGCACTATTAATAGGATATCTCGAGCACCATGATGAGGTCGGACAAGCAGAACTAGTGCAAAGTTTAGTGTACTATTTGGAAAAGATGATGCAAATTAATCTTTTAGGTGAAGATATACTTCTCCATAATCTTAACGAGAAAAACGCCTATCGTAATTATATTCTTGCAGAGAAGTTCGCTGAATTTGTAAACTCCGTGAATGATCCTGCAAGTGTCTATAGGGAAGAGTATTTATATTTTAGGATGCCAACTTTTGAGGAGAGTTTTAAGGATTACTTTAGTCGTTTTGCGATTGGACCTTTTAATATGATGCTTGATGACCAAACAAGAGCTAATTGGACAAGAAAAAGCCTAAGTGATGTTAGACAGTATTTGAATAATGAGCAACTGATTAACGCAGCTAATAATATTTGTGCACTGCTTTTTAACTAAGTATTATTTGAGAAGTAGTTGGGAAGATAAAGAGGAGTAGGGAGTAGTAAATTGTCAAAGATGAAGAAATTATTTCAAGACCATAAAAGATTGATTGAAAAGATTATTGGGGTCGTTGTTGTTCTTGTGTTGGTGATTGCAGGATATAATATTTACCAACACCACCAGAATACAGAAGCAAAGAAAGCAATCACAAAAGTATGTAAGAGTACGCCACCACTAGCTGGAATGTTTAGTGACTACCAAATTATAGACGTTAATGCGCATAAGAAAATCGTGGACTTCCAGATGAATGAAGAGTTGAGTAATGCCCTTAAGTCAAATATTAATCAATATGTTGATGATCATGTTTCAACACTTAACCGCCTGTTCGGTGATACAGAGGAACATTCGGATAATGAGGGGAATTTAAGTATTACTGGTACGGAAGTTCAACCGATTTGCTACGCAATTGCTTCAAACAAAACTTTTGTTAAAAAGTATGGTAAGGGCTGGACTGTGAAAGTTTATAATGCCCAGGGGAAGCTACAATACGTGTACCAAGATGATAAGTTTCTTCAAAAACCGGAACTTTACCTTGAATCAGTGATTGAAAAAGGTGCTGAAGAGCATGATGAAAATGCAACGGAGATCACTGAAGCAGTTCTGAATGCAGTTGGCAATAAAAATAATGAATAGAATTTGAGTTATCTAAAAAGGCACTTCATGGTTGTTAAGATTGGGCTTAACAGTTATGAAGTGCTTTTATTCGTCCTCTTTAATCAGTTGAAGAAGTTTGCGTGCATGTCGTTGGGAGATGGGGCAGGAATCACTATTGTAGAAGTCAGCCTTGCGGTAGTAGAAATCAACTTTGCGGACTTGGCGGGGATTAATGAGGTAGCCTCGGTGTGCACGGAAGAAACGGGAATCCTGCTTTTCGATTTCTCGCAGGTTTTGATGAATTTGGATTGCTTGATGATCGACCGTGTGAATCGTGCTAGCATGGCTATTTTCCTTGTTCGACGCGAAGTAGCAAATGTCATCGAGGGGAATTGTAGAAGTCTGGTTGTAGGACTTATAGGTGAAGACCGGTGTGGAGTTACGCTTCTTGTGTTCATGGATGATTCGCTTGAGATCGATACTAAGCTCTTGGCGGATATTTCCTCGATCCTTAGCGATAAAGTCAAGGGCTGTGACCCGGTACTTGTAAGTTGTGTAGAGAAATTCGTCATGGACGGTGATGAATATAATCTGAGCAAGGCGGTCGCGGTTACGGATTACTTGGCTCAATTGCAGGCCAGCCCGCTTGTTACTATTAATGTCAATATCAAAGATAAAGACGTTGTCGGCACTGGCTTCTGGCATCACCGCCAACATTTCTTCGGTGGATCTACAAGTAGTCAGCTCAATTTCATTTTCGTGAAATTTCTTGCAGATCTCCCTTACCAATTCAGTGTAGTGGGCTAATTGCTGTGGGTTATCTTCCATGATGAATATTTTTAACATCCCGCGTTCCTCCTGCTATTCTCAAATACGAATATACTATATTTTAGTGCTAGATGGATGATGAAACGCTAATTTTACTTTCTTCCTGAAAAAGCCTGCTAAATTTTTCAGGGAAAGGGATGGCTTTCCCGAAGCAGGTCGCTTTAATCGCTAGTTCGGGAAAGATTCCAACCATTCTAAAGTAATCTCTGGAGCGAGAAAGACTTCATTGGTTAAAGATAAAATACTTGTAATTAGCTTTTATTAATTATAATTGAAAACGGCTACATCGTTCGTTATTATTAGATTGTGAATCAAAAAAGGAAGGAAGAGCGGGAGAATGACACAAGTTAAATTAGATACTAGTTCACTCAAGAAGTTCGTTAATGACAACGAACTCGGTGAAATGCAAGCAATGGTAAATGCGGCGGATGATGAATTACGGAACGGAACCGGTGCGGGTGCTGACTTCCGTGACTGGCTCCACTTACCAACCGATTACGATAAAGAAGAATTTGCCCGGATTAAGGCGGCAGCTAAGAAGATCCAATCAGATTCTGACATCCTAGTTGTTATCGGGATTGGGGGATCTTACCTTGGAGCACGAATGGCCATTGATTTCTTACACAATACCTTCTACCAAGCTCAAAAGGCAGCTGATCGGAAGTTCCCTCTGGTTCTGTTTGCTGGTAACTCTTTGAGTTCGACTTACGTTCATGACTTGATTGAATTGATTGGAGATAAGGATTTCTCTGTGAATATTGTTTCCAAGTCTGGAACCACGACTGAACCTTCAATTGCTTTCCGGATTTTCAAGAACCTCTTAATCAAGAAGTACGGTGAAGAAGAAGCTAATCAGCGGATCTACGCTACTACGGATAAGGCTAAGGGGGCTTTGAAGACCGAAGCGGATGCCCATGGGTACGAAAGTTTCGTTATTCAAGACGGTATCGGTGGTCGTTACTCGGTCCTCTCACCAGTTGGTCTGTTGCCAATTGCCGTTTCGGGCGGGGATATCGATCAATTAATGGCTGGTGCAGCTCAAGCGGAAAAGGACTACACTGATCCAAAGTTGGAAAACAACGAGGCTTACCAATACGCAGCCTATCGGAACATCCTTTACCGGAAGGGCTACGAAACTGAATTGCTTGAAAACTATGAACCAAACATGACCATGTTTGCCGAATGGTGGAAGCAATTAGCTGGTGAATCCGAAGGGAAGGATCACAAGGGCATTTACCCATCCAGTGCTAACTTCACTACGGACTTACACTCTTTGGGTCAATACATCCAAGAAGGTCGCCGTTTCTTGATGGAAACCGTGGTTAAGCTCGATAAGCCCAACTATGACGTGGAAATCCCAAGCGAACCAGATAATCTGGATGGGTTAGGTTACTTGGAAGGCAAGACGATGGACTTTGCGAACACTAAGGCTTACGAAGCGGTAGTCGCCGCTCATACTGCAGGTGGCGTTCCGGTAATGACGGTTCACATTCCAGAAGAAAATGAATACACGCTGGGTTACCTGATCTACTTCTTTGAAGTGGCGATAGCAATATCTGGTTACCTCAACGGGATTAACCCATTTAATCAACCAGGGGTTGAAGCATATAAGGTAAACATGTTTGGACTTCTCGGCAAACCAGGATACGAAGAAGTCGGCAAGAAGTTGCGGGCGGAAATGGACGAGGATAAGTAA
>NZ_JACIUZ010000004.1 GCF_014145505.1 Limosilactobacillus fastidiosus
CTTGGTTTAATTACGAGCGAATTTCATTGAATAAGAAAGGATTGACTCCGGTCGAATATCGGAATCAATCCATTAATTAAGATTTAATAAAATGTCTAACTTTTCTATGGCACTTCAAACTCTGAAGACCAATTCATATTTACGGGAATTTGAAAACGATCTAGGAAGTTAGTCCTGTTTCACTCCCACGCAAATTACTTCACGTTTAATTACTTAAACTGACTACTTGTTATTATCCTTGTTCTTCTTTCCGATGATACCAAGAAGAGCAAACATTGCGGAGATGAAGCCAAGGTCGGCTAACATTTGACCGTTACCAGCATTACCAGTTTGTGGTAATCTCATATGACCCCGTTGACTAGTAGCAGCATTATTATTGCCGTTAACACTAGCACCATTACCGATTCTGGCACCAAGAGTAGCGTTACCAGTTAGACTAGGACTAACTACACCAGAGTCAAGGCTAGAAGCTGTTTGCCCTGTACCGATACCGTAACCGAGGTCAGAAAGGCCACCGTTACCAGCAACGCCGTTATTAGTTTGGCTACCGTAATTACTGTTACTGATGCTAATTGACCCTTGATTACCGTTGCTGCCACTGACACTGGCTGCATTACTCAAGTCCTCACTAATGCTTGCGCTGTGTTGTGCTGATTCACTAGCTGATTGACTAAGTGATACACTTTCACTCAAGCTCCGTGATGCTGGGTTGTCGTTTGAAGTGGTATTGGAGATAACCATGGAACCGCTAGTTGAGGTATTATCCGAACCAGAAGTGCTACCTTGTCTAGTTGAGGTTGAGTCACTAGTAACTGCTGAAGCAGATACAGAAGTACTGATACTAGTAGAAATAGAAGCACTGGTAGATTGACTTGCACTGATACTCATACTGAATGATGTGCTTGCACTGTCATTACTCAAGGAAGCGTGGGATTCACTAGTACTCTTGTTATCTGCATTAGATGCGCTAACGCTTGCGGACAATGATTGTGAGGTAAGAGCGCTAAGTGAAGTACTCAAGCTCTTTGAAGTACTGTCAGATAATGAGGTGCTTAAGGATTGACTTGCACTTGCCGATGCCGAAGCACTTGCACTGCCATTACTCAAGGAAGCGTGGGATTCACTAGTACTCTTGTTATCTGCGTTAGATGCGCTAACGCTTGCGGACAATGATTGTGAGGCAAGCGCACTAAGTGAAGTACTCAAGCTCTTTGAAGTACTGTCAGATAATGAAGTGCTTAAGGATTGACTTGCACTTGCCGATGCTGATGCACTTGCACTCTGACTTACTGAAGTTGAGGTACTTGCAGAAAGGCTTGTCGATGCACTTGCACTAAGTGAGTTAGATGCTGAAGTACTATTGCTGAGCGATGTGCTTAAGGATTGGCTTACACTTGCCGATGCTGATGCACTTTGTGAACCACTGACACTAAGTGATGCTGATGCACTAGCACTCAAACTAGTTGAAGCACTTTGACTTACTGAGGTTGATGCGCTGGTGCTCAAGCTGGTTGAAGCACTTACTGAAGTTGATGCACTTGCAGATAATGATGTACTCAAGGAGCGACTGGCGCTATCGTTGACGCTCGTTGATACAGATTCACTGTCGCTAAGTGATGTACTCAAACTCCGTGATGCGGAATCACTCAAGCTAGTTGAAGTTGAAGTACTGTTGCTGAGTGAAGTGCTCAAGGAACGACTTGCACTGTTAGATACAGATGCTGAAGCTGACTCACTATCACTTAATGAGGTGCTGAGTGAACGGCTATCTGAAAGTGAAGTGCTTAAACTTGCTGAAGCACTAGTACTCAAACTAGTTGATACCGAAGTGCTCAAACTGTCTGAGGTTGAAGTACTGTTACTCAAGCTGGTGCTGAGTGAACGACTTGCGCTATCACTGAGACTCGTTGATACAGACTTGCTATCACTGAGACTAGTTGATTCTGAAGCACTATCGCTAAGTGAGGTACTCAAGGATGCTGAACTACTGTTAGATACAGATGTGCTCAAGCTCCGTGATGCACTGTCACTCAAGCTGTCAGACATTGAAGTACTATTGCTCAAACTGGTACTCAAGCTTGCGGATGCACTGAGGCTCCGACTTACAGCAGCGTTGGAGTTGCTGATACTGGTGCTCAATGAAGTTGAAGCACTATCACTGACACTAGTTGATACAGATTGACTACCACTCAAACTAGTACTCAAAGATGCTGAGGCACTGTTGGATACAGATGTGCTCAAGCTCCGTGATGCACTGTCACTCAAGCTGTCAGACATTGAAGTGCTGTTACTCAAACTGGTACTCAAGGAACGGCTTGCGCTATCACTAAGACTCGTTGATACAGACTTGCTGTCGCTAAGACTTGTGGATACTGAAGCACTATCGCTAAGTGATGTACTCAAGGATGTCGATTGACTTGCACTCAAGCTAGTTGAAGCTGAAGTACTCAAACTATCAGAGGTTGAAGTACTGTTACTCAAGCTGGTGCTCAAGAAACGACTGGCACTGTCACTAACACTAGTCGATGTTGATTCACTATCACTCAAACTTGTGCTTAGAGAATGACTATCGGATAGCGAAGTACTCAAGCTTGTCGACGCACTTGCACTGAGCGAAGCTGAAACGCTTGAACTAGCACTCAAGGATGTTGATTGACTTGCGCTCAAGCTTGTTGAAGCTGAAGCACTTACGGAATTAGAAGTTGAAGTACTATCGCTCAAACTCGTACTGAGTGAACGACTGGCACTATCACTAACACTGGTCGATACAGATTCACTGTCGGAAAGTGAAGTACTCAAACTTCGTGAGGCACTGATACTTAAGCTCTCAGATACTGAAGTACTGTCACTTAAGCTGGTGCTGAGTGAGCGACTGTTAGATAACGAAGTACTCAAACTTGCCAAGGCACTTGCACTCAAGCTAGTTGAAATTGAAGTACTTAAGCTATCTAAGGTTGAAGTACTATTACTCAAGCTAGTACTCAAGGAACGACTGGCACTATCACTAACGCTGGTCGATACAGATTCACTGTCGCTAAGACTAGTTGATACTGAGGTACTTAAGCTGTGCGAAGTTGAATTACTTTGACTAAGCGATGTACTCAAACTCCGTGAGGCGCTATCACTAAGGCTAGTAGAAATTGATGCACTATCACTCAAACTCGTACTTAGAGAACGGCTATCAGAAAGTGAAGTACTCATGCTTGCGGATGCACTTGAACTGTTAGATACAAATACTGATGCTGATTCACTAGCTGATGCAGATGTACTGTCGCTGAGTGAAGTACTCAAGGATTGACTAGCAGATACAGATGTACTCAAACTTGCGGATGTGCTATCGCTAAGACTTGTTGATACGGATTGACTACCGCTCAAACTCGTACTCAAGGATGTTGATGCGCTGTTTGATACTGAAGTGCTGAGGCTCCGTGATGCGCTGTTGCTCAAACTGTCTGATACTGAAGTACTATCACTGAGACTAGTGCTGAGTGAACGACTGTCGGAAAGTGAGGTACTCAGGCTTGCCGAAGCACTTGCACTGAGTGAAGCTAAAACGCTTGAACTAACACTCAAGGATGCTGATCGACTTGCACTCAAGCTAGTTGAAGCTGAAGTGCTTACAGAATCAGAAGTTGAAGCACTATTGCTCAAGCTCGTACTGAGTGAACGACTGGCACTAGCACTGACACTAGTTGATGTTGATTCACTATCACTCAAACTTGTACTTAGAGAACGACTGTCAGAAAGTGAAGTACTTAAGCTTGCAGATGCGCTGACACTCAATGAGCTAGATATTGAGGCACTCAAACTATCTGAGGTTGAAGTACTATCGCTCAAACTCGTACTGAGTGAACGACTAGCACTAGCACTAACGCTGGTCGATACAGATTCACTGTCGCTAAGACTAGTTGATACTGAGGTGCTGTCACTGAGCGATGTACTCAAGGACGCTGAAGTGCTATTGGATACGGACGTACTCAAACTCCGTGAAGCACTGTTACTCAAGCTCTCAGATACTGAAGTACTGTCACTTAAGCTGGTGCTTAGGGAACGACTATCGGATAGTGAAGTACTCAAACTTGCGGAGGTACTTACACTGAGCGATGCTGAAACGCTTGAACTAGTACTTAAGGATGCTGATTGACTTGCAATCAAGCTTGTTGAAGCTGAAGTACTTACGGAATCTGAAGTTGAAGCACTATTGCTCAAGCTCGTACTCAAGGAACGGCTGTCAGAAAGTGAAGTACTCAAACTTGCCGAGGCACTTACGCTTTGACTAGTCGATACTGAGGTACTTAAGCTGTCCGAAGTTGAATTACTCTGGCTAAGTGAAGCACTGGTTGAAGCACTCGCACTAACACTGGTTGAAACTTCTTCACTGTCCTTAATTGATGCAGAAGTTGATGCACTGGAACTTAATGATTGTGAAGTTGAAGCACTGTTACTCAAGCTAGTACTCAAGGAACGACTGGCACTATCACTGACATTAGTCGATGTTGATTCACTATCGCTCAAACTAGTGCTAAGTGAACGGCTATCGGATAGCGAAGTACTTAAGCTTGCCGAAGCACTTGCACTGAGCGAAGCTGAAACGCTTGAACTAGCACTCAAGGATGTTGATTGACTTGCGCTCAAGCTGGTGCTGAGTGAACGACTATCTGAAAATGAAGTACTCAAGCTTGTGGATGCACTTGAACTGTTAGATACAGATACTGATGCTGATTCACTAGCTGATGCAGATGTACTGTCGCTGAGTGAAGTACTCAAGGATTGACTAGCAGATACAGATGTACTCAAACTTGCAGATGTGCTATCGCTAAGACTTGTTGATACGGATTGACTACCGCTCAAACTCGTACTCAAGGATGTTGATTGACTTGCACTCAAGCTAGTTGAAGCTGAAGTACTTACGGAATCAGAAGTTGAAACACTATTGCTCAAGCTCGTACTCAAGGAACGGCTGGTACTATCACTAACACTAGTCGAT
>NZ_JACIUZ010000040.1 GCF_014145505.1 Limosilactobacillus fastidiosus
TTGTACAATCAATTCACCACAAAAATCATGTAAAGAAGGTTATACAGATGTCCCTAAATAATTCTATCCTAAATCTCCTCGGAATTGAAGACCGAAACATTAAAGTTCTTAATGTTGAAACAACCTCGAAAAACAATGAGCAGCTTAAAGTAATCCATGCTTCCTTATCTTATCCGGTGGCGCGCTGTAAAAATTGTGGATTTGAAACTGTGGTCAAAAATGGCTTTCGCAAAACTCATCTTCGCTTAGCGAGTCTTAATGGCATGCGGTATGAAATGATCCTGGCTAAGCAACGTTATTACTGTTCCAATTGCCAAACAACCTTCGGTGCGACAACAGATTTAACTAAGCCCAATCAGACCCTTACTCGAAAACTCAAAAGTCAAATTATGCTATTTGTTCATGAAGGTATGAATGGCGAGCTAATCGCTCGCCTTTGTCATTGCTCGCCCAGCAGTGTTCGGCGGACGACTATCGAACGCGTTAAACCGCATTATCGGATGGCCGTTCTTCCTAAACACCTCTGCTTTGATGAGTTTCGTTCAACTAAGTCCATCATGTCATTTATTTGTTGTGACAGTGAAAGTCACCAACTAGTGGTTAAACTTCACAATCGGCTTTCACCATCGATTATTGATTACTTTGAAAATCGTTATAGTCAAGCCGAACGAGCTCGGGTAGAATCGGTCGTTATCGACCTCAATGCACAATACCAGAGCTTTATTTACCGTCTATTTCCGAATGCCCAAATCATTATTGATCGTTTTCATATTGTCCAATTGGCCGGTCGAGCTTTAGATAACTGTCGACTTAATATTCTTAAGTTCTTAGATAAACACAGTCGTGAATATAAGATTATGAAAAACCAATGGCGCTTATTTCATCTTAAGCAGACCGAACTTCACCCCGAAAAGCCTGTTTATCTCCGGGGGATAAATGAATATATGACGAAACAAAACGCTGTTGACTTAATCACCAGTAAATTCACTGACTTTAAGGTCGTTTACCAAACATATCAAGCAATTACTCAAGCCCTTCAGGAGCGTGATCCCAAACTTCTTCAAGCGGTTTTACAAAATTACCAGACTACTAATACTGAAATGGATACTACGATCAGAACCTTTAGGAAGAACCAACAAGCAGTAATTAACAGCACCAAGTATGAATTTTCGAACGGTCCATTAGAAGGAATTAATCGGAAAATTAAAACTCTTAAACGAACCTGTTATGGGTTTGCCAATCAAAACTTTTTCTTTTTAAGAATTGATTGTCTATTTGCATAAAAAATACCACCCACATTTCTGTGAGTGGCATCGATATCCATCAATACCAGTTGACGGATACCCTCTTAATTATTGTCCATTGCCAGCGTTAGGTGCTGGAGAAGGAGCGGGTGATGTAGAAGTACTTGTGCTACTGCTTTGTGTTGCAGATGATGAGTTGCTTTCAGTATGTGACCCACCGTTTAAAATACTTTCGATCGAACGACTTTCAGAAAGAGATTCGCTAGAACTGCCTGATGAAGAACCAGTGGCAGAACTCGAACTAGATTCAGAATGAACCGTTTCGCTATCATCGTCGCCATCATTCCAAGCACTGTACATCAATGCCCACTTGGAATCCTTAATAACCAATTGTCGTTTGCCGTTAACCCGAACAGCTTCAACGGTATCAGGCATCTTCCAGTTAGAAGCGTGGTTTTCTTCATCAAGGTATTGCATAATGCTCTTGTAAAGAAGAACTGCGGTCCGTTCGTATTGACTAGAAATTGCCCCACCGTTCATTGGGTGATCAAATCCTGTCCAGATTCCGATTGAATAGTTTTTGGTGTAACCAGCCATCCAGGAATCCATCACACCAGAACCACCATTAGGGAAGTCAGTGGTCCCGGTCTTTCCGGCTTGGTGGACACCGCTTAAGTAAGCAGCGGTTCCGGTTGAAGCCGAGTTAGTGAAAACACCCTTTAACATATCGGTCATCATGTATGCAGTTGCCTTACTCATTGCCCGTTTACCATGTGGGGAATAAGTCTTTGTCTTTCCATCCATCGTGGTAATGGAATTAATGTAGTAAGGACGGTAGTAAGTACCCCCGTTAGCGAATGCCGCATAAGCGGCAGACATTTGCAGTGGTGAAATGTAGAGGGCAATCCCGTTTTGTAAAGTATATGGTTCCTTTTGGGAAATTCCTAAACCGCCAAGGAAGGTGGTTGCTCGTTTGATTCCGACTTCTTGTAAAGTCCGAATAGCCGGAACATTTCGTGATTCAACAAGGGCAGACCGCATTGTCATATTACCTTTGTACTTCTTATCAAAGTCATGGAGGACCTTGTTAGTTCCTGGCCAGTAGAATTTAGTATCAGAAACGGTCTTAAAGGTTGGCCATTGGAGATATTCGATTGCTGGACCGTAATCCATTAGTGGCTTAGCGGTTGAACCAGAACTCCGGTTTTGTTGAACGGCCCGGTTAAGGCCATAGATAACATTGGAGTGCCGGCCACCAAGCATGGCAATCACTTGACCATTATGGGGATCAGTGACAGCAGCCCCAGCCTGCATTTGGTCATTTTGGAAGGAAACTTCATTGTTAGCAGCTTCGTAGAGTTTCTTTTGAGCGCCAAGATCCATGTTAGTGTGAACAAGTAACCCATCAGTATTCGGGTTGTACCCTTCTGCCTGTAATTGGGCTAGAACTTCCTTAATGTATGGATCAACGATCTTTTCCTTAACATTAGTTTCACTTGATTCAACGTCACCGTGGTCAGGATCTAACCCATCAGTAACGCTTTCATTAGCCGCTTTTTGTGCGGCTGATTTACTAATATAACCAGCACGAACCATAGCGTTCAAGACTTCGTTTCGCCGTGCGGTAGCATATTTGGTATTAGCTGCCAAAGGGTTGTAATTAGTCGGTGATTGTGGCATTCCAGCAAGTAAGGCTAGTTGGGAAAGATCCAACTGGTTCAAATTCTTACCATAGTAGTATTGGGCAGCTGTCCGCATTCCGTAAACCCCGTTCCCCATGTAAACCTTATTAATATAGTACTTGAGGATTTGGTTCTTGCTAAAGTGACGTTCAACGTTGAGAGCTAACCAGGCTTCTTGGGCCTTTCGCTTGAAAGTACGGTCTGATTGAGCCGTTGAAAAGACAGAAAGTTTAACTAACTGTTGAGTAAGGGTACTTCCTCCTTGCATCCCGTCTGAACGGCCAAGAACGTTATTGATCGCAGCACCGAAGATCCGTCGAATGTCGACCCCATGGTGCTTATAGAAACGCCGGTCCTCAATAGCAACAACGGCGTGTTTTAACGTTTCCGGAATTTGTGAATCTGAAGCATAATCCCGCTTTTGCGCTCCCAGTCGCGAAATGATTTTATTATTAGCATCATAAATGACTGTCGTATTTTGACTAGACAATTCACGCTGACTAATCTTAGGGGCGCTTGAAGCGTAGTAGAAAAATAGCGCACATCCTGCAATGAAAAAGAGGACGATTGCCCCGCAAATCCATAGAAGGATGCGCTTTAATAATGGCTTACGACCATCATCGTAACCACCATCGTCACGATATTGATCTTCGCGACGTGGTTCATCGTTATTCGACATGATAATCTCCTTTTACTTTTTATTAGCAATAATCTGATCCACCGCATCTAAGTAGGGGAGACGGGGATTAAGTCGGTACCCAATCTGGTAGCCATTCTTTGCGATTGTTGCGAGGGGAATGGATTTCCGACCGCCAGATTCTTGCTGATCCCAGAAGTTAAACAGGATGGTAGCTGGTAATAGATAGATAAGATCTAATTCTGTAAATTTGATAAATGCAAAACAGATACCACCTTGTTTGATACATTCACGCATGTGGTTAATTTGGTGGGGATGAAAATTCTTTAATGGGAATGAACGTTTGTTCCGCGTTTCCTTCGCATCAAAGTCAATGTAGTAACCCTTGTAAACCCCGTTGTAATCCGTTGTGGAAGGACGGCGAAAATAAGCTTCCTTAATTACTGCTGCACTTCGTTTGGGATAGTCGACTTTCACCAACTGAATGGGAGTTGGTTTCTTATGAATGACTGCAATGTGGTTTGCTAAGTAATATTGATTACTATGATTAATTTCATCTTCCAGTGACATTCCCCGCTTTGCGTAAATGGACTGGTGGGGGGTCGGTAAGTCCCGATGTGGATTATACTCCTTTCGAGGCTTTTGACCATTGGGATAGTGAATATTCACCATTGATCACTCTCCTAACTAGAAGTATTATACCAGAGTTGGGTTACGATGATTGATACAGAAATGTTAAATTATGAAAGTGGAATGTGAGCCGTGATAAATTAGCAATTGAATATTAAAAAATCCCGGATGATGATTGATTCACACTCAGGTCAGAGATAGTTAACCGGAAATTGTGATCACGGTGAAACCATTAGAACTCCTAGATAAGGGTTGCGGTCGTGACAAACGAGTTTTGCAAATTAAAATCATACTTGAATTTTCTCTACCTATTTAATATTAAAAATGAGGTGATAAAAATGCGACGTCTGTGGATTACAGGTTACCGCAGTTACGAACTCAATGTCTTTAAGGATGATGATCCTAAAGTGAGGGTCATTAAGGATGTGATTACTCGTGAGCTCAAACAACGGTTAGAAGAAAGTAATGACGAATTTTGGCTGATTACAGGCCCTCAATTAGGAACTGAGCAGTGGGCAATTGAAGTTGCGCTGGAATTGAAGAAAGATTATCCCCAGTTGCGAGTTTCAATGATGTTGCCATTTACCGAGTTTGGTCAACAGTGGAATGAAAGCAACCAGGTGAAATTAGCTAACTTGCAATCGGCTGTCGACTTTAACGCTAGCGTCAGCGATCACCCATATCAATCACCCCAACAATTGCGCGCTTTTCAACATTTCATGTTAACTCATACTGATGAAGCACTGTTGATTTACGATCCGGATCATGAGGGGAAGGGAAAGTACGATTACCAAGCAATTCAAAAATTCCAGCAAAATAATGATTATTCTTACCAATTAGTTGACTTTGATGAGCTTCAAGAAGCTGCTGTTGAGTGGCAAGAACGTCAACAAGATGCGGAAAAGGAAAATAAATTCTAGGATTTCCGGAATATCAGGTTAAAGTGCTTGAATTTAGAGAATGAGTTAGGTATGATAGTTAATGTACTTTTGAAGTTTAGCAATTGAGGTGTACAAATTGGATAACATTAAATTTACTCCACAGGATATTTTGCATAAGCAATTCAAGGAACGAAACATCGGAAAGGGCTATGATGAAGCCGACGTTGATTCTTTCTTGGATGATGTTATCAAGGATTACGACACCTTTAACAAAGAAGTCGATCGCCTAAACAGTGAGAACGAACGGCTTCGTGCTAAAGTTGATGAGCTTAACCGTCAAGTTGAGGTTGGTTCATCAATGAATAATGGAGCTGCTTCTCAACCTGTTTCTAATGCTACCAACATGGATATTCTTAAACGGTTATCTAACTTGGAACGGCGTGTCTTCGGCTCTCAAATGGGGGCTAATAGCCAAGAGAACGACTCACACTTACTTTAATAACTTAATATGCAAGTCTTGGGTAATTGAGCATAGCTTATGTTATGTTAGGAAGGTCCATGCTCGCACAGGCTGCGATGCCTGTAGTGTTTGTGCTCGCTGAAAAAATAAGGCGGGGTACCGGTTTATTCGGTAACGGCGGAAGAAACGGCTACGGTTTTACTATGTCCGAGTATTCCTGAAAAGTGCCACAGTGACGATACAATAAGGGAAACTTTATTGGTGGAACGCGGTAAACCCCTCAAGCGGTAAACCCAAACTACGGTAGGGGAGCTTTGGATAGCAAATTGAAGCAATTCCAGGGGAGAGCTTTTTGCTCTGAGATAGATGATTACCTCGGTATAACTTTTGCCTGATGGTTATACTACGACAAAACATGGCCTACAGATTCTTGCATTCAGGTAGTCCGGGTTCGCCCGGGCTTTTTTATTTTTAAAATTTCAGCTATATAATAAGTAGATATTTACTTTAACTAAAACTAAAAATAACAAACCGTAAACAAAAAAGAATATAATAAGAGTAAGGAGATGAATTCCATGAAAACAGTTAAATTGAATAATGGCATCGAAATGCCAATGCTAGGCTTTGGAACATACCAAATTACAGCAAATAGTACATTATTAAATGTTGCAAAGGCACTTCGTCTTGGTTACCGGTTAATTGATACTGCTCAATACTATGGTAATGAAGAAGGTGTTGGTGAAGCAATTAAGGAAAGTGGCTTAGCACGGGAACGTGTTTTTGTTACCACGAAGGTCCAAACAAGTGGTTATAAGGAAACTCGTCAGGGACTTGATCAGTCATTAATTGACTTTAACCAAGATTACTTTGACCTTGTTTTGATCCATTGGCCAATGGGAAATGATTTAGAAACCTATCGGGCAATTGAGGATGCTTATAAGGAGGGAAAGGTTCGAGCAATTGGTTTAAGTAACTTTAACGCTTCACAAGTTCAAGAGATTATTGATAATTCTTCGATTAAGCCAATGGTTGACCAAATTGAAACCCATATCTTATGGCAACAACAACGGATGCATGACTACTTAACTGAAAATAACATTGTTCATGAATCATATGCGCCATTAGGTGAAGCTAATCCAGGGTTCCTTGATATTCCTGTTCTAGAGGAGATTGGCCGTAAGTATCAAAAGACACCAGCTCAAGTCACCTTACGCTACTTAATTCAATGTGGAATTGTAGTAATTCCGAAAACAACAAATACAAAACATATGGAAGAAAATATTGATATTTTTGATTTTGAATTAAATGGTGAAGAAATGGCTAAACTACGAGAATTGGATGCTAAAAAATCAATTGATGGTTGGCCAGCCACTATGCAAGAGAAAAATTATTAAGATTAATATTTGTGAATTTTGGCTGATAGAACGATTAGTGGGCTTAAAACGTATAACTAGGTAAAGACTGTGTGAATATTTAGTGCGTTATTATAGTTACTGTTATAGCAAGGAGTTTTAAGCAAAGTTTTCACTTATCAGTTTGAAATGATTTTGAATGAGTAAATTTGACACTTTAAGTTTATCATGTGAATTGTTTGATTTGTTTAATACAAAATTGCGATTAAATTGTTAAAAATGGTTGAAATTTTGTCACAAGTCTAATATAGTTAACAATGATTCAAAGTAATTATTGGATCCAATTAGTACTTTTCTACGCTTAGTCAAGAGAAATTACCGACATTATTTGTTTTTATGTTGGTAGTTTCTCTTTTCTTTTTGTTTAAATTTAAAAATATAACAGAAAAATAGCTTATTTGAAGGTACGACAAAAAAGCCCATTGTTGAGGGATAATTTAACAGTGGACTGAACCTGCAATCTGAATCAACTTTTGGATTATCCTTTAGCTAATGTATAATCATAAAATTGATTATTTATGACGAGATGATAAATTGTGCGTAGTAAACGGTGAATGGCGGCGATGGCAATCTTTTTAGTGCCATGTTGGCCATTTTCTTTTTTCCTGCACTGTAGTAGTCATTGATATGGTTAGGGTGGTAGTGAGCAGCTGAAGCTATATTTTGGATTGCTTTGAATAAAATTTTCCTGGCGACAGTATTTCCCCGTTTACTAATATGGTCAGTAGCTACATATTCTCCTGATTCGTAATGACGAAGATCGATTCCAATAAAGGCGTTCAGAGCGTTACTGTTTCTAAAACGTCGGATATCACCAAGCTCACCAAGCAGAGACCAAAGCATCGAATGACACGGGCTGAATATAAGCAAAAGTTAAAAGAGCAAGGGAGTTAGTATTAATAGAATAGAAAATATCATTAATTTCTATTAAATCCTTGTACATGTATTTATATTGGGAATCTGAGTACCACTTGGGTTCCCTTTTTTTTAGGAATTACTTATAATAAATAATAGGAATTAACTTAAAGGGAGAGTTCTTACTTTGCAAGAATATCAACTATTGGCCACCGCTGCTTCTGGAATTGAAGCACTGGTTGGTAAAGAATTACGAAATCTTGGTTATGAAACCCGGGTGGAAAATGGTCGGGTCCGTTTTACTGGGACAATGAAGGACGTTCTAACCACTAATTTATGGTTACGAACTGCTGATCGAGTAAAGATTATTGTTGGCGAATTTGAAGCTAAATCGTTTGAAGAACTTTTTGATCGGACTGAAGCATTACCATGGGAAAGTTTGCTTCCTGTTGATGCTCAATTCCCGGTCGAAGGAAAAAGTCATCATTCACAATTACATAATGTTCCTTCTGTACAAGCAATTGTCAAAAAGGCAATTGTCCGAAAACTGAGCGATGTGTACCATCGTCGGACAAGATTACCCGAAACCGGAGCTTTATATCCACTAGAAGTAGCAATTAATAAGGATCATGTCCTTTTAACGCTAGATACAACCGGTGATAGCCTATTTAAACGGGGATACAGAAAAGCAAAAGGTGGGGCACCCTTAAAGGAAAATATGGCTGCTGCATTAGTTATGCTAGCGCACTGGTTCCCAGATAACCCATTTGTTGACCCAGTTTGTGGTTCAGGAACAATTCCAATCGAGGCAGCCCTGTATGGTCATAATATTGCCCCAGGAATTAACCGGAGCTTTGTTTGTGAGCAATGGACTAACCTTGTTCCTGATGGTTTATCTGATGAAGTCCGTGATGAGGCCGATAGTAAAGCTGATTACGATGTTGAATTGGATATCCATGGTTACGATATTGACCAGAATATGATTGATATTGCTCAAGTAAACTGTCGAGCTGCAGGCTTGACACATGATATTACCTTTAAACAGTTAGCGGTTAAGGACTGGCACACTGATAAGCTTAATGGTGTTATTGTTGCTAATCCGCCATATGGTGAGCGCTTAAGTGATAAGGAAACTGTCCACGAACTTTATCGGCAAATGGGCCAAATTTATCGCCCAATGACTACTTGGAGTAAGTACATTCTAACTGCCGATATGGAATTTGAAAAATACTATGGTGCTCCCGCAACAAAGCGACGGAAACTATATAACGGTGCATTAAGAACAGATCTTTTCCAATATTGGGGTAAAAAGAAGCGTTAGTAAAAATTTCTTTTAAAAAGGAGAATTTATAATCTTGGAAAAAAACTTACAAGATATTGTCATATCTTCAAAGAAAATCATGGTTAGTTCGTTAAAGCAATTATTAGAACTAAAAAAACAACCTCATCCTAATGAAGAGCTGATTAGGGTTGTCCAAGAAAACTATAATACTGCCAAGAAAACGGTCGAGATAGTAAGTGGAATAGAACAAACAGATTCTACTGAACTTGAAGAAACTGCAAGTGTAGCGAAAGAAAATGTTTCTCAAGCTAAAGCTCCTACATCACCAGCTTCTCATCAAAATATCCAGATGACTCGTGAACAGTATCGCCAAAGTCATGAATCATAATGGTTCTATTAAAAATTGATAAAATATAAAAAAGAAGGACATAACTATTATAGTTATGTCCTTCTTTACTAAGAACTGTAAAAATTACTGGATCCTAGAACTCTTTATAACAATTACATTATAAGTCCTGGTGGGTACTAATGTAAACCCTTATCCTTAAATTTATTTACAATTATTCGTTTATTCGTTAAAAATTGGGCTTATCTAATTGATGAACGAAATTCAGGTAAGCAGCTTGTTCGCCAGTTTCATTCACAGTAGCGTTTTCGTTAGTAACGTTTGCATCATGCAAAGCAGCCTCACTTACTTCAATTTTATGCGTAAAGGTTGCGTTACCGATTAATTCAATCCAGTAGCGATGGTTTTCGTGGTGGAGGATTGTTTTTACCATTCCACCAGGATTAAAGACGGTAATTGGTTGGTCGAAGTCCGCTTGATCAGGATGGATTAAAGCAAAGGCGAGAGAAGTAGCTGACATCCCAGTTCCACAGGCATTTGTAAAACCAACGCCCCGCTCAAACGTCTTTACGAAGATTTGATTATGTCCCAAAATATGGGCAAAATTAACGTTAACGCCATCCGTAAAGTAAGGATTATCGCCATTTAGCCACTTACCAAGGGACCCTAGTTCCTTAAACCCTTCTTCATCAACAAATGAAATCAAGTGAGGATTGGGGACCGCAATTCCAGAAAAACGGAATCCCGGAAGTAATTCAGGGACTGGAGTATCTAGCAGGCGAGCATGACCAAGATGATTGTAAGGAAGGGCTTCCTTGTTAAACCGTACTGGTGAGATTTCAACGGCAAAGGCAGGAACATCAGAAGCAAGATCGGGCTGTTGCCGAACTTGGAGGCTGGCGTTCATTGTATCTACCTTAAATGAGGTAATGCCATCACGTTCTGCGACGTAACGAGCAACGGTTCGTAAACCATTACCGCACATGGATGCTTCACTCCCGTCAGCGTTTATTACACGCATTTGAGCCGTTGCTCCTTCACGAACAGGCTTATTTACTACGAGGACACCATCAGCGCCACCGAGAAGCCCATTTTCTTTATTTGTTATTTGTTGGGCGAGTGCAATTAATTCATCATCATTTAGTTCTTGATTAAGCTTTGTCTGGTCCAAAATAAAGAAGCAATTTTGAGAACCATGAACTTTTAATAATTCAACCATAGTTAATTCCCCCTAGTTAGCAAAGAAGCGGTGATAGATCGCCCGGACCGCTGCATCCGCATCTTGGTTATAAGTGCCGATCATGATCGCAATTCTTGATGCTCCCTGGTTAATCATTGGAACAGCAATGTGTTCTTCAGCCAGCGGATTTAAAATATCGTTGATTACCCCCGTTCGATTGCGCATTCCTTCGCCAACCACCATTGTAATGGCATAATTATCAATCCATTCTAATCGGTCAGGGTTAATTTCTTCTTGAATTTCATTACAGATAATATCAACAAGTTCGTCATCAAGTTCCTTTTTATCAAAAATGACCGTGATATCGTCGATCCCGGATGGCATATGTTCATAAGAAACGTTGTGACGAGCTAGAATCTGTAAAATCCGTAAAGTAAATCCGGCTTCCTTGTTGAGTAAGTATTTATGCAGGTAGAGTGCGGCAAAGTGCTTGCCGCTAACAACCCCGGTAATGATATCAGTTGGTTGGAAGGAGTGGTCAGGGACAATTAAAGTTCCTGGTTTCTCCGGATCGCTTGTATTTTTAACGTTAATTGGGATGTTTCCCTGAATTGCTGGAATTAAGGCCTCATCGTGGAAAACAGAGAAACCTGCATAGGAGAGTTCACGCATTTCACGATAAGTCATTTTAGCAATTGGTTGGGGATGATCAACGACGTTCGGATTAGCTGAATAGATCGCATCAACATCGGTAAAGTTTTCGTACATTCCCGCATGAAGGCCTCGGGCAAGAATGGCTCCGGTAATATCAGATCCTCCCCGAGAGAAAGTGGCGATATGGCCAGCAAGAGTAATGCCATAAAAACCGGGAAAAACAATGATTTCATGATTGCTAAACGAGAAGTTTGCCAACCGTGCGTACGTTTCTGGGATCACAGTAGCGTTATTTGGTGTCCCAGCGACCTTTAAACCAACTTCTTCCGGTGTTGCAAAGCGTGCTGGATAACCTAAATAGTTAAGGATCAAAGACATTAGTTCAGCGTTTAGTCTTTCCCCATGAGCCTTAAAAGCAGCCATTAAGTAATTATTATTTGGGTAATCAGCATTTGGTAACTTGGCTAGCCGATCTACTAATGGTTGTAACTGGTCATTTGGTAAATTAAAGTAATCGGCAATTGCTTGATAGCGTAACAGGATTTCCTTACGAACGAGCATTGCTTCTTGTTCTTCGTTTTTACTAATTGCGTTTGCATATTTAATTAGGAGATCAGTAACCTTGATATCATTAGAATTCCGTTTTCCGGGAGCGGAAGTGACAACGACTCGCCGTTCTGGATCACTAGTAATAATTTTAATTGCATGTTCATAGCTAGGACCATCAGCTAAGGAGCTGCCCCCAAACTTAACAACCTTCATCTTCAATTCTCCTTTGTGCATGAGAAATCCATGCAAAGTTTTTAATCGAATTTTAACATTGATTGATAAATATGCAAGAACAATTTTCGAGTGCGAGCCAGCAAAGAGCTTGCGGAAGGCCAGTAAGCTCCTGACGAGCATATTGACAGTATTGAAGAAATGAGAGAGCAAAAAAAGACCAGGTTGAATCACACAACCTGATCTTTTCTAGAGTATAGCCGAAACATACTTTTCGGTAACTTGCTCCTGCGACATAGCCATGACGCACCCATCGTGACTGTAACTTCCGCCTAGTTATCCCGGTCTTGATTGTAACTAATCATCGGCCGGGATTTTCTAGTTCTACTAAGTCATGGTCGAAACGTGTTCCTCAGGAAATTGCTAGTCTTTCGCAAGTTCTTTGCTGAGTCATACTCTATTTCATATTCGTTATCAAGAAGAACGCGATGAAGATGACGAAGAGGGCATACATCATTGGTGAAACGTCCTTGTAGCGCTTGGAAGCGATCATGGTAATTGGATAAGCAATCATTCCAAGTGCCAAGCCATCGGAAATGGAGTAGGTTAATGGCATTCCGACAACAACAAGGAAGGCCGGAAAGGCGATTTCAAAGCGATCCCAGTTGATGTACTTCAGGTTATTGGCCATGAGAACCCCCACGATGATTAGGGCTGGTGCAGTAACGGTCGTGGGAATAACCGCTAGTAAGGGGCTGAAAATCATTGAAATTAAGAATAGGATCCCAACGAAGACGGCAGTTAATCCAGTTCGACCACCCATGGCGATTCCGGCACTTGATTCAACAGAAGTGCCAAGTGGGGCCGTCCCGCAGATTGCTCCTTCAACCATGGCAAGGGAGTCAGATAAGAAGGCTTTACCGATCCGAGGGATTTTACCGTTCTTATCGACCATTCCTGCTTGTTGGGTCATCCCGATTAGTGTCCCAGCAGTATCAAAGAAAGTTACCAATAAGAAAGTCAAAACCACCATGAATAATTGAGGAGTATTAATGTCCTTTAGGTGGAAAATCGCATGACCAAATGTTGGGGCCATACTTGGTGCAGTAGAGATAATACCGTGTGGTAAAGGAATTTGTCCGATGCACATTCCGAAGATGGCGGTAATGATCATTCCAATAAAGATGGAACCCGGAACCCGAGCTGCCATTAAGATAATGGTTAAAATTAAGCCAAATAAGGTTAGCCAAACATCCGAATTACCAAAGGAACCAAGGCCAACTAGGGATGAAGAATTATTCACGATCAGCTTCCCGTTTTGCAACCCAATAAAGGCAATGAATAATCCAATTCCCGCAGAAATAGCATATTTAATGTCTTTTGGAATGGCGTCAACAACTTTCTCCCGCAATTTAAGAACGGTAATTAAAATGAACAGGAAAGAAGCAACCAGGACACTTGCTAAAGCTGTTTGCCAGTTAATGTGCATCCCAATAACTACGTTGTAGGCAAAGAAAGCAGCACTCCCAAGGGTTGGTGCTAAGGCAATCGGGTAATTAGCGATTAGCCCCATTAAGAAACAACCAATTGCGGTAGCAACCGCGGTAACCGTAAAGGCAGCTCCCTTATTAATTCCCGCAGCGTGCAAAATATTTGGGTTAACAAATAGAATGTATGACAGGCTCACAAATGTCGTTAAAGCAGCGATTAATTCGCTCTTAACAGTGGTGTGAGCTTCACTTAAATGAAAGATCCGGTCTAACACTATTAATTCTCCTCTTCTTAAAGTAAATTTAAAAACTTATTCCTACTAGAATATCACAGAAATTAGTTTGATGATTGACTTTCTTGAAATTTGACTAAATATAAGAAGATATGTAATTCTTAGTGAGAATAAATTAAATCAATATGAGAAAAATTAATAATTGTGTTGACATTCTAATCTAAGACTCCTATTATATTTATAAATCGAAGAGGCGCAGTCAACACTAGTAGGTAATCTCAGCTTGCCAAGCAATGAGGGTTATTGAACAGGGCGGCTGCCGAAGCGTCTAACTTGGCAAGGTTAGGTAGCTGGGGCGTAGCTGAATAAGTTGCGGACTGTCGTGGGACAATATCAGCCCACGGTGCGCTATCGACAAGACGGATAAAATACATCCACTGTTTGTCTTTGCGCAGACAGTGGTTTTTTTATCACCTTGATTTTCCCCGAATGAGTAATGGAGGAATTATTATGAACCAACAAATTACTGCTCAACAGTTAACTGATGCTGGTCATTTAATGATTGGTGGCTGTGACTCAATTGAGTTAGCTCATGAATACGGGACGCCTTTAGTAGTTTATGATGTCTCACAAATTAGGAATCAGATTCGGAGCTTCCGTAAGGTATTTGAAGAAAACAATGTTGACTATGCAGTTAGTTACGCAAGTAAGGCATTTGCAGCCATTGCAATGTATCAAGTAGCCGCTGCCGAGCAAGCCCACGTCGATGTTGTTTCTGCTGGTGAGCTCTATACAGCAATTAAAGCTGGCTTCCCAATGGAACGGGTTAGTTTTCATGGTAATAATAAGTCTAAAGAAGAGCTTGAAATGGCAATCGACCATCATGTCGGGATCATCATGATTGATAACTTTCATGAAATTGACCTCTTATCAGCGGTCTTAGAATCAAAGAATACGACTGTTGACGTAATGTTACGGATAACCCCCGGAATTTCAGCTCACACCAATAAGTACATTCAAACCGGTCAAGTGGATAGCAAGTTTGGTTTTGACCTCCAGTCTGGTCAAGCTGATGAAGCATTACAAAAAATCTTAGCTAACCCGCGGATGAAGATGCGTGGCCTTCATGCTCATATCGGTTCACAAATATTTGAACTTGCCGGCTTTAAGGGGGTTGCTAAAAAGCTTGTTGAAGTAGCAGCCCATTGGCGTGATCAATTTGGTTACGAGGCAGAAGTAATTAATGTTGGTGGTGGTTTCGGGATCCGTTACGTATCATCCGATCATCCATTAAGACCAGAAGAATTTGTTGATGCTATTATCAAGGCAATTAAAAGCGAAACAAGTGTAAAGGGTTTAGCAATGCCAGCAATCTGGATTGAACCAGGACGCTCGATTGTTGGTCCAGCTGGTTATAACCTTTACACGGTTGGTTCACGCAAAGATGTTCCCGGATTGAAGCCCTACGTTACGGTTAATGGGGGAATGGGTGATAATATTCGTCCGGCCCTTTATCAAGCAGCGTATGAAACTGTATTAGCAAGTAACCCGCAAGCCCCGATTAAAGAACATGTTCGTCTTGCTGGAAAATATTGTGAATCAGGTGATATTTTGTCTCAGGATCAAGGATTACCGGATACCAAGCCGGGGGATGTCTTGGCAATGCTAGATACTGGTGCTTATGGTTATTCCATGGCTTCAAATTATAACCGAAATCCTCGTCCGGCAGTGGTTTTCGCCGAAAATGGACAAGCTCAACTAGTAATTGAACGCGAATCATTAGACGATCTAATCAGTTTAGATCGGTCATATGCACAATAACCAATATTAAATAGGAAGAAAGAGGTTAAAAAATGGCTGAATTAGATGCACAAGCAATTATTAACTACATTGGTAATGCTCCAAAGAAGACTCCAGTTAAGGTTTACTTAAAGGGTGATTTAAGTCAAATTACATTCCCCGAAGAAGTCCAATCTTTTGTTGATGATCATACCGGTGTAATCTTTGGTGACTGGAAGATGGTCGAACCACTCCTTAAGGAAAACCAAGCTTTAATTGAAGACTACCATATTGAAAATGACTCTCGGAATTCAGCGGTACCATTACTCGATCTTAAAGGGATTAATGCCCGGATTGAACCAGGCGCAATTATTCGTGACAAGGTATTAATTGGTAACAATGCCGTTATAATGATGGGCGCCACGATCAACATTGGTGCTGAAATTGGCGACGACACCATGATTGATATGGGGGCTATCCTTGGTGGTCGCGCCATCGTCGGCAAGCATTGTCATATTGGTGCTGGAACTGTTTTGGCTGGGGTTGTTGAACCTGCTTCTGCTCAACCAGTACGCATCGACGATAACGTGTTAATTGGTGCTAATGCTGTCGTTATTGAAGGAGTGCATGTTGGTGAAGGAGCGGTTATTGCTGCCGGAGCTATTGTGACTCATGATGTTGAACCACATACAATGGTTGCTGGCGTTCCCGCTAAGTTTGTAAAAAAAGTTGATAAAAAGACCGCAAGCAAGACTGGCTTAGAGGATGACTTGCGGAAACTATAGGAGCTGAGGAAATGTTAAGTGAAAGTGATTTAATAGCCATTCGGCGCCACCTTCATCAAATCCCGGAATTAGCCCTCCAGGAGACAGAAACCCACCAGTTTCTGCTTGAAACGGTTAAGAAGATGGAACAGAAATTTCTTGAAATTCGGAATTCAGAAGAATTACCAACTGCAATGATGGTCCTCGTTCATGGCTTTGATCCTCAACGGACGATTGGTTATCGGACTGACATTGATGCTTTACCAGTTGAAGAACAGACGGGGCTGCCTTATTCCTCGAAGCATCCCGGTGTTATGCATGCCTGTGGTCACGACATCCACATGACAGTTGCCCTAGGTGTCCTTTCTTACTTCAGCGAACATCAACCAAAAGATAATCTTCTTTTCTTCTTCCAACCCGCTGAAGAAAGTGAAAGTGGTGGTAAGCAATCCTACGAACTTGGTTTATTTCATGGTCGCTGGCGCCCTGATGAATTTTATGGACTTCACGATAACCCTGATTTACCAGCCGGAGCAATTGGTTGCCGAATGGGAACTCTCTTTGCAGGAACAACTGAAGTCAATATTGATTTAAATGGTAAGGGTGGTCATGCTGCCTACCCACAAGATGCTAATGATACAGTGGTTGCTGCTGCAATGTTGATTAGTCAGGTACAAACGGTTATTTCCCGAAGTATCGATCCCATCCAAAGTGGTGTTATTACCTTAGGAAAGATTGACGGGGGAACAATCAGAAATGTAATTGCTGGGCATACTCGGATTGAGGGAACCATTCGGGGGTTAACCCAGAAGATGATTGAAACAATTGATCAACGGCTAAAGGATATTTGTGAAGGAATTGGTCGGAGTTATAACATGGATGTTCACCTAGAACTTAACCAGGGTGGCTATTGGCCAGTGGAGAATAATCCCCAATTGACTAAACGTTTTATTTCGTATATGCAATCAGCCCCAAACGTTAACTTTGTAGAAACTGCACCAGCAATGACTGGGGAAGATTTTGGTTTCTTATTAGCTAAGTTTCCGGGAACAATGTTTTGGCTGGGAGTTGATGATGATTCACAACTCCATTCAGCAACGTTAACCCCTAAAGAGGAAGCTATTCAACAGGGTGTCGATGCAATTACAGGTTTCTTAGAATACCGGATGACAGAATAATGGAGGATAAGAATATGACAGCTTTAGCAAGTGCGGACTTATTAACAGCAATCGTGACGCCGTTTAATAGCGATAATGAAATCGATTTTAATGCTTTAGAGAAGTTGACTAATTCGCTTATTGAACGGGGATGTAATGGTTTTGTAATCGGAGGAACAACTGGTGAAACACCAGAATTAACCCATGATGAAAAACTTGCTCTTTATACTCGTTTTGGTGAAATTGTTGACGGTCGGGTACCGGTAATTGCTGGTACCGGGAGCAATAATCCCCAAGAAACAATTGCCTTGACTAATGAAGTTGGGCAAATTAATGGTATTGACTATGCCTTAGTCGTTGTTCCTCCATATAACAAGCCTAACCAACGGGGGATGTTGGCGTACTTCAAGACAGTTGCTGATAACGTTAATTTACCAATTGTTATTTACAATATTCCTGGCCGAACTGGTTCAAAGATGGATCCAAAAACGGTTGTTGAACTTTCTCAACACCCAAATATTGCAGGAATTAAGCAATGTACACCATTAAACGAAATGGAATATATCATTGAGCACAAGGCTGATGATTTTCTCGTCTTTACTGGTGAAGATGCCCAAGCTTTAACTTCACGGGTACTAGGTGCTAACGGGGTTATTTCTGTTGCTTCACATATTTACGTTACCGAAATGCGACATATGTTTGATGCACTCTATCGAGGTGACTATAAGCTTGCTGGAAAGCTTCAACGGTGGCTTACTCCTCGGATGGCTGCTTGCTTCATGTTCCCATCCCCGTCACCCGTTAAGGCTGTTTTAAATGCTCAAGGATTTAATGTTGGTGACTGCCGTCTACCAATTCTTTCCCTTAATAAGGAAGAGCAAACGCAACTTGAACAGGCCTTGGATCTTCCCGCGGATTCACTAGAAAACAAGACTCTTCCTTTAGGTTTATAAAATAGGAGGGATAGATAATGGCAAATGTATTAATAGCAGGGGCAACTGGAGCGATGGGTCAAAAGGCGGTTGACTTAGTAAATTCAATGGCCAACATAGAATTAACAGCTGTCCTCGCCCCTCATTTAATGTCAGCTGATCGTGAACAATACCACTTAGGTAAAAATGTTCAAGTGTTCAATTCCTTAACCGATGTTGATCCTTCAGTAGCAGATATTTGGCTCGATTTTACTGTTCCAAGTGCTGTTTACGATAATGTTAAATACGCTTTAAATAACGATATGATGCCTGTCGTGGGGACAACCGGTTTAACTGACAAACAAGAAACAGAATTGATTGAACTTAGTCAACAAAAGCAGCTCGGTGGTTTAATTGCACCAAATTTTGGGATGTCTGCAGTGTTGTTGATGAAGTTTGCGCGGGAAGCGGCCAAGTACTTTCCTGATGTGGAGATTATCGAAATGCACCATGCTGACAAGAAGGACGCTCCCTCGGGGACAGCCCTTAGCACTGCGAAGTTAATTGATCAGGTGCGTAAATCACATGAGAGTAATCCTGACGAAACCGAATCATTAGCTGGCGTTCGTGGTGGCGACTATCACGGGATCAAAATTCATTCTGTACGTTTGCCCGGTTACATTGCCCATGAACAAGTCCTCTTTGGTGGAGCTGGCGAAGCGCTAACGATCCGCCAAGATTCCTTTGATCGTCAATCGTTCATGAGTGGGGTTAAGGTTGCCTTAGAAAAAGTGGGTAACTTAGATCACTTAGTTGTTGGCCTCGAAAAGATCTTATAGGAGGGAGAATATGCCAAAGTTAGATCAACAGCTTGTATCTGTTGTTAATCAACGGGTAGATGCCCTACCACCTGCCCAGATTCGCGCATTTGATGATGAAATTTCCGCAATTCCCGGAATTGTTAAGTTAACTCTAGGGGAGCCGGACTTTAATGTTCCTGACCATGTTAAACAGGCTGCCATTCGGAGTATTCAGGATAATGAATCTCATTATTCACCAAGTCGGGGAACTTTACCCCTCAGGAAAGCAATTAGCGAGTACATAAACAATACTCGTTCGGTTGACTATGATCCAGAAACGGAAGTGATTGTAACCGTTGGAGCAACCGAAGCGATTACCGCTACAACTTTTGCGCTGTTGAATCCGGGCGACGAAGTCATTATCCCCACACCGATCTTTTCTCTATACTTCCCAAGTGTCTCCTTAACTGGTGCAACGCCGGTGAAGGTTGATACTTCAAATGATGGCTTTTTGTTGACGGCTGACCGGCTCGAAAAGATCTTAAAGCGGGGAGGAGATAAGGTTAAAGCAATTATCCTTAACTACCCGAATAACCCAACAGGTCGGTCTTATTCCCATGATGAATTAATTGCACTAGCAACGGTGATCAAGAAACACCACCTCTTAGCAGTTGTCGATGAAATTTATAGTGAATTAATTTACGATCAACCATTTACATCGTTAGCAACTCTTCTTCCTGAACAAACAGTTCTGATCAGTGGTTTATCAAAGTCGCATGCAATGACTGGCTGGCGATTAGGTTATGTTGCCGCTCCTCAAGATGTAATTGACCAAATTTCAAAGATGCACTCATTTATGGTAACCGCACCAAATGATACTGCCCAAGCAGCTGCTTTAGAAGCTTTGACAAATGGCCTTGAAGATCCGGATAAGTTCAAGCAACAATACCAGAAGCGTCGGGATCAGTTAGCTAGTGCGATGAAAAAGATGGGCTTTGAAATCGCTGTTCCAGATGGTGCTTTCTATATCTTTGCGAAGATTCCGGAAGCCTTTGGTAAGGATGACTTTAAATTTGCCCGTGAATTAGCTAATCAAGCAAAGGTCGGTGTAATTCCTGGACGAGCATTTGGCCCAGGCGGTGAAGGACATATCCGTCTTTCATACGCTGCTTCAGATGAAGATATTAAAACAGTGATTGATCGACTTAATTCCTTTATGGAACAGTTTAATTAGAGAGAAGATGACATTGATTATGAAGGAAAAATTAAAAGTGGGGGTTATCGGTGCTACCGGAATGGTCGGTCAGCGTTATGTAACCCTTCTCACTAATCACCCGTGGTTTGAAGTAGTGGCTGTCGCAGCAAGTAAGCACAGTGCTGGAGAAAAATACGGTGATTCAGTAAAAGATCGGTGGAAGATGGGAGACACGCCAATTCCTGACGGGGTGAAGGACTTGACGATCTTGGACGCGGAAGATGTTGATACAGTGGCTTCACAAGTCGACTTTATCTTTTCCGCAATTAACCTCGATAAGGCCGATACCCGGAAATTAGAGAATGAGTACGCAAAACATGAAATTCCAGTTGTTTCAAACAACAGTGCTCATCGTTGGACCCCAGACGTGCCAATGGTAGTGCCAGAAATCAACCCTGATCATATTGAAATTATTAAGGCACAACGGGAACGTCTAGGGACTCAACGGGGCTTTGTTGCAGTTAAGCCAAATTGTTCAATTCAAAGCTACACACCAGCGATTGCGGCTTGGCAAAAGTTTGAACCAACCCAAGTATTGGCATGTACTTACCAAGCAATTTCCGGTGCCGGTAAGACTCTTGAAACGGCTCCAGAAATTCAAAATAATGTGATTCCCTATATTCCTGGGGAAGAAGCGAAGTCAGAAGACGAACCCCTTAAGGTCTTTGGTCATCTTGATCCAGAGAAGAAAAAAATTGTGAAGGCCCAATCACCAGTAATTACGAGTCAATGCTTGCGGGTTCCAGTTCTTTACGGTCATACGGTGGCAACCTTTGTTAACTTTAAGCAAAATCCAAGTAAGGAAGAGTTGATTAAGGCGCTCGAAGAGTATAGTGGGGTTCCCCAAGAATTAAAACTTCCAAGTGCGCCACGGCAATTTATTCAATATCTGAATGAGGATGATCGTCCTCAAGTTCGCTACGACGTCAACTTTGAACATGGGATGGGAATTTCAATCGGTCGTCTTCGCCCAGACAAGATTTTTGATTGGAAGTTTGTCGGTCTCTCCCATAATACTGCCCGAGGTGCCGCTGGTGGTGCGATTGAACTAGCAGAATTGTTAACCGCCAAGGGCTATATTTCATCTCTAAATAACTAGATAATAAAAAATGCTCTTTAGACTAGTGCAATGCTAGCCTAAAGAGCATTTATTTTTATAGAATTAAAATTTTAAGCAGTTACCTGATTAAGAGCCTTAACAACTGCCTCTTTTTCGGCTTGAATCAAGTTGACTTTTCCTTCAATTACCTTAATATCCATGGTGATTTCCCGAGTCAATCCAGGGGTATTAATCTTTGGTTCAAAGAAATGCTTGAATTCTGCTAACCGAGCAGGCGTATGGAAGATATTAGCAGTAACGGTGATGTAGGTTGCAAATTCCATATCACCACCAACGGTCTTTTCAAGCCAATCCCAGTCGTTACGAATCCAATCCCAGGCAGCTTGTTGACCATCATTATTAGCGAGGACGTTCCGGTACCAGCCACGAAGATCCTGTGGCTTAATAGTATCGGCATTTTCAAATTCAGCGATTAACTCAGTAATTAGTGAATGATCTGTTGTGCTGGTAATTGCTCCGTTGAGATCTCCCTTATAGCTGGCATCAGTTGTTTCACGATAATCTTCTAATAATTTTGTGAAGAGGTCTTTACTTCCGTAGTGCTTAACCTCATTTCGAAGTATCAGTGGCCGAATGTCGGCGGGCAGCTTTTCTAACTGAGCATCGTTCTTAGTAAAGATTTCGTGAGCAGTTTCGATAGCATCCTTATTTTCGGCGTAAAGGGCAGCGTTTAAGACGATTGGTCGGGTCAATTGGTCATCATTTGACTCGGCAGGTTGGGGTTGCCAACCAAGACGTTGAACCTGCTTTGTACTTAGTTGATCAACAAATTGTTTGAGAGCTTTTTCTTCATCGCTATCTGGAGTAACAAATTGTTTTAGCTTATTCACGATTGCATAAAGGGCAGTATTAACAATTTCAGAATGACTATCAGCAAACTGCGGTAAGAGCGGGATAATCTCCGCATAGGATAGTTGTTGACCGTCAGCTAAGAGACGAAAATCTTGGAGTAATTGGCGCTGGTCGATGGCGTTGAGTTCATCAAGGTGGTCGAGAAGATCATCCATCAAGGTTTGATCATACTTAACGATGAAGTGAGAATTGTTTCCAACATTAAGTCTGAATGGCTTATCATTTTCTTGCCGTAATTTTTGGTAATCACCAAGGTTTATTGTTTGCTCCTTCATGATTTGTGGGGCAACTTCATAGTTAGCGTTTAGTGGAATTTGCCATAAGCGGCCTGCATCTTGACCATCACCAATAAAGAATTGTTTTTGGCTTAGTTGTAGTTGACCATCAACAATTTTAGCTTCAACAACTGGATAGCCAGGCTGTTCCAGCCACGACTTCATAATGGTTCCAATGTCAAGGTGTGACTCTTTTCCCAGAGCATCCCAAAGATCGGCCCCAGTAGCGTTATGGTATTTATGGGCTTCGAAGTAGTTTTTAAGTCCCTTCCGTAATGCATCGTCCCCGATAAGTGCCCGAACCATTACTAACATCCGGGCCCCTTTAGCATAGACGATAGCTCCATCAAAGAGGGCATCGATTTCAGCGGGGTTATTGACTTGGACGTGCACAGATTGAACACCGTCAGTAGCATCACGCTGAAGGGCCATTGGAGCTTCAGAAGTTTGAAAGAGTTCCCAAATCTTCCATTCTGGGTGGATGGCATCGACCGCCACGTATTCCATCATGTTAGCAAAACTCTCGTTTAACCATAGATCGTCCCACCATTTCATTGTGACCAGATCACCAAACCATTGGTGAGCTAATTCGTGGGTGATTACGGTAGCAACCAGACGCTTCATGTCCAGTGAAGTGTTATCGGGATCAAGCAGGAGGTATGCTTCACGGTAAGTTACTAAGCCCCAATTCTCCATTGCACCGGCAGAAAAGTCAGGAAGTGCTAATTGCCATGAATGAGGAAGTGGGTATGGAGTTTGGTAGAACTTTTCGTAAAATTCAATTGCCTTTTTAGCAATTCCTAAGGCAAAATCGAGTTCCTTGGGCTGATGAGCCTTTGTTGCAAAGACACCGACTTCAACACCGCTTTCGGTTGTGGTCTTCTTAGATTGGAGTTCTCCAAAAGCAAAGGCAACCAGGTAGGTCGACATCCGGACGGTTGGTTGGAAGTAATGAACACCATCTGAAACATGATCTTCAGGCATGTTGGCAATGATGGTTTCACCAGGGTGTTCATCGAATTTAATTGCCAGACTAAATGTAGCTTTTGCTTCAGGTTCATCAACGGACGGAAAGGCTTGGCGAGCAAAAGTTGTTTCGAATTGGGTACCGATAATTTGTTTCTTTTCGCCGTTTACCTTGTAATATGATGGGTAAATTCCCATCATGGTATCAGTAAGTGGGGCGGAGTAGTCAATGGTTAATGTATTTTCACCGGTTTCTGGTACTGTGATGTTAATCGTTTCTGCTTCATTATCAACTGTGAATGGAACATCCTTTCCCGCAACTTTAACAGATGAAACAGTCAAAAACTTTTGATTAACACTAATTTGCCGTTCACTGGCGTTTCCAGTAATGGTTGTCTTCCCAGTAATGGTCTTCTTTTCCCGATTGATATCAAGGAAAATCTCATAATGAGAAGGCTGAAATTTTTCGTAAAGACGCTTTATTGTTGACATAAATTCACCAATCCTTTACTAATTTCTTTAGTATATACTTTGATATTATACCTTAACTTAGCTTTTAGCTGAATTGAAAAATTGCTATAATAGTGGGCGATTCACTCAAGCCTTTGCAGAGCTTGATTAGCTAGGTTGTGCGCACCATGATTATCTCGTTCACTGACCCACTGTGTAACAACAGTTGAAAACTGACTGAGTAATTGATTAAGGGCCATTAATTGTGATTGGTAATGTTTCGTATAATTTTTACCAATCGCGTCGCTTAACAGTCGACTATCGGTATAGAATAAAACTGTTTCGTTATGATTATAATGTTTAACTAAGTATTGAAAACCAGCGATTGCAGCCGCAAACTCACCCTCGTGATTGGTGGCAGAGTCAAGTGCTTGTGATAATTGTTGCTGGTGGTGCTGATCAATAATTAATATCCCGAGTCCGGTTGGCCCAGGATTTCCCTTAGTGGCAGCATCAGTATAGATTTTAATCATTTGAATGATTCACCTCATTTTGAAAGGAATGTTTTTATGGAAGAAGAAACTCGTTATTTTTATCAACCCAATCTAACTACTACTATTATTAGCTGGTGTTGGACTTTTTTAATTTTTATTGCGGGACTAGTTATCTGGTTGGAGATTACCCATTTTCAATGGTTAACAGCGTTGCTCTTTTTGTTATTTATTATTGTAACGCTTTTAGGGATTTTTCGGCGAACCGTTGTAATTACTCCTAGCAAAATGATCTTTAGTCGGATTTTGCAGAAAGATTACCTGATGATTCCCCTAGTTGATATTCGTCAGCCACGATTTACGAAGCATACTGTTTCATTTACCGTCAATGGAGAAGTCTTTAATTTTGCCTTTTCTACAAAGGCAATTCGGCGACTTAAATTAGCATTGGATCACTTGAAGGAGGGATAGGCATGTTCGTGTTTGGCTACCTTTTATTGGTGCTAGTGCTGATTTGTCTGGATCAGTGGTTGAAAATTTGGGTTACCACTAATATTGCGTTAAATCATAGTCAGCATTTTATTCCCGGATTAATGAACTTAACGAACCTTCATAATTATGGTGCTGCTTGGAGTATGTTTCAGGGACAGCAGCTTTTCTTTGATATTGTAACCATTGTCGTTATTGGGGGAGTTGGTTATTGTTTCTGGCGTTTCCGCAATCGTCACGAGATTTTACTATGCTTGAGCTTGATCCTTGCTGGAGCAATTGGTAATTTCATAGATCGCCTGCTTCAAGGATATGTGGTTGATATGTTTGAGTTCTTACCGGTTAATTTCCCGGTATTTAACGTGGCGGATATGTGCTTAACTGTTGGTGTAATTTTACTAATCATTATTGTACTTCGTGAGGATGAGGAAAAGTGACAGACAGATTAAATTTAACGATTGATTCATCGATGACTGGGCGGATCGATAAGGAGTTAGCTCATCATCTAACTGACGTTTCTCGCTCGCAATTACACAAGTGGATTGAAGACGGAAACGTCACGGTTAACGGTGCTTCAGTTAAACCGAAGTATAAATTAGTTGTTGGCGATGAAGTGGTGGTTCAGCCTGAAAATCCACAAAAGATTGATCTGGAGCCTGAGAACATCCCTTTAGATATTGTTTATGAGGATGAGGATGTGATTGTTGTGAATAAGCCTCAGGGGATGGTCGTTCACCCCGCCCCTGGTCATCCCAACCATACCTTAGTTAATGCTTTACTCTATCATTCACCATTATCAACAATTAATGGTGAGTTTCGGCCCGGAATTGTTCATCGGATTGATAAGGATACATCGGGACTTTTGATGGTTGCCAAAAACGATCGCGCTCACCGCTCACTGGCGGCGCAATTGAAGGCAAAAACAAACCAGCGGGAATATATCGCCCTTGTTCATGGGGTGATTAAGGAAGATCGGGGAACGATTGATGCTCCTTTAGGGCGTTCAAAAAAAGATCGTAAAAAACAGGCAGTCGTTGAAGGTGGACGCCATGCTGTGACCAATTTTAAGGTTTTGGAACGGTTTACTCACTACACGCTTGTTAGTTGCCAATTAGAAACTGGTCGAACCCACCAGATACGGGTTCACATGAAATACATTGGTCACCCTTTGGCAGGAGATCCATTATATGGTCCGCGAAAGACCCTTCCAGGTAATGGTCAGTACCTTCATGCACGTCTGCTGGGCTTCAAGCATCCCCGGACTGGAGAACAAATGAGTTTTACGTCAGATCTCCCAGACTATTTTCAAAAAATGATTGATCACCTAGAAAAAAACGATCGACCATCATAGTACAAGGTAAAAGCATAGTAATTTACTTTAAATTACTATGCTTTTTTAATTAATATTGCTTTGAAACGCTTCTGATCATTTATATAATAGTTAGGGAAATAGATGCGGTGAAAAGGAGTGAACGCTGTGGCAGCACGCTACCTAATTTTTGAAGATGGGACCACCTTTGCTGGAGATGGCTTTGGTTCACCAGCAGTGACCTTTGGTGAAGTGGTTTTTAATACAAGCATGACGGGTTATCAGGAGATTATTACTAATCAGGTTTATGATAATCAAATTGTAACTTTTACTCAGCCAATTATTGGGGGATACGGGATCCAACGAAATATTTATGAATCAATTGTCCCTACAATTAAAGGAGTAATTGTTCGTTCACTCTCGAACGTTGCGACAGATAATATTCGACGATTAACTCTTGATCAATACTTGAAACAAATGAATATTCCGGGAATCACAAATATTGATACCAGAGCGATTACCCACAAACTTCGTGATGCTGGTAAACCGCTTAAGGGGAGTATTGTTCCGGTGCCGGATGATCACGCGTTTGATCAACTTCACGCGACTGTTTTAACCAACCAGCAGGTAGCGCAGGTTTCTACTCCTAAACCATACCCCAATCCTGGTGTGGGGATGAGTGTTGTGGTGGTTGACTTTGGGTTGAAAAACGGGATTTTACGGGAACTAAGTCGGCGAAAATGTAACGTAACTGTATTACCGTATAACGCATCAGCTGATGAAATTTTACGCCTTGATCCTGATGGGGTAGTTCTTTCTAGTGGACCGGGAGATCCCCATTATGTAAAGTCATCAGTCCTTGAAATGATCCGCAAAGTCCAAGAACAGGTTCCATTGTTTGGAATCGGTCTAGGTCATGAGCTGTTTGCCTTAGCCAACGGGGCACAGGTGATTCCTTTGGGCGTAGAGCATCATGGGATGAACCACCCCATTAAAGAAATCATTACCAATCATATTGTGTATGCTAATCAGTCAGAGGGGTATACGGTTGATTGGAGCACGGTTGATCGTTCAAAGTTATTCGTTACCTATACTGATATGATTGATAGCAGTGTTCAGGGCTTACGTCATCGTCAGCATCCAGCATTTTCCGTTCAGTTTTTCCCAGACGGCGCCCCTGGTCCAGATGAGACTGACGGTTTATTTGATGAATTTATCGATACGATGAAGCGGAAGGAGGAACGGCGGTAGTGAAAAAACAACAGTCAATTTTAATTATTGGTGCTGGTCCGAATAACATCCAACATGGGGATGAAGTTGATTCAGCAACTTATCAGGTTGCGACTTACCTTCATCGTGCAGGAGTTACTACCATTTTAGCCGATAACAATCCCTTTTCTTATAGTTTAAATGATTCTTCCGTAATTGATTATTCTTCAATTGGTCCGTTGACGGTTGAACACTTAATCACCTTAATTGATAAGTATCATCCCCAAGCAATCTTGCCGACATTGGGTAACCGTCAGGCTTTTCTCCTTACTCAGGAATTGATGGAGAAGGGGATCCTCCGGGAAAAGGAAATTCGACTTCTGGGGATTCCAGAAGCAACTGTTCGTCAAATCAACAATCCGATCTTGCTTGAACGAACGTTGCGCCAAATGGATGCCCCAATGAAAAAGATCGCGACCGTGAATAATTACCCGGATGCTCTGGAAGAAGCTAATAAGCTTGGATATCCCGTAATTATCCGTTCTGTCCTCCCTAAGATCACCAGTACTCGACAGATTGTCCACGACCAGAACGAACTTGCAGCTGCTGTTAGTAAGTGCTTAAGTCAGTCACGAGCTGGGCAAGTTTATGTTCAACAAAGTTTGGCTGGCTATAAAGAAATTGAAGTGGTAGTTCAGCGAGATAAGTCGGGAACAATGATGATGCTGGGAATGATCGAAGACATGGACCCGATTGGAATCCATGCGGGCGATTCAATTGCCTTTAATCCTGCTCAGACGCTTCTCGATCGACAAATTCAAGATATGCGTGATGTAGCGTTTGCCATTACCCGGAAGCTTCGGATTGTTGGAGTTAACCACATTCAATTTGCCTTGGATCCCGTTAGTGATCAGTTCTATGTCATCAAAAGTAGCCCGTATTTTGACCGAATGGTTTCCTTTGTGGCCCAGTCGACAGGCTACCCGATAGCAATGGTTAGTGCGCAGCTTTATTTAGGTAATACCCTGCGAAATATTGACCTTGGTCCTGGCTTCACTAAACATGCCGCGCTAGTTGAGCCCGTAATGGATCATATCGCTGCTCGGGTACCAGTTTGGGGATTTAATCCTGAACAATCACAAAAGCAATTATTAGGAACAGAAAAGAAATCCGTAGGGACAGTCTTTGGGATTGGGAGAAGCCCAGCAGAAGCCCTCTTTAAGGCGATTGAATCCCGTTATCATGAACCAACAGATTTCCATCTTAAAACACAGGAAAAGCTTTCAGAAGATGAGTTAATCGATCGGTTAGTTCATCCTCATGTTGGTCGGCTTTTTTCTCTTTTGGAAGCGATGCGTCGGGGATATACTGCTTATGAATTAGTCGAAATGACCAAGATTGATCCTTTTTATTTTGATCAACTCTCGAAGATGAAAGAATTAATTGGTGAATTAGTAGAACACCCGGGAAAAGAACCAGTACTGGTTAAGGCTAAGCATAACGGTCTTAGTAACCAATTAATTGCCAAACTTTGGAAAACTACGCCTAAGCAGGTTTATCAGATGATGCAGGATCATAATCTTACCGTAAAGTATAAGGAAGTTGAGCCATCTGCCGGCGAGTTTGATCAACATACGCAAACTTTCTATTCAGCATATGAGGATGAAAATGAAGCCTTAACTTTACCCCAGCCAAGTGCTTTATTTATAGGGACTGGTGGTTTACGGCTTGGTTTGAGTAATGCGGGAGATTTTTTTGTCGCGTCCATGATGATGCAACTTCACCGGCAAAATTATCACACGATTATCATGAATTGTAACCCGAGTTCAGTCACCCTTAATACTTTAATTGCTGATAAACGGTATATCGAGCCTGCTTCAGCAGAGAACGTTCTTTCAGTCGTGGAGATTGACCAACCACAGCTAATCTTCATCCCTGCTAGTTATACAAACCTGTTAGAAACACTGAAGAAGTATGATTTACAAAGTAAGGTCATTACTTTACCGGATGATCGGCTGGGGAACCTTAAACCTAAGTCAAATCAATTATTAGCCCTTGATTATCTTTGGGACGGTAATACTGCTAAGTTCCTTGCTTCAACAGCCGCTTTGCAATCTGCCATTAATTTAGATTACGCGATGGTTAATTTGCGGTTGCCAGCTAAGATTTCCCATACTGAATTAATCCAATTGCAAAATAAAGCACAGAAAGTCATTGAGCAACAGACTAATCCTGGCTTTTACCAGGTAGTCTTTGAACAGCAGGGGATGGAATATAAAGCTCTTACTATTCAGTCAGTTAGTCTTCCCGAGGTTGCTTTCCTCTCAAAGTCACTCGGAATTAACTTACCAGCATTGTTGGGCCAAGTTGTTAGTGATGAAAACTTTAATCTTGCTAACGTGGAAATCCCGCAGCCTGGAGGAACTGTAGTTTATCGCGCATCTTTCCCGTTTAAATCTTTTCATATAAAGGACGAGAAAACTCCGGGTCCAGAGAAGGTGATTGGTGCAGAAATTCAATTTATGGACTAGAAAGGCATAAGTGACTTTTGGGGTAGATAAAGAGCCTTTTACGGTATCTAATTCTATTGCTATCGAATGTTGGGATAACCTTGGGAAGGAACCTGTTGGAGTTTCTTGTTCACTAAGATCTTAATCGCGACTTAGAGGGGATGTGCCAGAAGTCCCTTGTATAATTAAAAATGTGACATTACAGTATCAAAAGGTGCTAGTGTTCGGTAAAGCTGACGCTAGCACCTTTTTTTCGTTTTAAAGGCTATCTCTTCGCGTTGAAAAACGAGTTCTCGCTCTGCTAGTAAATTCAAAATGATTAGTGACCGTCCATGAAGGTGGGAGAGGTTGGCAATTAAATAATCCCAATTTCCTCCTATTCGGTTGCTAGAAGTTGGTAAGCTGGTCTTTCATTTTGCTTTGAATAATTAATGATAGGAGTTAAATAATGGACGCTTAACTGGTATTTATTAATTGATAAACATAGTATGGGATAACGTTTTTTTGAGGAATGCAGTTGAAGCAAACGTTATATATTTTACAATCATTATCCGCTGGTATAACAGTGAAATTGAGGAGAAACTTAATTTATCGGTTACAAATTTAAAAATAAAGAGTATAATACTAGTTTGTAAACTGATAAACAAGTGATGGTTACTTAATTAGGGAGGAACTTAAATGTTGTCTAAAAATAATTTACATGAATTAACACGCAAACAAGAACCTAAAAAACAACGGTTTGCTATTAAAAAATTAACCGTTGGTGTGGCTTCGGTGTTAGTTGGTTTTACTTTCATGGGATTGAATGCTTCAGTAAATGCAGATACTGTACCATCTGCTAACAATGGTGAAGTAACTCCTCAAGCGGAACCAAACACAGATAAGTCAACTGCCGACTCAACAAAGCAGAATGAAACTACACTTAATAGTGCACCAGTATATACTACTCAAGGTCAAGTGCCTGATTTAGATATTCACTCATTATTTACACCAGATCAATTAGAACAGGATCAAATTGATGCTGACGGTGAAGGTACTAGTTTAACTTGGACACAAAAACCAGATGTTTCAAAGATTGGTAATACTTCTGGTATTGCAAATTTAAGTTATCCAAATTATGATGCTGATCCTACAACTAATGACCAAGGTGACGAAGTATATCCATTAAAGAATGTTAGTGTTAATGTACCGGTTTTAGTTAGAAAAGCAGAACAAGAAGTTAAAGATAATCAAGTAAAAAATAGTCTGGATATTATTAATAGTACTGACAATTCTTTAGTAGCGCACTATGAATGGGTAGGAACTAAGGCAAAGAATGACGATGAAGAACAACCTATTCTAAATAGTGATTCTGTTTCTGAAGATATTACTCATATGCTTCAATCTCTCGGTTTTGAAATGGATGAAGGTTCATACTTCCCAGGGGACATCACCAATTTTGGTACAAAGAACAAAGTAGCAACCATGTTTGTTCATCCTATTTCTGCTGACGATCAGACATCGACTGACCCCAAGCCTGTAATTGCTGATGATCCATATTTTGACCATAACGGTAATAGTAGTATTGATAATGTTAATAAAATTCCAAATCCAGCAAATTACATTGGGAATTTAGGTGTTTTACCACAAGGTACAAAGATCGAATGGGATGTTGCGCCAGAGTATGATTACACTAAAGATGGAGATAATTATGCAAATCCTGAACCAACTAATGATCCAAGTATTAAGGTAACTATTCCAGGCCAAGCTCCAATTATTTTAAGTACCACTCCAAATGGTATGCCATTAAAAGAAATAGCAACCTTACCTGACTATGGTGATGGTACTTTGTTACTGAATCCAGATAATAATTTGGACCTTGGGGATAGCGTAAAGGCGCCAACTTACTATGTAACTAACTTAGATTCGTTTATAACAAAGTATCTTGAAGATAGTGGTGAAGAAGCAACTCCTGATAATATCGCAAACTTTAAAAAATCATTTAAGTGTGAGTGGACCGTTAACCCTAATACTCAGCAGGCTGGATATACATTTGGTGTATTTAAATACAACGATAATGTAGGTAATTTAGTTTTATTTAAGGTAAATCCAAAACTTGTAAACAATTCAAAGACGATTACAAGAACGATTAGTTTTACTGGTTTGCCAAAAAATCCTGCAGCAGTTCAACAAAAAGTAACTTACACTCAAAATGGTGAACAAACTTACGTTGATGAACCGATTGCTTGGAAGTCAGATAAGAATAGTTGGGATGAATTTGTAGTTCCAACAGTAGCTGGTTACACTGCAAGTGTAAATAAAATTGCTGCTAAGAATGTAAATCTAAATGATGGAAATGAAACTGTAGTAGTTACTTATACTGCAAATAGTCATGACCAAGTAATTAACTATGTTGATAAAGAAGGTAATAAGGTCGGCAATAGTTACACTGTCACTGGTAAGACTGGTGAAACTGTGGATACTAACATTGAAGAGAATATGCCAGAAGGTTGGGTAATTAGTGGTGAATATCCAACTAAAGTAACCTTTGACGCAGATGATCCAGCTGCAATTAATGTTCTTGTGGCTAAGAAAGAAACAGGCACAACAACGCCAGAAGTCACCCCAAGTCAACCAGCTCAACAACCTGGTAAATCGGGTGAAAATATCAATGTTCCAGCGGACAATAAGCAAGTTTCTGGTCACATTGGAAACGACCAATCACTTACTTCTAAAATCTCTCATCATGTTAACAATACAAACAACGAGCAAGCTCATCAATTACCACAAACGGGTAATGTTGCAAACGAAAAGGCAGCTACTCTCGGATTCCTTTTCGCTGGACTTGCAAGTATGTTTGGCTTAGCAGGAAGTCAAAAGAAGCAACATTGATATTAGTAAAGACCCTCAGTATTCGTTAATTCAAATGCTGAGGGCCTTTTTGTAGGGTATTCATCAAAATTGGATTAGTTATCTTCAAAAAGATTTCAGATAAGGCTTAGCTTTGGATTGTCAATGTTAGATACTAAGTCGTGCTTTATTAAATATTTAAGTTGCTCTGGTAATACTAACCCTGAGCGGACGAATGGTAGGCGTGGTACAAACAGACAACTTAGTAAGTAATTCATTAAGTGTGACAGTAATCAACTATCAATCAGGGGGTGGACTAACTTTGAAACCTTTTTACATTTTTCTCAGTAATTAAAGAGGTGTAAGCCCGGTTACGATTAGCTAAACAAACCTCATTATAAAACTCTTATTTCATTGTTCAGTTCTATCGTGTTTGAGATAAAATAAGGGACTGTGTTTATAAAATTAAACATATTTATGTGAATCAGTGCTATAATACTCTTGGTATATTTTGATGATTATTTGATTAATCATCAATAAAACTATTTTCTAAAAAATATCTTTAAATTAAGGTGTGAAAAGTATAAAAATGAAAGAACATAAGAAACTCTATAAATCTGGCAAATTGTGGATGACTGCTACGGTTATAGCATTGGCTGGTATGACTACTACCACTGCACTAGCTGATAACAAAACATCTAATTCAGACCAACAGAATGTTGCTCAACAGAAAGCTATAACTCAAGTTCCAAACACTCCCTCAAATGAAGCAGTGAAAAATGCTCCCGCACTTAAAGGGTCTGGCGCTGAAAGTAACGGTGAACAAATCGGTCAAATTCATAGCACAATCAGTATCACTGCTACTAACAAGTATACTGGTCAAACTTCATCTTCAAGCGCTGGTCTCGTCCAAGTCAATGAACCTGTTGCCGAAGATTTAAACATGGTACTTAGTTTAACTAACAATACTGACCAAGAACAAAAAAATTAATACAAACTACCCCAATAATGTCTATAGTTTACCAGCTTATAGTGGTACAGGGGTTCAAATAGTTGTGGATCCATCTAGGGTAAAAGTAGATTCTGGCGAAGTTGCTTTTGGTGGTAACTATACTAATAGTAATGTTTTTATTAGTTCTTGGAGCAATGGTTCAAGCGGTTTTAACAATAGTCAAGAAACTAAAGACGCCATTGCTAAGAATCCCGAATTAATTGGTGGCTTCTCAGTTAGTGGAACTCTTAAAGCTAATGAAACTGTTAATATTATTATCCCACTTAAAGTAACTAACACTGAAAAAACAGTTGTTGGTGGTTTTGAAAGACAATTCGGTCAACACATTTCAATGCAGGTAAGCCCTGAAGACTTCCGTGACGCTAATGAATACACTAATACTGATTTAACTGTTGATGGTTTAACTGATAGTAATATTTCTAATTTAGCAGATAATAATGGTGAATTAACCGTTTCTGGTCAAATTACTAATAATGGTTTTATTCCTCATGATGAAAGTTTAGTCTTTAACTTATCTAGTGTTGATAGTACTGATAATCACAAAGTTCAAACCGTTTTAGACCATGATAAAGCTATTCAGTTAGATTGGGATAATGCCAACGATAATAATATTACTTATTACGTTGATGGGACATTCAAGACTTCCAGTCAAATGACCGATTCTGATTGGAATCATGTAACTAAAGTCAAGGTTAATGCCTCACTTCAATCTGGACAAACTGGAAAAGTGACTATTCCTGTTAAATTAAGTAATCTTGATCAAATTGAAACTGACTTGCAAAACTTAAATGATATTGGACCAGCTAATAATCGTCAGAATGCTATTACTTTATCTGCTCAATCTGATAATAACAATCTTAACGGTAAAGTAATTAGTTATTATTCTGAATTACCTGCTTATGGGGCAATGAAGGCCATTGAAGACGAAATTAATGGTAAAGTTTCGATTATTCCATCGTACCTATTCATTGATAAAGATGGTAAGTATAATTACGTACGAATCAATGATATTAAAATTCCGCAATTAGGTAAGGATTACTTCTCATATTTAAATGTTGGTCATAATGATCCAAGTAATACTTTATTTACTGATGGTTACTATACTATTAAATTAGATAAAATATTTGATACTTTTAAAGATCATGGTTTTTCCGTTAATATCAGTAATATTAACAATCAAGAAGCCACTTGGCCAACATATTATTACGACGCTCTTAGTGGTAATAAGAATGATTATGACCAACTTTACGTACAACTCCAACAAATTTTTGATACTAAAGATTTAACTTTAATGGCTGGAGATAGCTGGAATTCTAATGATAGCCTTAATTCTGCAAACGTAAACTTATACAACTTGTACTCATCTGCTTACTATGGTGTTATCCCAGTAGGTCGAAAAAATCTTAAGGCTACTGGTGACTATACTTATGACCTATATGACGCAAGCGGCAAGCAAATTGACAAGGATGTTCCTGTAGGGCAAAATGTACCAACTCTACCAGTAGGTACTTATAAAGTTGTTTACCATTATCAAATTAATAAGGATGAAGAAGTTTCAAAGACCGCTACTATCGTGGTAAATGGTAAAGCTACTGGAACACCATTGGTTACACCAGTTAATCCTCAAGCAGCAGTAACAACAATCAATTACATTGATTATGAAACAGGTACAACACTATTTCACGATGAAGTTTACGGCACTTTGAACAGCAAAGTAGATTACGTAAGTAAAGTACCTAATTTTGAAAAGCAAGGATATGTCTTAGTTTCTAGTGACATACCAAGTAAGAATGACGGTAAAGTGCATAATGTAGTGTTAATTAAACCCATTGAAGGAACCTATGTTGATCCTGAACAGCCTACTAAATCTTCAATAGTTTCAGGAGATAATTTAGATACTGCTCGTCAACAAACTGACGAGGTAACGCCACTTATCCATAATGACAATATTGGAGTTACGGCCAATACATCAACTAAATCAGCCGTACTTCCCCAAACTGGGAATAAGCAAGCGCATACTGGCATCATTGGTTTAGCATTAGCTTCAGTAGCGATGACGTTTGGTTTAGGGAAGAAGAAGGAAGATTAACCTAATTATTTTTCTTCAAAAAGTACTGACAGAAAAAATTGAATAGCTTTCAGTCAAGCAGTTCATACCGTTTAAAAGGTATGAGCTGCTTGTTTATTTTGCTAACTAATAATAGGCGGTCGACTCACACTTTGAAAACTGGGCTTTTCTTAAACGAAGCTGGGCGCCAGCTTTTATTTTTTAAACTAAAAAAGCACTGATTTAAATTCATCAGTGCTTAAGATTGTAGAGCCCTTTACAAAATTTAGTTGCACTAAATGGGCACTAATATAATTTTTATTAAGAAAAAGTGCCTCTAATCCCCGAGCTTATGCGGTGTCACATACAGGGTCTTTTGCCCCGTAAACGTAACAAAACCAGGTTTAACACCATTTGGTTTATGCAGTCGCTTTGCGGGAAGGTAGTCTACGGGAACATTATCCGAATCTCGTCCCTTCGAGAAATAGGCAGCTAACTGGGCTGCTTCAAGGAGGGTTTGATCATCTGGATTGCTATCACGAATAATAACGTGAGAACCAGGTATATCCTTAACGTGCAGCCAGATATCATTTTTGTTCGCGATCTTGAAACTCAAGCGGTCGTTTTGCAGATTGTTTTTCCCGACAAGGACCGTGGTTCCGTTGCTAGTATGAAATTCTTCGGGTTTACTTACCCGAACTTTCCGCTGCTTCTTACTTTTTTGTCGTTTGAGTTTTAGGTAGCCTTGCTGCTGAAGCTCTAGGCGAATCTCTTGGATATCCGCTGGTGAGGCGAGATCGATTTGACTTTCGATGTTGGTAAGATAGTTAATTTCATCATTAGTTAGCTTTAATTGCTCTTTGACATAACTAACTGAAGTCTTTAACTTGTCGTACTTTGTAAAGTATTTCTGGGCATTTCTTGAAGGGGATAGTTCCGGATCAAGATTAATCTTTAATGGCTTATTATCATCATAGAAGTTTGGCAAGGTAATTTCCGTCATCCCATGGGATAGTTTTCCTAAATAAGTGGTTAAAATTTCACCACGAATACGGTAATAATCAGCCTTAGCCGCATCTGCTAGTTGTTGATTTAACTTCTTAACCTTGCGCCGATCCTTTTTTAGTTCAGTATGAAGAACACGGAGAACTTGTCCTGCTAATTCTCGTGAGCGATCCCGTTCAGCTTTTTGAGCATAAAAGGCATCTAGCATTACAGAAAGGGTGTGATAATGGGTAATTTGCTCTTCCTTAATATTGCTTGGTGCGAAAGCCGCAAATTGTTGCTTCCCGTTATTATCTTCATAAATTACGGGATCCGGATTCTCAAAATACTTAAGGAAGGTATGATAAGTAGTAGGCAAGTCTGAGCTAGCTTGTAATTCTCGTGCCAGTTCTTGGGCAGACTGTTTCCCTAAACCTTGATAACTGTGTTGTAACCGCTTAGCTAAATCATCTTCACTTAAATTCTCCCGCATTAAGTCTGTATAAATTTGGTTAGGGAGGTATGGATTAACCTTATCCTGCTTTGGAGGCATGATAAAAGTAGCACCCGGAAGGAGGAGGCGCACCCGATTTTGGTCAGAACCAACATGTTTTATCGTATCGATAATCTTACCCGTTTTTTCATTAACGAGTGAAATATTACTGTGACGAGCCATTATTTCCGTGATCAGAACAAGCCGCTGCCGATCACCAAGTTCATCGCGGGTATTAAAGTTCATTTTAATAATCCGGTCATTATCAACTTGCTCAATTGATTCGAGAATTGCTCCCTCTAAGTATTTACGCATTGTCATTGCAAAATTACTGGGAACGGCAGGGTTTTGGTAGTCAATCTTGGTAATTTGCATTCTCGGATATGTTGGGTTAGTAGAAAGAAGCAGGGAATAATTATGACGGTGTGCCCGAATGGTCATAATTAGTTCTGCGGGGTAGGGTTGATTAACTTTTGCAACCCGTCCAGTTGCAAGAGTTGCATTAAGTTCATGGACGATTGCGTGGGTAAAGAAACCATCAAATGCCATTATCTATTTCCTCCTCATTTTAAGTTTTGCATAGCGGTTACTATTATACCGTTTGTTTCGTAAAATAGACAATTCAAATAATCAGGATTGTTGGTTTCTGTACATTGATGTGGTATTCTATATCTATTACGATGTTGTTAAAATACCTTTACTATGCAATTATTTTTAATTATCGAATAGCAACATCCTAATGGAGGTAGTATTAATGAAAATAGCTGTTGTGACTGACAGTACCTGCTATCTTACTCAAGAAGAGATCGCAGCTAATAATATTCATGTGGTACCAATTCCGTTTACCCTTAACGGTAAAACTTACCGCGAGGGTGTTGATATCACTACTGAGGAGTTCTATAAGCAGTTAAAGACTGCCAGTACCTTCCCCAGCACATCTCAACCTTCAATTGGTGAAATGATGGAACTTTATCAAAAGCTTGCAGATGAAGGCTATGATGTGGTAATTAGTATTCATCTAGCAAAGACAATTTCAGGATTTCTCAACAATATTACTCAACTTTCTGAACAAATGAAGGATACAATCAAGATCGTGCCATTTGATTCAGAAATTACAGTTAAGTTAATGGGATACCTTGCAATAGAAGCTGCTAAGTTAGCAAAGCAAGGCATGGATATTGATGAAATTGTCAAAAAATTAACGGAATTGCGAAACACATTTCACGATGTTTTTGTCGTTGATGATTTACAAAACCTTGTGCGTGGTGGGCGACTTTCGAATGCTTCAGCCTTTGTTGGTTCAATTTTAAGGATTAAGCCACTCCTTTCATTTGACAACCCTAATCATGATATTGAAGCCTTTGAGAAGGTTCGGTCAATGAAGAAGGCCAAGGCACGTTGTGAACAACTCTTTAATGAGTCGATTGAAAAGTTGGATTATCCGGTACGGGCGATTGTTGTTCACGCTAACGATGAAGAAGCAGGGAAGAAATGGATGGAAAAACTCCAAGAGGAACATCCTGATATTAAGTTTGAATTATCATACTTTGGTCCTGTGATTGGTGTTCACTTAGGAGAAGGAGCATTGGCACTTGCCTGGTTACAAGATACAGAAAAGAAGCCGTTAGTATGATGAAAAAGATTCGTTTATTTCATATTGTTACATGGTTTGTGGTCTTATTGGTGATTTGCTTGTTATCACCACTTGACTTACATGGTGTGTTGCCAAGCGGAACGATTATTGCACCGCTTACTGCTTTATTAGCGGTCACTGTCATTCCAGTATTTGGGATGCTGAATTCAGCACTACTGGTAATCGTTTCGCAGTTGATCTTACTCGTTTTTAGTCAAAGTGATTGGCTCACCGTTGTAGTTACCGCTTTGACAACCCTTTTTAGCGGGTGGCTAGTTAGGTGGCAACAAGCAAGATCACAGGAACTACGTCACCAGCAAATGATCACGATTGGTGTCGGCAGTGGGTTAATTATTCTCGTCTTACTGGAAATCGCTTATTTAATTGTAGGTTGGCGATTGACAGGAAGCAGTAATGGAATGTTTGAAATTGCTCGCTTGGCATTACCAACGTCGTTATTAACGGGACTTTGTTATGCCTTATTGGTTCCACCAATTAGTATTTTGATGCTATATATTAATAAAAAATGGTTATCAAAAGTAGGTAACCAGGATGATCGTCATAGTTCTTCAAGCGATTCAGTGATTATCAATATGAATAAGCATCAGCAAAAAGATCATGATGATCAAAAATAAAATTATGTAAACTAAAGAGGTCGGAAAAACATTTTGTTTTTTCCGGCCTTAATTGTTGCTAATAATTGATGAATTTATAGTCATTTGGGGAACTCAATTAGACTCTCGAGGAGGTTAAATCTCGGATCACTAGTGCGTTAATGATACAATGCCTAGGATTTTGCATCCCATTCCCGATGGAACTCATTAAGAAAATCAAGCATTACTTGTTGGCGGTGTTCTGCAATCTTCTTGGCGGTTGGGGTAAAGAGTTTATCTTTCAAGCCAAGAAGCTTTTCGTCAAAGTGAGTGATGATCGTTTCATCATCAAGATTTCGGTATTCTTGTTTATTCATTTTCTTCCGAGGCTTAATTTTAGGATCGTAAATAACTTCACCATGGGCGCCTCCATAATAGATCGCCCGAGTGATTCCAATTGCACCGATTGCGTCTAACCAGTCGGCGTCCCGGACGATCTGGGCAGTTGAACTAAGGGATATCTGTTGCTTTTCTAGGGTATGAGCAAAGGAAATATTCTTGATTGTTTCCATTACAATGCGAATTTGATCATCAGTCATCCCAATTTGACGGAGAAAAGACTGGACTTCAGCTTGGGCTTCTTCCACGCTATTAACAATTTTTTCATCAACCGTGTCATGAAGGTATGCAGCTACTTCGGGTAAAAACGGATCATGGCCTTCACCGTTCGCAATTCGAGCAGCGTTTTTGACTACCCGGTTGATGTGATTCATCCCGTGACCCGTCCGATCCCCGGCAAGTTTTTCAATTGTAAACTGCTTAATAGCCATTAACTGTTGTTCTTGATTCATCGAATAGGAGCTCCTTTCGAATTTTTGGGTTTGCTTCTGAGGTATTAATGCTTCAAAAAAAGACGTAATTATAAAATTAGTTGATCATCCGCAAGAAAACTCTCTTGAAATTTTGTGAGCGGGTGAAAATAAATCTTACCAAATTCATCAATAAGGCCATGGAAGTCCTGAGCTTCTTCACTAGTAAAATTCTTCGACAATTTCACTTGTTTGGCGAGACTTTGGTAGTTGGTAAGTCCGGATACTCCTAGCTGGGTAAAGAGTACCCGTGCATATTTATCACTGATGAATGTTGGTACATCAAAAATATAAGTAAGAAGAACGTCAGCTGTTTCATCACCAACTCCATGAAGTCTAAGTAATTCGTTACGCAAACTTACTCCAAAAGTTTGGTAAATTCGTGAATAGTCATAATTATATTTAGATAACCAACTAAAAATAGCTTTGATTGCCCGACTCTTATTCTTATAAAAGCCAGCTGGTTGAACAATTGCTTGAAGTTCTTCAGTAGATAGCTGAAGGATTTGATCGGGATTAAAATTAGTTTGTTGGCGAAAGTTGGCAACTGCTTTGTCAGCATTTTTCCAATTAGTATTTTGAATCATGATAGCGCCAACAATAATTTTTGCTTTTGATTCGGCAGGCCACCAACCAGAACTCCCCATATTTTGTAACATTTTATCGTATAACTCTCGAATTGTAAGTTTCATCGGCTCCCTCCTTATCTAACAATATTTAATCTAACACGAAACTGGATTATGCGGTAAGATAAGATTATGATAAACTCTAAGCTTGCACTTATCATTAGCAATATGGTAAATTTATATGGTTGTTAATTAGTTAAAAGTAAATGATCAATTAACGGAAGGGAAGGTAATACGAATGCAATTACGTAAAGCTACTATGGAAGATTTGGATACAGTGATGGATATTCTTCGTGATGGTCGGAACCAACTAGCAGAACGAGGGATCGATCAATGGCAGGGTGATTACCCGAACGAAGAACACATTAAAGAAGATATTCAACATGGCTGGGCATACCTTGTTCAATCAGACGATGACCAAACTGTTGGTACATTAGCAATTATTGATGCCCCAGACCATTCTTATGATGCTTTAGATGGTGAGTGGTTATTAGATACCGATAAGTATTTAGTTATTCACCGGGTTGCCATCCATTCTAAGCACGCTGGTAATGGTTATGCTTCACAACTTTTTGAAAGTGTAATTGATTACATTAAGAATAACCGGAAGGACATTCAGTCGCTTCGAATTGATACTCACGAAAATAATGAGATTATGCAACACTTGATTACCAAGAATGGCTTCACTAAGGTTGGTGAGCTTCATGGGGTGTACCGTCCTGAAGAAGAATCATACGTATACGAAATGATTACTCAACTAACAGACGAAGATAAATAATCAAAAATACTAAAAACGACTTAGTAAAAAGTAATCTAAGATTAAATTAAAATAAACCTCCATAGTTAGACAAAAAATTTCAACTATGGAGGTTTATTTTAATTTTAACTCATGTTCGATTGTCTCATTTTACTAAACCATTGTGATATAATTGTTAAGTTTGAATTGAACTTAATGATAGGCAACTTTTAGAAACGTTTAGTACTAAGAAGCAATTTAATGAGTTATATACCAGAAAAATATGGTATCGTTAATGGAAAATTGGTAACTACCCTAAATGACAACTGGAGGGAAGAATAAATGAGAATACTCAACTCAACTCAACTCAACTCAACTCAACTCAACTCAACTCAACTCAACTCAACTCAACTCAACTCAACTCAACTCAACTCAACTCAACTCAACTCAACTCAACTCAACTCAACTCACGCTAATTATGTAAATAGTCAGCATTTATTTGTCAAGCTTTTTTTACAAAAGTGGACTATTTTTTTGTCATCACGAAAGGTGGTGGCTTAAATGGTTAAAAGTGTTGAAGAGAAAGTAGAAGAACATTACAAAAGACTGTTTGACACCTATGAAATAAGACACTACGGGAAAACTGAACAAATTAACGAAGAAATCAGTAATGGTTTAAAATTAGCTACTTCCAAATCTGGTGGAAAAGGTAATAACTACCCTGATATTCAATTGCTTTTAGATAATGGTTATTCAAGAAGAATACCGGTAATGGTTGAAGCTAAAGGCGGGAAGAGAAAACTAGAACATTTAAAAGACGGAAAAATAGTACAAGAAACTGAATGGACATCAGATTCTAAGCCAAATGCTAAGAACCCTCATAAAAAGGGCGATAAAAACTATTCCGCTATCACTACTTATGCTGTTAATGGAGCACTTCATTATGGTTTAGCTATCTTACAAAATACTAGTTTTAAAGAAGTAATAATAATTGGAGTAAATGGTACATCTGTTGATGAAAATGGAAATGTTACTGATCCCGAAGTTAAGGCTTACTATGTATCTAAAAGTAATCGCTATATGCCTAAACACATTAAAGAGCTTGATAATTCACTGGTTCTATTAAAGCAAGCTAACTTGTCACAGTTATACGATATTTTAGATAAATTGACTCTTTCTGAAGATGAGCTTAATAAACTTAGAGCTTCAACTGAAGCCGAATTAGAAACTAAAATCAAGGCTATCCACCAAAAGCTTTACGAAGATAAGTCTTTTAGAAATATTCTTGGAACTAACCAAAAACTATATGTCTTTACTGGTCTAATTATGGCTGGTTTAACTACTAAGGGGATGCCTAAACTATCCATTGATGAATTAACGTCAAATGATAATGAAACTATCAATGATGGGACAAAAGTTCTAGATCACATAAACGCTTTTCTACATGCACGCAATGCTAGTCAATCTAAAATTGACCTTATTGCATCCCTTTTAGGTGATGGTGTATTCAAGAATAAGAATATGTGGCAACCCACCAATGGAGAAAGTCTTATTAAGAGTCTTTACCGACAAATTAGTGAAGATATCATCCCGCTGCTTGAAAGTGACTTACATTTAGACTTTACGGGAAAAATATTAAATTCTCTAAGTGATTGGGTAAAAATTGATAATGATAAGGCAAATGACGTTGTCTTAACACCTAGCTATCTCACTCACTTCATGGCACATTTAGCTCGTACTAATAAAGATTCCTTTGTTTGGGACTTAGCTATGGGTAGTGGTGGTTTTCTAGTTGCTGCTATGGATACCATGATTAAAGATGCCAAAAAGAGTATTCAAGATAAACAAGAACTTGAAAATAAAATCAAAAACATTAAAGAGAATCAATTACTAGGTGTGGAAATTCTACCTAATATTTATATTCTTGCCGTATTAAATATGATCCTTATGGGGGATGGATCTACTAATTTATTACATGATGATTCACTTAAACTCTATAAAGATATTAAATTCCCTGCTAATGTTTTCTTATTAAACCCACCTTATTCAGCAGACGGAAAAGGTTTTATTTTCGTGCAAAAAGCGTTATCACAAATGCCTAAAGGATATGCTGCAATCTTAATTCAAGAAAACGCTGGTAGTGGTACAGGTCTGCCATTTACTAAAGAAATTCTAAAAAATAATACTTTACTTGCTTCAATTCACTTACCTAGTGACGTATTTTCAGGTAAAGCTAGTGTACAAGCCGCAATCTATCTATTTAAGGTAGCTCGGCCTCATGAAGTAGATGATCTGGTAACCTTTGTAGATATGTCTGAAGATGGTTATAGTCGACAAAACCGTAGAAAATCTAGTCAAGAAGTTAACTTAAGAGATACTGACCATGCTAAAGAACGCTATGCAGAAATTGAAGCTAGATTATTAGGTAAAAAGCCTAAAACTAACTACTACACCGAAGATAATGGCAAAATTATCAAAGATACTATTACGCTAGAGGGTAACGATTGGACTTTTGGTCAGCATCAGGTGATTGACACCACCCCTACAGAAGAAGACTTTAAAGCGGTAGTTGCTGACTATCTTGCTTGGAAAGTAAGTAGTGTATTGAGGGGAGAAGAATAATGACTAAATTCTCTAGTTTTAAGTTGGATTCTATTTTTGAAAAAATTCCTACTAAAAAAATAAAAGGAAAGGCAAAACAGTTCCCTGATTCCCCTACGGATGACTATACTGTTCCTTTGTTAACTGCAGGTATTCAAAATCAAGGACTTTCAAGATATGCTAAACCAGAACAATGTCCTACTATTCTCAAAAATGTTATAAGTATTTCAGCAAACGGTGCAAATACAGGAATACCTTTTTTCCAGGATAAAGAATTTTCAGTTCTTCAAGATGCTTATGCAATTAGATTAAAAAATGGAGAGCTTACAAGAGAACGGGGACTCTATATAGTCGCTTGCCTTAAAAAGGTTCTATATGGAAACTTTGATTGGTCAAATAAAGCAGGCTGGAACAATATTAAAAATATGGAAATTGAACTACCTGTCAAAGATAATACTAATCAGTTTGATTTTGAGTATATGGAGGAACGAATCAAGGAACTTGAAGAGGAACGAATCAAGGAACTTGAGGCTTACCTCAAAGTCACTGGTTTAAAAGACTTTAAATTAACTCAAGAAGAGCAAAAAATAATCGGGGGGGTAAATAGGTCTCCTATATACCGTAATTTCAAGATTGGAGAATTATTTAGTCCACCTGATAAAGGGGATGTTGATTTACAACAATCTGATATTGATAACTTAGGCGAATATTTTATTAATAGCGGTGAAACTAATATGGGGATAAAAGGTAAAACAAGTAGACCTGCCAAAGTATTCAATGCAAATACGATTACAATTGATTTCTTTGGCAATGCCTATTATCGTGATTACAAATATAAATTAGCTACTCATAATCATGTTTTCTCTTTTAATGATTCAATTATTAAAAATAAAGAAGTGGGGCTTTACTTAGTAACTGCATTAAAGTTTTTAAAGTCAAAATACTCATACTCTAATATGTTAACTTGGAAAAAATTAAAAGATGATATTATTTCTCTTCCTGTTGATTCCAACGGTAATTTAGATTACTCTTTCATGGAAAACTATATTAAAGCCATGCAAAAATTAACGATCAAAGACGTTATTACCTACAAAGATAAAGTTATTGGTCAAACTAAAGAAATAATTAAATAAAAGGGTCTTAGCAACCACAGGTGAATTAATTTATTAATGTTAATTAAGTGAAATTAGGAATGCTAGTTTAATTCAACACTAATTAGATAGTGGGATGATTATGTATCGGTCTAATTTAGAATAAGAACCAGTAGTTCCTAATGTTAGTCAATTATACATTCAGAAGATATTAAGATTGTTTAACGAATGAAGTACCTTACAATTTAATGGGTACAGTACCGTTTGGGGGAGTAGCTTTTGAAAATGATGCAGGGAGAATTTCGTTTCGCATTACAGCGATCAATTCCGGTATTATTTAGTTATGTAACATTCGGACTATGTATAACCTTGGTTTTTCTTTTTGGTATCCAACACTAATGACGTTAACAATTTATGGTGGCTCAGTTGAATTCGTGATTGCTAACATGTCCTAGTTCAGCACTTTAATCCGTTGAATGTCCTCCTAATTACTTTAGTGGTGGGCTTCCGTCAATCATTTTATGCTTTACCAATGTTGAAGCAATATCGTCACGCCGGTTGGCGAAAATGGCTACTAATCCTTGGCCTGACGGACGAAACCTTTGTACTTAACCATTACACCGAGATTCCAGTGGGAATGAGTCAGGTTAAAGTTAATACTTGGCTCACTCTTCTTGATTGGGGTTATTGGGTTCTTGGAGCTTTCCTTAGGGGATTCCTTGGAAGCCTCCTTCAAATCCAGGTTAATTGTTCAACTTTGGAAACGTAATATGAGCCTGTTTTTACTATTCTTCTAATTAATTCTATAAAAAACGGTCAACATCCTTCAATAATGAAGTTGCTGACCGTTTATTTTATCTTATGGTATAGTTTCCTACTTAAAACAAGTGATAGTAAGAGGAGGACTAAACAAAAGGCAAATCCGGATTGAATGCCTAAGTGAGAGGTTGAACTGTGAACAAGGTGGTTAACAATCCCAACAACTGAAACGATGAGGGCAGTTCCAAACGCGGCCGCAATCTGACGGAGGGTATTGAAACAAGCTACTGCGTCGGGAACAATTTGGTTTGGTAAAAGAGAAAGCGCCTGGGTTTGCAAAGGAATTAGCATTGTAACTAGCCCAAACTGCCGAACGGTCTGAAAGACGGTAATGATTATTACCGAACTCCGGGCCCCAATCATTGCTTGACCTGTTGTCCCAATAATATCAATCAAAAGTCCAGCACCGACAAGCCACTGAATTGGGTAGCGATCATAGCATCGTCCACTGGTAGTTGACAATAGTCCAGTAAGGATTGCCCCCGGGAGAATAGCAATTGCTGAAATCACTGTACTTTCACCAAGAACAATTTGTACTAGAAGAGGAATTAGGATTGCGTTCCCATACATCGTAGCCGTAATTAACATGTTAATTACCGTTGCTAAGAGAAATTGACGATGTTCAAAAACGCCAAGGTTAATTAGTGGGTGACTACTCTTTCGCTGGTTAAGGTAGAAAAGAATAATAAACACCAAACCAACAATTGTCATTCCCCCAACATTAAATGATAGTAGGGGGAAACTCGAAACATTAGAAAGCCCCATTAGTAGCGCCCACAACCCAATTGTAATTAGGGTAAAACCGAAACTATTAAACTGGGGGAATTCGTTATGAGGAATATATGGGAGCATCCATAGCGATAAGAGTAAGGTAATAACCGCAAATGGAATGATTAAGATAAACAGGTATCGCCATGAAAGATAATCGAGCATAAAGCCAGATGCCGCGGGCCCTAGAATGGGTGCGCAGTTAAATGCTAAGCCAATAATCCCCATTATTCTTCCCTTTTTACCGGGAAGGGCGTAACGAATTGCTAACACGTTAACTAATGGCATCATCATTCCAGCCCCAACCGCTTGAATCATTCGGGACATTACCAGAAGGTTAAAGGAATTTGCTAATCCACCAATAATTGTTCCGCAAAGAAAGATTCCCGTAAAAAAGATAAATAACCATTTAAACGAAAATCTTTTAATGAGGTAAGAACTAACGGGGATCATCAGTGCATTTACTAGCATATAGCCGTTCGTAACCCACTGAACATGGGCTTCACTAATATGAAAAACCGCCATGAAAGTTGGTAAGGCAATATTCATTAAGGTTGAGCAAAGGATCCCAAAAAAAGTTCCAAAAACCATTATAATTAGGGCACGCCTAATTCGCTGGTCAGTCAAGAACATCGACTCCTTTTTGTAAAATTTATGATAACTAAAGCAGTAGTTTAGCAGATCTTAATCCGTGCCACAATAATTATTCAAATTAATTCTGAAATTGTTTGACGCCTTTGATTGACAGGTGTAGATTTTAAAATGAGGTGAGTTCATGGAAGAGAAAACAGAAATTACACCAGCAGAATGGCAGGTTATGCGAATTATTTGGACACTGGGGGAATCAACCAGTACCCAAGTAATTTCATTGCTCCAACAAAAAGTTGATTGGAAACCAGCGACTATTAAGACCTTACTCCGACGATTAGTTGAGAAAGGGTCCTTAAAAACAACTCGTCAAGGACGGGGCTTCATCTATACGCCCTTGATTAAGGAACAAATTACCATGAACGAGGCTGCTGACCAACTCTTTAGCAGTATTTGTGAAATGCATGTTGGTGCAACCTTAAAGCATGTGATAGAAGGTGTTAACCTGAGTCAAAATGATATTGACCAGCTTCAAACGTTGTTGGCTAAGAAAAAGGAAACAGCTCCTGAAGTAGTTGCATGCAATTGTGTTCCCGGAATGAAAATAAATTGTAAAAGGAGTTAATTACCGATGGTTGAAGAAACAGTAGTGTCTCCGGGTAAACGTCTTCGTCGGATCATGAGGATTATGCGCGAGTACCATTTCCTCAGTAATTTTTATCACCAAAAGAATCCCGAGGAGGTATGCCAAGCACTGGAAGAACTTGGGCCAACCTTTATTAAGATGGGCCAAATCCTTTCCACCCGGTCAGATCTAGTTAGTCCTGAATATATTAAGGCTTTTCGTAAGTTACAGGATAATGTCCCAGCTGATGATTTTGCGAGTGTAAAAACAACATTTGAAACAGAAACCGGAAAGAAAATTAGTGAGGTATTTAAAAGCTTTGATAAAAAGGCATTCGCTTCAGCTTCCATTGGGCAGGTTCACCATGCAGAGTTAAAAGATGGCACGCCCGTAGTAGTTAAGATCCAGCATCCTGACGTTACAAAATTAGTAGATACTGACCTTGCGCTATTAAAGCGGGCGGTTGAATTATTAAAATACGTTCCAACCGGGATTACGGTGGTCGATCCGGTTAAGATTTTTAATGCTTTAAGTAGCTCCTTAAAGAGTGAAATTGATACAATTCAGGAAGCAAAAAACGGGATTGAGTTTTACCGCCTTAATAATGGACAATCAATCATTCGGGTTCCTAAAGTATATTTTGAATATTGTGCACCTAAAATTTTAGTTAACGAGTTCATGCAAGGAAAAAGTATCAAGTACTTAGCTAATGAACCCTTAGATAAAGAAGATCCTGAGCATGCCCAAGCCCAGCAAGGAACTCGTCATGAGCTCGCTCAGGCTTTAGTAAAGAACTTTCTTAAGCAAGTCTTTGTGGATCATTTCTTTCAAGCGGATCCCCACCCAGGAAATATTTTAATCCATAAGTTAACGGAAACTGAATCTCAAGACGACCAGTTTGCGGTAAATAAAAAGTTTGAAAAACAAGTCGGTAACACTAACTTTAGTTATCAAAAAGAGGTTGCTCTTCCTCCATACCGGGTTATTTGGATTGATTTTGGAATGATGGGACGGATTTCTCCATCAACCGCGGATGGGATCGCTAAAATTGTTTTGGCGATCAATTCACAAGATATTCATGAAATAGGTCAATCAATTATTCCAATGTGTGAACAGGTTGGACCTCTCGACGAACAAAAATTTTATCGTGAACTCGGTCGTTTCCTACGGCCATACCTAAATATTGGGTTGGCAGACATTAACTTCACCAAAATGCTCTACCAAATTGTTCAACTATGCAAAAATAATAATTTACGAATTAATTCTCAAGTAACAATGTTGGTTCGGGCTTTCGGTATCTTGGAAACAATCATCGCTAAATTAGATCCATCTATTTCAATGCTTGAAGTTGCTCGTCCATTCGGTCAACGATACTTAAAGCAACACTTTAATTTTCGAAACCAGTTAGATAATAGTTTGTGGAGTAGTTATCGTGCCATAAAAGCAATCACGCAGATGCCTGGAAAGTTAAATACTTTCTTCGATGCCATTAGTGGCGGGGATGCACAAATAAACTTTCATTATTCTGAGCAGGAACAACTAATGAAATGGGTTAGTCGAATTGTTAACCGGGTTATTATTGCAATTATTTTGGCGGCAATTATTGTTGGTTCTTCTTTATTGGTGGAAGGGAGCGCTGATCACCCCCATATCTATCGTCTCGGTGTTTTAGGTTACTCATTAGCAATTTTCATCATAGTAGTGATGACGATTAGTGAATTACTTCAACGGTACCGAAAATATCGCCAACGGAAAAAGGAGTACGGTAAGAAATGATTATCTTTGCACTTGCATTGCTCATACTTCTTTTATGGTGGCCGCTACCTAAAAAGAATGAATGGGCTCTGTGCTGGACCGGAATATTATTACTGTTGATTGGTGGTCAGATTTGTTATCCAGAGAATGTAACGGCAATTAGTTTGGGAACAGCTAGTCTCTTGACATGGTTAGAGCTAATTAGTCTGGTTTTAATTCGTCGCTTTTCTAAAGAAAGTCGATTGATTATAGACAATTGCAAAGCGTTCGCCTTAATTATCCTTAATCTTATTTTTTGGTTACCCTTGTTATTTAAATCTGGTGAACAGTTTTCCTGGCTTGGTCACCAGGTGATTCTTATTGCACAAATAGTTAATGGCATTACTACACTGGGGTTATTAATTTTCTGGGCCACTACAATTATTCTTCAAGCCTTTTCAAAGCCAATTAGTGCTGATTATTTAATCGTCCTTGGAGCTGGTTTATGTCACGGAAAAGTTCCCCCAGTTTTAGCTGCTCGATTACAGCAAGCGATTTCCTGTTGGCGGTTAAATAATAAATCAATCATTGTCGTTTCTGGGGGGCTCTTACGTGGGGCCAAATTATCGGAAGCACAAGCAATGGCAGATTACTTGATAAGTCATGGCATTCCCCAGAATAAAATATTATTAGAGGAGCAAGCCCAAAATACGTGGGCTAACCTGCAAAATTGTCAAAAGTTACTTCAAAAGTGGATTAAGCCGAACCAAAAGGTAGTAGTGGTTACTAGTTCTTTTCACGTATTACGGACCAAAAGCTATTTACAGAAACTTGGCTTAAACTGGGCACTAAGTCCTAGTAGGACCCCATGGAAATTACAATCCTTAACTGTAATTCGGGACTACTTAGGGATCTTACGGGATCACTACCGCGTTTGGCTTGGCTTATTAATTATCGCGATCATTGTTGGTGAAGTCTGGCTAAGGTAAGAAGGAGGGAAGCAAGCCAGAACTAACTTGCTAATTCATTCTTTAATGCAAAAAAACTAGTCACTGAGATCTCCCAGAAGTACAAAGAGGGCTCTAGTGTTCGGATTTACCGAATTGAAGTGCCATAGAAAAGTTAGACATTTTATTAAATCTTAATTAATGGATTGATTCCGATATTCGACCGGAGTCAATCCTTTCTTATTCAATGAAATTCGCTCGTAATTAAACCAAG
>NZ_JACIUZ010000041.1 GCF_014145505.1 Limosilactobacillus fastidiosus
TTGTACAATCAATTCACCACAAAAATCATGTAAAGAAGGTTATACAGATGTCCCTAAATAATTCTATCCTAAATCTCCTCGGAATTGAAGACCGAAACATTAAAGTTCTTAATGTTGAAACAACCTCGAAAAACAATGAGCAGCTTAAAGTAATCCATGCTTCCTTATCTTATCCGGTGGCGCGCTGTAAAAATTGTGGATTTGAAACTGTGGTCAAAAATGGCTTTCGCAAAACTCATCTTCGCTTAGCGAGTCTTAATGGCATGCGGTATGAAATGATCCTGGCTAAGCAACGTTATTACTGTTCCAATTGCCAAACAACCTTCGGTGCGACAACAGATTTAACTAAGCCCAATCAGACCCTTACTCGAAAACTCAAAAGTCAAATTATGCTATTTGTTCATGAAGGTATGAATGGCGAGCTAATCGCTCGCCTTTGTCATTGCTCGCCCAGCAGTGTTCGGCGGACGACTATCGAACGCGTTAAACCGCATTATCGGATGGCCGTTCTTCCTAAACACCTCTGCTTTGATGAGTTTCGTTCAACTAAGTCCATCATGTCATTTATTTGTTGTGACAGTGAAAGTCACCAACTAGTGGTTAAACTTCACAATCGGCTTTCACCATCGATTATTGATTACTTTGAAAATCGTTATAGTCAAGCCGAACGAGCTCGGGTAGAATCGGTCGTTATCGACCTCAATGCACAATACCAGAGCTTTATTTACCGTCTATTTCCGAATGCCCAAATCATTATTGATCGTTTTCATATTGTCCAATTGGCCGGTCGAGCTTTAGATAACTGTCGACTTAATATTCTTAAGTTCTTAGATAAACACAGTCGTGAATATAAGATTATGAAAAACCAATGGCGCTTATTTCATCTTAAGCAGACCGAACTTCACCCCGAAAAGCCTGTTTATCTCCGGGGGATAAATGAATATATGACGAAACAAAACGCTGTTGACTTAATCACCAGTAAATTCACTGACTTTAAGGTCGTTTACCAAACATATCAAGCAATTACTCAAGCCCTTCAGGAGCGTGATCCCAAACTTCTTCAAGCGGTTTTACAAAATTACCAGACTACTAATACTGAAATGGATACTACGATCAGAACCTTTAGGAAGAACCAACAAGCAGTAATTAACAGCACCAAGTATGAATTTTCGAACGGTCCATTAGAAGGAATTAATCGGAAAATTAAAACTCTTAAACGAACCTGTTATGGGTTTGCCAATCAAAACTTTTTCTTTTTAAGAATTGATTGTCTATTTGCATAAAAAATACCACCCACATTTCTGTGAGTGGCATCGATATCCATCAATACCAGTTGACGGATACCCATTTGTCTTTAAGCTCAATTAAGGTTTAACTAGGAACTATTCTTAGTTATTACCGCTTTCCTTAATAATCTTTTCTTGAACAGACTTAGGAACAGCTGAATAGTGATCAAAAGTCATAGTAAAGGTACCACGACCCTGGGTAGCAGAACGAAGGGCAGTAGCGTAACCGAACATTTCTGAAAGTGGAACAAATGAGTGAATTTGTTGAGCGTTACCACGTTCTTCCATACCATCAATGGTACCACGACGAGCAGTAACTTGACCCATAACATCACCCATGTTGTCTTCAGGAACAACAATATCGACCTTCATGATTGGTTCAAGGATAACTGGATCTGCCTTCTTAGCAGCATTCTTCAAGGCGAGTGATGCAGCAACCTTGAAGGCGGCTTCACTAGAGTCGACTTCGTGGTAACTACCATCATAAAGCTTAGCGTGCATATCAACAAGTGGGTAACCTGCTAATACACCATTTTGCATAGCTTCCTTCAAACCTTGTTCAACAGCAGGAATGAATTCACGAGGAACAACACCACCAACGATGGCATCTTCGAATTCAAATCCTTTACCTTCTTCAAGTGGTGTAAATTCAATCCAAACATCACCGTATTGACCTTTACCACCAGATTGACGAACGAACTTACCTTGTGCAGATACCTTCTTAGTAAATGCTTCACGGTAAGAAACTTGTGGCTTACCAACAGTAACTTCAGCGTGGAATTCACGACGAAGACGTTCAACAATGATATCCAAGTGAAGTTCACCCATACCCGCAATCAAAGTTTCACCAGTTTCAGGGTTAGTTTCTGCCTTGAAAGTTGGATCTTCTTCAGCCAACTTTTGGAGACCCTTGTCCATCTTATCTTGGTCAGCCTTTGACTTAGGTTCAACTGAAACTTGGATAACTGGATCAGGGAAGTCCATTGATTCAAGTTGAAGTGGGTGATCTGGATCAGTCAAGGAATCACCAGTACCAGTATTCTTTAATCCAATAGCAGCAGCGATATCACCAGAGAACACTTCTGGAATTTCGTGTTGTTGGTTAGAGTGCATTTGAAGCAAACGACCAATACGTTCACGCTTATCCTTAGTTGCGTTAAGAACGTATGAACCTGATTGAAGTGAACCAGTGTAAACACGTAAGAAAGTCAAACGACCAACGAATGGGTCAGTAGCAATCTTAAATGCCAAAGCAGCAAATGGCTTGTCATCACCGGCAGTCAATTCAACTTCATTACCATCAGCATCGTGAGCAACGAATGGCTTAACATCTAGTGGTGATGGTAAGTAGTCGATAACAGCATCAAGCATCATTTGGATCCCCTTATCCTTGTAAGCTGAACCAGCCAATACAGGGAAAAGTGTTTGTTCCAAAGTACCCTTACGAATAGCAGCCTTAATTTCATCAACTGAAATTTCGTCACCTTCAAGGTACTTTTCCATGATGTTATCATCAATATCAGCCAAGGTTTCGATCAAAGCATCATGACGCTTTTGTGCTTCTTCCTTCAGGTCATCAGGAATGTCTACAGTGTCCCAATCAGTACCAAGCTTATCTTCATCGTAAACATAAGCAACCATCTTAACCAAATCAACAACACCTGAGAAAGTATCTTCGGCACCAATTGGCATTTGAATTGGTAATGGAGTAACGTTCAAACGATCCTTGATAGTTTGAACTGAATAATCAAAGTTAGCACCAACTTTGTCCATCTTGTTAGCAAATACGATCCGTGGAACATTGAAGTCATCTGCTTGACGCCAAACAGTTTCAGTTTGTGGTTCAACCCCAGCTTGAGCATCAAGAACAGTTACGGCACCATCAAGAACCCGAAGTGCACGTTCAACTTCGACAGTGAAGTCAACGTGTCCTGGGGTATCGATAATGTTAATCCGGTAATCCTTCCAAACGGCAGTAGTGGCTGCGGAAGTGATAGTGATACCACGTTCCTTTTCTTCATCCATCCAGTCCATTTGTGAAGCACCATCGTGGGTTTCACCAATCTTGTGAATCTTACCAGTGTAGTAAAGAATCCGTTCAGTGGCAGTCGTCTTACCGGCATCGATGTGGGCCATGATACCGATGTTACGAGTCTTGTCAAGAGGGTATTCACGTTTGTTAGCCATCTTAAAAGTGTATCTCCTTCCAGAATATGGTTATTTAAAATCGAACTTTATTTAGAAAAAGGGATGACGATTATTCAAATAATCTACGCCACCCCTGTATTGTAACTGGTTAGACAACCGGTTTCAATTCGCAGTGATTACCAACGGTAGTGTGCGAAAGCACGGTTGGCTTCAGCCATACGGTGAGTATCTTCACGCTTCTTAACTGAAGCACCAGTATTGTTTGAAGCATCAATAATTTCGCGTGCAAGACGTTCAACCATTGTGTGTTCACCACGCAACCGTGCGTATTGAACAATCCAACGAAGACCTAAAGTGGTCCGACGTTCTGGACGAACTTCGATTGGAACTTGGTAGTTTGAACCACCAACACGACGCGCCTTAACTTCAAGAACAGGCATAACGTTTTCCATAGCTTGTTCAAAAACTTCTACAGGGTTATTACCTGTTTCATTCTTAATTTCATCAAAAGCTGCATACAAAATCTTAGTAGCAGTTCCGCGCTTACCATCGATCATCAAGTGGTCAATCAAGCTGGTAACCAACTTTGAGTTGTACATTGGATCTGGTAAAATTTCACGCTTTTGTACATGTCCTTTACGTGGCATTACTTAATCCCTCCTAATATTTTACTTCTTATCCTTAGGCTTCTTGGTACCGTACTTAGAACGTGATTGCATCCGTCCTTCAACACCAGCAGTATCAAGAGTACCACGAATAATGTGGTAACGAACCCCAGGTAAATCCTTAACACGACCACCACGAATCAAAACAACTGAGTGTTCTTGGAGGTTGTGACCAATACCAGGGATGTAAGCAGTAACTTCAATCAAGTTTGAAAGACGTACACGGGCATACTTCCGCAAAGCTGAGTTAGGCTTCTTAGGTGTCATAGTTCCGACACGAGTAGCAACCCCACGCTTTTGTGGTGATGGAGTCTTAACTTCTTCCTTCTTAAAAGTGTTGTAAACGTAACCAAGAGCTGGTGACTTTGACTTGCCCTTGTGGCTCTTACGGCCCTTACGTACCAATTGGTTAATGGTTGGCATAATTTTTCCCCTTCCTAATTTTTAAGTCCACACATCCAGGTGGTTCTTTTTTGCGAATAAAAAAAGTTCTTGGATGATATTAAATTATGTGCCTTCGTTGACGCAAAGTCTGCCCAACGACAGACACCGACGTTGCTATAAAAGCACCTTTAATAGGGTAGCACGGACTACTAGTAATGTCAACGAAGTCTCAATAAATTTTCTAAGTAACATTTCGTGATTTTTACGTTATATATCTATAGCAAAACTTTTAGAGGTGATCACATTGCTTTTTATACTTATTAATAGTTGTATTCTTGCTACTTTAGCGTCCTTTACTAGTCTTTGTGCTCAACGGCAACTCAACAATCAGTTGCCATGGTCCCCTAAACGTTCTTTTTGTGATCATTGTCATCACACATTATGTTGGTGGCAACTTATCCCGCTCCTCGGCTTCGTCCTTCAATTAGGACGTTGTCACTGGTGTAACGAACGAATTTCTCTTTTTTTCCCGCTATCTGAACTAATAATCGTTTTAGTCACTATCAAGTCTTACACCCACTTCTGGTACTCCAATCTTATTATTACCTGTGTTTTACTCTCACTATTATACCTTTCAACAACCGATTTTATTGCTCAAGTGATCTATCCAGCTGCCTTAATTGGTTTGTTTCCGCTCACCCTTATTCTTCCCCAGCAACATTTTTCAATTATAAATATTACTATTGAACTCATAATTATTTCCGCTTTCATTTTTTCACTCCAAACGATTACTAAAGGACTTGGTACAGGGGATATTGAATTTATCCTCGCAACCGACTTAATTTGGCACTGGGAAGCAACTGCTCAAATCGTTTTAATTGGCTGCTTACTCACTCTTATTCCAGCAGTAATAAAAAAGGACAGGAAACTGCCTCTCGTCCCCGGATTAGCTCTTGGTTTTATCCTGAGGCTGCTTTTCTGTCCCTACTAAGGTTTCATCGATCAAATCGTCCCTTATTTTAACAAGAAATAATTGTTCGCCATATTGAGCAAGGTTTTCAATATTTTGTAGTAACAATAGTAACCATGAAAATGAAAGAGCAAATTCAATCAACTCAAACGCCGTTAATGATAAGTAATTTGCTAGTTTAAAAACAATATATTCTGCTCCCATCACCGCACCAATTACATAAGAAATCGTCAAAAATTGCTTAGTTACTTCCGGCAAGATCCACTTAATTGCAACAATTAAAATTAGCATAATATAAACTAACCACATTGAAATCCGGTCATGAAGAATATGAAACTTGGGATCATTGGGGAATAATCCGATCGCTGCAATACAAGCAGCCTCACCATATAATAACCAGCGCAATAATTGCGTCTTTACTCCTGGATACTTTCGTTGCAAATTAACAAAAAGATAGTCAACTAGTGCAATCATTAATAATCCTGAAAAGATTAGGGTCACATTAAATTGTAAATTCGCTGAATTCTGTGATGTCCCTAAAAAGCTAAAATTATGTTTCCACCAATCCCGAGTAGAATTCGTAAGCATAGAAAATAGCATCCCACCAATAATCATAATCGTTAATAAGTTAGTAATGATTCCTGAGGTAAGAGTCAAGGCAAGGTTAATCATTAAATAATTAATTAACGCAATAATTACAAAAACAAAAGTAGTTGAAGTATAAATATCAAAACGCGCATCCGTAAAAATCTTTCCTAACAACCAAAAGAAAGCTGTAAATGAGAAAGCAATAATCAACCCACAAGCAATTGTAATTGTCGGTAAGCTTCGCCAATAAACATTCTTCGTCGGCCCATTATTCCGTAATTTAGTAATAATAAAACTAACTACAAAGACAAACAACCCACTTATCAAACTTAGTAACATCGAACCATTGGCAATCGAATAATCCCCGGTAATTGGTACAGTTCTCATATGGTGATTACGACAAAAAATAAAAAATGCAATTGTTAATAGAATAGCTGGTAAAATGTACCAATATAACTTAATTTTTGGTAATTGATCAGTTACTTTTGAAGGTCTAATAGTAATTTCATTATGATTAACATTTAATTCTAGTTGTTCATTTGACTTAAAACCCGTCTTTTTCATTGCTGACGCTGGAATTTCAATAGTGTATTTTTTTGACATTTTTTCTCCCAAAAAGTAATGGAGAACCATAGTAACTTAAACTACAGTTCCCCTGACGTTAATTATCCAATATCTAAAATAGCAAAAAGGACCATGACAATCAAGTCACGGTCCTTTTTCAAATATTAGTTAATTAGTTTTGCTTGTCTTCTTCCTTCATCTTGGCTTCTAAGTCCTTAATGGAGTAAGCAGCAACATTAACTTCCTTTGGCTTAATGTTCCGGTATGTACTCATACCAGTACCGGCAGGAATAATTTTACCGATAATAACATTTTCCTTCAAACCAACTAACGGATCATTCTTACCCCGAATAGCAGCATCAGTCAGAACACGAGTAGTTTCCTGGAATGAAGCGGCTGATAAGAAACTATTAGTTTCAAGGGCAGCCTTAGTAATCCCTAAGATAACAGGACGAGCTGTAGCTGGAATGTTACCAGCTATCAATGTCTTGTAGTTAGCATCACGGAATTGACCAATATCCATCAATTGTCCTGGCAACATATCAGTGTCACCTGGATCCATGACACGAACTTTCCGCATCATTTGACGAATCATGATTTCAACGTGCTTGTCTAACAAATCAATCCCCTGCATACGGTAAACCTTTTGAACTTCAGCAAGAAGATATGTTTCTGTAGAAAGGACATCACGCACACGAATTAGTTCCTTAGGATCAATTGAACCTTCGTTAAGGGCACTACCACGGTGGATAAAGTCACCTTCAGCCACCCGCATCCGAGCAGTAATTGGTAAGGTGTATGTCCGAGTATCAGTTTCACCCTTAACAGTAACATCTTTAGTCCGTTCTGCAGGATTTTCTTCGATAGACTCAACTTCACCAGTAACTTCAGTGATTGTTGCACGCCCCTTAGGATTACGTGCTTCAACAATTTCTTGGATACGTGGAAGACCTTGGGTGATATCATCGTTACCGGCAACCCCACCAGTGTGGAAGTTACGTAAGGTTAATTGAGTACCTGGTTCACCGATTGATTGAGCTGCAACAGTACCAACAGCTTCACCAGCTTCAACACGATCACCAGTAGCAGCGTTCCGGCCGTAGCAGCGTTCACAAACTCCATGTTCAGTGTTACAAGTAAATGCAGAACGAATCGTAACCTTCTTAACACCAGCATCCACAATCTTTTGTGCCATTTCTTCATCAATCAGAACGTTCTTACCAACGATCTTTTCACCAGTCTTTGGATCAAATACTGACTTCATCGTGTAACGACCCATAATCCGATCGTAAAGTGGTTCGATCATTTCGTTACCATTTGTAATTGCAGTAACTTCAAGACCACGATCAGTTCCACAGTCTTTTTCACGAACAACAACGTCTTGAGCAACATCAACCAACCGCCGAGTTAAGTAACCTGAGTTGGCAGTCTTCAAAGCGGTATCAGTCATCCCCTTACGAGCACCGTGAGAGGAAATGAACATTTCCAGAACTGACAAACCTTCATAGAAGTTAGAAAGAACTGGCAATTCCATAATTTTACCGTTTGGTGAAGCCATTAACCCACGCATCCCGGCAAGCTGTGTAAAGTTAGAAATATTACCACGAGCACCTGAATCAGACATCATGTTGATTGGGTTGTGGATGTCCATGTGTTCAATCAACTTGTTCTGAACTTCATCCTTGGCATCATTCCAAATACCAATAACCCGATCATAACGTTCATCATCAGTAATTAGTCCACGACGGAACTGCTTAGTAACTAAGTTAACTTGCTTACGAGCTTTCTTAATGATTTCTGGCTTTTCAGGCAAGTCATGAATATCCGACATCGCAGTTGTCAAACCGGAAATAGTTGATTCATAGTAACCAAGATCCTTAATCCGGTCAAGGAACAATGAAGTCTTAGTAACCTTGTACTTCTTGTAAACTTCAGCAATTAAGTCAGACAAGAAGCCCTTCTTAAATGGCGGAACAAGTGGCGCATTTTCAAGGTAGTCATTGATATTCTCACCAGGATCGAGGAAGAAACGATCATCAACACCATTAGTAATATTATCTGCAGTTGGTTCGTTAATGTAGTTAAAATCCTTAGGAAGGATCCGGTTAAACAATAACTTACCAACACTGGTTACCATGATCTTACCACGTTGTTCTTCAGTGAATGGCTTATCAGGAAATGCGGAAACTTGTACACCAACACGTGTTTGCAATGAAACATAGTTGTTCCGGTATGCCATTTCAGCTTCATCGGTATCTTTAAAGATCATTCCTTCACCTTCACGACCCTTATCTTCAGTGGTCATGTAGTAGTTACCGATAACCATATCCTGAGATGGGGAAACAATTGGTTCTCCATCACGAGGACTCAAAATGTGAGAAGCGGCAAGCATAAGTAACCGTGCTTCAGCTTGTGCTTCATCCGAAAGTGGTACGTGGATCGCCATCTGATCCCCATCAAAATCGGCATTATAAGCTGTACATACCAATGGGTGAAGACGCATTGACTTACCAGAAACTAGAATTGGTTCAAAAGCCTGAATACCTAACCGGTGCAGAGTAGGGGCTCGGTTAAGAAGAACAGGGTGTTCCTTAATAACATCTTCAAGAACATCAAAGACATCATCATCCCGGCGATCAATCTTCCGCTTAGCTGCCTTAACGTTAGCAGATAAACCACGCTTAACCAATTCATGCATAATGAATGGCTTAAATAATTCAAGAGCCATTGGAACCGGAAGTCCCATTTGGTTCATTCGTAATGATGGACCAACATCAATAACTGAACGACCAGAGTAGTCAACCCGCTTACCAAGTAAGTTTTGACGGAAACGTCCTTGCTTACCCTTAAGAAGGTGAGAAAGTGACTTCAATGGACGGTTACCAGGCCCAGAAACTGGACGACCTCGACGACCATTATCAATCAAAGCATCAACTGCTTCTTGAAGCATCCGTTTTTCATTTTGAACAATGATTCCAGGAGCTTGTAATTTCAGAAGCCGCTTTAAACGGTTATTCCGGTTAATAACACGCCGGTACAAATCGTTCAAATCGGAAGTAGCGAAACGACCACCCTCAAGTTGAACCATTGGACGTAAGTCAGGTGGCATAACTGGAATAACATCAAGAACCATCCATTCAGGTTTGTTACCAGACTTAATGAAGGCCTCTAAAATATCCAATCGCCGAATAGCGCGGGTTCGCTTTTGACCAGTTGCTTCTTTCAACTCTTCTTTCAGTTCTGCTGCTTCCTTTTCAAGGTCAACATCAGCTAATAACTTTTTAATAGCGGCGGCACCCATTTCAGCAGTAAAGCGGTCACCAAATTCAGCTTTCTTATCACGATATTCAGCTTCAGAAAGAAGTTGTTTCTTTTCAAGTGGGGTATCACCTGGATCTAAAACAACGTATGAAGCAAAGTAAATAACTTCTTCAAGTGAGCGTGGACTCATGTCTAAGACAAGACCCATCCGACTTGGAATCCCCTTGAAGTACCAAATATGTGAAACTGGAGCAGCCAATTCGATGTGACCCATCCGTTCACGACGAACCTTTGAACTAGTAACTTCAACACCACAGCGGTCACAGACACGACCCTTGTAGCGAATCCGCTTGTACTTACCACAAGCACATTCATAGTCCTTAGTTGGGCCAAAGATTCGTTCGTCAAACAGACCTTGCTTTTCTGGCTTTAAAGTCCGGTAGTTGATTGTTTCGGGCTTCTTAACTTCCCCATAAGACCAACTACGGATTTTATCTGGTGATGCCAGGCCGATCTGCATACTTTCAAATTTATTGACATCAATCAAAGGATTTTTCCTCCTTATTTTAGTAGTTTACGTTCAGTGCTAAGTAAAACAAACTAGTCTTGCTTAGTCTTGTCTTGTTCATCAGTTGTTGCGGCTGAATTTTCAGAAGAAGTTTCTTCCTTCTTTTCTTTTTCTTCAGCATTGTGCTTTGCAGCATACTTAGCTAAAGCATCAACATTAACAACTTGATCATCGTCTTCGTCCATGTTCTTTAATTGAACTTCATTGTGATTACCATCAAGGACCTTCATATCGAGACCTAATGCCTGTAATTCCTTAACAAGAACCCGGAATGATTCAGGAACACCGGGCTTAGGAATCGGTTCCCCATTGATAATGGCATCATAAGTTCGAACACGACCAACAGTATCATCCGACTTGTAAGTAAGGATTTCTTGAAGGGTGTAGGCAGCACCGTATGCTTCAAGAGCCCAAACTTCCATTTCACCGAACCGCTGACCACCAAATTGGGCTTTACCACCCAATGGTTGTTGGGTAACAAGTGAGTATGGACCAGTAGAACGAGCGTGGATCTTATCATCAACCATGTGGGCCAACTTAAGGTAATGCATTGAACCAACGGCAATCCGATTTTCAAATGGTTCACCTGTCCGCCCATCATAAAGGATTGTCTTCCCATCTTCTGGGAAGCCGGATTCCTTAACAGCATCCCAAACATCCTTATCTGTAGCACCATCAAACACTGGTGTTGCCATGTGAATACCAAGACGCTTTGCTGCCATTCCTAAGTGCAATTCAAGTAACTGACCAATGTTCATACGACTTGGCACACCCATTGGACTTAACATAATATCAATTGGAGTTCCATCTGGCATATATGGCATATCTTCTTCAGGAACAACGATCGAAACAGTACCCTTGTTACCATGACGACCTGACATTTTATCACCGACTTGAATCTTTCGTTTTTGAGCAATGTAGACCCGAACCATGGTGTTAACACCTGGTGAAAGTTCATCACCATTTTCACGAGTAAAGACCTTAACGTCTTGGATAATACCGCCACCACCGTGAGGAACACGGAGAGAAGTATCACGAACTTCACGTGATTTTTCACCAAAGATAGCATGAAGCAAACGTTCTTCAGCGGATAATTCAGTCATTCCCTTAGGAGTAACCTTACCAACTAAGATATCGCCGTCATGGACTTCAGCACCAATCCGAACGATCCCATTTTCATCCAGATCCTTAAGCGCATCATCACCAACGTTAGGAATTTCACGAGTCATTTCTTCAGGTCCTAATTTGGTTTCCCGAGCTTCGGATTCGTAAGATTCAATATGGATAGAGGTATAAACATCATCTTTAACCAACCGTTCGTTAATTGCGATGGCATCTTCGAAATTGTAACCTTCCCAAGTCATGAAGGCAATCAATGGGTTTTGACCCAAGGCTAATTCACCTTGTTCCATTGATGGCCCATCGGCAAGGACATCATCAGCATCAACATGTTCGCCAACTTTAACAATTGGCCGTTGGTTATAGTTCTTACCACCGTTGGAACGACGGAACTTCATTAACTTGTAAGTATCAAGAGTACCGTCTTCTTCGCGAACACGAACTTCACGAGCATCAACATATTCAACTGTCCCTGGCTTCTTAGCAATCATGGCCACCCCAGAGTCATGAGCTGCTTTGTAGTCAATTCCAGTACTTACTAATGGTGCATGAGGGTTCAACAATGGAACAGCTTGACGCTGCATGTTAGCACCCATCAAGGCACGATTAGAGTCATCATTTTCAAGGAATGGAATACATGCGGAAGCAACGGAAACAACTTGTTTTGGAGAAACGTCCATGTAGTCGACGTTCTCAACACTCGTTTCAATGTAATCATCCTTATCACGACACATAACTTGGTCTTCAGCAAATGAACCATCATCATTCAATGGTGTGTTAGCCTGAGCGATAACATAATTATCTTCTTCGTCAGCAGTTAAGTAGTCAATCTTATCGGTTACTTTATGGGTCTTCCATGAAACACGCCGGTATGGAGTTTCAATAAATCCGTACTTATTAACACGAGCATAGGATGAAAGACTGTTAATCAAACCAATGTTAGGACCTTCGGGAGTTTCAATTGGGCACATCCGGCCATAGTGAGTATAGTGAACATCCCGAACTTCATATCCGGCACGATCACGAGTTAAACCACCAGGACCAAGGGCAGAAAGGCGCCGCTTATGGGTCAATTCACCAAGTGGGTTAGTTTGATCCATGAATTGTGACAATTGTGAAGAACCGAAGAATTCACGAATTGAAGCAACAACTGGACGAATATTGATTAATTGTTGTGGAGTAACGGTATCAGGATCTTGAATTGACATCCGTTCACGAACAACACGTTCCATCCGTGCTAAACCAATCCGGAATTGGTTTTGTAATAATTCACCAACAGAACGGATCCGCCGATTACCCAAGTGGTCAATATCATCAGTTGAACCAATGCCTTCTTGTAAGTTAAAGAAGTAGTTCAATGAAGCAAGAATATCAGCTGGTTCAATGTGCTTGTATTCTAATGGAATATGACCGTTACCAATAATTGGTACAACTCGATCTGGATCTTCATGGGAGTAAACTAAGATCTTTTGAAGCTTTACTGGTTCAGTGACTACGGCTTCATCAGAAGGAGTATAAGTAATCATCTTGAAGTCATCACGATCTAAGTATGGTTCTAACTTCTTCAATACTTCCTTAGTTACCTTGTCACCCTTTTGTGCAAGTACTTCACCAGTATCTGGATCAGCAAGGGTTTCAGCCAAGGTTTCACCAAGAAGACGGTACTTCAACATTAACTTCTTATTAGTCTTGTAACGACCAACTGGAGCCATGTCATAACGCTTTGGATCAAAGAAACGTGCAGTTAACAGATTCCGAGCTGAGTCAGCGGTCTTTGGTTCACCTGGACGAAGACGTTCGTAAATGTCCTTAAGTGCTTCTTCAACCCGAGAATCTTCAGCATTCTTGTGAACATCCTTATCCAAAGTCAATGATAAGGTTTCACTGTTACCACCAAACATATCAATGATTTCATCATCTGAGCCAAAACCAAGAGCCCGGATTAATTCTGTCATTGGTAGCTTACGAGTCCGGTCAATCCGAACGTAAGAAATGTTTTTGGCATCAGTTTCGTATTCAAGCCAGGCACCACGGTTTGGAATAAATGTAGCACCATAACTTGGCCGACCATTCTTGCCGACTTCTTCACTATAGTAAACACCTGGTGACCGAACTAATTGAGAAACAATAACCCGTTCAGCACCATTAATAATGAAGGTCCCTTGATCTGTCATTAATGGGAATTCACCAAAGAAAACATCTTGAGACTTAATTTCCCCAGTCTCATGGTTAGTAAGACGCAAAGTAACGTGAAGTGGTGCAGAGTAGTTTGCATCATGTTCACGCGCTTCATCAACAGTATACTTAGGTTCCAAAAGTTGATAGTCAACGAATTCCAATGACAACTTCCCTTGGAAATCATCGATTGGCATAATATCATTAAACATTTCCCGTAAACCTTTATCCATGAACCATTTATATGAGTTGGTTTGGATTTCAATTAGGTTTGGCAACTCGAGAACTTCTTTAATTCGGGAGTAGCTACGACGGGTACGGTGCTTACCGTATTTAACTAAATGTCCGGCCAAACTGTTCACCTCTCTAATTTATTCAGTGAGTTTTAAATATTACAATTTGATTACAAATAGGTCAAAATCGTAATTTTGAGCAAAAAAAATCCAAAAACAGTTAAAAACTGCCTTTGGTTTTATTTACTGAGCCTAGTGGACAATAGATCACTAAGCTCATATGAGAACTCACAATTACATACTGTTATATGATATAAGATTATTAATCAAATGTCAATAGAGTTACTCAAATAATTATTTTACTTTTGAAAGCCCACTAGTAATGCAATCTAAAATCAACTGATCTCGCTGATCATCACTGATGTTATGACCACCAATTGGTTGGTAGGTACCAAAAATCGGTGAAATCTCAGCTAAGAATAGCTCTGCCGCTTCTTGTGGCAAAATATCAGGGCGCAATTCAACTTCTGGTTGTTTAAAGTACTCAGCAATTGGCTGAAGATAGTTCATTGCCAAAATCATATTCAACTTTTGCTGAGAACTCTTTGAAAGCAAGTTAATTGCTTGATGATACTGATCATAAATACTTGTCGGATGGTGCTTCTTTAGCGCAACAGCAATTTGCCATAGTTGCTCGTTCGGAGTCAACTTATGTTTTCGCATCACCTTATTAATATCTTTACGAACCTTACTACTTAGGTTGGTCATCACATCAAGATAAAGAACCTCCTTATCGCTAAAGTGATGGTAAAGAGCTGGTTGGGTAATGCCCACTTGCTTAGCAATGTCACGAGTAGAGGTTTCACCAAAGCCCTTTTGTAAAAAAAGCTTAGTTGCAGTTCTCATAATTGACTGTCGTGTTTTCTCAAGTTGTTCAGCCCTCTTCATGTCTCATTCTCTCCTAACATATTAATCACGTTATAAATATATAATGTCACTAAAAGCATGATTTGACAAGCTTCTCATCAAAATAACCTGCTTTTTAGATCAATATAGATAAATTAATATTTTTATTTATATTAATTAATATTAAATAAATGATAATATTAATACTTAATAAACGCTGTTAAATAAAAGGATTATAATGTTCAATAAGAAATGAACATTATAATCCTTTTTGTCAAATTTACATCAATTTTTAATCAATCTTTCATAACCATTATTTTTTTACTTTAAGAGTGATCTTCCCTTGATGGGCACCAATCACCACATTATCACCAGTTTTAATCTCATCACTTAATAATGCGGTGCTTAATGGATCCTCAACCAAGCTCTGTAAAGCACGCCGAAGTGGACGAGCACCATAAGCTGAATCATAACCCTTCGTTGCTACAACATCAACTGCTGCAGGAGTAACCTTCAGGTTAATTCCTTGTTCCGCTACTCGTTCCCTTAGTTGGGCAACCATTAGTTTAATAATTTGATGAAGCTCATCCTTTTGTAAGGAGTGAAAAATTACTGTTTCATCAATCCGGTTCAAGAACTCGGGACGGAAATATAACTTCAATTGTTGATGAATCGCAGCTGACATGGCTTGATAATCTTGCCTAACATCTCGTGCACCAAAACCAACTTCCTTTTCATCTTGAAGTTGAGTAGCACCAAGATTAGATGTCATAATAATAATGGTATTGCGGAAATCAACTTTTCTTCCCTTAGCATCAGTTAAATAACCATCGTCAAGGACTTGAAGTAACAAGTTAAAGACATCTGGATGGGCCTTTTCAGCTTCATCTAACAGCACAACTGAGTACGGATGTTGACGAACCTTTTCGGTTAACTGTCCACCCTCATCGTAACCAACATACCCAGGTGCGGCACCAATTAACCGACTAGTACTGTACTTTTCCATATACTCGGACATGTCGATTCGGATCATATTCTCCTCTGAACCAAACACTGCTGCTGCAAGTGACTTTGCCAATTCAGTCTTCCCAACACCAGTTGGCCCAAGAAACATAAATGAACCAATCGGTCGTTTGGGATCCTTCAACCCACTTCGAGCACGACGAATTGCCTTCGCAACCACAGAAACAGCTTCATCCTGACCAATGACCCGGTTATGGAGAACTTTTTCAAGATTAACCAGTCGTTCACTCTCACTCTTCTTCAGCTGAGTTAGTGGAACTCCCGTCCATTCAGCTACAATCTTAGCAACATCTTCTCCAGTAGTATGTAGCCGGTGCTTTGCAGATTGTCTCTCCGCCTTTTTTTCTTGCTCGTCAACTTTGGCCTTTAATGTTAATTCTTCTTGGCGAAAGTTTGCAGCTTGATCAAAGTCCTGATTTTCAATCGCCACTTCTTTCTTCTGGCGAAGTTCAGCTAATTTAGAATTCAATGATGGCTGATGCTTTTTATTTTCCTCAGCATCAATTCGTACCATTGATGAAGCTTCATCAACTAAATCGATCGCCTTATCTGGTAGGTAACGATTAGTAATATACCGACTAGAAAGCTTAACGGCCTGTTCTAAGGCATCATCATCAATCTTAACATGGTGGTGTTCTTCATATTTTGGCCGTAAACCATTAAGAATTTGCAAGGCAATATTTTCAGATGGTTCTTCAACTTGAACAGTGGCGAAACGACGCTCCAATGCAGCATCCGATTCAATATACTTTTGATACTCATCAAGAGTAGTTGCTCCAATAGTCTGTAGGTCACCACGAGCAAGAGCTGGCTTTAAAATATTAGAAGCATCAATTGCCCCTTCAGCTCCTCCAGCTCCAATTAAGGTATGCAGTTCATCAATAAACAGAATTACATGACCATCTTTTTGAATCTCGTCAATAACCTTCTTTAGACGATCTTCAAATTCTCCCCGATATTTAGTTCCGGCAACTAACGAGCCCATATCAAGCATCATTAAACGTTTTTGTGTCAACTCTTCAGGGGCCTCATTATTGGCCATCCGCTGAGCTAGCTCTTCCGCCACCGCGGTCTTCCCAACTCCTGGTTCACCAATCAGAACCGGATTATTCTTTGTCCGCCGACTAAGGATTTGTTCCACCCGACGTAGCTCTTTATCACGACCAATTACGGGATCAAGTTTACCATCCCTGGCCATTTGAGTCATGTCTCGGGCAAGTTTATCAAGTGTTGGCGTACTAGACCTTCTTGTCTGCCGCCTTTGTTGTCTTCCTAATTGATGTCGTGCTTGGATATCCGAAACACCAAGTCGACGCAGGGTTACTTTACGAATTTGTCGAGGTAAAACATCCAAACTCATTAAGATTCTTGAAGAAAGGATCCCTTCATCTGAAATTAACGCAAGTAAGATATGTTCAGTACCGATCTTTAACGCATTCAACTGTTGCGCTTCCTGACCAGCTAATGCTAAAACTTGACGTGCCTTTGGTGAATACGGAAGATAGTCTGCCGGTCCCATATCATCCATCGTTCCGTAACCGATCATTCGTTCAATTTCCTCTTGAATATCATCACTGGTAATGGAGAATTGCCCAAAGATCTTGCTAGCAATTCCCTCTTTCTCAATTGCCAATGCAAGCAACAAATGTTCAGTACCCACAGCTTGGTGCTTAAAGTATTTTGCTTGTTCATGGGCAAGCGCTAAGACATGCTTAGCACTCGGTGTAAACATATTATCCATTAATCACTTTCCCCCTAGCTCTCATATCGTAAACGATTCAGCATTGAAATTAAAATTCTCGCTCTCAAACGAGATTCAGCATTAGAATCATTCACATTTAGTGTTTGCTTTGATAGGGCAACTAACATCAAGTCCCCTTCTCGCCTCGTCAATACTTTCTCATCATAAAGTGTCCGAATAATATCATAAGCATCACGTTCACTAAGCGAATCGCCAATTGCTTGGATCAGCGAGTTTAACACATCAACATTATCAAGTAAATTAACCCGTTCAATCCGAATATAACCACCACCGCCACGTTTGCTTTGGACTAGGTAACCGTGTTGAATGGTAAAACGTGTCTTAATCACGTAATTAATCTGTGATGGAACAACGTCAAAATGATTAGCGATTTCTGAACGGCGAATTTCAATCTGAGATGACTCTCCAAGAATTTGCTTCAAATATTCTTCAATAATATCTGAAATACTCTTTTCTTCCATTACATCACCCCCAAAAATTTCATTTGACTAATTTTGACCAAATTTTACCACAATATTAAATTGGGAACCAGAAAACTGTCCCAATAATATGAAATGCAATTTAAACTAGAAAAGAGACTGGTGGCTCTCCAGTCTCTTTTCTTTCAAAAAGGGGAAAATTTAGATTAATCTTCTAAGCTAAAATCAACAACGTTCCGACCAACAACCTTGTTATCCTTTAATTCTTGGATCATGTCATTGATTTCGCTAAGTTTCCGGGTCTTAACAATTGGGTGAACCTTACCTTCGGCACCAAATTGGAAACACTCAGCTAAGTCTTGACGAGTACCCACTAATGAACCAGCAACAATAATTCCATCAAGAACAGTCTTAGCAATATTAAGCTTCATGTCACCTTGTGGAAGAGCAACGGCAACTAACTTACCATCTGGGCGAAGTGAATCAACTGCTTGGTCAAATGCTGAAGCAGAAACAGCAGTGACAACAGCGGCATGAACGCCACCAACTTTTTCTTGGATTTGCTTATCAACGTCACCATCATGACGGTTAATAAGAATTTCTGCACCGTTTTTCTTAGCAGCTTCCAGCTTTTCAGGGTTACCGTCAACGGCAATAACATGAGCGCCAAAGACATTGTGAGCAAATTGAATTCCTAAGTTACCAAGGCCACCAGCACCAACAATTGATACCCATTGACCTGGCTTAATATCAGCAACCTTCAACGCCTTATACATAGTAACGCCAGCACAGGTTAATGAAGTAGCTTCGACAGGATCAAGCCCTTCTGGGACCTTAACGGCGTAATCAGCAGGAACAATACATTGTTCTGCCATTGCACCATCAGCAGTGTAACCAGCATTCAGAACATTCCGGCAAAGTGTTTCACGACCGGTCAAGCAGTATTCACAGTGTCCGCAACCTTTAAAGAACCAAGCGATAGATACCCGATCCCCAACCTTTAAAGAAGTAACTCCAGGAGCGACTTTAGATACACGACCAACACCTTCATGACCGATAATCCGACCTGGCTTCTTACCAAAGTCACCAGCGGCAACGTGTAAGTCGGTATGACAAAGGCCACAGTATTCCATGTCAACTAAAGCTTCACCAGGCTTAAGATCACGAAGTTTAACATCCTTAACAGTAACATAACCATCTACTGGATCATTAATAACAGCAGCTTTCATAATCTAAAATCTCCTTTGGACTTGTTATTTATTACACAAACTATAATACCAAATTAGTTTTGATTTTTAAAACACTTTTGTGAATAAATAAACAGGGATTTTTCAGACCAATATTTCTTTTTCATTTACTATTTCACTTAATGAAATCGTAATCAGATAATACCAATGTGATTAAGTTAGCAAATAAATTCTAAATATATAGTCTTACGTTATTAATAATTTAGGTAGTACCTCAAGACTTCAACTAATAATTGCTCAAATTAATAATAAGGGAATTATGAAAAGTGCCCTACCTAATTTATGAAGGTGGGACACTCTTAAAGATTATATCGCCTATTGATGCCAAAAAGTTTTTACTAAAATAATAAAGCAGCGAATAAAATAAAAATCTGATACATTTGCTTGTTAAACACACCAGACCTTCTTTATTATCGGAATTACAAGATTTGAACTTGCGACCTCTGCGTCCCGAACGCAGCGCTCTACCAAACTGAGCTAAATTCCGAAAAGAAAAAGCGCAGCAACACTATTCAGTGTGCCACGCTTTTAGTAGTGCACCCAGAAGGAGTCGAACCTTCAACCTTCTGATTCGTAGTCAGACACTCTATCCAATTGCGCTATGGGTGCATAAGAGCGGAAGACGGGATTCGAACCCGCGACCCCCACCATGGCAAGGTGATGTTCTACCACTGAACTACTTCCGCATAACTATTCTGCAACGATAATTAATATATCACGTGTCACAGACCGATGTCAATACTTTTTGAAATAAAAAAATATTCCAAATGCGGATGAAGGGACTTGAACCCTTACATCTAAAAGATACAAGATCCTAAATCTTGCGCGTCTGCCAATTCCGCCACATCCGCATATGGAGGATACAGGGCTCGAACCTGTGACCTCCTGCTTGTAAGGCAGATGCTCTCCCAACTGAGCTAATCCTCCGAAAAATGATATATTCATAATGGAACTTTATTAATATATCATCCTCTAAAATTAATGTCAATAATTATTTCAAACCAAGTTCAATTAATTTTTCATCAACCATCTTTAATACTTGCTTTGCTGCTTCCGGATCTTCAACAAAGTCATACTTATCCCCATCAATTAACATTTTGGGACTGGCATCATACTGATTATACCAGTCACGGTAACGTTCATTAAGATTCTTGTAGTAATTATAAAGAGATGGATCATTCGAAATTTGTTCATATGACCGACCACGTTTTTTTATCCGTTCTAGCATTGTGTCAAATGAAACCTGAATTGTAATTAAAAGGTTAGGCGCTTTTTGATGTGGTTGTTCAGGCAACTCTTCCATCATGTTATGTAGCAATGATGAGTAAATGTCAGATTCAGTTGCTGTAGCCCGTCCCATATCAGCGTTTAACTTAAACAATAATGCGTCTTCAAAGATTGAACGATCAAGGACATTTAAATCGTTTCCAAATGATTCTTTAATCTCATCTAACCGCCGATTCAAGAAGTAAATTTGTAATAAAAAGCCATACTTTTTAGGATCCTTATAGAAAAGTGGCAAAATTTTATTATCATCAACTGATTCATAAAATGCTTGGCTATCTAAATGATCTGCAAGTAACCCTGTTAAGCTTGTCTTTCCGGCACCTATTGTCCCTGCAAGTGCAATCATTGAACTTTTATCCCCCTTTAATTTGTAAAAAAACAACTTAACTATTTTACCATTGAATAAAGGAAAAAAGAAGAGACTGAATTGGTGTTTAACCTTCTTTGATTATTCTTTTCAGAATACAAAAGAGATCCCGACGTATTGCGTTTAACAATAGCAAGGATCTCCTATACATAGAATAATATTTTACTAATTATCTTCCGGATCGTACTTTTCACCCTTAGTTCGGCGAGATAGGTCCACCTTTTTAAGGGGAATAATATGAGTCTTGTAACGAATCTTGTAGTAGAAAAACAAGACAAGGAATAGTGGAACACTCATATAGGTAATTAAGATATTTGACCAATCAAGTTTGGCAAATGCTTCAATATTTTGACCGCAGATAACGATTGTACAAAGAACGAACGCAAAAATTGGTCCAAATGGATAAAGGGTAGCATGATACTTAAGTTCACTTACCACATGGTCTTGAGCAACATAGGCTCTTCGGAAGCGATAATGAGAAATAGCAATTCCTAACCATGCGATGAAACCACAAAGTCCAGAAGCGTCAGTTAAGTAGAGGTAAGCTTGAGGAACAATAAATTGGGTTGCAAAGGCTAAAGTTGAAACAATCATCGTTCCGATCAGTGCATAGATTGGAATTCCCCGCCGGTTAACGTAACCAAAGAACCGCCATGCATAACCTTCTCGAGCCTGTGAATAAAGCATCCGAGTAGAGGCATATAATCCAGAATTGGCAGCAGAAACAACAGCAGTTAGAATAACTGCATTCATAATACTTGCTGCCACGGCCAAGCCAGCCCGCTTAAAAATAATAGTAAACGGACTCATCGTAATGTTAGTAACATCAGAATTCAGTAAGTTTTTATCCGTGTAAGGTAGAACACAAGCAATAACAAAAATTGCAAAAATGTAGAACAACAAAATTCGCCAGAAAGTTGAGTGAATAGCTTTTGAGATAGATTTTTCCGGAGTAGCAGCTTCACCAGCAGTAATTCCGACTAATTCCGTTCCTTGGAAAGAGAAGCCGGCAACCAAGAACACGCTAATAATTGCTGGGATTCCACCGACAAATGGTGCTTTCTTATAATGAAAATTACTAAAACCAACTGGTTGACCACCCATAATCCCAAGAATAATTGCAACACCTACGATCAAGAAGACGATAACGGTTATCACTTTAATTAAGGCTAACCAGTATTCCGTTTCCCCATACGAACGAACTGACAAATAGTTAATTAAGAAAACAAGAACTAAAACAATAGTACTAAATATCCAACTTGGAACATGCGGTAACCAGAAATTCATCACAATCCCCGCACTGGTTACATCCACTGGAATCGTAATTGCCCAATTGAACCAGTAATTCCATCCCATTGCGAACCCTAAAGCGGGATCAACAAACTTTGAAGAAAAGGCAGAGAATGAACCAGTGAGTGGCATATAGGTGGACATTTCACCTAAACTGGTCATTAAGAAGTAAACCATTATTCCCATGATAGCGTACGCAACTAGTGCACCACCTGGCCCAGCGGTTGAAATTGCTGAACCACTGGTAATAAACAACCCAGTACCAATCGTCCCGCCTAAAGCAATCATTGCCAAGTGACGAGTTTTAAGGGTCCTTTTTATCTGTCCCTGACCACTATCTGCTGTCATTTTATTTCCTCCCCACACATCTAAATAACTAACAATAAAAAAGGTCTTCTAATAGGGCAACCCCATTAGAAGACCCAACCTCTCATTGAATCGTTCAGCGAAGCGCCCCGCGATTTATCGCGACAGTCCATGATTTTTTCAACCATGACCCAACCCTTCTTAGAATAAGCTAAGAAAGATTTCGGCACTCTTTCCTTTCAAAACTACTCCGGAACTTATTTTCCTAATAGTCCATACTGATAAAGAACGCAACCTCTTCATTTTGACAATATTATACTCTCATCATTTAATAACGCAAGTTTTACTTTCTCCCCTAGCGTTCCCAATACTCACTGATTCCAGTTTTCATCGCCATTGGGATAAAACCGCATCGCTTGAGTACCTGCTTTGAAGATTTATTGTTTTTCTTGGTTTCAGCGACTAATTTAATGCTGTATTTATCTAATTCCTGACAAACAGCATTTATTGCTTCTGTCATATAACCACAATGTTGAGCCAGAGGAATAAGGAGATAGCCAAGCTCATACCTTTTGAAAAATACTTTCCCACTTTCTCCATAAGTATGAAGAAGAGTAATTAGTCCAAGTAACTGTTGTTCATTTCTCGTTTTAATTTGTAATACACATTCTGAATGGCAAAGTAGTTGCAAAGAAGTCAAATCAACTTCGCCAATTGAAATTAGGCCAGCCTGTCTAAACAATGATTGATACTTCAGTAAAGGAGCGATTGAGGCAACTTCTTGTGGGTGAATACGTTTTATAATTAGTCGATTGGTCTTTATTACCATTTACCCTCCTCCTATTTCCCGGGAAATCAAAAAGCGCAACCAAGATCAGGGAGGATCTCTTGCGCTTTAACCTAATAAATTGACTTACTAAATATCTTCATCTCGCGAAGCTTTGGTGCCCAAGCAACATACAACCATTCAGCCACCTGAAGCCAAGTGTATGCCAATAACATTGCTGCAATTGTATCTACTGGCCAGTGAGCGTAAAGATATACTCGGGAAACCGCTAAGAAGAAGATCGCAAAAATTAGTAATAATTGACAGATTGTTCGAACTGCTGCCCGTTGGATAATTGGAATTACTACCAAGAAAAGAATTCCAGCAACTAAAAACAGGCCAAGGGTATGACCACTTGGAAAACTATAACCATCATCAGTAACTAGATGTTGTGCTGGACGAGCCCGTTTTACAAAATGCTTAACAACAGTTCCTAAGACATCCCCACCAAGAATCGTGCAAATTGCCCATACTGCAGGGATTCGATAATTTTTCAACCATAAAACAATTGCAATTATCAGAACCCATAGTAGGTCAAGCTTGGGACTAGCCAAAAAAGAGATTAAGGTCATTAAAGCATGGAACCAGCCAATATTCTCCAAACGTTGACTCGTGAACAACGATTGAAAAATAGCATCCATCGTGGTGCCAATTGTCGAATTGAACTTAATCATTAACATCAAAACGATAAAAACAATCCCACTAATAGTGAATCGTTTCCATCGTTGATCATCTGGAACAATTAACATTATCTTTCTCCTATCATCAATATAAGCATTAGTTTAGAGTATACCATACCATCAAACTTTTGATTTCGAAGATTTTGATAAAGTATGAATATATTTAACGGCCCGAATTATTAATTCACCAAGCCCAAAGCCAAGGGTAATCGCACCGACAATTACAATTACCTGATAAAGGTAAAACATCGCTAAAGGATAATTACCTAGCGCAAAATTACGAACCATTTTATAAGCTTGTCCTCCTGGAACAAACGTAACTAACGCAGGAACATTAAAAACAATCATCGGCATTTTTAAATGACGAGCTGCAGCCATACTAAACAGTGAAATTAAAATAGCGGCAAGTAAGTTACTAATTGCTAATCCTACGTGATGATGATAATAGATGAGCCAATATATCTCCCAAACCCCACCACCAATTATTCCAGCCATATTGTAAGCTCGCGCTGGAATATGGAGTAAAATTCCGAAACACACGGTTGAGGCATACGAAAGAATAAATTGTAAAAATAAATTTTCCCAGTTCATTAGCTCCTCCTAGCTAAAACGCATAACAATTACAATCGCACTTCCGATCGCAACTGCAGTTAAAATTGCTTCAATTCCTCGGGTTGGGGCACTGATAAGGTTTCCAGAAACCAAATCGCGCGCCGCATTTGTTAACGGAATTCCAGGAGCCAATGGCATGACACTACCAATAATGATTGAATTTGCATTATGGGTCCAACCTAGTTTTACGGTTAAAATTGCTAAAATACCAATCACTAACGAAGCACAGAATTCACCAAGATATTGAATTTTAAACTTACGGATAACAAAAGAAAAAACCGCATAGCTCAAGCCACCAATGATAAAGGCTGCCCACCAGTCTACTACGTCACCTGTAAAAACAACCATTAATGCAGCACTTAAAACAGCTGCCGCAAGAGTTTCTAACGGATTTTGCCACCATCCGTTTACCTGCCGCTCAACTGATTTCAACTGAGCATATGCTTCAGGTAACTCAATGACACCACTGGCTAGTTCTCGCGAAACTTCATTTACCGCCGCTATCTTACTAAGATCATTCCTTCGCCGCCGAATATCTGCCACTTGTGAATTAGGAAGATCATCACTACTAGCAACAATCCCGGTTAAAGTTGTAAAAGCTTGAAATTTTCTTAAACCAACGTTCTTAGCCATCCGATCCAGCGTATCGTTTACTCGTTCCATATTTGAACCATTCTCAATTAGAAGTCTCCCTGCAAGGACGCAGGTTCGTAAGGCAAGAATCCGTCGTTGTTCCGTTAGCATTAATTTCTCTCCCCCCTCAATAATAAGGTGTATTAAAAAAGGCTGGGAATCACCTCAGCCTCTTTACATCAATTATTTGCCTGTGATAAAGATGTTATGTGATGCCTTATATGAAACATTCAGTGGTGTATCTTCACCATCTTTTTCAATTACTAATGGTCCTTCAAATGGTTCATGACGGAGCACTTTAACAGTATCATCTGGCCGTAATTTTAATTCTTCAAGGTACGTTAACAATTCATGATTATCCAAGAAACGTTCAAGTTGAACAGTTTCTCCATCATTGGCATCCGCTAATAAGCGATGGGAAACATCCGGAAATTGTCCACTAGCTGATGGAATTACCCCACCATGTGGACATGCTTGTGGATGCTGTAAAAAATTGTCCAGCGCTGTTGCTAGCCGATCACTGGTTTGATGTTCCAAGACTTCTGCTTCTGAGTGAACATCTGCAAAATTATAATGCAACTTATTAACCAGGAATGTTTCCCATAGACGATGCTTACGAACTAATTCTGCCGCATATTTTTTTCCCTTTTCAGTTAACGAAATTCCAGCATATGGTTCATGAACTACTAGTCCCTCATCTGATAATTTCGAAACCATTTCCGTTACAGAACCTGCTGCGATACCCAGGCCCAAAGAAATATCCTTATTTGAAACCTTTTTGTGACTACCACCAAGCTCAAAGATAATCTTAAGATAATCTTCTTTCATCGGTGTCAAGGGCTACATCCTCCTCTACATTGTTTCTCGGCCTACGAACGGTCTACTAAGTTAATTAATAATAACATATTTGATTATAGCATAACCAATAAATAACTTCTTCGGATAGCCTAATTTTTTTGTTAGCTACTGTTTTAATATGATAAACTTAAAATAACATATATTAATGAGGGGTTTTACAATGGATGAACAAATCACGGGAAAGCGTTTTTTAGCAGTAACCGTACTAAATGTTCTTATTACTGTTGTGGAAATTATTGGAGGTCTAGTTTCAGGAAGTTTAGCATTATTATCCGATGCCTTTCATAATCTAGGTGACTCTTTTTCAATCGTCCTTGGTTATTTTGCCCAGACAATCGCAAACAAACCAGAAACAAGCAAACGAACCTATGGATACCGTCGAGCTGAAATACTAGCCGCAATGGTAAATGCCACTTTTCTAGTAATTGTTTCAGTTTTTTTGATTATTGAAGCTGTTAAAAGGCTTCAGCAACCAACACATATCAATGGTGAAATAATGTTACTCGTTGCCGTTATTGGTTTAGTTGCTAACCTTCTTTCAGCAATCCTCCTTTATGCCGGCAGCCATAGTAATTTAAACGTTAAGGCAACTTATCTTCATGTTTTAAGTGATGCTTTGTCTTCATTTGCAGTTATTATCGGCGGGGTAATCTTAAGCTTTGTTAACATCACCTGGCTTGACCCTGTCTTAACAATTGCTGTAGCAGCGTACATTGCCTATGAAGCATGGCCAGTAATTAAACAAACCGTTACCATCCTAATGGAATCAGCACCAAAACTTGATTATAAGGGAATTGAACAGGACCTAATCCAAATTGACGGGGTTACTGCAGTTCACCATGTTCATGCTTGGATGATTGATGAAAAGCGGATTATCTTTTCTGCCCACTTAAATTGCCATGATATGAAACTCAGCGATGTCGAAAAAATTTATCAACAAGTTGACAAACTACTAAATGAAAAATACGGAATCTGTCACGTTACTATTCAAGCCGAGTACCATCGAGGAAAAGATGAAGAATTCTTTGATACGAACGTTGATGAAGAAAATTTAATTAAATAATTAAAAGGGTCTAGTGGAAACTAAAACGTTTCCCTAGGCCCTAATATTATATTAAATTTAGAATAGCCTACCAACACCATAGTGGATGGTAACCGTGATTAGCGCAATAATAATATTCCGAATAACAGCAATTTTTACTAAACCATTTCCAAGTTTAGAACTAATATACCCAGTTAACGCACTTGTCAATACCACCGCTAAAATAACCGCATACCACTTATAAGCAGATGGCGCAAAAGTCATCGCACAAAGAGGAAAAATTCCCCCAGCAGCTGCAGAAAATAGGGAGGAGAAAGCAGCATCCCACGGATTCAAATAGTGACCTAATTCAATATCATACTTAACCCTCACAACGGTTTCTAAAGGCTTTTTATTAAGTAAATCTTTGGCAATTGCTAGCGAAGTTTCAGGAGTAACCCCCTTGCTAACATAATAATCCTTAACTGCCGCCACTTCACCTTCAAAATCTGTTTTTAATAAACGCTGTTCATTTTTAACCGCTGATTGTTCAGTATCCTTTTGGGTCGAAACAGAAGCATATTCACCAGAAGCCATTGAAAAGGCACATGCTAGTAAATCTGAAAGACCAGCAATAAAGATTGTAAACCGATCAGATGTTGCCGCTGCAACTGAAACTAAGACACCAACAACGGTTAAAATTCCATCATTAGAACCTAAAACACCAGCACGAAGCGTGTTGAGTTTTTCTTCCATTGTTTGCTTTTGACGTTTTTTCTTTGCCATTTCTCAACACCCCCTAATGTGCTAGTAGCTGCCCAATAATATAGGTAACACCCATCGTCAATAATCCGGCAATAGCATTTCGAATACTCCCTTTAAGCCGATCTGATTTACTCAGAATGGCTGCACAGTAACCTGTAATAAGTAACGCAATCAAAACTGCAATGGCTGTTGCAAAAATTCGCATATTTGCTGGAGAAAGTGTAACGGCAAGCATTGGTAAAATTGAACCAGTTGGGAAAGAAATAAACGATGCAATTGCTGCAGCATAAGGACTAGTAAAGTCTCTTGGATTAAATCCATACCTTTCCTGAACAACGGTTGATAAGGCATCTTTATCCATTAATTCCTTCGTTGCTTGCTTAGCTAACTCCGGATCAATATCTTGAGCCTCATACTTTTTTTGGACATAGTTAAATTCCCTTTGGTACTGATCGCTTAAACGCTGACGTTCACTAATCAACGCCATTTTTTGTGAATCTTTTTGGGTAGATACGGATACATACTCCCCCATACACATTGAAATCATGCCGGCAAGTGTTCCTGATAGTCCAGAAATCAAAATCGAATAAGAATTATTGGTTGCCGCCGCGACACCAATAACGATTCCGGCAATTGAAATGATACCATCATTGGCCCCCATCACACTGGCACGTAAAACATTAACCCTTTGAGCCAGTGACATTTTCTTTTTGGTCATTTCAAAAACTCCTTTTTTAATTTAGAATCATTATAACATTCCTTAAAAGTAGATCAACAATTATGTTAGTAGTGCTTGTCCTAGTTTAGAAAAATTATTAATTGACTATCAAAGGATAAGAGGCCGGGAAAAGATTTCATTTTTTCACCGACCTCTTTATTCTTAAATAAGTACTATTTATTAATTAGAAATAATTATTCATATCTTTGGACTGCAGTGGTCCGAATAACAAATACGGAAGTCCCGGCATGTTTAGTCATGTAAGATGCTTGGGAACCAACAGCCTTGCGGTTACCCCGCTTACCAATTGAACCAACAACTAATAAGTCTGGTTGGAATGCTGGAATGACGTGATTGCAAATCCGTTCAGCTGGACGATCCCCTTGATCAACTATTCCTGTAATTTTTTCTGGAGCGACACCGTAGTCAACAGCAGCCCTTACATATTCGTTAATCCGCTTCCGCAATTCATCAGCAGAACTATGAACATAGTCTTTATCGAGAATTTGATAAACGTTAACATCATCAGTTTCCAAAATAGAAACAATCCCTAATTCAGAGCCATCTCGCTTGGCCTTATCTACTGCATATGAAAAAGCGGCCCGGGCATCCGGTGCATCATCGACACCGACAAGGATCTTCTTGAACCTTTTTGGCTTAATTTCAAACATTAAACTATTCCCCTCTCTGTGGTCCTGACGATCAATAGATTATCTCGATCGCAGTAAGTTTCACCTACTATGTTACTACTTATCAAACATTTGTAAATATTTATTTTGGTAGACCTAAAACAATGTTCTATAGAATTAAATATTGATTATTTTTTATAATTTTACATTTGACAGGGCTTTCTTGCCTGTCGTTCCAACAAGTTCTATAATTTATATTGTTTTGGTCTTCGTGACCATAAACGATACTGTATATTTAAGGGGAGAGTAAAGCGTAATGTCAATGATAGAATTCCATAATGTCCAAAAATACTATGGTAAGTTCCATGCATTAAAGGATATTAACTTAACAATTGATGCTGGGGAGACCGTTGTTCTAATTGGACCTTCTGGTTCTGGAAAAAGTAGTCTAATACGGACAATTAATGGTTTGGATCCAATTCGCGACGGAAAATTGATTGTCAATGGTTTTGATTTAGCTGATAAAAAGACTAACGTTAACTTAATTCGGAAAGATGTCGGAATGGTCTTTCAACATTTTAACCTCTACCACAATAAAAACGTTTTGGAAAATATTATGTTAGCTCCACGGATCGTTCTCAAACGTCCTGAAAAAGAAAACCGTGAATTCGCAATGCAACTCCTTGAAAAAGTCGGTCTTGCAGATAAAGCTGATAACATGCCAGCACAATTATCCGGTGGTCAAAAGCAGCGAATTGCAATTGCACGGAGCCTCGCAATGAAGCCTAAATGTCTCTTATTCGATGAACCAACAAGTGCCCTTGACCCAGAAATGATCGATGATGTCCTTAACGTAATGAAGGATATTGCAAAAAATTCAAAAATGACCATGCTAGTTGTTACCCACGAAATGGGCTTTGCACGTGATGTTGCTGATCGGGTTATTTTTATGGCGGATGGACGAATTATCGAAGACGATTCTACTGAGAAGTTCTTTGGTGATCAGCCATCCACGCAACGTGCTCGTGACTTTATGAGTAAAATTAGCGGACATTAGAAGGAGGCCAAAATAATGAAAAAAATTTGGCACTTACTAACAATTGTCGCAATTGCTTTCGTTAGTCTTACAACCCTTTCTGGTTGTAGTTCGGTTGCCAACCAGGATATTTTAAAAGTTGATCAAAAGAGCAAGCAAATTACTTGGGGAGTTAAGGCTGATACCAGGCTGTTCGGTTTGGAAGATATTCGAACAGGGAAACTCGAAGGATTTGAAATTGACCTTGCCAAGGCAATCACAAAAGAAATTCTTGGGCCTCAAGGAAAGGCCGTTTTTGTTCCAGTTACTAGTAGTACGCGAGTTCCATTACTAAAGAACGGCAATATTGATGCAATCATGGCCACCATGACCATTACTCCTGAACGAGAAAAACAAGTTGATTTTACCAAATCATACTTTGATGCTGGTCAATCTCTTTTAGTTAAAAAGGGCAGTCCTATCAAAAATATCCAGGATCTCAATAAACCGGGTGAAGTAATTCTTGGTGTATCTGGTTCTAACTCGGTTAAAAATGTTGCTAAGTTTGCACCAAGGGCACGGGTACTCCAGCTTTCCGACTATGCTCAAGCAATGACAGCACTAAAGTCAAAACAAGGAGATGCCCTCACTACAGATAATGGTATCCTTTATGGGATGGCAAGTGAAAATCCTGGTTATGAAGTTGTTGGTGGTAACTTTACCAAAGAGCCTTATGGAATTGCTGTTAATAAAAATCAGGCACCATTTAGAAATAAATTAAACTGGGCACTTAACCGGCTTGAAAAAAATGGGACTTACAACCGACTCCTTCTTAAATGGTTTGGTAATGTTAAAGGTTTTAACTATCAGGAGATGAAACGTTAATGTTAGATATTATTACGACTCAATGGCATCCCCTACTCAACGGTCTTTGGAATACAATTCTCTGCAGTCTGATTGCACTCGTTGGTAGTTTAGTTATTGGGACTTTCTTTGCACTATTAGAAATTTCTAAATACCGAATTGTACGCCTAATCGGTAGTATCTATGTCGAAGTCTTTCGGAATATTCCCTTGTTGGTAATTGCAATGGGATTCTTCCTTATTGTTCCTATGTATATCGTTAAAATTAGTGGTTTTGCGGCTGGGACAATCGGCCTGACACTTTATACCTCAGCTTTTATTGCTGAAACTGTCCGCGCTGGGATTAATTCTGTGGAAGACGGCCAACTCGAAGGGGCTCTTGCTAATGGTCTAACTCATGCTCAAGCGATGCGGTATATTATCTTACCCCAAGCTTTTAAGGTTGTGATTCCACCACTAGGTAACCAATTCATTAACTTAGTTAAGAACTCCTCTGTGCTGGCCTTTGTTGCTGGTTTTGACTTAATGTATGAAGGAAACTTAATTGCTAATGACACCTTAAAGACAATGCCAACATACTTTATCGTTGGTGTTCTCTACCTGATCATTACTTTACCCCTCAGCTACTACATGCGTCACCTAGAAAAGAAGTTAGCTTAGGGAGGAATGAAAAATGCAAAACTTTATTGATGCTTATTCATGGATTAATATCCGCTTTCTTCTTCAAGGACTAGGAGTTACTATTGAAATTTCAGTTGCCTCAATCATCTGTAGCTTCATCATTGGAACCTTATTAGGAATCATTCGTTATGCAAAGATTAAGTACGTGTCAGCAATCGTTGGTTTCATTATTGATTTAATTCGTAACTTACCATTGCTGCTAATAATTTTCTTTACCTACTTTGGTCTTCCAAACATCGGTATTAAACCAGAAATTATTCCGGCGGCCATCCTAGCATTGACCGTTTTTGAATCATCGATGGTAGCTGAAATTGTTCGTTCCGGTATTAATTCTGTTGATTATGGGCAAACTGAAGGGGCTCTTGCCAATGGACTAACGAAGTGGCAAGCACTCCGACTAATTGTCTTACCCCAAGCAATTAAAAATATGTTACCGGCACTAGTTAGTCAATTTATTTCGTTAGTTAAGGATACTTCTTTAGCAACAATCATTGTCCTACCAGAATTAATGTACCACGCTCAAATTATTTATGGGCAAAACACCAACTATATCATTCCAATGTTTGTTGCTTTAGCCGTGTTATATTTTATTGTTTGCTACTCTCTTTCTCTCCTTGCCCGCTACTTAGATAAACATTTAGCATAGGTAGAAAATTAATACATCTAAAAAAGTAAAAGAGGAAATGTTCTTCACCATTTCCTCTTTTTTATCTATTAACTTTAATACTGAATCGAAAATCCAAAACGTTGGTGCTTTCCAGTTAATCGTCTAACATGACGTTCCATTACTTCTCTTCGGGTGTCAAACATCATCCAAAGGCTAAACCCACCAAACATTACTAAGAGAAATAATAATCCCCACCAGTCCGCTGGAACTAAGTCACCAGTTAACTTCGTAGTTCCCGTTGCTAAAAAGCCAAACCAGTCAAGACTAAAGTGCATTAACATTGTCAACCATAATTGACCAGTATATACATAAACAACTGATAAGAATAATCCAAGTAAGAAAGCCAGTGCAACTTGATAAAGGGTTAAATCTATTCTTTGTCCTCCCAAGTTAATCAAGTGGGCAAAGCCAAATAGTAACGAACTAGTAATGATCGCTAACGGTAACCGTTGCTTAACATTACGCCATGCGTAAAAAAGGACACCAAGTAACGCAAACCTAAATAAACTTTCTTCCGCAAGACCAGCTTCAAACGCCTGACATGTTAGTTTAAAAAGACCATGCTTGGGTAAATGGATAATTGCCATCATACTACTTCCTAGCGGAATTACAAAAATAGCAAGTATTAAAAATAGAATCCACCAATTGAAGTCGCTACTCCAATTTGGCTTTAAGCCTGGCCATGATAAGTGCCATGCACGCATTACAGTAACTGCAAAAAGAAAATATGCAACGGCACCAACTGCACCCGTTGATAACAAAATAGTTAACTTAGGGTTAGCAATTAGGTCAAATGGCAGATAAGTAAAGGGGACAATTACAATCTGAAACATCCAAATTACAAAAACAAACCGCTCAATACTCAGATTCATCTGTCCACCAATGACACTAGCGAACGGCGCATACATTACAAAATAGTATAAGATCATTAGCAGCACTACACCGCGCGATGGCATATGGAGCATCGTAATTATTTCCCGGGTAATTACCCCCCAAGCAAAGGTAAGAATTACTGGTTGTGCTAACCCCTGAATCCAGCAATTCACTTTACTGATAATTGGTAGGACATTCTCCCATAATTCTTCAGCTAATCCTAAGCCAAGAATAATTACCATCCATAACAATTGCAGCCAAATATTACGGCCAAGTTCAAAGTTACGAATCATCATCATCATTAAAATAATTAAAGTCGCACCGATTTGAACTCGATACCAGATCTTTAAATAATCTCTTCCAGTCATCGAGATTCCTCCAAATAAATAATTGCTTATATTGTTTGATCATACCAAATTATACTAATGAGTTTAAACATTTTATCCTAGAAATTAGTTAGTTAGTTAAGGATAATAAATAAGTCCCAAAGTCCGGACATCCGGATTTTGGGACCTATTATTATCTCTATTTATTGTTACCAGTAGCAACTGGTTCTTTTTTAGCATTTTGCTTTTTTAGATTGCCATGTTTTCGCTGTTGATTATGATGTTTTGGGTGATTGCTCCGATTGTTATTTTCATGCCCCGCTTTTTTCTTATTATTTGGTTGCCGATAGTGATGATTTTCGTAGTGGCGATCACCATTTAAAATCGTTACCATCGGAATAATTACGGGACGACGACCTGTTCGAGCATAGAGGAGCTTTTGCAAACGACTAATAATTGTCCGATTAAGAGCACGACGATCCACATGCTTATGATTCTTAAAGGTATTTAAGATTGCCCAGAAGACTTCGTGATTAGCTGCCTTAATTAACTCTTGAGACTCGTGCATGTAAACAAATCCTCGTGAAACAATATCAGGTCCCGCAACAATCTGGTAATCCTTCAAGTCAACAACTGCCACCGCTGTTACAACCCCTTCTTCAGAAAGAAGACGACGTTCATGGATTTCTGGATTACCAACAGTATCACCGGCATCACGACCATCAATATAAACATCTGCAGCACTATCGATATGATCAGCAACTCTTGCAGAATCCTTGGTTAGCGCTAATACATCTCCGTTAGCTAAAATAAAACTATTCTCTTGTGGAACACCAGTCATTTCAGCTAGCTTAGTGTGAATCTTTTGCATCCGGTATTCACCGTGAACTGGTGCAAAGAACTTGGGCTTCATTAACCGCAACATGAATTCTTCATCGATTTGACCACCGTGGCCGGAAGTGTGAATGTTGTTAACGTAACCGTGAATAACATTTGCACCATCTTCTTCCAACTTATTGATCAATGCGTTAACACTAGTGGTATTCCCAGGAATTGGGTTACTTGAGAAGACTACAGTGTCACCAGGCTGAATGGTAATTTGGCGGTGTGTCCCGTTAGCAATTCGACTCAATGCTGCCATTGGTTCACCCTGAGAACCAGTACACATAATCAATACTTTTTCCGGTGGATAGTTATTAATTTCACTTTGGTCAATTAACGAATCCTTAGGAATATTAAGGTAACCAAGTTCCTGTCCGGCAGCAATAGCATTTTCCATACTTCGACCAAATACAGCAATCTTCCGCCCTTGGGCAATTGCCGCATCGGATGCTTCACGCAACCGGTAAACATTTGAAGCAAATGAAGCAAAAATGATTCGACCCTTAATCCGTTCGAAAATACGCCGAATATGAATATCAACCCACCGTTCCGACTTAGTAAACTGTGGTCGTTCAGCGTTTGTACTGTCAGAAGTTAAAAGAAGGACTCCCTCATCCCCAAGTTTAGCCATTTGCTGAAGGTTTGGCCCTGGTAAATGGCCAACTGGTGTTAAGTCAAACTTAAAGTCTCCAGTTTGAATAATTGTCCCTTGGGGCGTATGAACCGCAACACCCAAAGTATCAGGAATTGAGTGGGTTGTTCGGAAAAAGCTAACCCAAAGTTTCTTAAAGTGAACTTCATCAAATTCATTAATTTCGTGAAGTTCCGCATCACGCAAAAGGTGTTTTTCTTCTAACTTTCCCTTAATTAGGGACATCGCAAATGGTCCCGCATAAATTGGGGCATTTACCTTTTGTAAGAAGAAAGGCAATCCACCGATGTGATCTTCATGTCCGTGAGTAATAAAGATTCCCTTAATCTTATCCTTATTCTCAATCAGATAATCGTAATTTTGAATTACATAATCAACACCTAGGAGTTCATCTTCAGGGAAAAGCACACCACAATCAATAATGATGATTTCATCTTGGAACTGAACACAGTACATGTTCTTACCGATTTCGCCTAAGCCCCCCATGGCATAAAAGGCGACTTCATTGTTCTTAATATTTAATTTTGACATAATACCTTTTTTGTACCTTTCTATCTGTATTTCATTAAATCAATAACGGAAAATTGTAGGCCAAAAGACCCACTTTTCGGGTTAGAAAAGGGTTCCTTGGCGATTCAGTTTTACTTTTTTATATCCGTACTAAAAACTATTTATATTTTACCATATATTATCTTTTTCTGCTATCATTCAGGATTCCAAAATAAAAAGAGACCGGATTGATTTCCTAGTCTCTTAAAAAATAAAGGTATTAATAGTGTAATTAGAACGTTCTATTACATTTTACAAAAGATTTATTTTCTAATCTTCTGTTGGCAAGTTTTCTTCTTCGTTTTGCCACATCTTTTCCAAGGGAACAATTGGTCCTCCTTCTTGATCGAATTTTACATCAGTCAATTCACTAAGAACCTCTTCATAAGCACTTTTGCAAAGTCGTTCGCTAATTTCAGCTAATTCTTCTTCACCGTGATAAGCGTTCTCTTTCAAAACATGGTTGATTGTCCCCATAACTTTGTTTGAAGCCTTCGCCCCCATAATCTCAAGGCTCTTCAATTGGTATTGATGAATGTAAAAGGCAATAAACGCCTTTAAAGCTGCTTCCTTAGCAGCATGATTATCTAGTTCATCATAGCGTAATCCTACTTGTGCCATTCTGATCGCTTCCCTTTCTCAATTTACCATAAAAATAAATTTTCTTTCATTAATACCATAACACAATCTAATCACTTCTGCCGAAGATGTAATTCAGTTTTTCCATTCTTAACAGTCGCATAAACTTCAATATGAGGGTCTTCAGCTATTTCACCTATTTCAATTTCTCCCTTACCAGGGCCTAGCTGCTTAACATTCAATTTTTGATTAAGAATAAATTTACGTAATAGTTTAACGGACTCACGACGCTCCTGTTCCTTTTTGACGGCCACCGCTAGCGTATATCCTTGATCAAGAAAAAACTTAATCGTACAAACTCGAAAAAGCATAGTAACCGGAAACAGATGGTTTTGATTTTTCTCTTCCTGTTCAGATTCTATGTACCCTTTCTTTTCCCAATAACGAATTTGGCTTGATGATACTCCCGTCATTTCTACTAATTGTGACATCGTAACCCGCAAATTGTTCTGACCAATCATCTTATGAAATCGATCGGCAAGTAAAATACTCATCATCATCCTCCTCCATATTTTAATCTATTTGGTATTATCTTAAAATCAGATATCTTTGTCAAATAATTTGACAAAGATATTAAATAGTTTTATATTAAGTAACATTGATCAAAAAAAGAAAAGAGGTTTTCAGTGTGGATCCACAGTCTATTCCTGTAGATATTAATAACAAACCATACAATAGAAGATTAATGGTCTTGATCCTATTAATTGGTGCATTTTGTACTATCCTAAATCAAACTATCCTCTCAACCGCCTTTCCGGCTTTAATGGATGCTTTTAACATTAGTACGTCAACTGTTCAATGGCTGACTACCGGATTCTTAATGGTTAACGGGATCATGATCCCAATTAGTGCCTACTTAAGCAGTCGTTTTAATACCAAGCTCCTATTCGTCATCGCAATGTCAATCTTTGAAATTGGAACAATTATGTCATGGTTAGCACCATCATTTGCCGTCCTTCTCAGTGGGCGTTTAATCCAAGCAGTTGGTGTGGGTATTAACATGCCATTAATGCAAAATATCATGTTAACAATCTATCCACCTGAAAAACGTGGAGCCGCCATGGGAATTAACGGACTAGTTATTGGTTTAGCACCGGCAATTGGTCCAACCCTTTCTGGATGGGTCATTGATAACTATAGCTGGCGGTGGTTATTTGGAATGATTGTCCCAGTTGCTGCTGTTGTAATCATTGCAAGTCTATTCTTTGTCAAAAACGTTATTCCTAACCGGAAACCACATCTTGACTGGTTGTCAGTAATTATCTCAACGGCTGGATTTGGAAGTATGCTTTATGGTTTCTCTAGCGTGGGTAACGATGGATGGTCCGACCCAGTTGTCTTATCAACCATCATCATTGGTGTTATCCTTGTTGCATTCCTCATTTTCCGTCAGAACAAACTAGAGGAACCATTCTTGGAATTTAAGGTATTTAAGAGCAATGAATTTACCTTGGCAACAATCTTAAGTTCAATTGTAATGATGGCAATGGTTGGGGTTGAGTTAGTAATTCCCTTGTACCTCCAAATTATTCATGGAATGTCAGCTTTCCATTCAGGGCTAACTCTCTTATTTGGTGCCCTTTTCATGGGGGTTATGAGTCCAATCACCGGGAACCTATTCGATCGTCACGGAGCAAGACGGCTTGCGATTACTGGGATGTTTATCCTTTCAGTAGGAACTATTCCATTTGCCTTTATTACCCGTGATACTCCAACTATCTATATTATTTTCCTATATGCAGTACGAATGTTTGGAATTTCTATGGTAATGATGCCAGTAACTACCGCAGGAATGAATTCGTTACCATACCATCTCATTTCTCACGGAACAGCAGTTAACAATACTCTTCGTCAAGTTGCTACCTCTGTTGGTACAGCAATTATGATTTCCGTTCTAACCAATGTCACAAATAATAATAAACCAACTCACTCATTACTAAAGGCTGCTCCCCTTCAATATAAGTCACAAATGTTTGACGCAACTTTAATGGGATATCATGCAGCATTTTGGTTTGCAATTGTCTTTGCCTTAATTGGTCTCTGTTTAACTTTCTTTGTTACAAGCGGTAACGGTATCCATTTAAAGCTTGATCCAGATAACATTCGAGAAAAGGAGGATACTAAATGATCATTATTTTAATGTTTGGTTCCGCAATTGCACTATTCGCTAGCGTAATGTTTATCAACCAGCGAGTAACTAGAATAATTGGAACCATTATTTTCGGCATTCTCTTCATTGTTTCAACTACCCTGATGACATTAAACTACAGTCATCATTTGGGAATGGAAAAAGTAACAACAACCACCACCCAAACTGTCTACTCCGCAACAGAAAAATTACCAATTGCCCTCTATCAACCTGTAGGCACTAACGGTCAAGATAATGTTTTAATTTATAAAACCAGTCAAGGCCAAAAAAAGCCTGTTCACACACAGGCAAATGAATATACGACCAGTAAAATGGAATTCACTAATCGAGCTAAACCACAATTAAAAACAACAGAAACACGATGGCGGTTTAAAAATAATTTTTACAAGTGCCTTTTTATGTGGTCAGGAATGAATGGCACATTAGTTAAAAGAATTAATGTGATTAAATATCCACGTATTTTTATTAAACTCACTCCTATGCAAGCCCAACAACTACAAAAGCGTTTTGTTGCTGCAGGTCCGCGGCTTCAAGCTCAAGCTAAGAGTTTCGTTACTGCCAAGGTTCAAGCTGCAATGGCAAAGCAACCACATATGAGTGCCCAACAAATTCAACAAGTATCCCAACAAGCGGAACAAGAATTTATGGCCCAAATGATTAAGCAAAAATAAATCATAATTATAGCCCCCTAACGATTATTATTTCAATCGTTAGGGGGCTATAAAATTAATTTTCTGGAAGACTATTTATTTCCCGGGAAAACGTTAATTGTTTTAACGTAAATGGATCCTTAAACGATAGTTTTGTTGCCCATAATGCTTGATGTTGACGTTCAGAGGTATCACCATCATAAAGATGATCACCAATCAATGGATGACCCACAGAAGCAAGGTGTACTCGAATTTGATGAGTTCGTCCCGTATGTAATTGAACCCGGAGTCTAGTCCAATCAGCTTGCTCCTCTTCTACCCAGTATTCAGTGATCGCTTGTTGACCATTCTCCGCAATTACCCGCTGGGGCTGTCCTTCACGCCGGGCAATTGGCTTATTAATCATGCCATGTTTTTCATTGAATTTTCCAGAAACAAATGCGGTATATTCCTTTAACATCTGGTGTTGTTGCACCTGTTGACTAATCATACTAGAAGCAACATGATGCTTAGCAATTAATAGTAAACCACCGGTATAACGATCAAGGCGTGTAATCAAATGAGGCCGTTGATCACTTGAATTCTGATCAATTAAATACTTAACTGCTCGATTAAGAACCGTCCCATTATCTACTGACGGACCAGGAATTGAAGTTACTCCTGCTGGCTTATCAATTACTAGCCAATTGGCATCCTCATAAATAATATTAAGCGGTTCATCACTTATTTTTACTGACAAATCGCGCATTTCTGGCTGGGCAATTATAGTTAACGGTTGGTTCGGCAATATCTTTGTTGTTGGCCGAACTTTACGATGATCCACCAGAAATTCGCCTTGGCCATTTTTTAAATCATTAAAAAGTCGGTGTCCCATCCCCAATGATTGAAGGTACTTTTTAATTTTGATTGGCTCAGTGCCTCGATATTGCCATGTATTTTCCATTTTTTCCTCCTACAATATTTAATTATTTATGTAAAAAGGCTGGGAATAAAATTCCCAGCCTTTTTATTAACTATGACGGTCCGTACGAGACTCGAACTCGTGATCTCATCCGTGACAGGGATGCGTCCTAAACCAACTAGACCAACGGACCATTTAACAACAAATAAAAGTATACGAAACTTATTCACCAGTGTCAACAATTTTTTAAATTTCCTTTTAACTTCTTCAAAAAGAAGAAATCCTTTATAATGATTATTAGTATCTATTTAAGGAGGAAATTATGGAGTCCTTATATAAACGCTTATCATCATGGTGGGAAAAATATTCGCGACCAGTAAAAATCGTCTTTGTAATCTCAGTCGTTATTTTTGTTGTCCATGCACTAACAAGTTTTTTTAAAACCGTTGACTGGCACCATGTTGGGATCGGTTTAAGCAACTTAACCTGGTCTAATATTATTATCCTATTAATCTTTGGTTGTATTGCCGTTATTCCGATGTTGGGCTATGATTTTGCAATTGTTAAATTCCTTCCCGGAAAGTTTAAGACGTCCTATATTATTCGATGTGGTTGGATTACCAATACCCTTACAAATATTGCTGGCTTTGGGGGAGTCCTTGGGGCAACAATGCGGGCATACTTCTACCGCAAGCATGCTAGTAAAAAAGATATTCTACTAGCCATCTCTAAAATTGCCGTCTTCCTTTTATCAGGGCTCTCAGTTCTCTGTTGGGTGGCTCTTGCCTTGATGTTTATTTTCCATCAAGGCGGTCACTTTAACCAGTATGCAATTTGGTTAGTTGCTGGAGGACTTTATTTTCCCGTAGTCTTCTACTTCACATTAATTAATAATAACCGCCTGTTTAAGGATGTTACGCCAAAAATTGAAGGTTTATTAGTCGGAAGTTCGACTTGCGAATGGCTATTTGTTGCCTTGTTTTTCTTACTCGTTGGCTGGTGTTTAGGCATTCGTCACAACATTGTTTCGGTTTTGCCTTTATATGTTGTTGCTCAACTACTTGGTGTCATTTCCATGATTCCTGGGGCACTTGGATCGTTCGATGTCATGATGATGTTCGAACTCTCTTTAATGGGAATTTCTAAGCCAACAATTATCATCTGGTTACTTCTTTTCCGGATCTTCTACTACATTGTGCCGTTATTTCTTGCAGGAATCTTTTTTCTCCACGATGTTGCTCGTCAGGTAAATGACTTCTTTGATGGCCTACCATTGATTATTATTCAAAACACTGCCCATTCTCTGATCACAGCATTTATGTACATCTCCGGCATCTTAATGCTGCTTGCAGCTGCCGTCCCTGACATCACGGAAGATAATAAAATTTTTGCCCGACTTTATCCATTTACTTTCTTCTTTATCCACCAACTTTCCACAGTTCTCTTTGCGATTGCCATGTTAGCATGTGCTCGCGGATTAGCATCTAAGGTTCAAAAAGCTTATTGGCCGACTTTGGCGCTCCTCCTAATTGGAATTGTCAATACTTGGTGGAATCTCCGAACGATGAGTTTAACCATTTACTTAGCAATTGTTTTAATTCTTATTTTACTTTCAAAACGAGAACTCTATCGTGCTAAACTCCAATATTCAATTAGTAAGTTCACAATTGACCTCCTAATTTTTGCCGGTAGTTGTATTCTTTATGTTATTGTCGGAGTTCTCAATGCGCCCCAGTATACCAGAAATCATAAGATTCCTAACTTCTTCCTCTTCCCGGGAGAAAAGGTATGGCTTTCTGGATTAATCGGTCTTCTCTTAGGATTAATTCTCCTTGTCCTAATCCTCCATTACTTCTGCTCTGGAGCTGATCCGTTTGCTAAGGAACAAAAATTTAATGCTGAACGTGTACGGAAGGTCATTGAACAATTTGGTGGTAGTCGTACCAGTCATCTTGCCTTCTTAAAGGATAAAAACCTCTACTTTTACCAAAAAGATGGTCAGGATCAACTGTACTTTATGTATCGACGAAACTATGATCGATTAATTATTATGGGCGATCCGGTTGGTAATTCTGCTGAATTTCGTCCTGCCCTTCGCCAATTCTTGAAGGAAACCGATCTTTATAATTACCAATTAGTGTTTTACGAGATTTCTGGTCAATTTACCATGTTGCTCCATGAATTTGGTTTTGACTTCATTAAAACTGGTGAAACTGGTTTAGTACGACTAGCAGATTTCACCCTAGCTGGAAAACGGCAACGCTCACAACGAGCATTAATGCATAAATTCGATCGTGAAGGGTACCAATTTAAGGTTGTTAAACCACCTTTTGATGACGAATTCATGAAAAAGCTCAAGGCGGTTTCTAATGATTGGTTAGGAAAACAAATAGAGAAAGGTTTCTCTTTAGGATTCTTCTTACCAGATTATATTCAACTAGCGCCAGTTGCAACTGTCACCGATAAGGACGGTAAAATAGTTGCCTTTGCGACCTTTATGCCTACTGGAGGAAAGACGTACCTCACCATTGACTTAATGCGTCACTCTCATGATGCACCGTCAGGAATTATGGATAAGATTTTTATTAGTATGTTCCTATACGGTCAAGAACATGATTATGAATACTTTGACTTAGGAATGGCACCTTTAGCAAATGTTGGTGAGTCACAATTTAGTTTTCTTGATGAAAAAGTTGCGCACTTTATTTACGAATATGGTTACCACCTCTACGGTTTCCAAGGATTACGACGATACAAGAATAAGTACGCTGATATTTGGGAATCTCGTTATACCGCATTCCGCAGAAGAAGCTCAATTATTAACTCGATGATGGCCCTTGTAGGGGTAATTAATCAACGAGCTGATAAACCAGCAAAACATGCTTTCTTCTCCTGGATTGCTCGATAGTTTTAAGAAACTAGACAATGGTATCCCACACATCGGTAACGCATCATTTGAAGCCCGGAATGCCATGGCTGAGATTGTTGCTACTAATACTATTAATGTTTTAAATAATAAACCAATAAAATACGTTATTAATAGATAACTTGGTTTAAAATAATTTAAAAACGTGAATCCAACCATAATTTGCTATGATTGAATCCACGTTTTTTATTTTTATGATATTTATCTAACTATCTTTGGGAGTTAGTAATCTCCGTCAATAGATTTAAATATACTCGTCATGAACTTCTTCCTAGGCAAAAAAGCCTTCGTTAGAAGAAATCGCTAATCTTTCGCAAGTCCCTGCTAGCTCGCTCTCTTCTACTTTACATTCAATATTGCAATAAAGACAATAAAGATAAAGAAAAGAGCGTACATGATAGGGTGGACTTCTTTACCGCGCTTGGCAGCAATCATGGTTAACGGATACATAATTAAGCCAAGTGCCATCCCATCAGAAATACTATAAGTTAAAGGCATTCCAATGACGATTAAAAATGATGGGATTGCTATTTCAAGCTTTTCCCAGTGTACTCGTTTCATTGATTGCGCCATTAAAACACCAACAATAATCAAAGCTGGTGCAGTTACTTGGTTAGTAACTACCGGAAGTAATGGGGAGAAGAACATTCCTGAAATGAAGCAAATTGCTGTTACCACAGAAGTTAATCCCGAACGACCACCAACTGCAATTCCTGCTGATGATTCAACATAAGCCCCAACGGGTGAAGTTCCTAGGATCGAACCAACTAACATTGCGCTAGAATCAGACATTAAGGCTTTTCCAACCCGTGGCATCTTATTATCCCTCATAAAGCCAGCCTGTTGTGCTAGACCAACTAACGTTCCGGCGGTATCAAAGAAAGTTACCAGCAAGAATGTCAGGACCACAACCCATAGCTGAACAGTATTAATGTGTGAGAAGTATTCAACACCTACGCCAAATGTTGGCTTCAAGCTGGGCGCGCCAGAAAGGACATGGTGTGGCATTGGAATAAGGCCAGTAACTAACCCTGCAATTGCAGTGACTGCCATCCCAATAAAAATTGCCCCTGGGATCCGTTTAACTAGTAAGAGCGAGGTAACAATCAAACCAATCACAGTTAGCCAAGTGGTGGGCGTAGTAAATGAACCAAGACCTACAACTGTAGATTTATTGGCAACAACTAATCCACCTTGATGAAGTCCTAAAAAGGCAATAAATAATCCAATCCCGCTGGAAATGGCAAACTTTAAATCACTCGGGATGGCATCAATTATCAATTCTCGTAATTTAAAAATCGTGATAAGGATAAAAATCAGCGAAGCAACAAAAACCGCTGCTAAGGCAGTCTGCCAATTAACTCCCATTCCAATAACAACTGAATAGGAGAAAAATGCATTAATTCCTAAAGCTGGAGCAGTTGCGATTGGGTACTTGGCATAGAGTCCCATCATCAACGTTCCAAATGCTGCTGAAAGCGCAGTCGCCGTAAAAATGGCTCCCTGATTCATCCCCGCCGCCCCAAGAACGTTGGGGTTAACAAAAAGGATATACGACATTGAAATAAAAGTAGTAAATCCAGCTAAGATTTCCGTGCGAATGTTCGTATTTAATTCATCTAGATGAAAATACTTGTTAATTGCGTTCAAAAAAAAATTCTCCAAACAGTAGTTACGAATAAAACAACAAATAGTATCTTATAATATTCGTATTCATCTGTAAAGAGGATTTTGGTTTAAATATGGACCTATCTTTAAATGTTCTGAGCAAGGTAATCATAAAGCATATCTTTCTTAAGTTGTTTTGTATCAATGCCCAAAACTTCTGCAATCTTAAAAGCATACGCAAGTGCAGTGGCCGGTCCACGGCTTGTTAAGAGCTTAGCCTCCTTATCAACTACAGTAATATCTTTATGGAAGCGTGCCGTTGGAACTTCTTCTTGAATCTGTTCATTGATACCTGGGAAACAAGTGTAATCATGATTATCTAGCAAACCATAATGAGCAAGAGCAATTGGTGCAGCACACATTGCTGCATTCCATTTACCATTCTTATTTCGCTGAACCATTAATTGCTGCAATTTTTCGTTGTCCCGAAGATGTTGTGAACCACCCATTCCACCCGGGAAAGCAACCAAATCATAATCTAAAAGTTGATCACCTAAAACTTCATCACAAGTTAATTTAATGTTATGAGCACCCATAACTTCTTTATTTTCTAAGCCGACCATTTTAGTTTCAATTCCTAAACGCCGTAAAACGTCAATTACCGTTAATCCTTCAATTTCTTCACACCCTGGTGCAAATACAACAGCAACTTTTGTCATTATTGACCTCTCCTTTACCACCTAATTATTAACTACCCTATTAATCTCTGTTATTACTTGGTCTGATTCTGGCATCTTATATACCGGAAAGATATGGGGCAAATCACGGCCAGCAACGAACTTTACGGGAATTTGTGCCTCACGAAGTTTTTGCACAAAGCAAGCACTATCTGGATACATAATTTCCCGTGTGCCAACACAAACAAAGACATCTCGAAGCTGACTGATATCCCCATTAAGAGGGCTTAACCGGTAATCATCATGTCTCGTTTTGCCAGCCCACAAATCAGCTACTCGACGTAACCCCTTAACGGATAACGTGACATCATGTGGTTCATACTTGGCAATCGTCGGGTTAGTCAAATCCAAATCTAGCCAAGGCGATAGTAATACTAAATGTCCTGGTTGTGGTAAATCATTTTCTGCACAATATTCGCAAAAACCCGTGGCTAATCCACCACCTGCAGAATCACCTAAAATTGTAATATCGCTTACTGGAATTTGATCATAAATTTGTTGGTATAACCGTGTAAGTTCTTGGTATGCCGTCTCAAATGTATGATCTGGTAGCTGCGAATAAAGAACAATATAGACCCGAGCCCCTGTTTTCAGTGCCAAACAGTTAGCAAAGGCCCACTGTTCTTTTACAGGTGACTCAACATACGCTCCTCCTGGCAAATAAATGATCGCTTTCTGCGGTTCCGCTTGTTCGTTTAAGACATAAGTTCTTACTGGTGCTTTCGGTAATTTTCGTAAACTAACAGTAAATGGTACTGCGGGGATTACAAAATTCTCTTCCCTTTGCTGATGTGCCTCAGCTAGTATTTGTTGAAATTTTTTCTCATCGGCCATTCGTCGCTTATAGCCGCTTACTTGGATCTGTAATTCAACAAACGTTGCTCGTTGTGAACGGTGATGTCCACAACTCACTAAATCCCGAACACCTTGGCTAAAATTATTAGCAAGCTCCGAAGCAACCTGTGGTTCAAATTTGGGTAATTTTTTCATGAGCTGTTAGGCTCCTTTTTTCTAGTCGAATTTATCCAGCTTTGATACAAACAATTATTCTTATCGTAACACGATTTCAGTTACCTACTCCATTCAAATTTAGAAAGTTTTGTTCTAAAATTAATTAAAAGGAAGTAATAACATGCACCAAGAATCACTCTTTTCGCACCCCAATAATAACAATACGCCTTTAGCAAACCGGGTTCGTCCTACAACCCTTAAAGAATTCATGGGACAACAACAATTAATTGGTAACGGTAAAGTCTTACATGATCTTATTGAAACGGATCAGGTCTCTTCACTAATATTTTGGGGACCACCTGGTGTAGGCAAGACAACCCTTGCAGAAATTATTGCCCACCAAACTAATTCGCATTTTATCACGTTTAGTGCTGTAACTAGTAGTATTCGTGATATTCGCAAAATCATGGAAGAAGCAGAGAAGAATCGTGAGTTTGGTGAACGAACGATTTGTTTTATTGATGAAATTCACCGCTTCAATAAGGCACAGCAGGATGCCTTTCTTCCCTTCGTCGAACGAGGAAGTATTATTTTAATCGGTGCAACAACCGAAAATCCTTCTTTTGAAATTAACTCTGCTTTATTGAGTCGCTGTAAAGTATTTGTGCTAAAATCACTAGCTGTCAACGACATCGTTAATATTCTCAAGCGAGCCATTAAGCATCCTAATGGTTTCCCCACCCTCAATATTAGCTATGATAACGAAACACTAAAAATGATTGCAGAATTCGCAAACGGAGACGCCCGAGTTGCACTAAATACCCTTGAAATGGCAATTCTTAATGCTAACCATCATGCTCAGCAAGTACAGCTCACTATCGACAGTCTTAAGCAGTTCATTAATACTAAGTCCTTGCGCTATGATCAACACTGTGAAGAACACTATAATGTCATCTCTGCCCTCCATAAAGCAATGCGAAATAGCGATGTTGATGCTGCCATTTACTGGTATTCACGAATGATTAACGGTGGTGAAGATCCCCTCTATATTGCAAGACGGCTCATCAGGTTTGCAAGTGAAGATATTGGTCTAGCAGACACGAACGCCTTAAATATTGCCATTAACACATTTCAGGCTTGTCAATTTCTTGGTCTTCCCGAATGCGACGTTCACCTAACAGAGTGTGTAATCTATCTCTCACTAGCTCCAAAGTCAAATTCAACATATGAAGCTCGAATGACTGCTAAAAAGATAATTAAGGAAACTGGTAATTTACCGGTTCCTCTTCAAATCCGAAACGCCCCAACTAAACTAATGAAGGAGTTGCATTACGGGGATCACTACCAATATGCTCATAATACCAAAGATAAATTAACTTCAATGAAAACCATGCCACCAGAGTTAGTTGGGCACCATTTTTACAAGCCAACCACTCAGGGGCGTGAGGGACGGTTTAAAGCACGAATGGAACAAATTAAAGAGTGGCATCGGCAACATGATCACGATTAAGAATAATAAAAAGATCGGCAATTTTGAAGTGCCTGAAGTGACCCCCTAAGTTGGATACTTCGTCCAACTTGGGGGGCACTTCAATGTCTAAAAATTCTAGGACACCTCATTTTTACCGTTCTTTTTATTATTCTTAAACTGTTTTTACTACGTGTTTCTTGCTCCTAATCCACATTACAACCACCATAATGAGTGAAATAATAATGAGGACCAGGGCAGTGATAACGATATTTTGGTAACCACTATAGAGAATTTGGCGCATCTCCGGTAAAAGTGATGCTGGTAAACTACTAGCTGTCTTAGCGTTTGACAGTTTATTCAGCATTCCCATCGTAATTCCCTGATAGTTATGGATTCCCTGTAACAGGGCATGATTAAGAATTACCCCATAGATCGCAGACATGAACGTTTGACTAAGGATCCGCATCAGGTAACCCATTGAAGTTGCAATTGGAACATCACGAAGTTCGGCATCAGTTTGAACATTGAGCTGTAAAATATTAAAGACCAGCCCAACACCAAATCCTTCAAAAGCACCAAGGACCATGATTAGCCAGAACGGTGTAGATTGACCACCAAGTAATAGTCCTAAAAAGGAAATGAAAATTGTAAAGGCTCCTAACCCAACAATCTCATATTTCGACCACCGATCCTGAACAAATGGAACAAGTTCTGAGCCAAGAAAATCAGTAATAGCACCCGGAATTTGAGTCATCCCACCAAGCAAAGCAGACAGACCTAAAAGCCCCTGAGCCCACATTGGAATATAAATAACAAAAGCAATAAATGAACCCCAGATAATAATGAATAGTATAAAATCAATCACTAATTCATGGTTCGTAAAAAGCCGATTAGGTACGATGGGATCCACTGCTCGTTGGTCGACCTTAACCATCCACAACAATAATGCTAATCCGATAATAACCAGCCCAAGGATAATCGGAAGCGATGCCACTCCAATTAGTTGAACAGCAATCAGAATCAACATTAAACTGCTAACTAAGAGTGTCGCTCCCAAGTAATCAATTGGCTTACCAGCTGCTTGCTTACTAACGTTCTGATAAAAAATTGTAATGATTGTAATTGCCACTAGCGCAATCGGAACATTAACATAAAATACCCAGTGCCAACTAAGGGCATCAACAATCCACCCACCAAGAAGCGGGCCAATAATTGAAGCAGTCCCAAAGCAGGCACTTGATAATCCAAGCACGGTTGCACGTTTTTTCAAATTAGTATAGAGCTCCGCAAAAACAATAAAGGGAATGGTATTCATTCCTCCAGCACCAATCCCCATTATTGCTCGGGCAATAATGAACCAGATAACATTAGGCGCAAGACCTTGAAAAATCGCACCAACCGCAAAGAGTGAAGTTGCACTAATATAGGCAACCTTATTTCCCTTGTGTTCACCAAACTTACTCCATAGTGGAGTGGCAACCGCCATCCCAAATAGGAAGATTGCAACTATCCAGCCCATATATTGGAGAGCATGAAGGTCACTGGTAATTGCTGGTAAGGCTGTATTAACAATCGTTCCATCCATCCCTGCCATGATATTTGAGAGAAGTAATGCCCCAGTAACAATTATTCGCCGTTGTTCTAATTTCAAATTCCCATCTCCCCTTAAATAAAGATAGCGGGTCAGAAGTTTACGCTTCACCCGCTTTTCATTTACTCATTTAATTTTTACACAATAGCTAACCATAAATTATACAGAGAGTATTTATTTGTAAAATCCAACCATCAACTATTTATTTTTTTGATAATCTTACCTAATCGTTGCCAGTCTTCATAAACTGTTGATTCTAATTTCCGACTATACAAGATAGCTGCGGGATGATACATCGGAACAAGGAGCGAATTAGTTGCTGCTAATTCATAACCACTCCCATCATTTTTCGCGTGCTGAATTGGTTGTTTTAAAAGATGACCATGAAGTTGCCCAATACCTACTTGTGAGCCAAGCAATCGCTGCAATGCAGTGTTACCAAGGGGCACGATTATTTTAGGCTGAACCTGCTCAAGCTCCCAATCAAAAAGGTTGGCAAATGCTAGAACCTCCTTCTTAGTTGGAGTCCGATTAGGCTTCTTCACTACTTGAGCACCAGTCTTTTTATCAGTGACCTTCTTAATTGAATAGGGGCGCTGACGGACAACACTAGTGATATAAACACTTTCTCTATCATAGCCAATCGTTGATAACATTTTCATCAGTTCTTTTCCAGATGCCCCTGAAAAAGGAATATTATGAACTTCTTCATGACGACCAGGAGCTTCCCCAACTAACATTAAATCTGGCCTTAGTTTCCCTTGACCCGGGGTAAAGCCAGCCAAATTATGGCCAACGACTCGTTCCTGAACTTCGTCTAAAAGTTCTTGTGGATATTGAATGATCATCTAATCACTCCCGTATTTAACCATTATGGCGCCACTTCGAATCAGTCAAAATTCGTGCAGCAATTAAGCCCATCGGCAAGAATACCACAATTAGCAACGCTTTCGTAATCCACAATGCTCCAATACTAATGGATGTTAACCCCATATTATACATTGCTTGATACATATATAAACCAGGAACCATAATCACAATCGATGGGACGGTAATAGAAATTTGTGGATAGTGGATTTTCCGTTTAACAACAGAGGCAAGCAATCCAGCAATCAAGGCTCCAATAAATGCACACACTCCAGCAGGAATATGACTGTAATCAACCAATTCAAGTCGAGTTGTATTTGCCACTGCCCCAATTAAGCCCGCAATTGTTGCCATCCTCGGTGTACTATTAAACATAATCGAGAAGCCGAAGACACCACCAAAGCTTGTTACAACGCGTAATAGCATGAGCATCAATGATGACAACGGAAGAGCGTTTAATGTGCCTGGACGTAATTTCACTGCCATAGCAACAATCCAGCCCACTAATGTCGCAACTACAATAATTGTAATTGCGTACGCTAAACGTTCAAGGCCCGACCTCATATCTAACTTTGAAATATCTAATCCACTTGTAATGAACGGGAAACCGGGAATAATAAAAAGCATCGCTCCAATATATCCGGTTTCATGGCGAGGACTAACATTAAATAACCACTGCATCCCAATAAAGGCAAAAAGGTAAAAAAGACAGGCAACTGCTACCCCAACAGATACACAAGCCAATAAAGTAATATGCCGATCGATTAACTTCCGTCGAACATAATTTCCCAGTCCTGCACCAAAAAAGCAACATGCCATTTCAACAGGGCCACCACCGAGCAAGAAAACGAAGCAACTACATGCTAGTGCAGCCGCTAAACCAACTTGAATCGGTGAATAGTTTCCTCGACTATGAGCAATTGTCTCGAGACGATTATGAATTTCACCAATTGTCAACTCACTACCATGTTCCCGGAATTCATCAATAAATCGTTCCATTTGTGATAGTTTACTGGTATTAATCCCCGTACTTGGTAAGGACAAAGCTTGAGTATAACTATGGTGCGCATCCATACAGGTATATTCAAGAGAAACTAGACCGATATCAGCTGAACAAGTCATTTTTAGTTCTCGCGCAACGGTATTCATTGAATCCCGTACTCGCCAGGCACCCGTTCCGTATGATAACATCATTAACCCAATCCGGCCAACAATTGCCGCTCGCTCTACCAGGTTAGCTTCACCAGCTGACGTAAAGTTATCGTTAGTAAAGAAATCCTGCCAGGGAATGGCCATATGGTGGTGCGTTGAAATATGTTCCGCGGGTTCAAACCCCATTATCCCTTCAGTATCTTCTGAGTCACTTTTTTTCACGACTGCTTTCCTCCATCAATTCCATTTGATTAAGTTCACATAAATCATTATACCGACCTTGTCAACTCTAGTTAGCAAGATGTATTTGTTTCATCCGTTTAATAAAGTCTTCTTCGGCATCACTTAGGACATAGCCATCACGGATTACAATTGAAATGTAAAATCTTTCTGGAATTGGATCTAAGATATCTAACGCTTTGATTCCCGGCTCATTGGTTACGGCATCCTTAACCATTAAACTGATTCCCTTACCTTGCCGAACAAGTTCCTTAATCCATGAAACGTTTGGCAAACGGTAAACAACGATTTGAGGTTTAATCTGGGCATAGGTGCAATATGCTTGAAATGCCGACTGGTGAACATATTGTTGATCATAATTAATGAACTGTTGGTCAGCTAGTTCACCAAAATAAACAGCATTCTTTTTAGCAAGGGGATTCTGATCACTGACAATCACCCCAAACGGGCGCGTTGTCATCAGTTCTGCAAAAACATCATCCTCATTAATTGGAGTCGTTGAACCAAGAATAGCAATATCAATTTCTCCTCTCCGTAACTGGTTAAGAAGATCATGGGAGCCAACAGAAGTTATTTGAAGGCGTGAAAGTAGATCACCAGAAAATTCTTCAACAATTTTCGAAATATACAATTTCCCAATAATTGGTGGCAAACCAAAGCGGATCTGTTTTTGGTTTGCTCGGTCGATCTCTTTCCGGGTTAAATCAATTTTGTCATTAATCAAAACGGCATTTTCATAGAGAAGCAGTCCGCTACGCGTAATCATTTTATCTCGATGGAAATGATTTTTCCGGATTAATTGGGTATTAAACTCCCTTTCCAACCGTTGAATTGCTTGAGTAATGCTCGGTTGGGACACCTTAAATTTCTTAGCAACCCGTGTATAATTTTTATATTTAACTAGAGCAACAAAATATTGTAAATCGCGGGTATTCATCTTTGTTCCTTCCTTTTCTCAATCCATAATCCTATCTTACGCCATAATAGAAGAAGACGGCAAGCACAGCATTTAGATTTAACTACCTATTCTTTACGATTCTTAGGAACTACGAGAATAAATATAGTTTTACTTCTAAGAAAAGTACCATCATAAAAATAGGAAATTTTTTATATTGTAGGTTTTATTAGAACAACTACTATTGCTAAATAATTTTATATTAAAGTACTAATTAAACAACATTTTATCTCTTAAAATGACTACTAAATTATCAATAGTCTGATCTCGCAACTCCAGTCAGATTCTTATCCCCAAATTTAGTGAACAAACTCCACTAAATGATTTATGTTTTAAACATCATGAAGGAGATTATCATGTTAAATAGTCAAGAAATCAAACTGATTGATACTTTAATCGCAAAAAGGATTATAAATATAGCAGAATTGACTTTTATATGTAGTAATTATTAATATCGCTTACATAAAATATCCCCCAAAGATTTGAAGCAAAACCAATCCTTGGGGGATATTTGTATTTATGATATTTCAACTTTATTCATAATTAGTTAAAATATGCTTGGTATAAGCATATTTTATACAGCATAGCCGAAACGGACTCGATTACTAATCCATCACGGCTCATATCCTATTTTCACCACATTCCTATCAATTTCATCCAAAGGCTTCCAATACCAATCCAAACAACAAGGTAGAAGATCCCAAGGACAAAGTTGAGGGACCACCACTTAGATTGAGGAACATAACCTGAACCGAAGAGGACTGGTGCAGGACCAGAAGCATAGTGGGTAGTTGATGCCATTAGGTTACCAAAGAACCCAAGCATCAATGCAGCTAACATTGGTGGTACATTTGCAGAAATTGCAACTGCTAAGAATGCACTGTACATTGCTGTAACGTGGGCAGTTGAACTTGCAAAGAGGTAGTGTGAGTAGAAGTAAGCAACAATCAAAACGATTAATACAATTACCCAGTTCAAACCATGAAGGGAACTACCAACAGTCTTACTTAACCAAGGAATAAATCCTAATGCGGTTAATTGACCAGCCATCATAACAAGAACAGAGAACCAAGTTAATGTGTTCCATGCCCCAGTTTCGTGAAGGACATCTTGCCAACTCAAAACACCACAAAGAAGTAAAAGACCAAGAGCGATAAATGCAGCTAAAGTAGCATCAATTCCGATAAAGCTTCCGACAATCCAGAGAACCAAGGCAATTACAAAGATAATAGCCATTAACTTTTCTGGAAGAGTCATTGGACCCATTTCTGAAAGTTGATCTTCTGCCCATTGCTTAGCATTTGGTGTTTCCTTGATTTCAGGCGGGTACATCTTGTAAATTAACCAAGGTACAACAATTAAGGAAATAATACCAGGAACTAAAGCGGCTAAGAACCAACCAACCCAGGTAATGTTAACACCGTTACCTTTAGCGAGGGTTTGAACTAGCGGATTAGCAGCCATTGCGGTCATGAACATTGCGGCAGTAATCATATCACCGTGGTATTCAGCAAAGATCAAAAATGAACCAATCTTTCGAGAAGTTCCCTTCTTAGGATCTGAACCAAATGATTGCGATAGTGCTTCAATAATTGGGTATAAAACACCACCAGCACGAGCGGTGTTACTTGGAGTTGCAGGTGCCAAGATTAAGTCAACACCAATCAATGAGTAAGCCAATCCCAATGTCCGCTTACCAAAGGCCTTAACGAAATTCAAGGCAATCCGACGACCAAGACCAGTCTTAATAAATCCCCGAGCAATGAAGAATGCCATTGCAATCATCCAGATTGAGGCATTCCCAAATCCAACAATTGCCTTTTCCATTGGTACCGTCTTTGTTAATACCGTTAAGGCAAATGCAACAATTGATACCCCACCAATTGGTAGTGGGCGAGTAATACACGCAATGATTGTTGCCACGAATAAAGCAAACATGTGCCAACCAGCAACAGGAACTTGGGCTGGCTTAATTGGCGTCATGAACCATAAAATTAAGCCAATAATAATGGGCCAAATAAACCCCTTATAATTTACGCTTTCTAATTTTTTCATTTTTCCGTCCCTTATAGATAGTAATAATTACTTGTGGTGATTGCTTAACCACCAACGATCACTTTGCTTTTACAATTTCCGTGCGTAAAGGGTAACTTGTTGGCCAGCTTGACGACCAAAAACAATCGTTTCGGCAATTGAGTTACCGCCCACACGATTGTTACCATGGAGCCCACCTGCAACTTCACCGGCAGCAAAGAGTCCCTTAATGATGTCACCATTTCCGTCAAGTACTTGAGTTTTTGGCGTAATGTGAATTCCACCCATTGTGTAGTGGATAGCTGGAGCAATGTGTATAGCAAAGAATCCTGGCTTAGTGATTCCGCGATCCATCCCTGTTGTTCGCTTAAATTCAGTATCGTTGTGTTCTTCAACTGCTTTGTTCCAAGTATTAACAGTTTGTTGTAAGTTACTTGGATCCACATTGATTTTCTTTGCTAAATCCTCAATAGTGTCACCGTGAACAACTAAGCCCACCTTGTCATAGAATTCAATTGCCTTAGCACGGTCACGAATTCCTTGATCAAATACTAAGTAAGCACTGTGTTCAGGCAATGCAGTAATCTTATTGGAAACGATCTTTCGTGTATTCAATTCGTTAACGAATCGCTTACCTTCACTGTTAACCAAGATTGCTCCTTCACCACGAACAGCTTCTCCAATCAAGTAAACATGTGGGTTATCTTGTTGAACAGTTGGGTGAACTTGAACCAGGTTCATTTGCATTAATTCAGCACCAACGTTTTCTGCTAACTTCAAACCGTCACCAGTTGCGCCTGGTTGGTTAGTTGTCTTATAGCTTTCCAAGTCTGGGCGGAAACGTTTAATGTATTCCTTTGATGCACCAAAACCACCAGTAGCTAAGATGACAGCCTTAGCATTGATAATCTTTGTGATCCCCTCAGCGTTAACTTCAACTCCGTTAACACGACCATCTTCAGCTTGACGTAACTTAATAACCTTAGTCTTGTTGAAAACGGGAATTTCTTCCTTAGCAACTACATCTAACAAGCTCTTAACCAAGAAACCACCGATTGGCGCCATGCTTGCTGGGCGGTGTGTCCGCTTCTTAGACATCCCCCCCGTAACAGTGATGTCATCTAACTTAATGCCGTGATCACTTAACCAATCAATTGCTGGAGCAGTATGATAAACAAAGTATCCCAACATATCCTTATCATTTAGCCGACCACCATCTTTATAGGTTTCGTGATAGAAATCAGCAACATTATCAATCACACCATGGTGAAGTTGAACATTGGTTTCAGCAGCATTCATTCCGGAAGATGCCCGGTTAGTGTTACCGCCAAGTTCTTCTTCCTTTTCTAATACAGCCACCTTCATCCCCAATTCGTTTGCTTGAATAGCGGCTGAGAGACCAGTTCCACCGGAACCAATAACTACAACGTCATAGTTATTTTCTAACTTACCAACAGATGTCGGTTGAAATTTAGCCATTACGCAGTTCTCCTTTTCAATATTAATTTCTAATCTTTACGGTCAACGTTGGTCATCTTTAACATGTCCATCCATTCATTGTATTGTTCTTCTGTTACCTTACCCGACTTCAATGCAGCTTCCTTCAAGGTACTTCCTGCCTTATCTGCTGATTGAGCAATTTTAGCACTGTCATGGTAACCAATGTGTGGTGACAATGCAGTAACAGTCATTAATGAATTATCAACTAATTCTTCCATTCGTTCTTCATTAACAGTCATTCCATGGATCATCTTGTCTGCAAAGCCCATGATTGTACCAGTCATCAAGTCCGCTGATTCGAGGAATGCATCAATTAATACAGGCTTGTAAACATTCATTTCAAAGTTACCTTGTGATGACGCCATTGTTACAACAGTATCATTACCAAAGACACGTAAAGCAGCCATTGTTACGGCTTCTGCTTGAGTTGGGTTAACCTTACCAGGCATGATTGATGAACCAGGTTCGTTAGCAGGAATGTTTAACTCACCGTAACCAGCCCGTGGACCAGAACCCAAGAAACGAATATCTTGAGCAATCTTGAACATATCAGCAGCTAAGCTCTTCAATGCACCGTGAACAACATCTAATCCTGAATGATTAGCTAAGCCGTAGAACTTATTAGAATCAGCAGTTAAGTTCAAGCCATAAACTTCACTAAGCTTTTCAGCAATCTTCTCCGGCATTCCTTCTGCAGCGTTTAGGCCAGTACCAACAGCAGTGCCACCAATTGCTAATTCATTCAAAGTGGGTTCAAGAGTCTTAATGTAATTAAGATCATGTTCAAGGGCAGCAACATATCCTGATAATTCTTGACCGAAAGTTAATGGGACAGCATCTTGTAAGTGGGTCCGACCAACTTTAACAGTCTTCATGTACTTGTCCTGTTTTACTTTTAATTCATCGATTAAGTGTTGAACAGCAGGCTTCAATTTATCAAGAGCTTCTAAAGCAACAACGTTCATTGCTGTTGGAAAAGTATCATTTGAACTTTGACCCTTATTAACATCATCATTAGGTAAGATTTCAATATCCGGATTAATTTGATGTGCCTTGTGGGCAACTACTTCATTAGTATTCATGTTGGTTTGTGTGCCAGAACCAGTTTGGTAAACCTTTAATGGGAAGTCTTTACGTAAGTCTTCATCGTTTAAGGCTAAAAGTTCATCAATTGCTTGAACAATTAAGTTACCTTTTTCTGCAGAAATTGCCTTAGTTTCCATGTTAGCTTGAGCAGCAGCCTTCTTAATGTTCAATAAAGCACGAATAATGGCTAATGGCATATACTGACCAGTTGGAAAGTTATTACGACTCCGTTCTGTTTGTGGTCCCCATAATGCGTCTGCAGGGATTTGAACTGGCCCTAAAGTGTCTTCTTCAGTTCGGTATTTTGTCATTGTAAAAGCCTCCATAATTAAAATAGACTATCTATTTGTGAAACATTACACATCGTTTACATATTTATCCTAACGCGGATTGTTATTCATAGTCAAACCTTTAATGTCCTATAAATTTCACTTATAGCATTCGCTGAATTACCTATAGATGTTGACTTCGCTATCATAAGCTGAATTATTTTCACAAACTAACTAAACAAAAAATCTAGCTAATTTATTTAAAATTAACTAGATTTTTCTTGCTTTTAAGATTAAAATCACAAGCTTATTATACATAAATAAGCTAATTTATCAGTTATTATCAATCGTTACCTTTTCCATAACAACATCTTCCTTTGGCTTATCCATGTTGTCCCGTTCAACCTGACTAATCTTTTTTACGACATCCATTCCGGCAAGAACTTGGCCAAATACTGTGTGACGGTTATCTAGCCAAGGAGTTCCACCAACTTTTGCGTAATGGTCAATAATTTCTTGTGGGTAACCAACCGCCTTCATCTGCTCAATCATATTAGCAGGAACGTGTTCGTTAGAAACAATAAAGAACTGGCTACCATTAGTGTTAGGACCTGCGTTAGCCATTGAAACTGCCCCAGTAAAATTAAATAACTGCTCGGAAAATTCATCTTCAAATGCCTTTCCATAAATACTCTTACCACCACGACCTGTTCCGCTAGGGTCACCACCCTGAATCATAAAGTCAGGAATAACCCGGTGGAAGATAACCCCATCGTAATAGCCTTTTTCAGCTAATTGAACAAAGTTTTTTACCGTCTTAGGCGCTTGTTCCTTAAATAATTGAATTTTAATCTCACCAAGATTAGTTTTAATCGTTGCTTGTGGTCCCTTTACGGCCGCAAGATCTAGTTGTGGATATTGCATTTTTATTTTCCTCCTTATATTTTGATATTAATATTTTAATTATACCTGAAATTAATGGAAATTTTCTACACAGCTAAAATATGTTTAGCAACGCCTTGCTAGCGCCATCGTATCTACTGGAACATAGTCGAAACGGACTAGCCCACTATTTACTTACCATCAATACGCAGGCGCCTTTGACGTCACCACGTTTGACGTACTTTAATGCATCAAGGGCGTTTTCAAGTTCATATTTATTGTGAATTACTAAACATCTCATTGATATTGTTTGGCAATATCCGTTGCTAAAGCTCCTAACTCACTCTGTAGCTTTTTAAGATTAAAATCATCGTTAATTGTTAGATCATCTTGTGCCGCCAATTCTAATCCAGCCGTACCCCCAATATCATCTATAATTCCTTTACCACTACCATCAAGTACTTTTGGTTCAACCGAAGTTAAACGATAACGTCGAGTTGGGATAACCTTTTCAACTACTATGTTAAATTTCCAGGAATCACCAAAATCATATTCAAGTGTCAATCGTTCACCCTGTTGTGCCTCTCCAAGCCAATGTAGGGTAATATTTTCACCACCATCAAGGTACGGTAACTGGTAATTAACCTTATTTAATTGCAAATTATAGAGGTGAGAACCTGTTGCCTGAAAACTCGCCATAATATAATAGCAAAGCTCATCCAACCTAGTCTCACCATTGAATTGAAAGCGACGCCACATACTAGGCTGGTAATCAGCTAATTCGACCTTTACTTGGTACTGAAGTTTGCGGTAGTGGTGCGCATATTTTAACAGAGAATGACGTCGGGCAAGTTCTGCCTCCGCACTATGGAACATTCTTTCTAAGCGGTACCCCTCATTGGCTGGAGTAGCATTATCGATTGCCTGGTTTAATGCCTGACTAAACTGATCAAAATCTGCATTGCTAAACAAAGCTTGGCGTTTAAAGAACCGGCCCAATTCACGAAATGCAGCCCCCATCCCCCGGTACTTGGAAGTAGTTATACGTTCGTTATTCCGTACTCCATAGTTATAAACGTAATAGTAAATTGCCGAAACGTCATCAAGGATCGTGTTGCCACTTTCGGCAAGATATGATAGGTAGTCCATCGCGTAATCGGTATCTCGATCAACAATCTGATCACTTTTTCCTAACCTTTCCAGGGAAGATTGATAATCACGAATAATTTTTTCGCTAACTTCTGATTCATTCATGACATCATTTAGTGATTTAGATTGATATAAGTAACGTCGATTATGTTCATTAAATTTTGGATGAGCAGCAAGAGCAAAGTCCTTCATCATGTGTTTTTCAAAAAGTCCCGTCACCGTTTGAACTTCATTTGTTTCAACATCCTGTAACTTAAGTTTTTTTATTAATGACAATGAAATGGCAGGATTACTTGGATCATCATCCCACTGGACAATCCCCGGATGAGTTAGCAAATTCTGAAAGAGCTGTAACCGTTGCTGGAGTGCAGGGGCAATTGGTTGAACAAACTCCACTTGTTTTAGTTGCCATTCACGAATTAGCCGAATCTTAACTCGTGGTACTGGCAAAGACTCTAGTAGTCGGATCAATTCACGTTTAAAAGCTGCAGTGAACGAACGTGGATCACTAAATTGTTGGGGATGACGGACAATTACCGGTAAAGATAAAAGATTATTCATCACAATCATAAAGTCACCTGTCACCCTAACAGACCATGCATCTGTCCTCATTAATCGCTGCTCATCACTTAATCTGGTGTTGACATGTAAATGTTGAGCAACATTATTTTCAACCGCAATTAACATCAATATCACTCCCTTTTTCAAAACGTACTTAATCTTTCAAAACTCACGCTTATCTCTTATACTTTCTCATTTACCTTTATTGTGACAGAATGGTTAAATGAAAACAAATATTCTAGACAATAAGAACAAAACTACTAAAATAATTAAGAAAATGCAAAATAACAAAGGAGTTACAAAAATGTTTGATTCGAGTAAATTAGATATTTTTGATCTCAAAAAAATCAAAATTAATCGAACTGCTAAGGAATTAGAAGAGGCAGGCAAAGAAAAGCAGGCCAAAGTAAGTAGTGAACAATTAGCTAAATTTATCCCCGTTCACCGAGATCCCGTTGCAGCAATTCAAAAAACAGAATCTAAAATGATCCAAGAACTCTTACCTCTTCGTCACGAACGAATGTTGGCAAGCAAATTTGCCTTTTTTCGCGGAACAGCAGAATTAATGGAACAGGATCTCAAAGATCAATACCAAAGTCATATTCCGCTAATCATCTGTGGGGATGCGCATGTTAATAACTACGGTTTTTACGCTTCTCCTGAGCGTCAATTACTTTTTGGTTTGAACGATTTCGATGAATCACGAATTGGCAACTGGGAGAGCGATCTCAAACGTCTCTTAGTTAGTGCTCGACTGGCTGGAGAAGAAAACGGCTTTAGTGATGAACAACTTAATAGTGTTCTTCATTTAATCACCAAGACCTATCGGCATCGCGTTAAGCGAAATAATAAGCTTAGTCTCTTTAAACGACTATACTCATCATATGAAATCCACGATATGATAGCAGCTATTGATACTATGAATGATAGTGCTCATCAAATGAATAAGATCCTCCATAAAATCATCAAAAAAAGCACTCAAAGCAATTCAGAACATATTGTTAAAAAAATGACCAAAATTGGAGAAGATGGGCAACTACGGTTCATCGAAAATGCTCCCCGTGCAAAACATGTGGATGCAAGAAAGTACGATGAAATTCTTCAAGGCTTTGAACAGTATCGGGATAATGTTCGCCAAGATATACGAATTTTTCTTGGCAACTTTAGCATTACCGACGTCATTCGCTATAGCGTTGGTGTTGGTAGTTTTGGAACTCGTTGCTACCTCATCCTTTTAACTGGTAACGAGAAAAGTCACCTTGTCCTCCAAATTAAAGAAGCAATGCCATTACGTTATAACTTGCTTCGCTTACCAACTAAAGAAGCGATTAAAAATGGTGCTATGGCAGGGCGTCGGATTGTTACCGCTCAACGAACACTCCAATCTTCCTCCGATCCTTTTCTTGGAAGCACCCGCTTTGGTGGACGAAGCTACTATATTCGTCAGTTCCGTGACATGAAAGAATCAATTAAGATGGATAAGCTTGACTACGAAAGTTTTAACCTTTACTGTCAAGTCTGCAGTTCACTATTAGCAATGGCTCACTTTCAAAGTCCAACCGCTCCAATGATTCGTGGATACCTAAAGGGGCAAAAAATACTAGATGACCGTTTTATTGAGTGGACAAATGCCTATGCTAAACAGGTTTCTAGAGATTATGACGCTTTTCGTAACAGCTTACGAACCAATGAATAAATCCTAAAAATAGAATTAGATTCTGAAAGGTGACGCAAACGATTGCGCCACCTTTTTCTTAATTGTGGTAAAATAACTTTGATATATATTAAAGCGCTTACTTTTGAGGAGGCAAATACAATTATGAATATTACTGAAGTGCCATTTGGAACTTATCAAGGAAGGCCAGTTACTAAGTATGTTTTGACTAATGATCATGGCGTTCAAGCGGGGATCTTGGACTTTGCTGGTCTTTTACAATCATTTAAAGTACCAACAAAAGATGGTGGCAAGGCTGATATGATCTTGACTTCTGAAAATCTTGATGAATTCACTAATAACGGATTCTGCACTAACCGGCTAATCGGTCGGGTTGCGGGACGAATCGCTGAAGGTCAATTTGAAATTAACGGTAAAAAATACCAAGTTGAACAAAATGAAGGGAAAAACACCCTCCATGGTGGTACGAATGGTTTTTACAGTTATATCTGGAACGTTGATTCTACTAATGAAACTGCAAACGAAGTATCCATTACCCTAAGTTTGACACTGACCGAAGAAATGGATACCTTCCCAGGCCAGATTCATGTCACCGCAACTTACACGCTAGACAATAAGAACAACTTAACCTTGAAGTTTAGTGCAACTTCAGATGCTGATACACTATTTAACCCAACCAACCATACCTACTGGAACATGGCAAATTCAAACGTTAAAACGGTTGATCAATTAAAGCTCTACGTTAACTCCAAAAACCACTTGGCCGTTGATGATGGCAAGATCCCGACTGGTGAAAAAATCACTAATGAAGGTACACCATTTGATTTTAGTACACCAACTCAATTAGGGGATGCCCTTAAAGAGATGACTTCAACTAAGGAAAATGGTTTTGACGACATTTGGGAAGTTGAACCAAATCTTAACGAACCAGTTGCTACCCTTGAAGATCCTGAAAGCGGTCGAAAGATGTCCCTTTACTCTGATCGGAATGCATTAATTATGTACACCATGAATTCTGACGACCCCGCAGTATATAACCATGGTGAAGTTCATCCTCACCTTGGGATTGCCATGGAAGCTCAAACGCTCTCAGATGCTATTCACCATCCAGAATTCGGTGACATCACTCTTCATCCAAATGAAGAAAAAACCTACACAATTAAATGGCATGTAGAATACTAAAAATACAGTTAGGATAATCAAAAACAGCAGGTGTATTCATTACACACACCTGCTGTTTTTAATTACGCTCAAGTTAACGGGCTCGCACTCTCATTTTAGAACCACCCGTTTTTTTCGATATTATTGGTGGCTTTAACTGGAAGTTTAACGGAACCAAGGCCGGCTGGTTTCAGAACGATACTACCGACAACTTTTCCCTTCTTAACGGGAGCTTTTAATTGATGAGTTAGAGATTGACCGCTATGGTTAACTTTTAGACTGGCATCTACTTTATTTAGTACGGTCCCTTTAGGAAGCCAAATAAACACTGGCCTTGCTAATTTTAATCCAGTCTGATGCTTATCCTTAGCATGAACAACATGAACGCTTTGAACATTTTTTGGTAACTGCTTCAGAGATGTAATTTGCACTGGTTGGTAAAGATCAGTTAACTTCTCGTAAAATTCCTGAGCATCCTTCGACTGAGCATTCCAGTCTCCTTTAGTATGAAGAGCAACGACAATTACCCGCCGCCCAGCAAACATCCCCGTGGAAATAATACACTTTCCAGCGGTATCCGTATTCCCTGTCTTCAAGCCATCAATGGTTCCGTTCTTTGGTGCAAATGCATTTCCAGGCAACAATGAATTAATATTTATCATCTGGTATTGCTGATTAGCACTAACTCTAAAGTTAGCAAATTTTGTTTTCGTAATCTTTAGTGAATCCGGATAAGTATCAATCAAGTATTTTGAAATTAAGGCCATATCTTGGGCTGAAAATTTGTTTTCGGCCGTCTTCTTTACGCCCTTTAATCGGTTCTTCCCCAAATCACCATTAGCAAGGCCAATCATATTGTAGATTTTTGCATCCGTGACCCCAGCTTTTTTCGCTACTACCTGCATTTTTTTATTAAATGCCGCTGTACTTCCGGCATCCGCTAATGCTAACGCTTCTGCACTACCATCAGCGGAAACGATCATCATTGATTCAGCAAGCTGACGAACCGTATAACTCTCCCCAGCATTTAATGGAACATTAGAAAAATGCCAATCATTAGCAACCTTCGCAACTGCTGGTGTGATCTTAACCTTTTGATTCCAACTTAAATGATGGCTTTTTACGTCTTGTTCGATTACCGCTAATGTAAGTACCTTAGTTAATGACGCAATCGGGTAGGTCTTATTCGCGTTTTTCTGGTATAAAACTTGCCCAGTTTCGGCATCAATCGCATAGGCCGCTCGAGCATTTAAATTTAACTTTGTTGCATCTGCCATAACTTTATTGACTGTCCCCACAGTAACTACATTTATGGTTAAGATGGTAATAAGTATCATCATTAACGCTTGTTTTATTTTTTTCATCACGCTATTGTTTCCTTTTCTCAAAAATATCACCCCTTATAATATCGCATTTAGACATTCAGAATATAAATTCTAATAACTTTTATAAAACATTCAACATATTTATTTAAATTCTCCTAATAATTAGGTTAAAGACAGCCCCTTTTCACCAAATTACTGGTATGATTGTTTAGTGTTATCAAATTAAAGGAGAGTTTTCACCATGCGTTCATCGCGCCACCAACGATTAAATCGCCGTAAAGTAGTACTATTTATTTTAATTATCCTTGCTGCCTTCTGGGGAATTCACCATTTCACTGCAACAAGTTCCCGACTCAAAGCTGCTTGGAATAAGATTGTTTATACTTCGAATAATAATGTTGCTATTGCCGTTTATTCACCGAAAACTCACCGAACATATACTTCTTCTAATGTTCCAGAACATAAATTTCACATGGCAAGTACAGTCAAAGTAAGTATTCTTGCCGGTCTTTTAGTTAAACAAAACGGATTTCTTTCTTCACACCAAAGTTCTTTAGCCAAGCAAATGATCGAAGCAAGTGACAATGATTCAACAAATAAGTTATTTGCTGATTTAGGTGGTCAAGAGGGGCTTCAATCTACATTTAATGAATTTGGAATGACTGACTCCACTGCAAATACTTCCTGGGGGCTTAGTACAACCACTCCCAAAGATCAGATCAAGCTTCTTAATAATATTTTCTATAAATCAAATATTCTTTCCTCAAATTCCCGGCAGTACATTAATAACTTAATGAGTAATGTCGAGAGCGACCAGCTTTGGGGTATTTCCGCCTCAAGTAATCATTTTTCCCTAAAAAATGGGTGGCTCGAATATGGTAAAGAAAAGTGGATCATTAATAGTATCGGTTATGTCAAAACTGAAAGCGGTAATTCATACACTATTGCAATGTATAGTGATAAAAACCAATCCATGCAAACAGGTGAAGAAGTCCTTAACCAACTTGCACGCGTTACAGAGCCAATTTTAAATTAGGATTTTATTATTACATTATAAGTAGCCAATGTTCTTCAATTGACTGAAGTTCGGTGGTTATTTTATTGAGGAAAGTTAGGGTGAACTATAATGGATGTATTATAATTGGCGTGATGCTAAATAAGGAGATATTAAAATGGATATTCAATCAAATATGCTAAAGCTTGCTGACGGTAATCAAATTCCTCAAGAAGGATTTGGCCTTTATAAAGTTACCGATCGGGTAACCATGCGTAATTCAATCCAAGCGGCCTACCAAAATGGTTATCGCCTTTTTGATACTGCCCAACTATACGGAAATGAAAAGGAGGTTGGCCAAGCTTTTAAGGACTTAGATATTTCCCGGGAAAATATTTTTGTGACTACGAAAGTTTCTGAAGCCAACCAAGGCTACCAAAGGACAATCAATTCTGTTAAGGAATCATTAAAGGAGCTGCAAATGGATTATATTGATCTATTACTGGTTCATTGGCCAATTCAACGAGCCTTTTTTGATACTTGGCAAGCTTTTGAAGAACTAAAAAAGGAAGGCTTAACTAAGTCAATTGGTGTTAGTAACTTTCAGATTATTCACCTCCAATATTTGGCAACTCAGGCTAACGAAATGCCGGTTGTTAACCAAATTGAGCTGCATCCGCGGCTAACTCAAAAACCAATGCTTAAATATGACCAGGAACACCAAATCGTTACGCAAGCTTGGAGTCCTCTCGGTCGGGGTGCCATGCTAAATATTCCTGAACTAGAATCAATTGCTAAGCAGCATAATAAATCAACTGCTCAAGTTATTTTGCGTTGGCACCTCCAAAATGGTGTTTCATTTATTCCCAAATCAATTCATCCCAAACGAATTAAGCAAAATGCCGATATCTATGATTTCAAACTATCGGCAGACGAAATGAAACAAATTGACGATCTCAATCAATTCTTTCGGACCGGTCGTGAACCAGAATTAACTTACGAAAATAACCACCAATACTAACTATTCTTTAACGGCTTCTTGGAATGGATCTCAATATCATTTCTAGAAGCTTTTAAATATTTTTCACTTATTCACTTATTCACTTTTACGACAAAATCTTCTGCTTTCGCATTCTCATAAGCTTTCATTTTCATTTTCATAACATACCAATTTAATAATAATGAAAATGATTACATTTCTTTTGACAAGCGTTTGACATTTAAAAATAGCCATTGTATATTATTCACACAAGCTAAATGATAAGCGTTTATCAAAACTAAATATATGGAGAGTAATTCGAACTATGAATAATAAGAATTCAATGGTTACCAAACTCGCTTTCTTATCAGTTTCCTTCATGGTTACTAGTGCATACGCCATTCAAGGTTCACTACCTCAATTAAAGGCTGCATTAGGAATCAGTCAACCACAATCGGAGTACTTAGTTACTACTCCTTCATTTGCAGTAATGATCTTTGTTGTTCTTTCACCATTACTTCAACAATGGTTTAACATCTCTGACAAAAAGATCATTATGACTGGTGTTACTATCGTTGGGATTGCTGGGTTGGTTCCAATGTTTATTAGTAACTACACCATCATCTTGATTTCTCGTCTAATTTTAGGTGCCGGTTACGGGTTATATAACTCCCAAGCTATTTCCTTAATTTCAGTCTGGTATCAAGGTGAAACGCGGGCTCAAATGCTCGGTTGGCGAGCTGCTGCTGAACAAATTGGTCAAGCATGTACCCTGGCTGTTGCAGGTTTGCTTCTTAACTATGCTGGCTGGCATGCATCATTCCTTGTTTACGCCTTTGCATTCGTTGTTCTCTTCTTCTTTGCAATGCGGGTTCCTGATGACAGCAAAGCTCAAGATAATAGTGTTGCCGAAGATAACCTGGCCGAAGAGTTAACCAACGAAGAGTCACAAGAAATCACAAAGATTAGTCCAGTTGTTTACCTCCTTGTTTTATTTGCTTTCCTTTTAGTTGTTGACTATGTTGGAATGGAAAACCGTTTCCCTGGTTTGTCTGTTGCTATTAATGGTGAACAATATACCGGTTCATCAATGTTCCTTTCATTAATGTTGATTGGGGCAACTCTTGGTGGAATTTGCTACGGACCAATTAATAAACTGCTTGGCTTTGGAACTGTTTACCTTGGTCTCGGCTTAATGGCTCTTTCAAACTTCCTCTTTGGTTTTGCCGGTCATAACTTCGTATTGATGGTTATTGGATTACTCTTAATTGGATTCCCACTTCAATTAGTTTCACCATTAATCTTTAACTTACTTCCTGACTTAGCACCTGCCAACCGTCAACCATTAGTTACATCATTGTGTTTGATTGGATTTAACTTCGGTTCATTCTTCTCACCAACTATTGGTCAATGGACAAACAATCTGCTTGGTCAACCATTAAGTGGCCTTGGTCTCGCAGCTCCATTCCCAGTTTATGGTGTTGTCCTGATTCTAATCGGAATCATCATTTTCTTTGCAAGTCGTCACGCACAAAAGGCTTAATTAAAATTAATTAGGAGGATTTTCACTATGCCTATTCAAAACAAAGCAATGTTAATTACTTATTCTGACTCAATGGCTAAGAACATTAAGGAAACTCATGAAGTCCTTAAGAACTACATCGGTGATGCTATCGGTGGTGTTCACTTACTTCCATTCTTCCCATCAACTGGTGACCGTGGTTTCGCACCATACCGTTACGATGTTGTTGACTCAGCATTTGGTAACTGGGATGACGTTGAAGCCTTAGGTGAAGACTACTACTTAATGTTTGACTTCATGATCAACCACATTTCCAAAAAGTCAGTAATGTACCAAGACTTCAAGAAGAACCATGATGATTCTAAGTACAATGATTTCTTCATTCGCTGGGAAAAGTTCTGGGAAGCTGCTGGTAAAGGTCGTCCTACTCAAAAGGACATCGATATGATTTACAAGCGGAAAGACAAAGCTCCTGAACAAGAAATCGACTTTGATGATGGTACTAAGGAACATCTATGGAACACATTCGGTGAAGAACAAATTGATATCAACGTCAAGAGTAAAGTTGCTCAAGAATTCTTCAAGCAAACCTTAACTGATATGGTTAAGCACGGTGCAGACTTAATCCGCTTGGATGCCTTTGCCTACGCTGTAAAGAAGGTCGATACTAATGATTTCTTCGTTGAACCAGAAATTTGGGACCTCTTAAATGAAGTTCGTGATATTCTTGCCCCATACAAGGCTGATATTTTGCCAGAAATCCACGAACACTACACTATTCCAGAAAAGATTTCTGATCACGGTTACTTTGTTTACGACTTTGCGCTACCAATGACCACTCTTTACACTCTCTACTCTGGTAAGACTAACCGTCTTGCTAAGTGGTTAAAGATGTCTCCAATGAAGCAATTTACTACTCTTGATACTCATGATGGTATCGGTGTGGTTGATGCTAAGGATATCTTAACCGATGATGAAATTGACTACGCTTCTAACGAATTGTACAAGGTTGGTGCTAACGTTAAGCGGAAGTACTCAAGTGCTGAATACCACAACCTTGATATTTACCAAATCAACTCCACTTACTACTCAGCATTGGGTGACAATGATAATGCTTACCTTCTTTCCCGTGCTATCCAAGTATTTGCCCCTGGTATTCCAATGATTTACTATGTTGGTCTATTGGCTGGTTCAAATGACCTTGACTTACTTGAAAAGACCAAGGAAGGTCGGAACATTAACCGTCACTACTACACTAAGGAAGAAGTTGCAAAGGAAGTTCAACGTCCAGTCGTTGCTAACCTCTTGAAGCTTCTCTCATGGCGAAACAAGTTTGCTGCTTTCGATCTTGACGGCTCAATCGATGTTGAAACCCCAACCGAAAACACTATCAAGATTACTCGAAAGGATAAGGACGGCAAGAACGTTGCTGTTCTAGATGCAGACGCTGCTAACAAGACCTTTACTATCACTGCTAACGGTGAAGAAGTAATGAGTCAAAAGTAATTTTATAATCACTTCTTTTCGATTAACACGTTCAATAAAAATAAAAAATGGTGAAAGTAATTACTTTCACCATTTTTTATTACCACAAATTAACGTTACTAAGAGTACTTTTATGGCACGATAAACATGAAGTTATATTGTTAGTTTTAACATAACGGTTAGTGTTGGGAAGCCAAATTGCTTGGCGAACCGTACTCATAAACACTCCCTATGACAGTAATCCATCTAATTAGCATAGATTAAAGGTATTGAGTTTCCCATGACGTCGACAAGAATCAGAACCTGATTAAGAGTTCTGCCGTTATCAAAAAACAAAATTTGAAGATCTTGAGTTTTTGAAGAAGTAACCTAATTAATTTACCGAATAAAAAGAGAAGTCATAAACGGACCTCTCTTTTCTTCTATTATTCTCCATTACCAGATAATGCACCCAAAAGACCAACTGCCATTAGGTACCAAGCATTAGTATCATCAATCATTTGCAATTCAGTATCACCGGCTGATCGCTCTGGTCCTTTAGTGGGCTGAACCACCGACTGCTGAACTGCTGATTGTTGCTGAGCAGGTGTTGGTTGAGCGTTCTCCTGTACAACAACCTCTTGTGATTGTGACATGCTAGTCGTTAATTGTACCTCTGACTGAACTAGGGATGGTTGTTGCTGAACGGTCTCCTGTACAACAACCTCTTCTTGGTGATTATTAAGTTGCTGCGGTTCATGTTGGGATTGTAGTTGTTCATCTACCGGCTGCTGTTGCGAGTGAATTTCTACCTGTTGCCCCTGTGGTATTGGTTGAATTAAGACCTCCTGTGAGTGAGGAGTAACGGATTGAGCTCGCGTTGACTGTGATTGTTGATTAGCCGATTGCTGAATAACTGTTGTGCCAACAGGTGACTCTTCAATTACTCCCTGATCACTACTATTTACTGTTGGTGAAGGCTGTGGAGCAACTTGATGACGCAAGACGGTAACATTATAGGTTGCGATCGCAGGCGTATCATTATCATCGGTTACTTGGATGTTAACTCCCTTCGGCTTTCCAAAATACTCAAAGTCAGGCGAAAAGGTTACTAATCCGGTAGTCGGTTCTAAAATATAACTCCCAATTCCAGTAATAGTTAGTTTTTCAGCATTACTTACCTGCCCATTAATAATAAAGCGTGCTGGGTGATTTGCATCAATCCTGGCCAGTACTTGATCACTTCCACTAGTAATCCGAACCTTAGACGTTTGGCTTTGTCCTTGTTCACCAATTGTCGGTGCAATTCGAGCACTTGGTCGAACAGCTTCAACGGTTGGTTGGTACTGAAGAATTGTTGGTTCTCCACTTGCGGACATTACCCGAATAGTAACCTTATCTGGCTGCCCAATAAAGTTCTTATCAGGGATAAACGATACCGTTCCCCTACTTTCATCAACTTGGAATTTTCCTATATTTTGTCCATTTTTAGTTGCATTGGCCTGCTTACTTGCTTGACCATTACTGATAATATCAATTGGTGAATTAGGGTCTAGTGGCCTTCCTGGTTCATTTGGTTTAGAAACAACCGTAATTTGAGAAGTCTGAGCAACTCCTTGGAGAGCATGCGTGTTTTGTAATTGTATTCCTAAGACTGCTTGACTAAAACTACCAAGATAACTATGACCATCCGTACCGTAAGCAATAAATTGAATTGGCTGGGGACGACCAATAAAATTTCCACTTGGCTGAAAGATAATTTCATTATTCCGTCGATCAAGACGGTAAACACCGATCTTTTCGTTATCTAAAATCGCATCCATCGTTTGTGCACCCATAGCACTTTCATTAACCCAAAATTTAATATCCTTAATACCAATATTTGATGGTTTCTTTTGCTTAATCTTATTTTCTGGATCAGTTTGTTGATAAAAAAGATCCGTTGATGGATTATCATTCTGAGTAATAATTGGAAGATTATTTTTAATTGAAATTTTGCCGTGTTGCTCTTTACCCTGCCAACCGATTGTTGTTGGGTTAGATACTTCACCCCGAATAATCTTAGGTTGAAAACGAACGAATCCGATATAATCAAAATTATTATCTGACAGGACAACATAAGCTGGTGCAATCGCCCCATCGTAAGTAGTATCCGTTAATTCAAAACTAACTGTTGCTCCACGATGGGCACCCTTTGAAGTTAAAGTATAAATTCCAACATTGGTATCTGGAACCGGATTACCATTTTCATCTATCTTTTGGGCAGGCATCTTTACTGAATTTCTTCCGGTATCAATATAATTTCCCTTAACCCAAATTGAAGCATTCTTCCCAAAAGTTTGATTAAGATTATTGGTAAGTGTCATTGGACCAAAGGTAGCTGGCCACATCTCATCCCCTGAAGTACTGACACTATAAAAGTGATCTAGTTCAATCTTTTGCACTTCATTTGAGACATTTGCGGTAACCTGACCAACCAAACTGTAATATACGATATAGTAAATATCAGTATCCTTGGTTGGATCCTCTAAAGTGGCAGGGTCAAATGTGCTAATAACATTCCCGTCACTAGTTACTGAGGCATAACCACCTTCCACAGGAATCCTGATCTTTTTAAACGAGCCATCTTCATTTCGTGTATAAGGAATCTCATGCAATTTATCCTGTCTTACTGCTTGATCCAGACTGTGTAAAACAATTGCGCCATAGTGTCCTTGACCACCATCAAGATATTCATTATTAGCAACAGATAGTTGACTTGTATCCATTGATTGATTTTGCTCATTGATATTCATTATCCCACCGTCACTTTATCGTTTTTAACTTACTCTGATAGCAAAAATTGCTTTTATATTTACAAATACCCTCGTAATAATTATCACTAATAAGTTAATTCAAATTTATTTTATGTTCTTAAGGTAGATCCTATATCTATCCTAGGTTGAATGCAATTATTATCACGAACTATACCTATTAATTTTATAATATTTTTTTATTTTCCTTTGCACTTTATTATAACCCACAAGTGCTATTTGGAAGATTAATTTAAAGACTTAGAATGGTATAATATGATAGATATGAATGATAACGCCGTTAGAAAGGGAGTAATTAAATGGTAATGAATCCTAGTAAGGCTCAAGACGTCTGGAAAGACGCTGGTGAGCACGTCCAATTTACTATTCTTGAACTAAACCGTAAAGATCAGGCAAAAGAACAGGAAGCGATTCAGGAGTTTGTCGATCGCTACCAAGCAATTATCAGATCATTAAGGATCCGGGATAACCAAGGTAATTTGAAAACTGCGCTTGGCTTTAGCAGTGATGCATGGGATTACCTGTTCCCTAATGCTCCTAAACCAAAGGAACTCGAACCTTATCAAACCCTTTCCGGAGAAAAGTACACTATGCCGGCAACCAAGGGCGATATTTTCCTTCATATTCGAGCAAATGATGAAGCCGTTGTTTATGAATTGCTTCGTCAGTGCCGCTTATTCCTCAAGGATTTTACCACCGTAATTGATGAAACAAAGGGCTTTCGGTACTTTGAAGGTCGGGCAATTATCGGCTTCATTGACGGGACAGAAGCTCCACAAGTTGAAGATGCTGCCCACTATGCAATCATTGGAGATGAAGACCCGTTCTTTGAAAATGGTTCCTACGCCTTTGCACAAAAGTGGCGTCACCACATGGACATTTGGAACCAACTAACAACCGAAGATCAGGAACGAGCTGTTGGGCGAAAGAAATTTAGCGACCTTGAACTTGAAGATGGCGAAAAGTTTGCCAATGCACACAATGTTGCTTCACAAGCAAAAATTAACGGGGTAGAACAAAAGATTATCCGGATGAACGTTCCGTACTCCGATCCAGTAGCTGGCAATACCGGTACTTACTTTATTGGTTACTCCCGTTATTGGAAAGTTACTAAGACAATGTTAGAAAATATGCTGAAGAAAAACGATTACCTTCTCTCATTCTCTGATATTCTTTCCGGCCAATTATTCTTCATCCCATCTCGACCATTACTTGAAAAGATTGCCGATGGTGAACTAAACTAAAAACACCCTATAAATTTGAAGACTATTAGTAACAGGTGGAGGGCGAGAAAAACATTTTGTTTTTCTCGCCCTCTTTTATTTAGAACTATTTTAGTTAAGTCTCTTTAACCAATCCAAAAATAGTGGGAACCAGAGCGCCATATGTTCATCCGTCCGGTTATTATTTACAATTCCTGTATACTCGTTTGCTAATGCCAATCCGTGGTTTCCAGTACTAAATTCATGAAGTTCCACAGGAACATTATGTTCTCTTAATTTTTGAACATAAGGAAGAATATGTTCATCAAATGGCGTTAATTCATCATTAAATGAACCCCAAATAAAGGTTGCTGGTGTTTTTTTGTTAATTAGCCGGGTAATATCTTCAGTGGTTACACCCATCCGTTGATCAAGCGTTGGCTTAATTACCGGATAACCTAAACCAACAAATTTAGCTTTAGTGTGAGCCGTATTAGAGTATGCAGCAGCTAATTGACCCCCAGCTGAAAAACCAAGTACACCCAAGTGGTTAACATCAACATCCAATTCTTTGTCATGGGCAACAATATGATCAAACGCCTGGGCAACAGCGGACTTAGCCGCCTGGTAATCCCTATGCTCAATGACTGGGTAACGAACAACAAATGCCTGAAAAGCGTGACTAGCCAGTGTAATTGCTACCCGTTCAGAATCCCGCTCCATAATTTTGTTATAGCTGCCCCCGGGAATAATGACAACTCCAGGAAGGGGTTCATCACTATTACTGTGATAAATATCAAGAGAAGAATAAGATTGAAATAGTGAAACATTTTGAATATCCATTTATATCGCTCCTTTTTATATAACACCATCATTTTCTTGCTTTTTAAAAGTCTCTGCAAGGAAAATCATTCAAGTAATCGTTTACATTGGTTTTTATTTCTCAATCCTCTTGTTTATACTCATGAATCTGCTAAAGTTATACAGGATTAAAGAGAGGGGATAATTAGATAATGTCAATTATAAAAACTAAGAGCTTTGGGTTAGCTGCAATTATAACCTTAATCTGTGCGGTTGCCGGAGTTCTTTTAGCTAAATTACCGTATGTTAACCTAATCGGCGCTTTAGTAATCGCATTGTTACTGGGGATTGCAATGCAATTAACACCAAGTAAGCTCCAAACAGAAGCAAAGTCAGGAATGGGTTTTATTTCAAATAAATTTTTACGACTAGGAATTATCCTGCTAGGTTTTCGATTAAATCTTGAAGCCCTTGCTCAAGCCGGGGTTAAAACCATCCTGGTAGCCATGATCGGTGTTACTGGGACGATCTGCTTAACTTACTGGTTAAGCCGAAAGTTTGGTGCAGAAGATGAACTAGCAATTCTTTCGGCCTGTGGTTGTGGAATATGTGGTGCTGCTGCCGTAATGGGAGTTTCACCACAAATTGAAACCACAAACGAAGAACGAAAACGTGAAAATGAGGTTCTCGCAGTTGCAGTTGTTTGTGTAATGGGAACTGTCTTTACACTGGTTGAAATCGGGCTCAAACCACTCCTTGGTCTTTCTAATCCTCAATTTGGGATCGTTGCCGGCGGATCACTCCACGAAATTGCCCATGCAGTTGCTGCTGGAGGGGCTTTTGGTGAAACAAGTTTAGATAACGCCTTAATCATGAAGCTTTCTCGAGTTCTTCTTCTTGCCCCAGTGGCCTTAATCGTTGGCTACTGGTATCAACGACGACTAGTTCGGGAAAAGATTGAGGACCACGAACAAGCGCAAAAAAAGCTCCCCATTCCATGGTTCCTGGGTGGGTTCATCCTTACTAGTATTCTAGGAACATTTTTGCCATTTTCTGCAGTTTTCCTTGATGGGCTTGTTCAGGCAGCCTACATTTTCTTGGGAATGGCAATGGCAGCTCTTGGAATCTCCGTTAACTTTAAAGTAATCTTTAAACGAGGAGGGGCCGTCTTTGGCGCTGCTGTAATTAGCTCAACTTGCCTACTAATCTACATGATTCTTATGAGTAAACTATTCTTCTAAAATTATTTCAAAACAAAGAAGTCCTTAGTGTTCGAAATTAACCGAACTGCTAAGGACTTCTTATTAGTTATCTACCTTTTCGCTACCAAAACACTTGTCTTTAACCAGGGACCACCCCACCAGCCATCCATGCCCGTAGGAATTATTCGCACATTTTGAAAGCCAAGATTATTAAGAAGCTGTCGATACTGTTGAAGATCACCAAAATCAACGATTACGAGTATTCCTTCAGGCTTCATTACCCGAACTGCCTCCTGAATAGCCCGCCCACGATTAATTGCGGGAGTAACACTATGGAAGGTAAATGCCGACAAAACATAGTCATAACGACGGCTTTCCAATGGTAAATTTGCTAAACTACCATCAACTATTTTTGTCCGATCAGCTACTCGATTTTCCTTAATCCGTTCTTCTTCTTGCTTTTTCACACTTTCATTACCAATATTTATTCCGGTAACCTTACCCGGAGCCTTAAGCATCTTAGCAATTTCAATAAATAATCCAGCGTAATTCAAACCGAGGATTGCCACTTGTGAATCTTCAGGAACATTTAATTGGCCAAGGACCCTTCGCCAAATTAGCCGACGCCCACGGAATAAGGTATTGCAGTAAGTACCGACAACTAACAAGATTAAAATAATAATAATGATTAACAATATCTTCATAATTTACCTTCTTTTTATTAAGCCACAATACTATTGAGCTTTTTAATATCCTTTAGGTCACCAACGACCGTTACCTTATCGTGTGGTTTAATAACGTCATTTGCTTGGGGCATTTGGTTAACCTGATCGTTTTCGTTCACAATTATAATCACATTAACATTATATCGATTCCGGAAATCAAGCTCATCAAGAGTCTTACCGAAAAATTTCGGATTATTAATGTTCACCTCAGCTAACGTCACTTCCTTACTAAGCTGAACATAGTCAACAACCCCAGGATTTAACTGCTGAAAAACCAGTCGCTTTGCTAGATCGTGTTCAGGTCGGACAACTTGATCTGCCCCAATCTTCTCCAGTACCCTAGCGTGATTTGCATTTTCAGCTCGACAAATTACGTCTTTAGCACCGAGCTCCTTGGCGATCAACGTTACCATAATACTTGCTTCAACGTTTTTCCCGATTGATACATAAATATGATCGAAGCTACCAATATCAAGATCACGAAGGACATCTTCATCTTGGGCATCCGCAATTACTGCCCTCATTACTGAATCAGAATATTCATTGATTACTTCTTCATTACTATCAATTGCCAGGACTTCTTGGCCTGCTTGAACAAGTGCTTCACAAATAGATGAGCCAAACTGTCCCAAACCGATCACAGCATAGCTCTCACGTTTAACCAATTAAGACACCCTCCTTTGGATACTTGTATTCTCGTTGCTTAGGCTGAGCATTCAAGATTGAGTACATTACAGTATAGATTCCTACTCGACCAATAAACATTAAGAACATAATTACTATCTTTCCTACAAAGTTTAAACTTGGCGTAATTCCAAGAGAAATTCCCGTTGTTCCAAAGGCCGCCGTTGCTTCAAACGTAACATAAGTTAATGAATCATGCGGTGGAAGTGCTTGAGTTTCAACTAATATCAATATTGCAACCATTAAGATGGCAAATGCAACAAATAATAAGGTTAACGCCCGAAAAACATTCTTGTCAGTAAATCGTCGGTGGGCAAACGTGGTTTCACGTTGTCCCCGTAGCGTTGCAATACTTTGTAATGTCAATAAGCCAATCGTGGTCGTCTTGATCCCCCCGGCTGTTGAACCCGGAGCACCACCAATGAACATTAAAATAATCGTTGTACTAATTCCCGCAGCACTAAGTTTCGTATACGGAACAGTGATCAATCCGGCTGTCCGCGGTGTGATCGCCATAAAAACAGTATTAATTAATCGCTTAGGGTAAGATAGTTCGCCACTAAATTGGCTTAAATTATGTTCAGTAAGAAAATAAACAACTAGTGAGATCAGAAAGAGTACTACACCAGTTCGTAAAACAAGGTGGGTATGGAGTGATAGACGATGACGTTTAGGATAACGTAAGAGATCCTGCCAAACCAAAAATCCAAATGAACCAGCAATAATTAGACTTGCCATTATCGTTAACATATATGGATCATTTGCGTAGTCTTCTAAACTATTACCAGTCAAGTCAAAGCCCGCATTACAAAAGGCCGAAATCGAATGAAAAATACTAAACCATAATCCCTTCTTTAAGCCATAACGTGGATAAAAGTCAATAAATAATAATCCCATTCCAGCAATCTGAATAATAATTGATAAGCGGATAATCAAATTTACCACATTTAGTTGAGAAAGATGCTCAAGGTTTAGAGCCTCCTGGGTCAATAGACGGGTAGACATGCGCATTCGTTGGTGAATTAGTAGAGACATCATAACCGCAAACGTCATGAACCCCAGTCCACCAACTTCCATTAAGATCATAATCACAATTTGCCCAAAAAAGGACCAATAGGTTGCTGTCGTGACCAGAGTTAAACCTGTTACACAAGTTGCGCTAGTAGATGTAAAAATAGCCGTCATGAAATCACAGCTATGACCAGAACGAGTTGCAATCGGCAATGATAATAAGATTGTTCCAATGAAGATAATGGTCAAAAATCCCCAAGTTAAAATCTTCGGAAATGGATATTTATGGTTAAAAATTTCAATCACTAACTATCACCCTCTAAATAATTTAACCTGCTTTCTATACTATCATTAACTTTAAATGACTGACCATAAATTTAAAACAAAAAGGGCGACGATGTTTTTAATCGTCGCCCTTTTTGTGATTCAAAGTAATTGATTGGATAAAACAATCTACAGTTAGTTATACCATAAAATGATAGTTTTGTCCTGCTTTCTTTACAATTTACTTTGCTTGCACCTTCAACCATTTAATCCTAAAAACCAGTCTTCATAGTGATCAAACATGATCCGAACACCATTATTCCGTAAACTATCAAAGTAATCATGATAATCAACTGATTGCTGTTTTTTGATCTTACCAGCTTCATCCAATGTTTGACCATCTAACCACCATGAACGGTTGAACATTGCAACGAACTCTACCGGAATAACTGGTTCCTTCATTTGACGATTAAATATTTCCTGATAAAGAACACGCTTCGCATTAAAACCAAACAATTTCTCATCAACAGATCCAGAACCATTTTGGTATTTTTTCTCCACAATAAAAACCGTTCGGTGCTTAAAATTAAAGAAGGCCTCGTCTGGTTTCCAAAATTTATGATGAATATTTTCAATCCCGTAAACCTGCTTTAACACATTATAGAACTGAAACTGCTTCGTTACGACACCAATATTTTCATCGGTAATCCGGTCATGTACTAGAAAGCGGTGATCCTTTGCTCCCCTCTTAACCATGTTCTTACTTTCAATGGGATATTCTGCTAACTGATACCTTCCATTAAAATCTTTTTTTAAATGCTGTGCTAAATCAGTCCGTTCTTCAAATGAAAGACCATTTCGGTTAGTATTAGCACCACCTACATCATTCTCTATCATGATTCTTCTCCATAGGTCGTGATAATTACCTCACCGACTTTACCACGCTTATTTCCCTTTGAATTAACACTACGGCGCGCCTGAACGTGGTGAATGTGGAATTGCCGTTCAGAGTAAAGTTGTTCAATCAATGGTACATCGGAATTGGAAAGCATCACTTTAACTCCACGATTAGCTAACTTCAAGGCCAGATCTCGCAACTCCTCCTGTTGTGCTAAACCAAAGCCATTCTTCGTATAGCTAGTAAATGCCGCAGTTTGGTTCACAGGAATATAAGGCGGATCAAAATAAACAAAGTCGTTTTCCTTCGCCCCTGCTACAGCAGCCTGATAATCTCCTTGAAGGATCTTGACATCGTTACTAGCTAAATAGTGATGATCACTTCGAATTGCATCAACTGGCACATTAACAGTTTTATGGGCACCATAGGGAACATTATTCTGTCCCTTAGAGTTAACCCGCCACAAGCCATTAAATCCTGCTTTATTCAGGTAGATAAACCGTGCCGCTCGTTCAACTAAAGACATTCGAGCTAATCGTCCATCACGATCTGCTAAGCGAACATCCAAATAATATTCCTTACTATCATTGCTAGCATGGTTCTCAATTAAGTTAATCAGTTCCTCCGGTTGCTCCTTAACTACTTGCCAAGCATTTACTAATTCTTCATTAAAATCGTTAATCACGGCCCTCTTTGGTAAAAAATTCAGCAAATTAGCACCTCCACCAATAAAGGGTTCAAAATAACGGTGAAAGTCTTGTGGATAGTATTTTTCTAATTCTGTTAATAATTGTCGTTTCCCACCGACCCACTTTATAAAAGGTGTCGGCCCTTGTTTTTGCATTTTCATTTTTTTCATTCCTATCATGTCATCCTACTTATTTATCCCACCATTTTGGTAGGTTAACTTTAATCTTCTGCTGTGATCCATTAGCTAGTAGTAGAAAAGCCTCACCAGTAGAAAGCTTGCTAACTTCGCCTAAATCGACTTCATCCGTAACAGCTAAACCGGATAGTTCTTCCAGACTTGTAATGTGATGTAATAAGAGATTAGTAAACTGGGTTCCCAACAAGGACATGCAAGCCAGAACGTATGAAGAGTTTGCCGCAGCACTAACACTTGGTAAGCCTAATAGGAAAAGCCCTGCGATCACGGCTGCTCCACCACCAAACATTACCACAATCGTTCCAATAACAATTCCGCCAATAAATAAAGCAATAAGTGTTTCCATGCTGACTCTTCTCCCTAAATTATATGTTTATTTTACACGCCCTAACTAACATCGGAAAGTTCTTCAATAATCTTTTGTGCTTCACGGACACCGAATGACCGGGATCCCTTAACGCTAATATGATGAGCTGCTAAAGATTGACAAATTTGTGCTTGTTGCAAGCTGAATTTTTCTTCATCCCCTAATATTAAAGCGTAGAAGGCTAACTCACGTAACTTAATTACGAGTTGAGCACGGGCCTTATTTAAGGTTAGGTCAGTGATCTCTTTCCACTGGTGAACTAAAAAGCGACTCTTCCGCCGCTGGAGAGCATAGTTAATCCCGTTACTTTTAATCCGGTGAAGATCTTGACCTGTCACACCAGCTTCACTTAATTGAAATTGAATTAACGTCAACTGTTGCTCAAGTTGTCGCCAATCTGTTGCGATTGTTTCTTTTAACTGCAAAATTTGCTTTTTGGTTAATCGGGGACGAGTCCCACTTTTTAATTCACGGACTAGTTGTCGTAAAGCTAATTCATCGGTTTGATAAAGCGGCAAATTAACATTTGCAAATAACTGACAGCGCTGATATAAGATCGTACTTTCACGATTAATAAAGCCACCATGTTTAACTGCATAATCAAAGGCAGCATGGGGAAATGAGTGTCCAGCAGCATAGCGCTGTAAAATGCTATCCATGTATAAGTGAATTTCGTTAACTCCAGCTTGAATCTCCTTAGCGACCTTTTCCGGAATACTGGCGTGCTGTTGGAAATGGGTAATACCTAATCTTAATTGCCTACCAGATGAACGAGAACGAAGAATAAACTGGTTCTTTAGCCGTCGCCCACAATCACAATATAGATTTTCTCCGTGATGACTATGTGCTTGATGGTAATATGGATCAATCATCATCCCTATAAATTGCCAGTCCGTATTTTTCAAGTAGTGGCGAGTATGAAATTTAGAAAGGATTGTAAACCGGGTGAATTCACTAAGTGCTTCGACTTGTCGTGGAGTTAGTTTTTGAATTATCTCACGACGATGCTTAACCGTTAGCGTAACAAGTTTTTCCATTTCATTCATCTCCCTTTTACTCTCATATTAGATTACCCCAAACATCCGTTCAGAAACAAGGTTATTTTTTAAATACTAAAAGGGAGTATGAAGACAGAATCATAATACCTTCGTCATCATCCTCCCGCAAGCACAAATAGGCCTTCAATTTTTGTCTTTGTCGAACACCAACGTTACTCGCATTTTATCTAGGAAATAGTATTTAGGTTACAGTCCCTTGCTCCTATCGTTGATTCATCTTATATTCTCAAGAAAAGTCTTAGAAATAATAAACTCCCTCCCAGATAAACTAAGTATCTGGAAGGGAGTTATTGTTATCGGCAACATAGCCGAAATGTGTTCAGTCTAACTTTCCGGTGGCTAACGGCTTCACACTCTAATTATGCCCGTGACTTGTAAGAGCCATCGGTAGTATTAATGATTAACTTATCACCATTCTTGATAAATGCAGGAACGTTAACAACTAAACCAGTAGTCATAGTAGCTGGCTTACCACCACCATCAATCGTAGCACCCTTGATCATTGGTTGGGTATCAGCAACTTCAAGTTCAACAGTGGTTGGCAATTCGATACCAACAATTTCACCATCAACGAAGTTAACAGTAACCTTCATGTTTTCAACCAAGTACTTCTTGTCGTCACCTAGTTGATCAGCAGAGACTTCGTATTGGTCATAGTTTTCCATATCCATGAATACGGAAGAGTCACCTTGGTCGTAAAGGTATTGAGCTTGACGCTTGTCAACGTTAACTTGTTCAACCTTTTCGGATGGACGCATAGTAGTGTGCACAATGGAACCAGTCCGTACGTCTTGGATGTCCATTTGCATTAAAGTGTTACCCTTACCTGGCTTGTGGTGGTTGATTTGGAGAACCCGGAGCAACTTGCCACCGCGTTCAAAAACCATCCCTTTTTTCAGATCGATTGTTTGAATCATAACTAAAAACTCCTTCATGATATTTTTGAACTACGCTCTCACAGTGAGAGTATGATCCAGGATCATATTGATCCCGTTTTCACGGCTTCGTTCGTAATTTTGCTCATAAAGCATTCATTTCCTATTGTATCACACCTACCACACCAAGTTAGCCAAAATTAAAAATTAGTCGCCAGCGTCTTCTATTTTCGTCCAATTTAATAGCAATGAAGAGGTTACAACGGAAACAGAACTAAATGCCATTGCAAATGCCGAAAATTCTGGACTTAACGTTAAGCCAAAACCAACAAAGACACCAGCGGCAATTGGGATCCCGATAACGTTATAGATTAATGCCCAGAAAAGATTGAGTTTAATCCGATTAAAGGTCTTCTGACTGATTGATAATGCCCGAACAACCCCGCGTAAATCATTATGAACCAACACAATACTTCCTGACTCAATCGCAATATCAGTTCCTGAACCCATTGCAATCCCAACATCCGCGGTTGTTAAAGCGGGCGCATCATTGATCCCATCACCGACAAAGGCTACTTTTTGACCATCCTTTTGCAATGATTCAATGACCGCTGACTTTTGGTTTGGCATTACCCCAGCGATCACATCATCAATACCGACTTGCTTAGCGATCACCTTTGCAACTTGCTCATTATCACCAGTAATCATTACCGTTCGCAATCCTCGAGCCTTTAATTGGGCAATTGCGGTTGCTGAGCTCTTCTTTGGTGTATCCTGAATTGCAATCAAACCAATAAGCTTATTTCCAAGGCCAACATAGACTACTGTCTTAGCTTCATTCTGGAGTTTACTTGCTTGCTCCTTAAATTCTTGCGGTACTTGGGTATCTTCCGCTAACTTCAAGCTGCCGACAAACGTCTTTTGACCATCGACCTTTCCAGTTACTCCCTGGCCTTCTACTGCCTTAAAGTCAGTAACCGGAAGGAGCTTGACCTGCTCCCCTTCACTCTTCTCAACAACTGCCTTAGCAAGCGGGTGTTCAGATGACGATTCCAAACTTCCCGCAACTTGTAGCGTCTGTGTTTGATCACCAACAACATCAGTAACAACTGGCTTGCCGACAGTAATTGTCCCAGTCTTATCAAAAGCAATTGTCTTAACTGCATTGATCTCCTCAAGCGCTTGACCGTCCTTAATCAAAACACCCATCTTGGCTGCACGACTTGTTCCAACCATCAAAGCAGTTGGAGTTGCTAAACCAAGTGCACATGGACAGGCAATCACGATCACTGCCACCGCGAACAGCATCGCATTAACTGCAGTAGCACCAAGAAAGACGAACCAAACAACAAAAGTGACAATTGCAATAATCAAAACAGCTGGAACAAAAATACCTGAAATTCGGTCGGTCAGGTTTTGAATTGGTGCATGGCTAGTTTGGGCCTTCTTAACCATTTCAACAATTTGGGCAAGGACAGTTTCATTTCCAACCTTGGTAGCTTTAAACTCAATTGCCCCATCACCATTAATTGTCGAACCAATAACGGTGTCGCCAACTTTCTTCCTTACTGGCATACTTTCACCAGTCACCATTGACTCATTAACCGTTGTTGATCCCTTAGTAACAACACCATCAACCGGAATCTTTTGCCCCGGCTTAACCCGGATGATGTCACCTTTCTTCACCTGGCTTAGTGGGACCTGGACAAATTTACCATCCCGGAGAACGTCCGCTTCTTTTACTTGTAAGTCTAATAGCTTTTTCAAGGCATTCGAAGCGTTATTATGCATCCGTTCTTCCATTGTGTCACCGAGCAATACAAAGACCGCAATAAAATCAGCACTCTCAAAGTAGACTTCGCGTCCAGTTGCCATTGCAAAGATACTGTAAAAGTAGGCAATTCCCGTTCCAATCGCAACCAAAGTATTCATATTGGCATGATGATTCTTAAATGCCACCCAGCCACTTGTCCAATAAGGCAATGCCGCAATTAGCATTACTAGAGTAGTGGTAACAAACGCAATCCAATTGTACCCCGGCATCATCCAATGAAATGGCATTGCCAGCATTTGGATAATCATCGGGATGGTTAAGATAAATGAAATCCAAAAGCGTTGGATACTAGATAGTTTCATTACTTAACAACCACCTTTCCGTGGAACATGTCCATCCCACAAGCAAAGTCGTATTCACCCGCCTTATCAGTTGGGATATTGATTGACGTTACCGGCTGCTTAGTCAAATCTTTATCAATTCCTAGCTTATCAAAGACAACATGAGATAAGCAGGCTGTCCCATCCTTCATCACAAAGTTAACGGTTGCCGGTATTCCCTTTTTTAGAACAACCTTCTCTGGTGAATAGCCACCATGGACAACCACCGTTGCGGTTTGATGTTGATCATTAACCGTTGCAGTTTCACTGCTCTCGGTATGTTTACCAAAGAACCACCAAATAATACCAAGAATTAAAGCAACAGCGATAATTAAAACAATGATTTGTGTCATAATAAGTCCCCCCACTTTACTGTTTACATTTGTAATTTATAATTCTATTATAAATGGTTGTTTACATTTGTCAACACAAAAAACTATTGGTAAAGTAAATGAATACTCTTCCGGTCATTTTTAGTAATCCCCGTTCGGATATTTCGTGGCACCATAACACTGTGTTCATACTCTGGCGCATGAGCTAACCCTAAAGCATGTCCCAATTCATGTTGCGCAACTTCACTTCGGAAATTAGGGTTTGTATAGTCTAATTGGTAAGGATCCAAAATTGAAGTTGCCTTATGAAGTTCATGGGTGTCCGGATTATACTCAGTCTTCGTTTCACCTAACTGTGCAGTTTGGTATCCGACTCCATTATTTGTATTATTGGCTGAAAGGTCACCATCTGCTGCAATAATATTTGCCTTATCCTCATCTTTTGTCCACTTAATTTTAATTTCTTTAACCTTGTTCCAATTCTTGACCGCATTCTGAAATGCGCTCTTCAAACGGGGATCACTCGTCCGCATATAAATCCAAATTGTTTTCTTTTGCCAACGAACTCCTTCAAGAGGTGTCGGTGTATCACGAGGGATCGCTATTTTTTTATTACTTGGCGTCTCATTAGGATCATCAATACTAAAATCACCCGTACTTTTATCCCCAGCATCTTGGTTAAAATAGTTTGTTGGTAATGATGAACCATCATCTGCTATTACCGATTGACTAACTATGCCTACCATAAAGACGGACAGTAGAACTAAAAAGTAACGACGCATCAACCAACCACCCTCCTTCCTCTCTTCGTCTACAAATATAAAAATCGTCCTTCAATTCGTCAAGAATAACGCTTCGACGAAATAAAGGGCGATTTAGATAATGTTAATTTTCAGCTTAGTCTATTACAATATACGATTTAATAACTTGACGATCAGCCATTGCTTGGTAAGCTTCTTGAATTTGATCAAGGGTAAAAGTCTTAGTAAAGACTTTTCCAGGGTTAATTTCACCATCAAGAACGGCTTTAAGAAGAACCGCCTTGTCATAAGTAGTAACGGAAGCAGGCCCACCTGCCACAATGGTGTTCTTGTAGAATGGTGTAGTCATGTCCTGCTTTGGGGTATGAGGCAACCCAACTCGACCTATAATTGCACCTGGACGGCCAACCTTCATTGCAGTATCAGTTGATTGCTCAGTCCCAACACATTCAAGAACGGCGTCCGCCCCATCACCGTGGGTTAATCCCATAATCTCCTTTATGGCTTCATCACCACGTTCAGCAACATTATCGGTGGCACCAAATGTCTTGGCTAACGCTTCACGATCCGCATGACGACTAGTAGAAATAATCTTCTTGGCTCCCCGCATCTTAGCAGCAATAATCGCACAAAGGCCAACAGCACCATCGCCCATTACGACAACGGTATCACCTGCTTTAACGTTTGCTACTCGAGCAGCATGGTACCCAGTCGCCATTACATCAGCAAGGGCTAGCAATGACTTCAGCATTCCCTCACTGTAATCACTTGGTTGGCCAGGAACCTTGACTAATGACCATTGAGCATGAGTAAATCGGTAGTATTCTCCTTGAACCCCATCACTAAAGTTGTCAGTATGATTTTGGCAAGAACCATCAAATCCCGCGCGACATGCGGCACACTGTCCACACCCATGGGTAAATGGAGCAATAACGAAGTCACCGGGCTTAACAGTTGTGATGTCATCCCCAACTTCTTCAACAATTGCCAAGGCTTCGTGACCAGAGTTTTCTTCACCACCCTTAAGTGGGTTAATTCCTCGGAAGTTCCAAAGGTCGGAACCACAAACGCAGGTTCGGATAATCTTCAAAATTACATCATCGTCAGCCTGAATCTTCGGCTTTTCGACGTCCTTTAGTTCCATCTGCCCTGCTTTAGCAAAAAACGCCTTTTTCATTATGTAGACTCCCTTCGTTTTTAACATTTTTTCTTTATTGTATGAAAAAAGAGCTACAAATGAAAATGCTTTCTTTTTATTGTTATCTATGCAATTAATGAATAACTCTTGACAAATTATTCAGTGATCGGGTGTTTACTAGTTAACTCATGGACCTGCTTAGCTACTTCTGCCTTAACCACTTCATCATTGGCATTACTCAATAACCTAATGATTAAATCGGCCACTTGCCGAACATCTTCCTCTTTAAATCCCCGGCTAGTAACTGCTGGGGTCCCAATCCGCAATCCACTTGTAACAAACGGACTCCGTTGGTCATTAGGGATTGATTCCTTATTAGTTGTAATGTGGACATCATCTAATAAGTCTTGGGCATTCTTACCAGTAAGTCCAGTCTTAGTAATATCAATTACTAAGAGGTGGTTTTCCGTTCCCCCAGAAACAACTCGAATATTCTCTGACTTATTAAATTCATCGGACATAGCAGCAGCATTCTTAACTACCTGGTTAATATAATCGGTAAATTGTGGCTGAAGATCCTCATAAAACGCTTGAGCTTTTCCGGCAATTACGTGTTCTAGCGGCCCACCTTGGGTACCAGGGAAGAGAGCTGAATTAATCTTTTTACCAATTTCTAATGACTTAGAAAGGATCATTCCCCCACGCGGGCCACGCAATGTCTTATGAGTGGTAGTTGTGACAACATCCGCAACTGGGACTGGATTCGGATGAGCACCTGTAGCGACAAGGCCAGCAATATGAGCCATATCAACCATTAGGTATGCCCCCACCTCATCCGCAATCTCACGGAATTTTTGCCAATCAATAATCCGGCTATAAGCTGAAGCACCAGCGACGATCAAACTCGGGTTAATCTCAAGAGCTAGTTGTTCGATCTGGGCAAAGTCCAATTCTTCCGTTTCTGGACTCAAGCCATAACTATAGGATTCGTAAACCTTGCCAGAAAAATTAACCTTAGCACCATGAGTTAGGTGCCCACCAGCATCCATCCCCATTCCAAGGATCTTATCCCCTGGCTTAAGAAGGGCTTGATAAACCGCCATATTAGCTTGGGAACCAGAATGTGGTTGTACGTTTGCATATTCAGCACTAAACAGCTTTTTAGCGTAGTCAATTGCCAACTGTTCGACTTGATCGATGTATTGGCACCCACCATAGTAACGCTTACCTGGGTACCCTTCAGCATACTTATTAGTTAAAACAGAGCCTTGAGCTTCCCGCACTTCCTTGGAAACAATATTTTCAGAAGCAATTAACTCAATTGTCTCTTGTTGACGCTGTTCTTCATTTTTGATCGCAGCCCATAATTCTGGTGATTTTCCTGCGTACTCCATCCATACCACTCCTTAATAAATCTAGTGCAATATTACTAATTGATTATACCAGAAAGAGTGTCGACTGAGAGCACTCCTCCATCATCAGCTAGGCTTAAAACAATAAAAAGGCCGAAGTTAACCCCTCGACCTAATTGCATACTGTATTATTCATAATTACTTTGGAACTACTGCCGTTGGGTCGTCCTTAGTAAGGTGAAAAATTTGGCTAGGTTCAACCGCGAAGTAGTGTTGAATGAGCTTAGATAATTCGTCCATTGCTTCGTTAGCTCTTTGAATTTGTTCCGGATTAATAGCTTCAATAACCGCCACAATATTTTTAGATTCTTGGGTCAACATCGTCCGTTGAGCGTCACGCCAGTTCAAGCAACGACAAACCGCACCCTCATTATCATAGTACATTACTTCGCCTTCAAGGGCTGGTTCATCCTTATCAGCACCAACTGGTTGGAATGATTCGCCACCCTTAGCAATTCCGAGGTGCATATCACCGGCAATCTTATCCCGATCCTCAATTCCAACCGGAACACCATAAGTCATGGATACACTATTATAAACGTCAACCATTGGGTCAATTGGGTCGAATGTTCTTCCCTGAGCAACCCGTTTTAACAATGCTTCAATAGATGCACGAGCACCCTTCTTTTTCTTGAATTGTTGGTAAGCTTTACGCCATTGATCAACAACGGGATTTAAGCGAAAGGTTTCATTAGTTAAAAATTTTTGTGCTTCTTCAGTAGCATTGTGAAGTAACTTGCGCCGTTCTGCTAAATTCTCGTCATTATCATGATTATCGATCCCATCAACGTACAAAATATTTACTTGAGCATCTGGGAAGAGATCCCAAAAGCCTTGATCAACAATAACTTGATCCATCTTAATCGCTCCCTTAATTAATATTCTCTTTTGCCACCATGCTTTACAAAATTCCAGTCAGCATCAACATTCTGACGAATCCGGACTAAATAATCATGGACCTGCTGCGCTTCCTCAGCGTTGAATCCTTTCAAAGCAACCTCATTGGAATGAGTATTTTCCCGCATAATAAAAGGATAAATCTCCTTACCCTTTTTGGTAACGTAGAGGTGCTTGATCTTTTTGTTCTCAGGATCATTTTCCCGGCAAACATAACCTTGCTTCTCTAATCGTCGGACGGCACGGGCAAGAGTTGTCCGATCGACCTTTATCAAGTTGGCAAGCTGCTCAGCGATGATTCCCGGATGCTCATAAATCCGCACCACGTAGAGGAACTGAAGGTTAGATAGGTTAAACTGTTTAAACTCCCTGTTGGCGATTGAATCAAGGGCTCGCTCAATCATTCCAACTTCGCGCAAAATGTCAATCATGATAAATGTCTCCTTACTGATTCTATTATAGGCATTTTTGTTGTGAATGCAACAAAAATGATTAATTATTAATCATTCCTCTATAACAAAGAAGAAAGTTGAAGAAAAGCTAAAGGATTCTCTAAACGGCTAAGGAGCTGTTAAAGTTAAGCCCATTTCACCCTGAATAAGTTTCACGTTACCAGAAAATTATTAGTCAGAGCTTACCGGATACCATACTTTTCGTGATCTTCTTGATTCGACTAGTGGTTTATTACAGAAATGATAAATTCGAGTTTAAACAACCTCATGAAATTTTTTTACTCAGCAGACTTAATTATTGCTATTGGAGTACTAATTTCTAAATGTCTGGGAATAAACGTTAACATTCTTCCCTGAAAGGACAGCTCTGTTAATTTTTATCCTTGGCTTTTCAACTTTTATCGCAATCTTCATTAGTATTTAACTTAAACAAAAGAGCTACCGCTAATATAAAAGGACCAGCAAAAATTTCGCTGGTCCTTTTGCTTAAACTAAAATTACCATTCTAAGCGTAATTAGTAAAACCGCTTGTTTACCGTGGTTACACTAAACATTGAAGCAACAGCTGCTAGTAAGGTTCTGGCGACCGAAGCAACAACGCCGTTAGCATTTCCGTTTTGTGGCAATCCCCTCGTTTCACTGTTAGTCTTAGTAGCATCGTGTGTTGGCTAATTATTAGCATTAGCAGCAGCCCGTAAGTTCAAAAGCTAGCCACTAGCACCAAGTAGGTCTTGGCGTTTTCTTGACTTGCTTAGTTACGTAAATTATCAACCCCATTAGTTGGTTATGTGCTGCTCACGCTTTGTTATACGATATCGCATGAGTTGTTGATCTTTTTCCAACACTAAGTGCCAATAAAGCTAATAAAATTGCACATGAAATGCCTAACGTTTTCTATAAATTTATATCAAATATCCTCCCAATAAAGCATAACCACTTACAATGGCTATTTCTAGTAAACCACTCGGTAATAACCAACTCAATATTTAGGAAAAAGATTAATAATTTCACTTATTTTAGCTGAAAATAACATTATCTTTTTCAGTTAATAAAATTATTATGTTCTCGTTCTTCAAGATTTAGTTTTAAATAAGCAGTAAACCACCTTCGTGGCTACGACCTGTACCACAAGAACTGCTACCGACCGTAACTAAATTCGATAAAAAGAGCTTCCCCAAATGATGGGGCTCTGCCATTTGATCAATCGTCAGGCGGTGAATAATCGCATATGGTTCATCTGGCTTTATCCATTGTCCATCCATAATTTTAGCGTAGTTTTTCTCAGGACGGAGCTGGAGTACTGCGGTGCCAACAATTTGTTTACCATCAATCAATGCCCAGCTATAGCCTCGTTTAATATCATCTTTCATCGTCGCTACTGTTGGGTGGTCATCTTGCCATTATGGATTTTCCCGAGCGCTTAGTACTTTCTTGCCTGCTTCAATTAATTTGATAATTTCTGTGAGATCATCTTCGTGTGCTTGTCGAATGTAAACTGCCATTATTCATCCCTTCTTTCTAACATTTGGATTTTCCAATAAGTTACTAGCATTTTTAGTAGGAGAATTATAGCATGACGGCTGTGAAGAATATATGAACTTATGAGCAATTCCCACCTTCTTTAGAAAAAGCTAATCTTTAAGACAAAACAATCCCAGTATCCAATTTAACGAATACTGAGAAAGTTCTATATTTTAAGTGTTGATAAGCTTAGTATCGATATTGAAGTAATTAATCATCTTACCCATCGCAAATACAAACAACTACTAACAATAAAATTAAACAAATTACCTACAATGGTTTTCGTAAGTTCTATTATTTATTAACTATATTTACTGGCCAATACGAAGAAGGCTTATAACTAACTAGATTATTCAAATAGGAATAATTCGTAGAAATATTACGCTACAAATCACATTTTTAAAATTAAAACTTGATTAATTAAAATTAGAATGTTTTAATTGAGTTATCATCAAATGAAAGGAATATTTAAAATGACTCATTTATCATTAACAACAACCAAGTATTATCACAACTATGCTTATCTCGCATAATGTCTGTGCTTAGGCGCGGACATTGACGTTCGTGCCTAAGCAGGGTTGTTTTAATGAGGCCTTTGCTAGGTACCCAAATCTAGCAAAGGTGTGTTTTTCCTTACTTTATATTTCTTTACAGGGAGCCCCAACTAGATTGACCCACGAACGTCATTTAGTTAGGGCTTTTGTTGTAGAGTGCGATCCGTGACGGACTAGCAATCGAGCACTAAGGAATCCCGGACGATGATTGACTTGCAATCAAGGACGGGATAGTTAGGCGAAGATTGCGGTCACGGCGAGCACGTTTTGACCCAGTAGCATAGAACGTTAGCTCGAGGTAACTCAAACAAAGCACATCAGCCCCTTCACCTTTCCCAATATAAATCAAGGAGAACGATTATGAAATTATTTAAAAAATCAACCAATAAACCAGAACCCGTCTTAAGCTTCGGTGAAAGCCTAATTATTCTTGCCGTTATCCTCTGCATTCTTGGTTACTTGATTATCGTTAAGCGCCAAGAACCACAAGCACCACTCTTCATTTCCTTTGTCCTATTAGCAATTTACGGTCACCTCCGTGGTTTCAAGTGGCAAACGGTAATGGACGGAATGCGTAGCGGCCTTCGCGCAGGTGTCGATCCATTGATTATTTTCCTCTCAATTGGGGTTCTAATCGCCACTTGGATTTTCTCCGGAACAATTCCGACAATCATGTACCTCGGCTTTGAAATTATTTCGGTTAAATTCTTCTTACCAACCGTCTTTATTGTTTGTACTCTGGTCGGGATTGCTTGTGGGAGTTCGTTCACGACCGTTTCCACAATGGGAATTGCCTTCGTCGGTATCGGTGCTACTCTTCACATCAATCCTGGTTTAACCGCTGGGGTAATTGTTTCCGGTGCCTTCTGTGGTTCCAACATTTCACCACTATCAGGAACAACCAACCTTGCAGCCAGTGTCGGTGACATTAGCATCTACAAGCACATCAAAGCCCTCTTGGTAACCGATATTCCTGCCTGGGCAATCTGCGTCGTCCTCTACACCTTCCTCGGCATAAACTCCAAGGATGTTAGCCTAGGCGCCGTTCACCAAATGATGAATGGTCTTGCTAACGGCTTCTGGATTTCTGGTTGGGCATTGCTTCCGGTCCTCCTCCTAATTATTCTTGCTATTTTCCAAGTTCCCGCTATTCCTTCACTCGGTCTCGGTTCACTATTTGCCGTTCTTCTCGGCTGGATTCACAGTCCTAGCACTAACATTTCAACAATTACGCACACGATTATGACTGGGTTTGTTTCCCATACCGGTGACAAGACAATTGATACTCTCCTCTCTAAAGGGGGAATCTCCAGTATGCTTACCTCATTGGCCTTAATTCTTTTTGCCCTTGCTCTTGGTGGTTTGTTAATTAAATTCAATATCATCAGCACAATCATCAATCACCTTGCAGGAATAGTTAAAACTCCTGGTCGGTTAACCTTTGCCACTGCTCTAACTTGCATTGGCGTTAACTTAATGGTTGGTGAACATTACCTTGCAATTATCTTACCGGGACAATCATTTCTTCCCGTCGCCGACAAATTAGGCTTAAAGCGTGAAGATTTTACCCGGATCTTAAATGATGCTGGAGCCGCCGTTAACGCAATTGTGCCCTGGAGTGTTTCTGGGGTCTTTATCGCTACTACTCTTCAAATTAATCCACTTACCTTTATCCCATGGGCCTTCTTCCCGTTCTTAGTTACAATCATCGCCATTATCGCTGGAGCCCTAGTTAAACTACCATCCAACTCATCATCCCCAGTAAATGAGATTGTGACAGACTAATCTTCGAGAAAGAAATACCATGACTAAATTTCAATGACCATTATTTGTGATGATAAACAGGAAGTAATTAACGATTTTGCAACGGGACACCATATTATAATGATTATCACCTTAAAGTTAATTGGCAATGAAGTAGAAATGACTAGGGACGTTGACGGGTTAGGAATTCAGTATCCCTTTGATGCATAGCTAGCCTTAGGAAAACACAAAGAGAGGCCTTCAGCATCGGTTTTACCGAGCGCTGAAGGCCATTTTTATATTACGCCGTTTGTATTTTATCTAGGGATTAACACAATTTTAAATAAAACGTGGTAACTGTCGTTCAAAAAATGGTAACCACACCTTCAAGTAGCCTTCTTGAGTCGGGTGGACGTCATCAAACATAGCATTGGGATGCGCAGCTATGCTTGTCTTTAACCCGTGGTTGTTAAAAAGATCGATAATCCTAAACCCCCACTTTGAACTTAATTTTTTTAATTCATTAATTAAGGTTTGATAATCATGATTAGGATCGTCTTGCAAACAGGTATAGAAAACCAACGGACAATGGAACCGATCTTGAACAATTGAACAGATCGTTTCAACGGCACCAAGGGTTGTTTCTTGATCGAACTGATCTCGTTGATCACTCGCCGTTGCTTGACCAAGCTCCTTACCGTAACGATTATCATTGGTCGATAGTTGACAAACAAAGAGATCGTAATCAGCGGTCGGATCAAAATCTCGTTGCAGGCGGGCGAGGTAACCGTCCGTTGCGCTTCCCGCTAATGTGGTTCCGGAAACCGCCGACTTGGTTGCGACTACACCATCACGTGCTCGGAGGTAATCAACAAATGAAACCCCATGGGCGGCAAAGCCGTACGTCACTGAAGAGCCCAAAAAAGCAATCTTTTTTCCAGATAGTGGGGACGTTGGATCATACTCAACCCGATCCGGACTAAACTCGTTCGTATTTCCCCGTTGGTAAGCAGTTGAATTTGCCATTTTGGCCATAAATGCTTGGAAAGTACCACCATTACTTGCCATCCTGCAACACTTCCTTAAATCATTGTTTATTACAAGTGAACCAGTTTCCACCAAAATATTCAAGGAAGAACATTGCAACCAACTTCTTACAAAGCAGCTTTGACGTCAGCGAGCACCTTAGCAATATCACCCTTAATTGCGACACCCCGATCCTCAATCTGTTCTGGTAAGAATTGGTATTCCTTGTTAACCATGACATCAAACGCCCCAGGCAATTGGCTTGTCAATGCCCAGAATGGTTCCTGAATAAACATTGGCGTCATCCGACCAACGCCCAATTCAACAAACAAGATCCGGTCGTGACGGTGCTTTTCAATCTCATCTGAAATCTTTTGGTATTCATTTTGGTAACGAGTCCCTTCAAGGAAGTTTCCGTAACCCCGCACCCACGGAAATGCTTCTGCACCACAGTGAGGGCAGCGCGGAATTAACTCAGTTGGCACCTTAGTACTATCACCCATTGCCTTAACCATTTCTTCAACCGGCTTAACCGCGTCCCAAACCTCATCAGTGCATTGCTGGGAACACTGGAAGAAACGGTGATCCCCTTGGATTTGAGCTACCTTCTCCTCAGGAAATACCTTAATTGCCTGGGTATCCTGATTAGTAGTAACAATGAAGTAGTCCCGATCCTTTAAAATTTCCTGGAGATCACGGTATGGGGAACGAACTTCCGCATGAAGGGTGGTATTCAAAAATGTTGCGAGGTATCCCCAGAATTCTTCGCGACTTTCCCAGCGGTGACGCATCCCCGCAAAGGCACCCTTGAAGCCGTATTTTTTATAGAACTTCGCAAAATGCTTCTTATATGACGGTGAATCGGTGTAGTAAAAATCACCGCCACCCGCTGCGGATAATCCGGAAGCACCACCAATAATAATGTAGTCTGCTTCCTTAACCTTCTGAGCAAACGTAGCCAGTTGTTCCTGATATGACGGTTGAGGCTTTTCAGTCAGTTTAACTGCTGTCCCACCCTGCATATAAATCCCGTAGTATTGCGAATAGTTCATCTGGGTCTGGATAACTAATTGTTCATACATTGAGCGTTTGTTCATCTTCCTACTCCTTTTATCATTCTTGTTGTCTATTTATGGACAACGTGTCATTAATTTCATAGAATTAAGGATAATTGAAACGCAACAAAAGATTAAGAACAACTTTGAAATTCCTGTCTGCTTAAAGACACTTCAATAAATCTGTAAAGGAGTTTTATTATGAAGTCACGCAAAATCGATCGCCGAACCCTCTATACCATCAACGTCATCAAAGAAGCATTCCTGACCCTGATCAATCAAAAGTCCTATTCTAAAATTACCGTGGCTCAGGTTTGCCGAGAAGCAGAAATCACCCGGTCAACTTTTTACCTACACTTCGATAACCTAACGGACGTCCTCAATAGCGTCCTTGATGATGCAATGATGATTTCACAGAATTCAGCTGACAGCACCCCACTCACTGGTGAAATCACGACTGACTACCTCAAGCAAAACGAATCATTATTGCCAACCTGCCAGCGAATCGCTAATTCGCAAAAGTACCGTGCCCTCCTGATGGATCCCGATCTAAGCGAATACATCATTGGCCGGATCGCCAAACACGAACGGGCTAAGTCGATTCCCCAAATTCAGAAACGTACTGGTCTAAACCAGAAGGACGCCGAAACGTTATTCTCCTACACCATTCATGGTTCCTTTGCGATCAATAAACGCCACCACTTTGTCAAGGATGACGAATGGTACCACGAGGTAAAGATGCTCAACCAGTTCATTAATGCTGGATACGAGTACTTTAAGAAGAAAAATTAGGTTTAGTACAAAAAAAGAGGATGGGAAAAAACAAAACATTTTTCTCATCCTCTTTTTGTCACTAATAGTCTCCGAACTTATAGAGTGTAATCGCGGGAATCCTAATAGGCTAGCTTCGCGTCGTAACCAAAGCCTTCGAGTCTAACGCAGCGGAGCAAGCCTATTAGCTACGAACGATGAATGATGATTTCATCATCATTCATCGTTCTAGGTTAGCCAACCAGGCTCTCGAGGAGGTTAATTCCCAGCTTCATTTTTTTCGTTTTATTGTTTTACCGACAACCGCTCAATCAATTCTTTCTGGTTCGGGAAAAGCTTGGTCAATTGATCAACCCTTGGGACGAGTAATTCACTGCTAGCGTTAGCAGAAATTCCGGCACTAACCTGTGAGAAGCCAGCACCGCTATCATTAGCATCTTCAATGGCAATAAAGGTTCCCGCATTGACATAGAAGCCGTGGACTTCCTTCTTGGTCTTGTCTAGCCCTAACCGGACTGAATAGTATTGGCCATCCTGGGTGAAGCAATGAACGATTGCGGCATCCCCCAGTGAATACATCAGAGACTGGCCATCTTGAATCATGTGCAGGTATGACGGATGATCCTTGTCAACCGTCATGTACATCGTTAACTCTCCCGGACGAATTCCCCGGTCAACCATGTATGAAGGGTAGAACTGCTTTAGCATCTTTTCCTGCTCAGCTTGTTGTTCCGGAGTGAGTTTTGGTGCTGGCTTCGCTGGGCCTTGGATCTCAAGTTCGCCCTTACCCGTCAGTAATGCATCAAACGCCTCCTGAATTGACGAAGAAAAACCAATGGAGCGTTCACCAATTACATCCGGAATTAATAATTGTCCCTTATTAATTGTGATGTAGTGGGCATGAGAATTGCTTGCGACCAGCTGCATACTTGGTGCCTTAATCAGTTGGTTATGAGGACCGATTCCCAGTTCAAGGACAAGGATGTTCTTATCCTGGTACTGTTCGATAAATTGTTTAAAGCCCTGAACTTGTTCCTGGTTCATCCGGAAAGTTGGTCCCGGAACATTCATTGCGATTGGGGCACCGCATTCCTCGCAGGTTGGTAAGTCATCTTCAGTAAGGGTTCCCGCCTGATCCTTTTCATAAATTTGATGAAGAGTTTCGTTTAAGGACACAACGGGGTGTTCTTGAGGATGGGCAGAGCAAACGCCACTTGTCCAACTTCCTTCAATTTCAAGCAAATTATCAAACCCACCAATCTTAAAGTGATGATCGACATTGGAGGTCCAAATAAATGATGGCTTATTGCCAAGGATTTTCTTCAAATCGGCCATCAACTCACCAGGATGGTAATTGTAAACGTAATATTCGCTTACCCGCGCATATGCCCGCCACTGATCTAGTTTATTGGTATAGTGATAGCTCAACGCATTTAAAAGATTTTGGAAATGATACTTGTCAACCAGGTCACCAAGCACTGTCCGCAGTTTTTCATCATTAGCAAATAAGTTCAAGCCCTCTGAAATGGAAAAACCATTACTGGCGGTTACCAAAATTGCATCCGCATCTTTTAACCATTTTTGTGCGGTTTTAATTCCTAAATTAGTCATTTTGTCCTCCTTTAATCAATGCAGCAACATCCTTTAAAACTTCATTAATGTCTTCATCAACCAGTAGTGAACGGTCCTTAATTACAGGACTGGTTAAAGCATCCTTAGGGTTAATGTTGGTATAGAAAGAATTCGGCATGTAATGTGTCATTTCCCAGAACGGTTCCTGTATGAACATTGGTGTCATCCGGCCAACACCCATTTCAAGGAAAAGGATCTTTTCTCCCCGGTGTTGTCCCAAGAAGTGGTTAATCTTTTGGTACTCTTCGTTGTAAAGCTTATCTTCCAAAAATTCGGGGCCTCGAGCCCATAAAGTTAATGGTGCTCCATCCACTCTGCTCTTTGGAATTAAATCTGCTGCTAAACGGTGATCCTTCACTTTGGGCAGTAACTCATCTAAAATTCTTTGAGAACTATAGAGGTGCTTATCAGTATTTGGATTACTACTCTGGAAGTAAGACCAGGATCCCTGAATCTCACTTACTTGATCCTTACCAAAGAACTTTTTGAAAATCATATCCTGATTAGTCGTCACAATGTGGAAAGGTTTCTTCTTAAGAAGAGTTGTCAAATATTCATAAGTTGGCTTTTGCGGTGGAATGTTAAAAATCATGTTCATTGATTCTAAGGTAAAAGCCCAGTGCTCCTCTTCGGAATCAAAGTGGTTATAGAAGCCATTAAACAAACCTTGGAAGTGGTACTTATCATAAAAATATTTCATGTGCTTCATAAAGAGGGGGCTCGCTTCATACCAGAAGTTCATCCCGGCAGCGTTAGACATTCCTGATCCAGCACCAACAACAATCGCATCTGCATCTTTAACGTGTTGAACAAGTTCTTCAACTTTTGTCATCTTTTTTACCTCGTTTCGTTACAGCTTAGTTAATTCATTACACTGTGTAGTTAAATTATGGAAATAGCATAAATGAAAAGAACATAAATTTGGAGTACAACTTCGCAAATGTGTCCATAATTAGTCAGAATTCATGATCTGTCGTTTGAATTAACTATTAATTTGAGGTCGTTACTGTTATTTTTATTTAAACAGTTGTTGAGTTCATTAGTAGCTGATTTTACCATGCACAAAAAGGACAAGCATATTCATAAATAACCCTATCTTTCTTGTTTGCCCTAACTTTTTAATTATTTTAAGAAATACCCACCGAAAGGACGTGGATCACAATGAAGTACAATTACCCAGATGATAGTTTGGCCCTCCATACCGATGCGTATGAACTAAGCATGATGCAAACTTATTGGAAACAGGGGATCAGTCAGAAACGGGCGATCTTTGAAGCCTTTTTCCGGAAAATGCCTTTTAACAACGGTTACGCTATCTACGCCGGACTCGGCCACATTATTCAATACCTAAAAAACCTCCACTTTTCCGCAAGTGATATTGATTACCTCAAAACTACCGGTCAGTTTGATGATGATTTCTTGGAATACCTGCGTAATTTCAAGTTTACGGGAACGGTCCGGAGCTTTGAGGAGGGTGAACTCGTCTTTAACAATGAACCCCTCCTCCAAATTGATGCACCATTGATCGAGGGGCAACTGATCGAAACCGCCATCCTTAACATTTTAAACTACCAAATCATGGTCGCCACTAAGGCATCACGGATTAAGACCGTTGTCGGCAACCAACCCGTAATGGAATTTGGTTCCCGTCGTGCCCAAGAATTTGATGCCGCACTCTGGGGAACCCGGGCCGCTTACATCGGTGGCTTTGATTCGACCAGCAACGTCCGCGCCGGGAAGCTCTTTGGGATCCCGATTTCTGGTACTCACGCCCACGCCCTGGTGCAAGCCTACCGAAGTGACTATGATGCCTTTAAAGCCTATGCCCAGACACACCATGATTGCACCTTCCTGGTCGACACCTTTGATACCCTTAAAAGTGGGGTACCGAATGCCATTAAGGTTGCCAAGGAAATGGGCGATCAGATTAACTTCCAAGCTGTCCGGATCGATAGTGGTGACATGTCCTACCTTTCTAAGAAGGTCCGGAAAATGTTGGATGATGCTGGCTTTACCAAAACGAAAATCATTGCATCTAACGGTCTTGACGAACAAACAATCCAAAACCTTAAGATGCAAGGTGCCCAGATTGATGTTTGGGGCGTTGGCACTAAGTTAATTACCGCCTACGACCAACCAACCCTCGGGGCAGTCTACAAGTTAGTCGCCTTCGCGGGTAAGCAAGGAAAGCTCGTCGATACGATTAAGGTTTCTAACAATATTGGGAAAATTTCAACCCCCGGCAAGAAGCAGGTCTGGCGGATCAATGACCGAATCGACTGCAAGAATGAGGGTGATTACGTTGCCCTTGATCACGAGAAGCCGCAAAAGGAATCGGTTCTGAAGATGTTTAATCCTAACTACCCACTTCAACGGAAAAACGTCCGAGACTTCATCGCTCGCCCAATGCTCAAAACCATCTGGCAAGATGGCAAATTCGTTTACGACGAACCTAGTCTGGCGGAAATTCGGCAACGGCGCCAAAAGTCACTGGATGACTTCTGGAATGAATACACACGAAACCTCAATCCAGAAATCTACCCAGTTGATCTTTCGCCACAATGCTACGATAATAAACAAAAAATTCTAACTGAAGTTCACCAATATGTGGACTCGTTTAAAAAATAAGAAGGCCGGGAAATTTTCCCGACCTTCTTATTTTTTACTCCTCAAATGTTAGAACTGTTTTTCCTTGCAGGTGACCACCGGCAATATGAGCAAGTGCATCGTTCACCTTTGTAAATGGGTAGCAACGATCAACCTTAGGATGGAGTTGTGTCTTCTCCAACATCTGACTTACCTGAGTTAATTGATCCCCATCTTCATGAACGTTCATGAAATAGTAACGTTGGTTATTCTTTGCTGCTAAGCGATCTAAACGCCAACCCGCGGCGCCAAATAAGAGTCGCTTCCAGGCAGGCATCCCCGTACGAACAGCAAAATCATGGTTAGGCATCCCCCGAAGTGACACTAAGCGACCACCCTTCTTCAGAATTCCGAATTGTTTCTGGGTTTCTGGGCCACCAAGCGTGTCGATAACATAATCAACATTTGATAACACCTGAGAATAGTCAGTAGTCTGGTAGTTGATAAACTGGTCTACCCCAAGTTTCATGACCCGATCCTTATTTCTTCCACTACCATTGGTAATCACGGATAGTCCCTTTTCCTTTGCCAACGGGATCGCCATGGCACCAAAACTTCCGGTACCACCAGAAATAAATAGGCGACCACCCTTCTTCACGTCCATTAACTGGAAAGCCTGCATTGCTGTCAGGGCAGTCAATGGGACGGTTGCCGCTTCCTCATTCGTTAAATACTCAGGAACTTTTGCAAGGGCGCTTTCCTCAATCATTACCTTTTCCGCAAACGCGCCGATCCTATCCAATGGCAACCGGGCGTACACTCGTTCACCAACTTTAAACTTGGTAACTTGTTTTCCTACCTGGATAACTTCACCGACTACTTCATTTCCCATAATTAAGGGAAGTGGGTAAGGAATCACTAGCTTAAATTGTCCCCGCGCGATCAGGAGATCCAATGGGTTAACACCAGCCGCTAATGTTTTAATTAATACCTGGTGGGGTCCTACATTAGGAAGATTAACGTCCTGGATAACTAACTTTGGCGATTGCTTTTGGTACTTTTCAAGAATAGCTGCTTTCACGTGAAACACTCCTCTGCTAAAATGTGCTTTTAATTATAGTAACCTAACGTTAAAATTAATCAAATAATATTGCTAAGGAGTAACCAATTGAAAACTAAACAACTAACACTAGACGCGATGATGCTTGCAATCCTCATCATCTGTTCACAGATTACAATCCCCCTCCCAGGTGTTCCGCTGACCCTTCAAACATTTGCCATTGGAATGATCGCAACAATGCTTCCATTAAGGGATTGCCTTTTAATAATCTTTACGTACCTCTTAATCGGGAGCGTTGGTCTCCCCGTCTTTGCCAACTTTGCTGGTGGCCTACCAATCCTCCTCAGTCCTTTGGGCGGCTACTTAATCGGCTTCCTGATTTACGGTCTCATTACAAGTGGTATCCTAGGATTAACGTCACGTAGCTCGCTGACGATCTGCTTAGCTAATTTTTTGGGAGCAGCTAGTCAACTCATCATCGGTGGTCTGTGGTTAATCCCCGCTAACCATCTCACCCTTTCACAAGCAATGACAATTGGGGTAATTCCGTTTATTATTCCGGGCATCCTGAAGCTTTTCCTGGTTGTCATCGTTGCCCAGCGACTTTTGAAAGCACGATTGTTAGCAAGGTAAGAACCGACTAATATTGGAGGAACACTATGGCAGTTGAGAACGAAGACGGACAATTCTCTTTAATAATTGATGACCAGTCCCAGAGTATCCAGGGAGTCAAATTTCCTGATCGAGCAATTTACCAGAACATTAAATTTGTCGTTAAAAGCAACGTCATGGAGGGATGGCAACCGACTTCAGCCGACATTGAAGAGCTAAAAGCCTTTATGGAAAATGGGCATCCCGAATTAGAGCAGCAATTTAAGACAATCATTGGTGATTGATATGAACGATGATAAATTAAGAAAAGCCTTTCTCTACCCAAACGGCACCTTGAGAAATAAGTTAGACATCCAAGATCCTGATGAATTAAGTAGCGTCGAATTTCACATGGTTGCCCACCACGCTTTGTGGATCCTTGATCACGGGTATCAAGTTAGGAATATGGACGACTTCCCGAAAATCCACCAATTTCTTTTTGGTGAACTTTATAGTTGGGCTGGTCAACCGCGCACTTATTATATTTCAAAGGGTGGCACAACCTTTATGCCACCAACTGCCTTTGATATGGCAATCACTAATATCAACGCTCAAATTGATGAGCTGGTAAAGCAGATCAGCCAACTGCCTTCCAATATGCTAAACTGCTCGACTCACTGAACTACCTCCACCCGTTCCGCGAAGGCAATGGCCGCACAACTCGCTTATTTTTGCAACTACTCGCTACCAATCATGGTCAATACCTCGAGTTTGGCCACCAAGATGCTAATGTTATTCAGGCATTGAATAATTCCGACCTGACAGTGATTCAACGGTTCATTCATGTAAAAAATTTGAACTAAAAAAGGATTGAGAACAAAGATAACGGTTCTCAATCCTTTTATATTACTATTTAGTTTGTCGCTTACCCAATTCCCAAAAAGCAAGTGCTGAAGCCGCAGCGACATTCAAAGAATCAACACCTGTCGTCATCGGGATCTTAATCGTAAAATCACTTTCTGTAATCGTCTTTTCCCGTAGTCCAGGGCCTTCTGATCCAAGAATGATCGCTAGTTTATCGACCTTATCCAGCTGAGAATCATCAATACTAACAGTATTATGACGCAAAGCCATGGCTGCTGCCTGATAGCCGTACTGGTGAAGAAGGCTAATTCCTTTTGCCTGCCAAGCTTGGGCATCAACATAGGTCCACGGCACCTGAAAGACGGTTCCCATCGCTACCCGGGACGCACGACGATACAGCGGATCGGCTGAATCACTCGTTACAATCACCCCATCAATTCCTAGTGCAGCCGCTGAACGGAAGATTGCACCAATGTTCGCAGGATTAACCACACTTTCAAGGACTGCAATCCGGGGATGATCAGCTGGCATCTTCGCTAAAAAGCTAGTTAGATCCGGTCGTTCGACACGATACATTGTGGAAAGGGCTCCGCGTAAAAGGTTGTAACCGGGCAACTGACGAAGTAACTCGCTGTTAGCTACATAAATTGGTGTTTGCCCTAATCCTGTCGTTTGGTTAATTGCCATTTCATGATCCAGATCAGCCAGGTCGCGATCGAGGAACTTTTCTTCCACTAAGAGTGAAGCCGGCTGGTAGCCAGCCCGTAAAGCCCGTTCAATTACCTTCGGGCTTTCCGCAATAAATAGGTTCCGAGCGTGAAAAAGCTGGGCTTCATTGAGTCGCACATAAGGATCTAAGTCGTTTCCTACTAAGTCCGTGAGAAAAATTAAGTTATGCATAATAAATCAACCTTATTCGTATTACTATATATCCATATTAAAACCTGTAGTCTCAAAATTCATTAACTTTAAAATAAAGTTTAAGGACTAATCCTTAATATCTTCTTGATACGTAAAAAGTCGGATGATGAATTCAAATCTTATTCATCATCCGATTTTTTTATCTAGGATATTATTGGCAGACACCGGTAAAGTTTTCATTCCACTCTCTATCAAGGCGCAAGAACTCTGCCTGCTATTCATACTCGATCGTCGAAGGTGGCTTACTCGTGACATCATAAAGGATCCGGTTAACGTGATCGACTTCGTTTACGATCCGGACGGAGATCTTTTGTAAAACATCCCACGGAATCTCAGCAAAGTCAGCAGTCATCCCATCAATTGAGGTAACGGCACGAATAGCAACAGCGTAGTCGTAAGTCCGACCGTCACCCATAACACCAACTGAACGAATTCCTGGCAAGACAGTGAAGTACTGCCAAATCTTTTCGTCTAAGCCGGCCTTCTTAATTTCTTCACGAAGAATTGCGTCACTTTCACGAACAATTTCAAGCTTTTCAGGAGTAATTTCACCAATTACCCGGATCCCTAAACCAGGACCTGGGAATGGTTGTCTCCAGACTAATTCATGTGGAATTCCCAACTTTTCACCCAACTCACGGGTTTCATCCTTAAAGAGCTTTCGCAATGGTTCGATTAACTTAAAGCCCAGCTTCTTTGGTAATCCCCCGACATTGTGGTGGGACTTGATTGTTTGGGCAGTGTCAGTTCCGGATTCGATCACATCGGTGTACAAGGTTCCTTGAGCAAGGAAGTCCGCATCAGGAATTTTCTTCGCCTCCTCATTGAAGACTTCAATGAATTCCTTACCAATAATCTTCCGCTTGGTTTCCGGATCGGTAACTCCCTTTAACTTACCAAGAAAGCGGTCAGAAGCATCTACCTTGATGATGTTAACACCAAGATCCTTGTTTAACGCCTTCATGACTTGATCTGCCTCGTTCTTCCGCAGTAATCCGTGATCAACAAAAATACAAGTTAATTGGTCACCAATTGCCTTGTGGATCAAAACGGCAGTAACACTAGAATCAACCCCACCTGAAAGGCCAAGAATGACTTTTTTATCGCCAACTTCTTGACGAATATGTTCAACCTGAAGATCGATAAAGTCATCCATCGTCCAGTTATCCTTGGCGCCACAAACATCAAAGGCAAACCGTCGTAAAATGTCTAAGCCGTATTCAGAGTTCCGCACTTCAGCGTGGAATTGGATCCCGTAAAACTTCCGCTGATTATCAGCAATCGCAGAAATTGGGCAGTTCTTGCTAGTTGCAACAACTTCAAAGCCTTCTGGTGCTTGAGTTACCAAATCACCGTGGCTCATCCAAACGTATTGCTTCTTTGGTAGTCCCTTGAACAAGACTGCGTTGTCATCTAAGACTTCAATGTCAGCCCGACCGTATTCGGAATTATCAGCCTTTTCAACCTTACCGCCAAGGTCGTATGACATTAATTGCATCCCATAACAAATTCCTAAAATTGGAATACCTAACTTAAAGATCTCCGGATCAACCTTAAAGGCATCTGGATCATAGACACTGTTGGGACCACCAGAGAAAATAATCCCCTTAGGGTTAATCTGCTTAATCTCATCAGCAGTAATCTTATGCGATAGAAGTTCGGAATAAACTCCAAAGTCACGTAACCGCCGAGTAATCAATTGGTTATATTGACTACCGAAATCAAGCACGATGATCTTATCGAAAGCATCCAAGTTTAATTTTGCCACGTTGCCACTTCCTTTTTCTGATTTTTATTCTTAACATCATAGTTTACAAGCTAAACGATTAATGGTCAATGGTCATTATTAGTTCGTTTTTAAAATAAATAACTCCTGTCATACTATTCAATAGATAGTGTGACAAGAGTCCTTTATTTACCCCCGTTTTAAGTAAATTCGATCAACAACATGATTATTCGTTTTATGAAGGATAATGTTCGCCCGATTCCGAGTTGGTAAAATGTATTCTGTCAAATTAGGAAGGTCAATCGTTTGCCAAACCTTTTTAGCCATTTCAAAGGCCCTTTCTCGTGGCCCCTTACTGTATGAGTAGTAATAATTATCCGGATCCGTGAAAGCAGAATTTAATAGCATTCCAAACCGTTGTAAGTACCATTCCTCAATCAATTGCGGATCAGCATCAACGTAAATTGAAGTATCAAAATAATCACTGACGTAAATTTGTTGATTTGATGGTAGCTGAAGCGTATTAATTCCTTCAACAATAAGAATATCAGGATGATCAATTACTAAGGGGCGATCAGGCATCACATCATAAACTTGGTGGGAGTAAGTAGGAGCCTTTACTACAGATTTTCCAGCTTTAACATCATTCATAAATTGAAGTAGCTTTTCCATATCGTATGATTCCGGAAAACCCTTGCGATCTAAAATTCCTTGTCGTTTCAACTCAGCATTAGGAAAAAGAAAACCATCAGTTGTCATCAACTCTACCCGCTTGTCTGGTAATAACTTATTTAGCAAAATACTCAATAAACGGGCAATTGTGCTCTTGCCGACAGCTACCGAACCAGCAATACCGATAATATAAGGTACCCGCTCGACCTTTTGGTGAAGAAAGTTTGCCTTCTGCATCTGCCATTCTAGGTATGTCTGGTAACGCAACTGCAATAATTTAATCAGGGGAAGGTAAATATCCTGCACATCTTCAATTGAGATACGGTCATTAAGTGACTTAATATCATCTAGGTTTTCTTGACTCAAGCGAACAGTGTCAGTGGGAAAAAAGTTATGCCACTGCTGACGCTCAAAACGCTCATAGTTCATCCATTCATCCATAGTTACTGATTCCTTCATTTATTTAATGTAAGCGATTGACATTAATCATACCATATTTGGATTATTTTTACTTTTTTTAACGATTAGGGATTCAAAGTGTGGGGTTGCCAAACTTTGAATCCCTAATTTAAATAATCCATTCTTTAGTTTTTATGCCTGTCCTAAGCTACAAGACTTTCGTTTAATTACTAGGGAATGATGGTTGAGAATCTTGTAATTCAGGGGCGTCAGTTGAGTAATCATCATAGGTACTTTGATTATCATTCTGGGCCTTCACACTTGTCTTGTGCTTCTTTTGATCCTTCTTGAGGTTCTTCAGACTCTTCTTCATGTTGTAAGTATAGTCTTTCTTATTAACCTTTTTGAATCCTGGAAGCTTGTAGAAGCGAAGAAGATCCCCATTCATTACCTTATCAGCCAATCCTAGTTCAGTAGTGACATACTTTTGAATCTTATCAATCTGTTTCTGTTCTTTTGCTGTCGGGTTCTTGATTTGTTTTCCGGTTGCGGTGTGGTAGTAATCACCATTGTACTTCGTATACTTAGGTGTTACCCAGTCACCATTTCGGAACGGTACAATTTGATTACGATCTTTAGAAAGAAGGTCCTGACCAAATTGAATGTACTTATCAGAGCTGATTCCTAATAGATCTTCCAGCGTTGGTAGAACGTCGATTTCACCACCATAAGTATGATCAATTCCACCCTTAAGTCCTGGGGCATTAATCATAAATGGTACCTTTTGGAACATCGCTAAGTCATAATTAGTAATCTTCTTCTTACCCAAGATTTGAGCAATTGCAGGACGATGGTTATTTGAAATCCCATAGTGGTCACCATAAAGAATAAGGACACTATTTTGCCGTAACCCAGACTTGTCAAGGTAGTCTAGAAATTCACCGATAGATTGGTCAAGGTAATGGGCGGTTTGAATATAGTGATCAACCGTGTCATCCCCAGTCTTCCAAGCTTCAATTGACGTATTCTTCTTATCAATAATGTATGGATAGTGGTTCGTCACCGTAATCAGTTTGGCATAGAACGGTTGAGGCAACTGTTCGATATAGTGCATTGATTCCTTCATGAAGATCTTATCCTTCAATCCGTAACCCAATTCTTGGTCCTTAACCTTTGGATAATACCCCTTACTAAAGAAGTACTGGTAACCAAAGGACTTGTAGGCATTATCCCGGTTCCAGAAACTAGGAACATCACCGTGGAACGAAGCAGTAGTATAACCTAACTTTTGGTGTAACAATGCTGGTGCTGATTGGAAAGTGTTAGTGGTCCCATCAGTAACCATTGCTGAACCTTCTGGTAACCCATAGAGTGAGTTTTCAAGCATCATTTCAGCATCCGCTGTCTTCCCCTGACCAACTTGGTGGAAGAAGTTATCAAACGCAAGAGTGTTTGATGAATGATACAGCTTATTCAAGTTTGGCATTACTTCTTGACCATTTTGCTTGTAGTCAATCATGAATTGCTGCAAACTTTCCAGGTGAATAACAAAGATGTTCTTCCCCCGCATCGTGCCTTCATACTCAATGTTTGGTTTGGCATAGTTTTGCTTTAAGAATTTTTGAACTGGTTCTAACTGTTCCCTATTTGCTTTAGCCTTAACCACACTATTATGAGTTGTCTTAACCCCATCATAGATCGTATAAGCTTGTAAGCCAAGGTACTTAACAATGTAGTTATTATCAAATGTTCGGGTTAACAATTGTGAACGGTTTGATTCCGCCATTCCCAAGTTAACGCCAAATAAGACGAACCCTAAAGCAGTAATCGTCATCGCGTAACGGAGCTTGAAGTACCGCATATCTACCCGGATAACATGGAATAATAATATCAGGGCCAAAATCACCACGTCCGCATAAACCAAGAAGTCTTCAGGACGAATAATTCCTAAAATACTAGTCCCTAAATTATTGGAGGCTGCTCCTGATCCTTTAATAACATTGAAAGTGATAAAATCGGAAAATTCACGGTAGTACAAAATATTAGCAAACAACCACGTCGAAAGCAGGGCGTTAATGATTAACATTAACCAATACGAGAGTCGTCCTCTAAAATATAACGCGATCCCTAGAAATACTAAGGCACTGGGAATAGTATTAAACGCTAAAAGAAAGTGCTGAATGCTTCCCTTAACTCCTAAGTTGAACTCAGTACTATATGCCCAATAACTCTTGATTCCAAATAGGAGTACTACTAGCAGAAAAAAGCCTAGCTTGGTGTTCAAGCCATGCCACAACTTCTGCAACGCTGTTTTCATAATCGTTCCTCCATTAAAAATTATCAATACTTACAATATTACAACACTTTCGCATGAGCAACCTTTAAAAACTTATTTCAAAAAAACTTTATAAATAGAGTGCGAGCCCTGACGAATTAGCACGTAGTTAGGCTCGAGCGTGCGGTCGGGGCGAACTCATTTTGACTATGTTGCAGTAGAAATTGCTAGCTCTAGCAAGTCCCTGGTGAGCTCATTTCGACTCAGTTTCAGTAACTTTGCTTCTGTCACCAACAAGTTAATAGTCAGAAAACTACTCATCCCTGCATAGACTCCCAGACAAAATTGATGAATTAATTTCCGTTTTGCTCTAAATAAATCCCCCACGCCACTAATTTTTGGTTGTATTTGCAACAAATCAATTTATACTAGGATAGGTAAAATATTGAGAGGAGTAATCTTAATGTCAAAACGGAAAGCAAACTTGCTCCTATTAACAGTTGCAATTCTTTGGGGAGCTAGTTATATCTTTGTGCGGATGGCAATCAACGCCGGAATGCATTCGGGAATGATTAATGCTGTCCGGGGAACAATGTGTGTCGTTGGCTGTCTTGTAGTCTTCAGCAAGAGTATTCGTAAAATGACCAGGTTTGATTTCAAAGTCGGTCTACTAATGGGAATTACTAACTTTGTCGCCTACTACTTACAAACCGATGGTCTTCGTTTTACTACACCCGCGAAAAATGCCTTTATTACTACAATGTATGTCGCAATTTCACCAATCCTTTTATGGGTCTTCTGGCATGAACGACCACAACGAAAGACTTATTTCGTGATTCCACTTGCCTTAATCGGAATGGGGATCTTAACCAATGTTACGGCCAGCGGCTTAGCTCTTAACTACGGTGATATTCTTACCTTAATCTCGTCGATTTTCTGGGCCCTTCAATTAATCTTCTTCGGTAAAATTGCCTCTAAAGCTTCCAGTCCTTGGGTAATCATCTTTATGATCGGATTAATTCAAGGGCTTGCTGGCTGGGGAGTTGCCTTTGCGACCGAAACCCAAACATTCGTACATATCCACTGGCTTCAAGCTTTAATCCCGGTTGCCTTACTAGCAATCCTGGTTACCTTTATTGCACAGGGTCTCCAAATCACTGCTCAAAAATATACGGACGCTACTTCCGCTGGTCTTCTCCTGATGCTCGAGTCATTCTTTGCCAGTGTTCTTTCTGTCATTCTTGGTTATGATACGTTAACTCATTCATTGATTCTTGGTGGGATAATCTTACTCTTTGCTAACGCCATTATGCAGACTGATCTTCACCGTCTTCCCTTCCTTAAACGGGCTAATTAGTTGCTTTTTATTGATATAATTGGTAGTCTGCAGCTATCTTCTTGAAGCTGGGAATTAACTCAACCGCTTTGTAATTTTAAAATAAAACCACGTAGTAGCTAATCTACTAGAAAAATGACTAGCTGCGTTGATGGACCTGCGAATGCGAACTAGACAAACTAGTCCGCATTCGCAGTCGAGAAAGGAAGAAACTCATGAAGTTTTCCAAATCAACTGCTAACCTCCTCCTTGTTTTTGTAACAGTCCTCTGGGGAAGCACTTATATTTTCAATAAAATGGTGGTTAATGCAGGAATGCAGTCTGGAACCATCAATGCCGTCCGCGGTGCCATGTGTGTCATCGGTGGAATTATCTTATTCCATCGTCAGCTACGACAAGCCAACCGTTTTGATATTAAAATCGGCCTCATTGTTGGAGTAGTCAATTTCTGTGGCTACTATTTACGGACACTTGGTTTGCGCTACACAACGCCAGCCAAGAGTTCCTTTATCACCGTAACTTATGTTATTCTTACCCCACTCGTTCTGTGGCTTTTTTGGCATGAACGACCAAAATTCAAAATCATCTTTGCTATCCCACTATCACTCACCGGGATGGCAATCTTAACTGGGATAACGACAAGCAATTGGCATCTCCAACCAGGTGACCTAATCACTTTCCTTTCCGCCTTTTTTTGGGCTTTCCAAATCATTATCTTTGGCAAGTATGCCAGTCGTGCCTCAAGTCCCTGGATCATCATTACTCTTATTGGTGCGGTCCAAGTAATTTGCGGGACTCCCTTGGCGTTAACGATGGAACGCTCATCACTCGCTCATGTTAATTGGCTTCAAGCCCTTCTGCCCTTGTTGATTGTTGCTGTCGTAATTACCTTTGCCGCACGGGGAATTCAAATTCGGGCACAAAAATACACGGATGCCACTTCTGCAAGTCTTATTTTGATGAGTGAATCATTTTTTGCGACTGTTATTTCCGTTCTTCTAGGCTATGATCAGCTTTCGCCACGGTTAGTTCTTGGCGGAATTCTAATTATCATGGCCAATGTGATCATGCAACTTGATTTTCAGAATACTAGACTTAAAACAGAAAATTAACCGCTTACGCCGCGTAGCTAACCTATTGGGATTCCTGTAATTATACTCTATAAGTTAACAGATTAAGGCCGGGAAAACAGAATGTTTTCCCGGCCTCTTTCATATTATTCTTTTACAAATGAATATAATTCTTCTGGAATATCCTTTAACAGTGGTGTTACTTTACCAATAGAAACCATCGTTAAGGAATGCATTGCCCGCGAAGCAATGGTGTAGAGAAGCTGTCGTTCCGCATCATCTGGATACTCTTTAGCATTGGTATCCCACGCAATTACGGCATCAAATTCCAATCCCTTTGCCAAGTAGGATGGGACAATGAGTATCCCATCAACTAACCGTTGATTTTCAGTCCGAATGAGGGTTGTCTTAATGTTTTGTCGCTTTAACTCATCATAGAGTTTTTCACAATCCTCAAGAGTCTTACCAATTACTGCAACTGCATCATGCTCTTTTTGGTACTTTTTTAGTGTTTTTACGACCGTTGCCACTCCAGCAGCGTAATCCCTAGTTTCAATTACCGTTGGCAGTTCACCCTTGCGATCAAACGCTTCAATTGCTTCACCATTAGTTAACAGATGTTTCGTAAAATCAGTAATCTGTTTTGTAGAACGATAGGACTTAGTCAGTTGAACAACCCTTGTTTTTTCAGGATCAAACATTGTACTTAATTGTCGCAATAATGAACGACTATTTTCATGAGTAAAAATTGCCTGGTTCAAGTCACCAAGAAGGGTAAACTTTGCATGAGGGAAGCGAAACTTCAGATATGCAAGCTGATATGCATCATAATCCTGAACTTCATCAATAAAGACGTAGCGAATATCACGCTGCCCCTTTCTCCCGGTTATTAGATCATAGAGGTAAAGATAAATAGTGATTCCATTAGCACTAATTTTTCCTTGTTTAAGTTCTTCCTTAGCCTTTTCTACATATGCTTGCCACTCATCAACTGTAATTCCAAACTTATCTAAGTCTAGAAGTTTTGGGGTTGCCCGAAGAAGATGGATGAATTGGGCATTAATGTTTAACCATAAATTATGATCGATTGCCCGTTTGACAGGTGTAAGGGCCCGCATTACGATTTGTCGAGCTAAGAACTTGAATTGTTGTTCCTCGTCAGCAAACTCTCGTGGTTGATTACCCATCATGTCATCAATCTGCTCTTTACTTAGGTTTTGAACAGCTTCTTCAACCCACTTACTACGCATTTCAACGTTAATCCGGTGGTTCAAGTACTTAATTAGCGCTTCTTTAGTACCATCAAGGCGGTTTCCTAGATTGTAATTATTATTAAATGAGTAATAAATCTCTTTGATCTTTTCCTTACTAATGAGGACCTTTCCCCGGAACATCAGGTTACGGAAACGCATATTTGCCTTACCAAGGTGCTTAGCGTAACGCCCAGTCGCCTTGAAGTATGCTAAGCTCGTTGTTAATGTAACTGCCTTTTTAGTTGTGGGATCCTGACTCATTTCAAATCGTTGTGCCAAAGTTTGGACATGAAGTCGTGGCACCCGCCGATTAGCAAACTGGTAGTAGGTCATTTGGACCATATTATGTTCCCCAAGTTCTGGTAACACCTGATCAATATAGTCATTAAAAAGTTGGTTTGGGGAAAAGAGGACGACTTGAGATGAACTTAAATTCCCTCGGTATCGGTACAAGAGCCAGGCAACCCGTTGCAAGACCGCTGCAGTTTTCCCAGAACCAGCAGCCCCCTGGACAAAAAGAAGCTCGTCTTTAGTGTCCCGGATAATTTCGTTCTGTGTTCGCTGGATCGTGGTTACGATACTCTTCATCTTCGTACTAGAATGGCTCCCTAAAGCTGCTAAAAGCATTTGGTCTCCAACCTGCTCATCAGTATCAAAAATAGTTACGATTGTCCCATTCTCAATCTGAAACTGACGTTTTAGAGTCAGATTAACTTCCTGGGTCCCAACAGGAGTTTCGTAGCTGACCTTCCCCAGTTTACCTTCATAGTAAATTGATGAAATTGGTGCCCGCCAGTCATAAACCAAGAAATGATCTGGCCGATCACTAAAGGAAGCCAACCCAATATAAACAGTTTCAGGCTTTTCTGCTCCTTTCTCCTGGAAGTCGATCCGAGCAAAATAGGGTTTTTTCTCTAATCTCTTTAGGGTTGAAAGGTGATCAGCAGCATGTTGCCAGCTATTTTGCCGTTCATCTAACATCTGTTGCTGAGCACGGAACGACATTGCCGTATCCATCATCCCAGAATAAGTCGTAGTATTTAGGTGAATATCATCGATTTGCTTATTGATTCCCTTGATATCTGTCCGGGCAGTTTGGATCTTCTTTTCGGCCTTATCCTTAGCCTGTTCAATCTCATCAATAACATGATCGAGATGCTGTTGTTCAAATTCTTGTACTGACTGTTCGGTCACACTTCCTACCTCCATTCATAGAATCGTTTTACTATTATATCATTGATAATGATCTGACCGAAGAAATATCGCTTTCTCGCTTGCGAATGCTAAATTATCTTTAAATATTACAGGCAATCATCCCTCCTTAAAAAAAATAAAGTAGAATAGTGTAATAACTCATTTTAGAAAGGAGCCTCGTCGATTGGCAGATCTATTTTATATTTTGACTCATATTGCTGAAGTTATCATTCCAATGTTTGAATGGCTCGGTCCATGGAGCTACGTTTTGCTCTTTACAATCATTTTTATGGAGACCGGGCTCGTTGTCTTTCCTTGGCTCCCGGGGGAATCACTGATTTTCCTCACCGCTTCATTCATCGCCTTCCACCCAGTTCTCAAATTAGAGATTGTGATCCCTGTTTTCTTCTTTGCGGCCTTTATTGGTGATACCGTAAACTACTTCATTGGCCGATCACTCTCAAGGTGGCAATGGCTCTCAAAGCGTGTGAATGGTCCAGGAATGGTTAAAGCCCACCGATTGTTAGAAAAGCACGGGGTAAAAACCGTTGCCTTTGGGCGTTTTGTCCCTTTAATTCGCACTTTTATCCCGCTCATTGCCGGGACGATGCACTTTGACTTTCGGCGATTTATGATCGGTAACCTTCTCGGCGTAACTGTTTGGGTCTTAGCCGCTAGTTTAATTGGCTATTACTTCGGGAGTATTCCATTCGTTAAAGAACACTTCTCACTCATTATCCTTATTTTTGTCATTGCTGTCTTGTCAGTTATTGCCATATTAACGCTTATTCGCCACTTCCGGCGAAAGATCCTTAAGCGAAATAATATGCTCTAACTATCCGTTCTCATGGTTCACAGTCTCCATGAAAGCATGGTAAAATAATAAATAATTGTAATTTCGTAAAGGAGCTGGTTAAGTTGGCAATAACTGTCTACTTTGTTCGTCATGGTCAAACCTACCTCAATCGCTACAACCGAATGCAAGGATGGTCTGATGCTCCCCTAACTGAAAAAGGGATTGAAGATGCTAAGCGGGTTGGAAAGGAATTAGCAAAGATCAAATTCGACTACATTTTTAGTAGTGATCTTTCACGAGCAGTTAATACTGCGCGCTTGCTCCTTGCTTCCGATCCAAATACTGAAATTAAAGAACCAATTCAAGAACCAGCATTTCGTGAAATCTTCTTTGGCTTCTTTGAAGGAGCAAATGGTGGCGCAGTGGCAGATACTGTCGGTGGAAAGTATGGCTATCATACCTTTTCACAAATGGCTGCTGGTTGGGGAACAGATGAGCTAAAAAACCGGATTGCCAAAGCTGATCAATATGGCGATGCTGAAGATTCACAGGATTTCTGGCAACGAATGAACAAGGGCTTTGACCGGCTTCGTAACTTGCCAGACGGTTCTGTTGCCGTTGTTGTTTCACATGGAGCTGCAATTCGTTCAATTGCTGATCATTACCTTGAAGGTGTTGATCAAAATGTTTCGCCACGCAACGGTAGCATTATGAAAATGACCTTAACCGATACTGATACACATGTAGACTTTTATAATCAGCTTCACATTCCTGATAAATAACTGAATTAAAAAGGGGGAACACTACTTTTCAATGGATAACATGCAAACTGAAGAACCAGTATTAATTACTGGATTAAATACTGAACAAGAAGACTTCGATTATTCAATGACAGAGCTGGCTGAATTGGCTCAGGCTAATCATATGGAAGTCGTTGACCGGATCGACCAAGCAATCGATCGTCCTAACCCAGCCACTTATTTTGGGAGTGGTAAGGTAGAAGAAATCAAGGAAGCAGTTTTAGGTGAAAATATTTCAACTGTTATTACCAATGATGAACTAACTCCAAGTCAATTACGTAACCTGGAAGATGAACTTGGTTGCCGGGTTCTTGACCGAACTGCATTAATTCTTGAAATCTTTGCTGAACGCGCCCAATCTAAAGAAGCTAAGTTACAAGTTCAAATTGCCGAACTCCAGTATCGGTTACCTCGCCTTCAAACCAGTGCTAACCAACGACTTGATCAGCAAACTGGTGGGGGGAGCGGCTTTACCAACCGTGGTGCTGGTGAAACCAAGCTGGAAATGAACCGGCGAACAATTCAGAATTCAATTAGTCACTTGCGAAAAGAATTAAAGGCGATTGATCGTTCTGAGGAAGTTAAACGGAAGCAACGAGATAAAAGCGCTATTCCGACTGCCGCTCTTGTTGGTTACACTAACGCCGGTAAATCAACTATTATGAATGGTTTGATTGATCGGTACGGTATTGGTGAAGATAAGACTGTTTTTGAAAAGGATATGCTCTTTGCTACTCTGGATACTAGTGTTCGTCAGTTAACACTCTCCGACCAAAAACGTTTTCTCCTTAGTGACACTGTTGGGTTCGTAAGCAAGTTGCCAACTCACCTTGTCGAATCATTCAAGTCAACATTGGCTGAAGCTGCAAATGCCGATCTTTTAATTCAAGTAATCGATGTTTCTGATCCCCACTATGAGGACATGATGAAAACTACCGAGAAGACATTAAAGCAAATTGGAATTGAAAACATCCCAATGATCTATGTTTTCAATAAGGCAGATAAAACTGAAATGGAATATCCCGTTCTGGAAGGTGACGATCAGGTTGTAATTTCTGCTAAGGATGATGAGTCACTTAAGCTTCTCGTGTCAACCATTAGGAAACACCTTTTCAAAGACTACGTTGAAACTAAAATGCTAATTCCATTTGCGGATGGTAATGTCGTTTCCTACCTTAACGAAAATACCAATATTCTAAATACTGAATACCAAAATAGCGGGACACTTCTTACAGTTGAACTTTCACAAAAAGATTACGATAAATATCAAAAATACGTTATTCACTAGATAAAAACGGGGCTTGGAAAATAAATTTCCAAGCCCCGTTTTCATCTAACATCTAAGCCGTCCTGCGGTTAATCATCCCAATAATCCAGGAGACAATTAATACTAAGATTACAGCTCCAATAATTGAAGGGATAATCGCCATTCCGGCAACTTGTGGTCCCCAGGAACCTAAAATTGCTTCCCCAAGTGATGAACCAACTAATCCGGCAATTATATTACTAACGACTCCCATTGAGCCTCCACGATGAGTAATCGCCCCAGCAATCAAGCCGATAATTCCACCAACAATTAATACCCAAATCCAGTGTAACATTATTATTCCTCCTTTTTTATTCAGCTAGTTTAGCTTTTTCCTTGGCAACCTTTTTCTTTAATTTTTCTGCCTCTGCTTGTGCCTTACCATGTGTGACTTGGACTTTTCCTTCTGTCTCACGAAGCTTGTCCTGACTCAACTTGCCCTCAACCTGTTTTAGTTTTCCGAAAATTCTATTTTTAATACTCTTCTTGCTAGTCATAACCGACTCTCCTTTCGTCTATTTGAGTGACTGTGGCTAGTAACTTTATTTGATGGTTTAATTATAGCAAGAAGCGGTTTCATTAGCGACACCTTGTTACTTTACTTATGAAATCATTAATACTTATTAACTTTTTATTAAAGAACATAAAAGGCGGAGAATCACTGTTAAAATAGCATTTCTACGCCTTCCATCCACCACTATCTTTATTAATTATGAATTTAAACGAACTTCATTTTTAACGCTTTTTCCTTCCACGATTGCCGCAGTATCATTTAGGCTAACCAGAACCATATTACGAACTGCCGTATCAGTCATGAAAGCCACATGAGGTGTAACAACTACATTTGGCATCTTAACTAGTTCTTTAAAGTCGGCTGGAACCTCTTCTGGAGCAACCTTCTTACTAAAATAGGTCGTTTCATCACCCAATGTATCAAGACCTGCTCCACCAATTTCGTTGTTCCTCAATGCATCAATCAAATCAGCAGTGTTAACTACCTTGCCTCGAGCCATATTGATAAGAATAGCTTTTTTCTTCATCTTCTTAAACTGTGGAGCCGCAAACATATTCTCTGTACTTGTAGTCAACGGAACATGAATAGTGATAATATCAGCTTCTTTTAGTGCAGTTTCTAAGTCAACAAACTCATCCACGTATGGTGCATAAACGACGCTGTTTTCCCGAGTAACCGCAATTACACGTGCACCCAGGGCCTTATAGATTTGGGCAGTTGCCCCACCAATGTGTCCTAGACCAACAATAGCAACTGTTTGATTATAAATTTCACCACTAACTAAATCCTCACTCCAGCGAAAGTCTGCATCATTTACCATCCGTTGCTTAAATTCACCAATTTTCCGCAAAAGATACATTGCATGAGTTAACCCCATCTCAGCAATTGCCCGTGGTGAGTAAATAGAAACATTGGTAATCTTCAAGCCGTTTTTCTTTGCCAATTCAAGATCAAACACATCGTATCCTGCTGTCCGAGTTGATAATTGCTTAATCCCAAATTGCTTTAATTTAGCATAAATCGCTGGATCATCAATCTTACTAGTTTGTAAAACAGAAATTCCGTCGTAACCATCAACTAAATCAACGTTTGCTGAATTGAGTTGTTCCTCAACCATCTTAACTTCATTTCCGGTTTTTTCTGCCCACTCTTTAGCATAAGGAACTTCCTTATCATCGACGCCAAACATAATTAACTTCACTTTATAATCCCATCCTTTATCTATCCATTTATATACGTAAGTGTTTACATTACATATTTTATCATTGATAAAAAAGTTGAATAAGAAAAGAACTTATCCCTAATTCTCTTTTTAATCAAATAAACGGGTCCAGATATCGATAATTATCGATTGTCTGAACTCGTTTATTTAAAGCTTATTAATTTTTACCATCTGAGGTAAAGCCATCGCCCTTACCCATTGGACCATGTTGGTTAGCTTTCATGCTTTCAACAGTTGGTGCGCGAAACTCATGGGATGCAATTCCTTTCATTGTTAACAAGAGAAGGAGGTTAAAGACAACCGCAATTGCCAAAAGAACAAGATTACAGAATAAAGTATAATGTGCTCCTAGACCACCACTAATCGAATCACGAAGACCAAGAATTGAGTAAGTCATTGGTAAGTACCAGTGGATGACATTGTAGAACTTCATGGTAACTTCCATTGGGAATGTCCCACCGGAACCACCTAGTTGTAACATCAAGAGAACCATGGCCACAAATCGACCAGGGTTATCAAATGTCATTGATAAGAACATAACAATGGCTACCGAAGCAAGCCCGAAGAGGATCGTTGTAGTAAAGAATGAAGGAACATGTTCAACGGTCAAACCGCACATCATCATGATTCCACATTCTACAACAGCCATGGCAATTGCTGCTAGACCACCGACAACAACCTTACTAAACCACCATGCGGTTGCAGAAGCATTTCGATCCGCAACCCGCCGAATTGGGTAAACAAAGTTGAAGACCAGCATACCAACATACAAGGCAACTGATAATACATAAGGTGCCAATGCGTGACCATAGTTTGGTACGTAACTGTAATTAGTGTGCTTTTCAACTGATGGTTCAGCAATCATCTTAGCTGTTCGTGGTGAAGTCTTAATACCGTTAATCGTCTTCGCACCCTTACCAAGGGCAGAAGATAACTTGGAAGCACCAGCATTCAGCTTAATAATCCCCTGAACTAATGCAGGTGAATTATCAACTAATTGTTGAGTACCAGCAGCTAATTGGTTAACACCAGCAGTCAATGCTGGTACCTGCCCGTTTAATTGACCAAGTGCGCCAGCAAGTTGACCAGCACCGGAGTTCAATTGACCAGAGTTAGCAGTTAATTGACCAACACCGGCACCCGCTTGAGCAACACCGGCAGTGTATTGGTTAATTCCAGAAGTAAGCGTGCCAGCACCGGCAGCAGCAGTATCAACACCATTAGTGTATTCGTTAACACCGGCATTCAGTTTGGCCGCTCCATCAGTCAATTTTTGAATTTCAGGTAATTTACCAGAAATTTCATTTAATGAAGAACCGGTTTGGGTTTGCATACTGTTTAAACTAGCTTGCAAATCATTCGCAGCCTTTTTTACATCTAAGGCACTTTGATCTGCACCTGTGGCTGATTGATCAACAGCTTGTTGTAATTTGTTCACATTACTTTGTAGTTTTTCAAGAGAAGTAACCAATTCGGGTTGTTGACTATTTCCCGAACTTGCACTAGCTGCCGCATTCAACACATCTTGTGCATTTTTAATTGCTTGTTGTTTAGATTTATCTGTTGCTTCAACGCCATTAAGTGCGTTAGCTGCTGCACTTAACTCAGCACTCTGATTATGATTACTATTTCCACCAGTAGATACCTGTAATTTTATTTGGTCAATTTCACTACTTAAATTACCTAACTGCGAAGAAAGTTGTTTAAGTTGAGGTCCAGTTTGAGCAATTGGTGTTAAAGCATTGTTAAGCGCTTGTCCTTTTGCACTAATATCTCCAGACATTGCTCCCATCTGATTTTGAATCTGTGGAAGCATAGTTGTGATAGTACTATTTAGTTTAGCATTACCAGCGGCAACTTGGGCTGCACCACTCTTCAAAGAGCCGGAATTACTACTTAATTGTCCCAAACCACTTTGCAATTGACTTGCACCTGAATTCAAAGCACCAGAATTGGCGTTTAATTGACTTAAACCAGCAGCAAGTTGACCAACACCACCAGTATATTGGCGAATTCCGTTGGCAAGCGTTTGACTACCAGATGCTAATTGTTGCGCCCCAGCAGTTAATGGAGCAACACTTACCCGAAGCGTTTGAACACCATTATTAACTTGAGAAACCCCGGCAACGTATTGATTAGTCCCACTTTGCAGGGTAACCAGACCGGTGCTTAGTTGTTGAGCACCATTAGCCGCAGTGCTCATCCCCTTACCAACGGTATGCAGGGCCTTAAACATTGCTGTTGCATAAGCTTGAGTAACCTGTGCCCTGATCTTTTCGTTTAGCTTGGTCATCCCCACTTCACTAATTACTTGACCAATGTAGTTTAATGAACCATTAGTTTCGTACTTCAATTGCATTTGTTGAGGATGCTTATCAAGAACCGTTGTTGCGTCCTTCGAGAAGTCCTTGGGGATCGTAACAACAGTGTAATACTTGCGGTGGGTTAAACCGTAATGCGCTTTTTCAGATGAAACGATTTCCCACTTTAATTGCTTATTCTTCCTTAATTGTTTTACCATTCGATTCCCAACATCCATCGTTTGTCCACGATATTCAACTGGGACATCCTTATTAACAACCGCTACCGGTAAGTTTTCAGTACTCCCGTATGGATCCCAAACAGACTTCAAGAAGAAGATACTGTAAAGGAACGGGATAATACAAATAACGGTAGTGGAGATTAACAAAAGTCGATTGTGCAGAATATTCTTAAATTCCGCTTTAACCGCATTCCACATTTATATTCTCCTCTTATCCCCTAAATATTTACTGTATTGTCTCAAACATCAGTTAGCCGAAAGTGATTGCATTGAACGTTTAGCAAAATCAATCACGTGATCAATTGAGACATCATAATTATTGCCTTGCCACCAGTAAAATGTGCCGATTAATGCACCACTTAATACGTACGCCAACATTTCTGGATCATCGGTTTGCTGTAGTAGTTTAATAATTGGATCATTGCTTTTTTCTTGCCGACGTTCCAACATAATTTGGCTTAAAATATGCATCATTTCAGCATACAGCGAATTATGGGCATTTTCAGAAGACAAATGCCGAAAAACATTCTTATGGTCATTGACGTAATAAATCAATTGCTTGATTAAATCATCTTCAGAATCACTACTATCAACTAACCGATTAACCTGTGTCCGGAGGGTCTGCTCTAATAGATCATATTTATCCCGAAAGTAGCGATAGAAGCTACTTCGGTGTAATAATGCCTCTTGGCAAATCTGGTCAACGGTTAAATACTCAAAGGAATGTTCTTCAAGTAAAGTTAGTAATGCATTTTGAAAATCGCGCACCGTTCTTGTGACTCGCACCAGTCTTTCCCCCTTTTCTCTAATTTTACAATAAGCATTGTAAATCGTATCAAAAATAGACAACAGAGTTAATTTGGCACATTTATATCAGAATAAGACAAAAATAAACTATTGTCTCACAAAATTAAGACAATAGTTTTACCATACAGCTCTTTATTTAATTATGTTTAGGAGTTCGTTCACGGTAAGCGACTTGAGCCTTCAATCCATAGTCAGCAGTTGTCATAATTGTTGTGCCACTCCGGCCAGGAATCTTATTCGGCCCACCAACAACGACTAAGTTTGCCAAGTAAATCCGGTATTTTTGGTGGGCCTCATGAACATCCGTCAAACCAATCTTCGTAATATGCCCAACAGGTCGCCGTTCCATTTGGTTCATTCCCATATAGATCTCAAGACGGTGACGAAGAGGATCATGAACTAACTCAAAGAACGGCGGGATTGACTCAGTATTCAATGCCTGAACTGGCTTATTCGTTTCTTGATACTGGCGGATAATTTCCCGCTCCCCCATTCCATCAAAATCATTAATAAAGACTTTTTCTGTTAGGAGCTGATCAACCACTTTCTGCAAGTTTTCCTGCTCCTTAGAGTCAATTTCAACTACCGCTGGAATCGTATCCGCACCAGTAAAAAGCCCGTTTGACTGGTTAGCTAGCCCTGTTGAGTAGCGAGCTCCTGGTCGACCTGATTGTAGTTGGCTATTTTCCGCAAACTTTTGTCCTGTCACCTTAGCAATTCGGGGAGATAAAAAGTCAAATTGTGATGTCTTGCCTAAGAAGTAGAAGACAAAGTTAACATAAATAAAGTATGTAATTGCCATCATTGCTAGACAGTACAAGAATCCCCGCATCCATGCGTGATTTATAAATAAACGGAAAGTTACATATACCAAGTAAATATCTCCTAGGGCTGCTAGAGCAGTATATATTCGGTTCTTTAATTTAACATCCAGATTGAAGTAACTTAACGACGAGTTAATCATATCGAGAAAACTGAACATCTGTTAGGTTCACCCCGCTTATTGATTATTTGTTGTAGTCTGAGTATTAGCACTCTGACCACCATTTGATTGAGTAGTCTGGTTTTCGTTACCAGTTGACGTATTTCCACCACTGTTTTCTTTACTTTGCGTATGCGTAGTAGTGGTTGATGATGAACCTTCAGTAACATTTCCCGTATTATCCTGATTCTCTTGAGCAGTTGAATTATTATTCTGACTCCGAGTACTGGAAGATTGCTGACTGTCATTATCCTGTTGTGAAGATGAACTACTAAGCGCACTACTATCATCAGAATCCATTCGCCGGTTAACTGATGAAGTTGAACTTACTCGTGCACCTTCAGAGGTATGCGTCGCGTGGTTAACTACAACGTTTGTTGCCCCTAATGCTAAAACAATTGAAAACAAAGCAAAGGGGGTAACGAAAGGTGGGATCTTATTTGACATAAATAAATACTCCTTTTCTACAACCTATCATACTCGCTTTTTTCTTCCATAAACATTAAGGAAGATTGAAATTATTTTTTCGTTTTCCTTGTTGCTTGACAATTAGCACAAATACCATGTAGTTCAAACGTATGGTCATTAATTTGAGCTCCTGGCAACTGCTTAGCAAAAAAGGCATAGTCAATCGGTGGAATCTGAATCTCCTGTACCCGACCACAAACATCACAAATAAAGTGATGGTGATGGTTTGAATCACAACAAACTTTAACCTGCATTTGTTCATCAGCTTGACGGGTCTCAACAATTCCTAAACTTTCAAACTCTTTAAGATTGCGGTAGACAGTCCCATAACTAAGTCCCGGATTATCCTTTCGCAAGCGTTGGTCAACGTCAGTAAAGTCAATGTAGTGATCAGGGTACTCTGCCAAAATCTCAATCATTTGCTGTCGTTGCTTGGTCCAACGCGAACCGTTATTTTTCAAGATTTTGTGAGCTTGTTCTACGAGGGTCATCAATAATGCCACCTCCTAATAAGAAAATCATTCTATCATAGTCTACCTATTTTCTAAACTAGTTTGTTTAATAATTTGTTCCAATTGAGCAACTGTTTGCGGCCACGAATCATTTATAACTACATTGGCAATTCCTTTTAAATTGTCTGGTAAATGAAGATCACGGTGATACTCTGCGCTATTCAATCGTGAATGAATAGCGGATAAGTCATCACCACGTTTTATCATTCGTTGTGTTAAGGAGGTAATCTGACTCACCGTTAAAAAGATAATTACTGCTTGATCACCCAACTTTTGATGATAAGTAAATGCTCCTTTAGTATCCAGGACAATGACGTCATCATGTCCCTTTTGCCATCCAGCCGCTAATCCCTCCAACGATGAACCATAAAGGCGATGATCATATTCAACCGACTCTAATAGATGCAGTTTTTTCATTGAAGTTGACGTTTCAAAATAATAATCAAATCCATTATGTTCATTGGGACGTGCAGCGCGTGTTGTATGGGTAATTACCCGTTCCATATGGTAACGATCATGGAGAAACTTTGCTACCGTTGTCTTACCCGAACCAGCTGCCCCCGCGATCACAAATACTTTTCCGGTTCTCATTTTACTTTGTTAAGTGCTCGTTAACTTGATCAAGTAACTGTTTCAAATTATCATACGTCAAACGCTCACGAGCCTCCGCATAGTTAAACCAACCACAATTTTTAATTTCTTCGGCTTGCAAATGAATATCTTCGCTCTGTGTTAGATCAGCGGTATACAAGGTCATTTGCTTCCGGTTACCGTTGGGTAAATTATATTCTGTATAAACATGAAAGCTAGTATCAATTGGTAATACTAGTTGTGTTTCTTCTTTAATTTCTCGTTTAGCCGTCTCTTCTAGTGTTTCGTTTCCTTCAACATGCCCTTTAGGAAATCCCCAAAAGTGTCCCTTATTTTGGCTTTCTAGTAATAAGTATTCAATTTCGCCATTATTTTTCCGATAAACAACAGCACCACTAGTAATTTCAATTGCCATAGTCGATTAACTCCTCTTAAAATTAATCTAATTTTTCTCATTGACTTTTAATATTAACCAAATGTATTATATTTAGTATGTGCGACAGGTATTACTCCTGTCGCTAAATTTATTATAGCAAAGGTGGGTTAAAGATGGGCTTAAACATTTTCCGAAAAGAAAGTCTTGATCGTTATCTTGGTGCGGATAAGTTATTCGTTAAATCAATGACCGCTCGCGATTTAATGGCAATCGGAATTGGAACCATTATTGGTACCGGGATTTTCATTCTTCCCGGGACTATTGCAGCAGAGCAAGCTGGACCAGGGGTATCCCTCTCCTTCTTACTTTCTGCAATTGTTTGTGCATTGGCCGCAATGTGTTATGCCGAGTTCGCATCAGCACTTCCTGTTGCCGGTAGTGCATACTCCTATGGTAACGTGGTGTTCGGTGAATTTTTTGGCTGGCTTCTTGGCTGGGCATTAGTTCTTGAATACATGCTTTCCGTAGCGTCAGTTTCAACGGGGTGGGCAGCCTACTTTAACTCTTTTATCGCAAGCTTTGGGTTAAAAGTTCCCTATGCTTTATCAGGACCTTTTGCCCCCGCACACGGTACCTATATTAACATCGTCGCGGTTGTAATCGTCCTCCTTATTACGTTCATGCTATCTCGTGGACTGCAGTCATCTGTACGAATCAATAATATTGCGGTGGCAATTAAAGTAGCAATCATCATTATCTTCATTGTTGCGGGCTTATTCTTCATTAAACCGAAGAATTACCACCCCTTCCTCCCTTACCATATGAGTGGGGTTGTGCATGGGGCAACGATTAGTTTCTTCGCTTACCTAGGATTTGATTGCGTTTCTAGTTCGGCGGCGGAAGTTAAAAACCCTAAACGAAACATGCCTCTAGGGATTATTGGAACATTAGCAGTTGTTACCGTCCTCTATATGGGAGTAGCAATTATCTTAACTGGGATGGTTCATTACACTCGGTTAAATGTTGCCAATCCAGTATCCTATGCCCTCCAACTAGTTCACCAGAACTGGCTAGCGGAGCTCCTATCAATCGGAGCCTTAATTGGAATGTTCACCATGATGGTGGCAATGATTTACTCCAGCTCACGATTAATCTACGCAGTCGGTCGGGACGGTCTCTTACCTGCTTTCTTAGGAAAGTTAGATCCTAAGAGTCGCTCTCCACAAGTCGCCTTATGGATTGTCGGGATTATCATTGCTGCAATGGGGGGCTTGGTTTCATTCGAGCAATTAACTAGTTTAGTTAACATTGGAACCTTATTTGCCTTCACGCTTGTCTCGTTTGGGATCATCCCTCTTCGGCGGCGGAAAGATATTGGTAACCGGGGAGGCTTCAAGGTTCCTTTTTACCCTTTCATCCCGATTCTCTCTGGTTTCCTTTGCCTTGGAATGATGACCCAACTACAACTAGAAACCTACATTGGTGCAGGAATCTGGTTTACCATCGGGATCATTGTCTACTTCGCTTATGGCTACCATCATAGTAAGTTAAACCAAAAAAATTTAGAACATTAGGATAGGGAAAGAAGTTAATTATAACTGCATCCTCACGCCCTACAAGTACAAAATGGCCATCAGTGCTGGCAAATCCAACACTGATGGCCATTTTGTATATTACCTGAATAGGGATTAATAGTTACCTCACATTCCACTTTTTAATGTGAATTTTCAGCAAACTATTCGCTAAGAATCCGTTAACAGTAGCTTTCACTCTCAATCATAATGGTATAATATTCTTACGAAAAATAAGAAAGGGATTGATTAAAGTAATCTAGCTCAAAGTATTTTTATATTCATCACGGGGATGGGAACCCCGTGCCATTGCTTTAGAGAAGTTATTAAGGGGAACAAAATGAAAGAGAAATATCAACTAACTATTACTGCGTTGAAAAAAGAGTTTAACTTAACGGACTTTACTCAAGGTTTAAGTGACGTAACGGTGAAGCAAAAACTCGCTGAAGATGGTCAGAACGTCCTGAAAGTAAAGTCAACGCCAAAGTGGAAGATCTTTCTTCGCCAATTTAATAACATCGTAATTTATATCTTGTTAGTGGCAACCTTATTGACCGTAATCATTGGTCACTACACGGATGCCATCGTTATCGGTGCCGTGGTGATCTTGAATTCCCTCATCGGCTACTTCCAAGAAACCAGTGCAGCTAACGCCTTAGCAAAAATTAAGGAAATGATGGCAAACCAAGCAACAGTTTACCGCGATGGGAAGCGACAAGATATTGACGCTGCGGATTTGGTAATTGGGGATGTTGTTTTCCTTGAAGCTGGAGATAATGTCCCAGCCGATTTACGAATTGTTTCTGCAGATAACCTAAGAATTGAAGAATCCGCATTAACTGGGGAAACTAATTCAGTAATTAAGACCGATGAAGTACTTACTGATAATGACGTTCCATTAGCGGATCGGGTTAACATGGCTTATGCCTCAACTTCCGTAACCAGCGGGAGTGGTCTCGGTGTTGTAGTAGCAACGGCTGAACAAACTGAAATTGGGAAAATCTCCCAAGAAGTCGCTCACATTAAGACGAAGAAGACCCCATTGACAAAGGAAATTGATCACGTTGGAACCGTGGTTTCCTACATTACCATCACCACGTCGATCATTGTCTTCATCATTGGTTTCATACTGAAGCTTTACTCATTACCCGCTTTAGCCCTTGCGGTTGTTGCAATGCTTGTTGGTGCAATTCCTGAAGGGCTTCCGGCCATTACCTCCGTAATTCTGGCATTTGGGATTAGTAAGATGGCCAAGCTGTACAAGACAATCATTAAATCGATGCCAGCCGTTGAAACTCTTGGTTCTGTAGATATCATTGCGACTGATAAGACGGGGACATTGACTAAAAATGAAATGACAGCGACTGAATTATGGGTTGGCAATCAATTCTACCAGGTTTCAGGAACTGGCTACGCACCAAATGGAGAAATCAATCTTAACGGTAAGAAAGCACCACTTACTGACCAATTAAAGCTCTTCGTGGAAGCTGGTTATCAAGCAAACGACACTGTCTTGAGTGAAAACAATGGTGCATGGCATATTAACGGTGAACCGACTGATGGCGCCTTTTTAACGCTTTATCATAAGGCATATGGGCCACAGCACCAGTCCCAGTATTCAGAAATTGACTTGCTACCATTTGACTCCGACTACCGGTACATCGCTGAATTAACTGAAAACCAAGAAAGTCACAAAAAGGTAATTTTTATTAAGGGTTCTCCAGATAAGTTATTTGAAATGGCTCAAAAGGAAGATCCTAACTTTGACCTTGCTAAGTGGCAAAAACGGGTTAACGACTGGTCAAGCGCTGGTAAACGGGTGATCGCTGTTGGTTACCAACCCGTACCAAAAGGTAAAAACATAACTGAAATTGAACACGACCACTTGTACCGTGGAATTAAGCTTCTTGGGTTAGCTGCCCTTCTTGATGCACCACGTGAAGAAGTGATTGAAGCACTCAAGAAGATGAATACAGCTGGTGTCCACGTTAAGATGATTACTGGTGATGATCCACAAACTGCACGGGCAATTGGTAAAGAACTAGGATTAACTAATGGTCCAATCAATGCCATTACTGGTGCTGAATGGGATAAACTATCAATCAAGGAACGAGAAAAAGTTGCACTTAACACCCAAGTCTTCGCTCGAACAACCCCACAAAACAAACTTGAAATCGTGGAAGCTCTGCAAAACCAGCAACAGGTTACCGCCATGGTTGGTGACGGAGTAAATGATGCTCCAGCTTTAAAGAAAGCCGACATTGGGGTAGCAATGGGAATTAAGGGAACCGACGTTGCTAAGGACGCAGCGGACATGATTCTTGGTGACGATAATTTTGCTACAATGGCTGCCGTGATCAAGGAAGGGCGACGGATCTATGACAACATTAAGAAGAGTATCCTCTTCCTATTGCCGACATCCTTTGCTGAAGGGTTAGTTGTTGCTTTTTCAATTTTGACTGGTCAACAGGTACCTCTTCAACCTGCACAATTATTGTGGATTAACTTAATTGCTGCCATCACAATCCAATTTGCTTTTGTCTTTGAAAGGGCAGAGGACGGGATTATGGAACGGTCTCCACGACCAATTACTCAACGCCTAATGAACCCCCATGACTTCTTCCAGATGGGATACGTTTCTTCATTAATGGCCATCTTTGCTTTAATCGGTTACGAATGGTTCATCTGTACTGGTGCCAGCGAAATTAGTGCCACTACAATGATGATTAACACAATCGTTATCAGTAAAATCTTCTACTTCTTCAGCATCCGAACTGAACAATATGGTCTAACGAAAATTAATGACATTAATAAAAATGCCTGGAGTATAATTGGATTAATGGTGATCTTCCAATTAATCTTAACTTACGTACCCTTCATGCAAGCTGCTTTCCACGTTACCGGCATCAATCTTATCGAATGGAGTGCTGTAATTCTCTTCTCCTGCTTGATCATGATTTTCACTGAAGGGGATAAGTGGATTCGCTTTAGAATGAAGAAAGCTTAAACAACTAACAAGTTTAAAAGTCGTAAAATGAAGGGCTTCATTTTACGACTTTTTGCATCCAATCTTAATCAAGGACTTGCCAAATTAATTTTCTAATGGTATTCTAAGAAACATCAGGTACACGGAAGGAGGAAGTTCATGTTAGTGTTCATCAACCAACTACAACAATCTTCCTCCTCAGCCTCTAGCTCTATTCGGGGCTGAGTGATTTTAGTGTACTTATGGACGGTTTAATATAATGCCGGGTTCACTTAATCATTTGGCAGCTTCCAGATGATTAAGATGGACCCGGCTTTTATTGTGCCGATTTTGAATTGGAGGAATGGCGATGAATAATCAACCAACAGAAGAATTAAAACGGTCATTAGGTTTTTGGTCGGCAATTTCGATTGTCGTGGGAACAATTATTGGTTCCGGAATCTTCTTTAAGCAGGGGTCAGTCCTTGATAGTGCTGGCACATCAACCCTCGCCATTGTTGCTTGGGTATTTGGTGGAATTATTACCTTAACCGCTGGTCTAACCATTGCTGAAATTGGGGCCCAGATGCCGTACACCGGGGGGCTCTATGTTTATATTGAGAACCTTTATGGAAGAATTCTCGGTTTCTTGGCCGGTTGGATGCAAGTAATCGTATATGGTCCAGCAATTATCGCATCGGTTGCCGGTTTTATGAGCATCTTAATGGCAAATTTCTTTGGCCTTGGGACTGAATGGCGAATCCCCCTAGCAGTAGTTACTGTTCTCGCGATTGGTATAATGAACCTATTTGAAAATAAGGTTGGAGCTATCTTTTCTATTATTACGACTGCTGGAAAAATGATCCCCATCGCAGCAATTATCATTTTTGGATTACTCTTTGGAGATCAACATGCCTTTGAACAAACTGTTACTGAAGTTCAACGCACCACTGGCGGTTTTGGTGTTGCTGTTCTCGCTACTCTCTTTGGTTATGACGGTTGGATCTTAATCGCTAACCTTGGTGGGGAAATGAAAAACCCACAAAAATTACTCCCGAAAGCGATCGTCTTGGGGATTACTACCGTCTTGGTAATTTACACCTTAATCACGATTGGCATTCTCAAATTCTTGCCGGCTAACTTAATCCACCATCTTGGTGAAAATGCAACTGCTTATCTTGCGACAAAAGCTTTTGGTGCAATCGGGGGAAAGCTTCTCTCGGCCGGAATCATTATTTCAATGATGGGAACACTAAATGGAAAAATGATTACCTTCCCCCGGATCGTTTATGCAATGGCACGCCGTGGTGATTTACCATTCTCACGTTTTCTTTCTTTCGTTACGCCAAAGGGAAAGTCACCAGTTGTTGCTACGTTATTTATTGTTGTCTTGGCCACGGTGATGATGTTCTTCTTTGATCCTGATCACCTTTCGGATCTCTGTGTCTTCACTGTTTACTGCTTTTATCTCTTGGCATTTTTCGGAATCTTTATTCTCAGAAAGAAAAACAAGGGACCGCGTCCCTTCAGTACCCCGCTTTATCCAATTGTACCAATTATCGCAATTGGCGGTGGAATCTTTGTTCTCGTTAGTGAACTTTTCAATGATCCCGCAGGTGTCCTGCTCTTCATCGGAATTGTAATTGTTGGATTACCAATCTTATACCTCGTTAAACAGATGAACCAACAAAGAATCAAATAATACAATTTAATAACACTGTTCAAAAATAAGAGGCCGGAAAAAAGTTTGTTTTTCCCGGCCTCATCCTGTTACTAAGCTTCTCCGAACTTATAAAGCCTAATTCCCAGCTTCTCATTTTTTGATATTCACTTTTTAAACATCTTAAATTCCAAGAACAAATCATTGTATTCACCAAGAACTCGTCGAGGAAGATCCTTATAAGTCTGTAAATGCTTCATTGTCGATTCTGGTGGATAAAATTGTTGATCTGAAGTTACCGAACGAGGAAGTAATTTTTTGGCTGAGCGATTAGGAGTTGCATAACCTACGTATTCCGCATTTTTCGCCGCGTTTTTTGGCTGGAGCATAAAGTTAATAAACTGGTAAGCACCCTGCTTATTCTTTGCTGATTTTGGGATTACCATATTATCAAACCAAATATTACTTCCTTCACTAGGAACAACATAGTGTAAATGGTGGTTAACACTCATCATTTCTCGTGCATCCCCAGAATAGGTTACTCCAACTGCTGCCTCATCCTGTTCCATGTACATTTTCATCTCATCCGCAATGATTGCCTTAACATTTGGCGTTAAAGCCTGAAGATGGCGTTGGGCCTGCTTTAACTTTGGATAATTAGTCGTATTAACTGAGTTCCCCTGCGTAATTAATGCCATTGCGAAAACATCACGCGCACTATCAATCAGTAATAGGTTATTCTTTAGTCGCGAATTCCATAACTGTTCCCAATGTTGAACACCCTGACCACTTACTTTTTGGTCATTATAGATAATTCCTAGCGTTCCCCAGAAATACGGGACCGAATATTTGTTATCCGGATCAAAGTGCTTATTCAAAAATTGGGGATCAATGTAATGTAAATTGCTTAGTTTCCGATGATTTAACAGTAATAATAAATGTTCCTTTTTCATTCGCTGGACGGTATAGTCACTCGGCACTACGACATCATAATTCGTTCCCCCTTGGCGAATCTTCGTTAACATTGACTCATTACTATCAAACGTCTCATAGTCCACGTGATAACCAGTCTGTCGTTCAAACTTCTTAATTAAAGCCGGATCGATATAATCTCCCCAATTATAAACGGTCAGTGTTTTTCCGCCACTTCTATTACTCTGGCGATTCATTATGTAATCACCTAATGCTAATAGACAGCACAGTGCAATAATTCCTAGAAGAGCGCCACAAAGTTTTTTCATTGAGCATCTCCCTCCTTAATCGCCACAATCCGTTGACGCCGCCCAGCATGTTTACTAACGAAGTAATACCCGATCACTAATATCAATGAAACAAGGAACATTAACGTTGATAAAGCATTGATTTCTAAGCTAACTCCTTGTCGTGCCCGAGAGTAAATTTCCACTGATAAAGTTGAAAAACCGTTTCCTGTCACAAAAAAAGTAACTGCAAAGTCATCAAGAGAGTAGGTTAATGCCATAAAATAGCCTGCCACAATTCCGGGCAAAATTGCTGGTAAGACTACCCGGGATAATGCTTGCCACCGTGTTGCACCAAGATCATAAGCCGCATCAACCAATGTTGGTGAAAGTTCATTAATCTTCGGCAATACCATCAAAACGACAATTGGAATTGAAAAGGCAATGTGACTAAGGAGAACCGAGACAAAGCCGAGGCGAATCCCGAGGACGGTAAAGAAGATCAAAAAGCTGGCTCCAATAATGACATCTGGTGAAACCATTAAAACATTATTTAATGATAATAAGCTGTTTTTCCAGGGACTATGAGTTTCTTTGATTGCAAGCGCACCAAGGGTTCCAATAATCGTTGCCACCAAAGATGCCAAAACAGCAACAAGAACCGTATTAATTACAATTGTAATCATCCGTGAATCGGCAAACAGGTCGAGATAGTGTTGAAAAGAAAATCCATGATACCGTTCCATTGTCTTTCCAGAACTAAAGGAAAAAATCATTAAATACAAGATCGGTACATACAAGATAATCAATACTAACCCTAAGTAAATTTTGCTCCATGCAAGTTTCTGTTTCATTAGTGTCGTCCCCCTTTCTCACGTGTATCGCCAGTAATAAACATCACAATAAACATTGCCAAGATCAAGACAACCCCAATAGTTGACCCCATCCCCCAGTTCTGTGTGGTTAAGAAGTGTTCCTCAATCGCCGTTCCTAACGTAATTACCCGATTACCACCAATTAAGCGAGTAATCATGAAGAGAGATAGCGAAGGAATAAAAACCGCTTGAATCCCCGCCTTAACTCCCGGCATTGAAAGAGGTAAGATAATCCGCTGGAATATTTGCCAAGAGGTTGCCCCCAGATCCCTACTAGCATTTACTAGAGATGGCTTTATTTCGAGCAAGGCATTAAAAATCGGTAAGACCATAAACGGGATCTCAATATATGCCGCAACAAACATAAAACTGGCATCTGTAAAAAGAAGCTGATGACTACCCAAACCAACAAATTGCAAGAAGTGATTAATTGAACCCGTCCGTGAAAAAAGACCGATAAAAGCATACGTTTTCAATAATAAGTTAATCCATGTTGGTAAGATCACGATCAGTAACCAGAATTGCCGGTTCTGCAACTGGGTAAGAACATAGGCAGTCGGATAACTAATTACTAGAGTTACCAGGGTAATTAAAGCGGCATACCAAACAGAATTAAGCGTCATTTTGAGATAGGTTGCCGAAGTTAAGTAGTCATGATAATTGGATAAGGTAAAGTGGTTATTAATATCAAAAAAAGATTGGTAAAAAATCAGTACTAACGGAGCAATTACAAAAAGAATGATCCATAACACATATGGAACGATGAACATCGTTTTTTGTCGCACTAATCCTCATCCTCCTCATAACTATCAAGCCGGGCGTCAAAATCTTTCTCAGACTCGTTATACCGCATTACATGGATATCTTCGGGATCAAATGTGAGACCTACCTCTGCACCCACAGTTGTTTTATGGATCGAGTTAATCGTCCATTCGTGGTTCTGTTGATCATGGGCAGTAATCTGGTAATCAACACCCCGGAACAACTGTGTATCAACCATTACCCTTAGTTTCCCTTTCTCCACTGAAGTAATATCCAGATCTTCCGGCCGAATGACAACTTCTACCTTTTCATTCGGCTTCATCCCAGCATCAACACATTCGAAGTCTTGACCGTTAATATCGACAACATAATCTTTCTTCATTACTCCAGGAATAATGTTGCTTTCGCCAATAAACTCAGCCACAAAATGATTCAACGGTTCATCATAAATATCTACAGGAGTTCCGGTCTGCTGAATCTTTCCATCGTTAATAATCATGATCTGATCACTCATCGCTAGTGCTTCTTCCTGATCATGGGTAACAAAAATAAAGGTAATCCCTAGTTGCCGCTGTAATTGCCGTAATTCTCGCTGCATATCTACTCGGAGTTTATGATCTAAGGCAGACAAAGCCTCATCAAGGAGGAGGACTTTCGGTCGATTTACAATTGCTCGAGCAATCGCAACTCGCTGTCGTTGGCCTCCGGACATTGCCGTAATTTCCCGATTACCATAGCCGTCTAAACGAACAAGGTGTAAAGCCTCCTTTACCCGTTGCTGGATTACTGCCTTCTTTACTCCCTTAATTTGAAGACCAAACGCAACGTTTTCAGCAACGTTCATGTGGGGAAATAACGCGTAATCTTGAAACACAGTATTTACCTGTCGCTGATTAGCTGGCACAGTATTAATCTGTTGTCCATCAAAAAGAACTTCCCCACTGCTAGCCTGATCAAAGCCAGCTATTATTCGTAGAATTGTTGTTTTTCCAGAACCTGAAGGGCCAAGAAGTGTATAAAACTTTCCGACTTCAACCTCAAAATTAATATCACGAAGAACAACATTATCATCGTAACGCTTACCAACATGTTTAAATTCCAAGATATTTTTTCCCATAATCTTTCCTCACGGTTTATTTGATTCGTCTATCGTAGCCAATTAATTATACTCTCTATTTATTGAGACAGTAGTTACAATGCAATGACAATTTAGATATATAATAAAAATATGTGTATTCGACTGGGTACTGCCGAGATAGGCTACACAGTCAAAACGTGTTCGCTAGGGACTTACTAGAGCTAGAAGTTCTAGGATACATTGTCGAAACGTGTTCGCCCTAACTTTCCTCAAGCTAACGACCTCCCCCTCCGACGACAAGCTCGTCGTTCGGTGGAGAAATCGTTAGCCACCGGAAAGTTTTAACGGACTCACACTCTCTTTTAAAAAAGGTGATCATCATGCGAATTAATCAATATAGTATTGCTAAAACAAGTTTAGAACAAAAATTTCGTGAACTAAAAAAGTTGCATTTACTAAGGGGGAATGAAGCAGCAGAACTAGATCCGTCACAGATGTGGTTAACCCTTCTTGCCCGTACCCATATGGCAAGTGAACAACCGATCGCGATCCGCCAATGGCTCCATGATTTTCTGGCTACTCCAGACCTTGCAATTGACGAATGGCTTGAACACGACCTACCACTAACCACAGAAGTTTTCTACTTTGTCGCTTTCCAGCTCCTCCACTTCGAACCAGGAGTTGATTTCAACATTGACCATCCCCTCAAAGATTGGGCCCATATTGGGTTACCATTTAATCAGCATACTAGCTGGTCAACTGCTGATGTTTTAGAAGCTTTTTATCTTCTCCTTAACACCCGTACTAAGGACGGTCAGTCATTTATCGATCAACTAACCAGCGAGGGTTTCATGGCTTGGTCATACCGTCTTCCACCCTACAAGAAGCCAATATACTTTAACGGTAAACCACTCGCTTCTTTTGATCCGGCAAAGTTTATCCGTGAGGTTGTTTACGTTGAAACTGATATGGACACCGATTACGATGGCAAGGCAGACCTTATTAAAGTGGAAATCCTCCGCCCTAGTGATAGTAATAACAGCTTAAAAGTGCCCGCTGTCTTCACCGCCAGTCCATACAACCAAGGAACAAACGATGAATGGGGTGAGAAGGTAACTCACCACGTTAATCATCCATTAACCCATAAAAATGCAGGAGAGGTTGCCCCTGCTGAGCCAAAATTCCCTCAGCATTTTACTCATCAGGAAATTAAAGGTGAAAGTAAACACGCAACGGAAAGTTTTGCAGAAACACCAGCATATACTCTCAATAACTACTTAGCTGCTCGCGGCTACGCAATTGTTTATTCTGCGGGAATTGGGACTAAAGACTCCGATGGCCTTCAGACTTGTGGTTCTCCTGAACAAACTGACTCCATGAAAGCTGTCGTTGAATGGCTTCATGGTGATCGAGTAGCATTTACCGATCGCCATAGTGGAATCCAAATCAAGGCCTGGTGGTGTAACGGTAACGTTGCAATGACCGGACGTTCTTATCTTGGAACTCTCGCTACAGCCGTTGCTACAACTGCCGTCCCAGGATTAAAGGCCATTATCAGTGAAGCGGCAATTTCATCATGGTACGATTACTACCGTGAAAATGGTCTTGTCCGTGCACCAGGCGGCTTCCAAGGTGAAGATGCGGATGTCCTAGCTGACGAAACGTTTAGCCGAACAAAACGCCCTGCTGACTACCACCGGATCGAGAAGACGAACAACAAGTACATTGCTGGTCTTGCTAAAGCAATGGATCGCAAGACCGGTAACTACAACGACTTCTGGGCTAGCCGAAACTACCGTCCTGCCATCAAAAACATTAAGGCTGCAGTAATGATGGTTCATGGCCTAAATGATACAAACGTTAAACCAAGTAATGTTAAAGCACTCTACGATGGCCTTCAAGAACTTCCCGTAACCAGTAAGCTAGTTCTCCATCAAGGACAGCATATTTACATCAATGCATTCCAGTCACTCGACTTTTCCGAAATGGTGAACCTCTGGCTAGCAAACAAACTTTGGGATCAAGATAACCATGCTGATGAAACATTGCCAAAGGTTCTGGTCCAAGATAATACACAACCAGAAACATGGTGGACATACGACCAATGGACCGCTGGAAGTAAAAAGACCCTCTACTTTAATAAGACGGAATTAACTGAAAATGATCCCCAACTTTCTACAGAATATCGTTTTAACGACCAGCAAACACCAGAAACATTTGAAAAATGGTGCAAAAATATTAATGATTGGCAGAACGCCTTAGTTAAAGACAACGGTAAGTTTTCTTACCACTTAAAGACTGCTCCAGTTGATCAAGATCTTTTATTACGCGGAACTCCAGAAGTTAACGTTACGGTTGCTGCTTCTACAGATCACGGAATGATCAGTGTACAATTAGTTGACTTTGGAAATGCTAAACGGTTAACGATTTCACCAGTCTTAATGAACCACAACGGTCTCCAACTCGGTTTCCATTGGGCAAGCGATGATCTTCGTGAATTTAAGTTGCAATCAAACTTAAGCAACTTTAAAGTAATTGCGGACGGTCATATTAACCTGCAAAACCGCCACAGTGCCGCCGAAGTTGATGATTTATCTGCAAATCAATTTGTAAAAGTACACTTTAAACTTCAACCAATCTTCCACCACCTACTTAAAGGACACCAACTTGGTTTAATCATTTATAGTACCGATTTTGGTGCTACTCTTCGTGGCAATGAAAAAATTACTTACACCATTAAAACTAAGGATAGTTTTCTTATGATTCCGGGAGTAACCTCACTATAATCCTTATCCCTAATCTATTATTTTTCACAAGCCCCTTTATCCTGTGCTAAAATAGTTTGTATATCGTATAAATTATACGAATAAAGGAGAGATGGAGAAATGAAAACTGGAACAAAGATCATTACCCTAGATAATGGATACCATCTTTGGACAAACACTCAAGGTGAAGGCGATATTCACCTTTTAGCTCTTCACGGTGGCCCTGGTGGTAACCACGAATACTGGGAGGATACTGCCGCTCAGTTAAAGAAACAAGGATTGAACGTTCAAGTTACAATGTATGATCAGCTTGGTTCTCTTTATTCTGACCAACCAGATTATTCAGATCCTGAAATTGCTAAGAAGTACTTAACTTATGAATACTTCTTGGATGAAGTTGACGAAGTCCGAGAAAAACTTGGCCTCGATAATTTCTACCTCATTGGTCAAAGTTGGGGGGGTCTACTCGTTCAAGAATATGCTGTTAAGTACGGTCAACACTTAAAGGGTGCTATTATCTCATCAATGGTTGATGAGATCGATGATTACGTCAAGAACGTTAATGCTCTCCGGGAAAAGACCCTTCCTAAGGAAGCGGTTGACTTTATGAAGGAATGCGAAGCTAAGAACGACTACAGCAATCCAAAGTACCAAGAATACGTTCAAGTAATGAATGAAAATTATATTGACCGGAAACAACCTTCGAAGCTTTACCACCTTAAAGATATTGGTGGGGATGCCGTTTACAATGCTTTCCAAGGAGACAATGAATTTGTCATCACTGGGAAGTTAAAGGATTGGCATTTCCGCGATCAACTAAAGAACATCAAGGTTCCTACTCTTGTTACCTTTGGTGAACATGAATCAATGCCACTTGCTACTGGTAAGAAGATGGCAGAATTAATTCCAAACGCTAAGTTCGTTACTACGCCAAATGGTGGTCACCACCATATGGTTGATAATCCAGATGTTTACTACAAGCACCTAGCCGACTTTATTCGTGAGTGCGAACAAGCATAACAATGAAAGACTAGCTTATCCCTTTTTAGGTGATTAACTAGTCTTTTTATTTATCCATATTCAATTGGTTAATCCATGATCATATTTGTTATACAATGGGATTGGAAAACTTAAGATTGCGAGGTTTACTTTATGGCACACCAAATTACTAATTTCATTTTTGATATTGATGGGACCCTCATCAACACTTACGAGAAATACATGCCACCAATGATCGATGTAATGGAAAAGCATGGCTACCATGTTCCCGAAGACCAAGTTGATTCATTAAAGCGGAAACTCTTCGGAATTACCGGTACTGACTCTTTGCGTCAAGCTGGGGTTAAGGAAGATGATATTCCAGAAATGGTTGACGAATGGCGGAAACTATCATTTCAACGTGAGGACTTGGTAACAGTTTTTCCTGGAATCAAAGAAATGATTACGGATCTTGCCGCTCGACCTGACGCCAAATTAGCAATTGCAACGTCCAAAGTTCGGGAAGACTACCAAGATCATTTTGTAAAAGATTATGATTGGACAAAATACTTTGATGTTGCTGTAACTGAAGAATTAACTAGTAAGCACAAGCCCGATCCTGACCCAATCCTGTTGGCAATGAAAAAGATGGGTGCCCGTCCCGAAAATTCAGTCTATGTTGGTGATACCATTAACGATCTGAAAGCTGCCCATAATGCTGGAATCAAATTTGCTGGTGCTTTATATGGTTCATCACAGCCTCAAAGTATCCAGAATGCGGACTATCCACTTCACAAACCACAAGACTTACTGAAAATTAATTAAGAACAGGCCCCAAAGTTAAAATTTGGGGCCTGTTTCGTCATTTTTTAAATAATTGTGCCATTTTAGCCGCAACCTCAGGATCAAGGTTATCCGCAAGGGTTCCGGTATTATTCTCTGCTTTTGTTTGCTGGCTATTCTTAATTACCTCAGCTAAGTTATCGGCAACGGCCTGCTCACCAATCTCAATTGGGTTAATAGTGAGCCGTCCACCAGCTGCATCCGCATGACCACCACCGTTAAAGTATTTCTCAGCAAACTTTGCCACATCCAACTTTCCGTTACTTCTTAACGAAACACTCACTGGACTAACCACCAAAGCAGCCTCAACATCAGGATGCTGAATTAATAATTCGTGGGCAATTTCGGACTTATAGTCATCAGCATAGACCAGCCCTAATTGGTGACCATCAATTTTAGTAATCAAGGTATCTTTTAAGTGGCTCTTTAGGTACTTTGTCCGCCGCTCATTAAGGGTCTTAATCAAAAGTTGGTTCTGCTTTGCGTACTCTTCCCAACCTACATTAAATACGTTTGCAACAAATGATGCAGAGTCCTGAAGTGGGTAGAACCAAAATAGTTGGTCAAAGTTATCCGCGGCAACTCGTTCTTCTTCACTGATATCAGGATCATTTTGCCAGTCCCACGTATCATATGCCCGAATAAGTTCAACCAGGTAATCAAGTTGTTGGCGCCGTTCCTCACTTAGGTCCGTAAAGTGAGGCTGTTTTTTTAGCCAATCCCAAACAAGACTCGTTGCACTTGGATTAATTTTCGGGTTAGCAGGACGAATACTATTGGCAGAATACTGTTTCCGTAACTCTGCTTCCGTCTCGTGGTGATCGAATACTAGCCAGTGATTGGCAAAGTTAATATTTAACTGTTTAAAGGTGTAATCACTGTCCGGGGTCATATCCATGATATAAACATCCGTTGTGCGACTTGCTTCTGCGGTCTGGAGCCACTTAGTAAACTCCTCATCGATCCGCCCGGCTCCACAATTTGTGAGATCAAACTCACAATTAGGGAACATTACAGCTTTAACAGTTTCTAATAAGAGGGAAGCACCGAACCCATCTAAATCGTTATGTGAAAAAATTTTAATTACCTGATTTGCCATGATTAATACCATTCCCTTTACTTTATCCTAGTCAATTATACAGGATACTTGTACTTATGTCCTGACACTTCATCAAGTTCTTGGTATGATTATTATTAGTAAGCATTTAGAAAGGATAAAGTACTATGCAACTATACGATTACCGTCATGAGTTAATTGATTTACTGAAAAATACCAGTAATGATCAAGAAAGCCTCAAACAAACGTTACAAAGTTTAACCACTGTTATTAATATTTTAAACCACTATGAAGACGAAACACATAGTTCCGCAACGAAGGAATCAAAACGCCTCCCCCATTCTGAGAACAAGGCCAAGCGACCAACTCCACGAATTCGTCAAGCAAGTCGCTCATCACTCCTTACAGGACCAGCACACGAAGTTACAACTAGTTCGTTGAGCCAGCCAGTTACTCCTGAAGCAGTTACCGTTGACACAGTTTCACAGGAAGAACGACTTGCCGCTGATGATCTCTACTTGGTCCACCGGAAGCTAAGTGGTGCTGAGATTAACCGCCATTACTATAATGAAGCATTGATCCACTCTCTTCACTTTCCGCTCAAAGATGGCGATATTGTCCAACTCGATCCGCAACAAATGGTTCGTGGTCTTCCATTAATTCGTCGGGTAACTGCTGATCACCTTAACAACTATGTACCAGAGAAAATTAAGGTCATCGAATATGCTGAATTAACCAGCGTTCCTGGATCTGATGTTCTTCAGATTAATTCGACATTAAAAGGAAACTCCATCCTCGATGAAGCTTCTGCAAATACCATTGTCGTTGATCCATTCAAATTCCCTGGTCGAAGCCTCAAAGCTGGCATGGTGATTGACTACGCCTACTTTGATCACGGTAACGGACTTGAGGATGCTAAGAATGGTTCAATTCGTTGGATCCACGAAAAGCAAGACTTTGATACGACTAAGCAACCTGCAAAGCCAAAGCAAGTTAAAAAGGTTGCCCACCCACGCCATGATTATGAGAAAAAATTAGATTACGATTTGAAGCAACGAATCGTTCTCGTAATTACTGGTGATCGGGAACGGTCTCAAGAATTAAAGGCAGTTGTCGATAAGCACCACGGCCTTTACCACACTCTGGATGCTTCCATGGAAAATAAGGTTTCTAGCAGTAAAATGAAACGAGAAATTCGTGACGCTGACTTTATTGTAGTCTGCATTGATAAGATCCATCACCGAATTAGTCAACTCGCTAACCATCATGCTAAACGTTACGAAAAAGCATTAGCAATTGCCAACACAACCACAAATACAGCGGTAGAACGTGCAATTGCCCGGGCATTAAATGGTGATCCAGCCTACGCACAAACAAGCGAAGATTTGGCAAACTACGAGAAAAAATAAAAAATTCTAAAAAATCATTGACTTCAATTAGAAAATCATTAGAATAATAAATAACAATTTAATTATTCGATCGCAATGAGAAAGAAGAGTAGATTGACGATAACCTTTAGCGAGTCTCGGTAGGTGTAAGGAGATAGGTTCAACGTTAATTGAAAATCACTTTCGAGCTTAAATCTTAACCACAGTAAGATTTAATGGTAGCACCCATTAACGTGCCGACGTATCGCCCATTTTTGGGCCGTACGTATAAGGTATTATCAGTAATGATGATACGAAAATAGGGTGGTACCACGCTCAAGCGTCCCTTAACCAAAATAATTTTGGTTAAGGGACTTTTTTATTGGGATCAAAGCAATTATTAAATGCTTTTATATCCTAGGAGGAATTGATTATGCAGGATTTGACAACAAAAAAGCTAACATTTAAGCAATACTTAGTTGTTGCTTCGCTATTATTCGGTTTATTCTTTGGTGCTGGGAACTTAATTTTTCCCCTTCACCTCGGACAATTAGCTGGAGCCAATTGGGGCCAAGCTGCTCTGGGATTTTTAGTCACTGGAGTTTTACTTCCACTACTTTCTGTTCTTGCTATCGCCGTCACCCGAGCAGAAGGAGTTTATGATGTTGGCCGTCCACTCGGTGCGGTATTTGCCCTTGTCTTCATGGTTTTGATTCATGCGACTATCGGTCCTTTATTCGGAACACCACGGACAGCAACTGTTTCCTTCACTGTTGGGGTTGCACCTTTTGTTCCTAAGGCTGACCAAAGCTGGACTCTCTTCCTCTTCTCCGCTGTTTTCTTTGCCTTAGCTTTTGCATTCTCTTACAAAGAAAATAGTATTCTTTCTAATGTCGGTAAGGTTTTAAACCCCGTATTCCTCGCACTCTTATTCTTGGTCTTCGTCGTTGCGTTCACTAACCCTCTTGGTAATCCAGCAACTGCTCCTGTAACCAGCGCTTACACTCATGCAGCAATTACTAACGGTTTCTTAGAAGGGTACAACACAATGGATGCTCTTGCAGGTCTTGCCTTTGGTGTTACCGTTGTAACTGCAATTAAAGGGATGGGGGTTCGTCGTCCCGGGGCTGTATCAAAAGTTGTTACTAAGTCTGGTGTCTTAGCCGTTGGTGCTATCGGCTTTATCTATCTTCTCTTGATCGTTCTTGGTGCAATGTCTCTTGGTCGGTTTAAGGTCTCTCCTGATGGTGGAGTCGCCTTTAATCAATTAGTTAACGCTTATGCCGGTGCATTTGGTCAAGTCGTTTTAGCTTTCTTATTAACCGTCACTTGTTTAACTACTGCTGTTGGGTTAGTCGCTGCGTTTGCCCAGGACTTTCATAAGCACTTTCCCAAGGTTAGCTACCACACTTGGTTAGCTCTTAGCTGTCTAGCTTCATTTCTCACGGCTAACTTTGGGTTGGATCAAATCATTGCTTGGTCAACCCCAATGCTTATGTTCCTTTACCCACTATCAATGGTCTTGATCGTCTTATCCGTTGCTTCACCACTCTTTCACCGCGATGGCGTTGTTTACTTCTTCGTTGTCCTCTTAACTGTGGTACCAGCTCTTGGTGATATGGTGGTTGCTTTCCCAGCAGTTGTTAGTCAAAGTTCATTTGGCCTCTGGGTAGCCAATGTAAGAAGCATGTTACCACTTGCTTCAATGGGACTTTCATGGGTTGTTCCCGCTCTCGTTGGGTTGGTTGTTGGCCTCCTTGTCCACTTCTTCCGCCGTAATCGAGTTAATGTTAACCAAACGGAAGTTAATTAAAATAGTTAAAAATTAAATAAAACCAGCACTGGAAATCGGTGCTGGTTTTATTTAATTTTATATTCTTCGTGACCGCAATCTCCACCTAGCCATCCCGAATCGGATTGCAATTCAATCATCATCCAAGATTCTTTAGTGCTCGATCGCTAGTCCGTCACGGATCACATTCCACTATTTGTCATACCTATCCAATTTAAACTTATGAATAGCGTAAATGAGTTTATTAGCGTAGTTAGGATCGGTTGCATAGCCATTTTTTTGTAGTTCTTGGGCAGCTTTTTGGTAATCGGTATTGTTCCGTACCCCATCAAAACGGTGATGATTATCTTTAGTACCATTCACAATTATATTGGTATGTGCTTTGATTGAATCATCCCAAGTTTGGTACACGGCAAAGTATTGAGGAATATAACGTTGCTTACCATTAATATTTTCAATGGTATACATCCGGACCTTATCCTCACCTTTATTCGCCTTCATCCCAAACAAGTTATTGTACTTATTACCAAGACGACTATTACCCCACTGAGATTCTAGCCCCGCTTGAGCAATTGTAATACTTGCAGGAATCCCATACTTCTTTTGTTCACGCTGGGCAGCTGGAGCTACTTGGGAAATAAATTCTTGCACAGTCATATTCTGATCATGAATCTGCCGCGGATAGCCTGACAACGGACTGCTTTTTATTGTTAATCCACAAATCGTAAAAACAATAATTAAAAAGATAACTGTAATTGCTGAAATTACTTTGGTTTCTTTTTTCATCCTTATCCCCCCTTTAAAATTATATTTGTCGCTTATTATAAAATCTTCTTGTATTTAAGGATAAATCTTTAAAACTTCTTTATTAAGTTCTTTTTTATCTCATTAAAGTACTTGGTATCGGTAATTTTCATCTTTGGGAAATTCTTAATTAAGCGCCGTTGGTTCCAAGAAAGTTGATGCTTAAACCATCGTAATCCATCACTGTCCATGATTTCAGCACGCCAGTTGACCAACCGTTGCCGTAATCTTTTTTCTTCTTCTGGGCCCGCTTCATGAATCCGCTGGTGCAAATTTTCCAATTGCTGATTAACTCGATCATCCCATTGTTTGGTAGAAATATGAAGTTTATGAATACTGAACATGGTCAAGATCATATCTGTCCCCATAACCAAGACAATTATAACTGCTAACCAACCATGCGTTTTGGCTTCTTCCCAGTTAATTACTCGTTGGACAAATGGTTGAACAACCCTAACCAAAAAAACAACACCAATCCCCCAAAACAATGAGATCTCAGGAGCAACTCTCCCCTGAATATTTCCCTTTAATTTGGAATAATCCCAAAGTTTCATGTGAAAAAACTTTTCCAAAAATAAACTAGCAAAATATTCAAAGATACTGGCTACGATAAAGCCAACAATAAATAGAAGAATAATATTATTCTTAACAGGTTCCGCAGTAATTAGGATCGTGGTAATGGCAAAACCATAGACTGGACAATACGGCCCAAAAAGAAAGCCACGATATGCATAGTGGTGAGCCTTAATTGAACAGTAAAAAGTTTCCCACAACCAGCCAACCACTGAATAAGTAAAAAACAAGACAATAATTTCTGATAACGAGTAATGCATGTTCCAAAATTCTCCTTTCGTTAATCAGCGGTTTATACTTTTTTATTTTAAACTAAGCTTTTCCACGTTCAGGATCTTATCAAGCCAGCCTTCATAAAAACTTTGTTCGTGACTAACCAAAATTAAATTTCCCGGGAAATTTTGAAGAGCTGTCTTTAACCCCTCTTTAGTTTCATCATCAAGGTGGTTCGTTGGTTCATCCATGATCAGAAAATTCGACGGTGTTAACTCTAAAATTGCTAGTTTAACCTTGGTTTGTTCCCCACCAGAAAGTAAACGAAGAGGTTTCATAGTATTTGCCGCATTAATTCCAGCCCGTGCTAACCTCTGCCGGATAGTTTTCGGCTGCATTGTTGGAAACATATTTTGAATTGTTTGCAATGGTGTTAATGAAGGATCATTCCATTCTAGATCCTGATCAAAGTAATTAACCCGAGCAGATGGGGAAAAGGTTGCCATTCCTCCTAATGCGGGAATTTTCTTTAAAATCGACTTAATTAAAGTCGATTTACCAACCCCATTAAATCCCGTAAAGAGAAGTTTTTCTCCCATCGTCATTGAAAACGTAACTGGTGCAAGCAGTGGGTGACCATACCCAACAGAGAGTTTTTCTACCCGAAGTGCATTGGCAGATCCAGTATTTTCATACGGAAAATTAAAGGTAGCTTTTAAGTTATCTGCAGGTGGGTCAATCCGCTTCATTCGTGCCAGCATCTTTTCTCGTGACTTAGCCATTGTGGACTTAGAACCCGCCTTGTTTTTCCGAATGAACCGTTCAGCCTTTTCAATTACGACCTGTTGTTTCTCGTATTCACGTTCTTGAGTTTCCTTTCGCTCTTCCTTTTGCCGCATCGCTTGTTCAAAGCTTCCCCGATACTTGGTAATTTTCCCAAAGGCCACGTCACAAATTGTATTCGTCACTTGTTCCAAGAAATCATAGTCGTGAGAAATAATCATCGCTGCGCCCTCAAAGTCATTTAAATAGTTAATCAACCATTCAATGTGGGCAGTATCCAGGTAGTTTGTCGGTTCATCCAGTAGGATTACATCAGGTTTTTCAAGTAACATCTTTGCCAAAATGATCTTGGAGCGTTGACCACCACTCATTTCGGAAACAACGTGGTCCTTACCGATTTCGGTTAAACCTAATCCATTCATTACTCGCTCAACTTCTGTTTCAATATCGTAGAAGTTATGAGCGTCCAATTGTTCTTGAAGCCGACCTGCTTTGGTTAATAGCTCATTGTCCATCTTTTGTGCATATTCTTCATACAGCTTGTTCATCCGGTCATTGATCTCATATAGGTCCGAAAAGGCAGTATGGAGAAACTTAATCAACGTCATCCCTTTAGGAATATCAACATACTGATCTAGGTAACCGATCTTAACGTTTTTTGCCCAAGTTACCGTCCCAGAAACCGGGAGAACCTTCCCAATTAAAATTTTGATTAAGGTACTCTTTCCGGCACCGTTTTGACCAACAATCCCCATGTGTTCGTGTTTCTCAAGTTGAAAACTTGCATCGTCATAGAGTTGCTTATCTGCATAACTCATTGTCAATCCCTTGACATCTAATACTGCCATGTCTTTTCTCTCCTCATTTTTTGCCGTTTAAACTGGTTAATATGGTAACACAAATCAAATTTCCCTCCAAACTAATTAATCAAAGAAGTCTCTTTTTCACCTTGACATCCAGATTCTCCTTCGCTAAACTATAGACAAATCTTATATGAACGGGAGAAAGTTAAATGATTAAGTCTCACACTATTAAGTTAAATACTTGGCAAAGCCGGTAGTTTGGGTTGAGTTCGTCATGGATGCAACCTGAGATGACAGATTGCATCCGTGCCGGCTGAGAAGTAATCATTTATTCAGTCTGCATGGATCCTACATGCAGACTTTTCTTTTGCTTAAAAAGCGGGAGGCCATTTGCATGTGGTTTCCCGTTTTTCTTTAGAAAGGAAGTTTTACTTATGAAAAGGATGTACACGGTGATTGTCCTCCTCCTTGGTTTTCTAGGGATTGCCTTTTTTACTGAAAATCACGGTACTACCAAGCAGCAGATTCCCAAAGTTGGCGTACTAACGTTAATGCACCACCCAGCTTTGGACCAAATTTATAAGGGCTTTATTGATGAGCTAGCTAAAGAAGGTTACCATAACGGTAAAAATATTAAAATTGAGTATGAGAACGCTAATGGTGACCAAAGTAATCTTAAAACCATGGCCAACACTTTAACTAATAACAATCCAACGGTCCTCTTCGGAATCACTACCCCTGCCTCACAAGCATTAGCAAATTCAACTAATAAAATACCGATTATTCTTGGTGCAGTTTCAAATCCTCAAGGCGCTGGATTAGTTAAGAATAACCGTCATCCAGGTGGTAACATTAGCGGTGTTTCTGACCTAGCACCAGTTCACCAGCAACTAACTCTAATTAAACAGTTTGTCCCTAAAATTAAAACGCTCGGTGTCATCTATACCTCAAATGATAGTTCTGGAGTAACTGGCTATCACCAAATTGCCCGTGAATGCAAGAAAATGCACATCCCGCTTAAAGCCTATTCAATCTCAAATAGTAATGATTTGAACCAGGTTTCCCAACAGATGTTAAGTAAAGTCGATGCTGTAATTGTTCCAACGGACAATACAGTCGCCGGGGCAATGCAAACGCTAGTTAAAAATGCGAATGTGGTAAATAAGCCAATCTTCCCAGCTACCGATACAATGGTTAAGCAGGGTGGTGTGGCCACCTATAGTGTTAACCAATATAAGCTTGGTGTAATGAGTGCCAAAATGACCGTCAAAGTCCTCAAAGGGAAGAAGGTTGGTAACATGCCAATCGAATACGTTCAACACGGTGAACCAGTTCTTAATATTAAACAGGCACAGAAACTCCACCTGCAAATTCCTACCCATTTCGAACATGAAGCACAGACAAAGGGGGAAGTATACAAATGAATTTAATCGTTTCAGCTATTGGTCAAGGTCTTCTTTGGGCCCTCCTTGGTCTCGGCCTTTACCTAACATTTAGGATCTTAGATTTTGCTGACATGACTGTTGAAGGAACCTTTCCTCTGGGAGCCGCTACCGCAGTTACCGCCATCGCCAACGGCATCAACCCTTTTCTCGCAACCTTATTAGCAATCGGGGCCGGAATGATTGCCGGGTTAATTACTGGTCTCCTTTATACCAAAGGAAAAATCCCCAGCCTTTTAGCTGGAATTTTAACTATGACCGCGATTTACTCCGTTGATTTACGAATCATGGGAAAGTCTAATATCTCATTAATAGGAAAGCCCACTCTCTTTAATGGCAGTTTTCTTCGCAGTCTTCCACAATTCTTTGATAGTGTAACTGTTGGTTTAATTGTCATTTTCGTTATTACCGTTTTGATGATGCTCTTCTTAGCAACAGACTATGGTCAAGGGTTTATTGCGACCGGTGATAACCCGATAATGGCAAAGTCACTGGGGATTCATACAGATTCAATGATTAACATTGGTTTAATGGTTTCAAACGGAATGGTAGCTCTCTGCGGTGCTTTAGTGGCCCAAAGTAATGGTTACGCTGATGTGAATATGGGGATCGGCACAATCGTTATTGCCTTGGCTTCAATCATCATTGGTGAAGTGGCCTTCGGTGATCTAACTCTTAACCAGCGGTTGGTTGCGGTTACCCTTGGTTCCATTATTTATCGCCTAATCCTGTTGGCGGTCTTACAACTAGGATTCTCCGCCAACGACCTCAACCTGATTTCATCGATTGTTCTTGCAATCTGTATGATGCTACCACAAGTTGAAAAATTCGTTAACTTAAGAAAAACAGTCGTTAAGGGGGTGCAACCTCATGAGTAAATCAATCTTGGAACTAAAAGATGTTAAAACCATCGTTAATAAGGGAACCGCAAACGAGACTACGATCCTTAAAGGAATTAACCTTAAAATTAACGAAGGTGACTTCATTACCATTGTTGGAACTAATGGGGCTGGTAAATCCACCCTGTTCAACGTTATTGGTGGCAACTTGCATGCTGATAGTGGTCAAATTCTCCATAACGGTAAAGATATTACCAGTTCAACCGAAGAACAACGAACAACCTTTCTCGCCCGCGTTTTTCAGGATCCTAAATTAGGAACCGCTCCCCGGATGACAGTTGCGGAAAATATGCTTTTAGCAACAAAACGTGGTGAAAAACGACACCTCTTCCTACGAAAACTAAAGCAAAACATGGAACGTTTCACTAAACTTGCGGCAACCATGAACAATGGTCTCGAAAACCGAATGACTACGGCAACTGGTGCTCTTTCAGGTGGTCAGCGTCAAGCCCTTAGCTTCCTCATGGCAACCCTAAAGCGTCCTGACATCCTGCTACTAGATGAACACACCGCAGCCCTTGACCCGCATACCAGCTTAAACTTACTCCACGCAACTAATGAACGGATCAACCAGGATCACCTTACCGCACTTATGATCACCCACCATTTAGAGGATGCCATCACCTACGGGAACCGGCTAATCGTCTTAAAGGATGGTCAAATAAAGGCTGATATTACAGGCGATGAAAAGCGTCAACTCAATACTGATAAGCTTTATTCATATTTTGAAGATTAGCTCTTGATAACATTCCAAAATTGATATATTTTAAACATATCAATTTTGGAATGTTTAATTTTAAAGGAGCTTTTACTATGAACTGGTGGATTATTCTGATCACCTTCCTCGCTGTTAACCTAGATTTCTTTGTGATCCTTCTCCTTCTTCTTAACCGCTATAAAATAAGGGATGTAATTATTGGCTATATCATTGGTCTGATAATTTTAATCACGATCAGTTTCCTTATCGGTAAATTGTTGGGACTCTTTCTTCCCGAGTGGGTACTTGGTTTTCTTGGTATTTTACCAATTTACATGGCTCTTCATGATAATGATGAGGAGTTCAACGGTAAAACCAATACCCGTCCGATACTTACCACACTGATCACATATTTAGCCGTTTGTTCTGGTTGTAACCTTTCCGTCTTCCTTCCCATCCTTACCGGTCTTTCATATAGCCAGTTTTTATTAACTATCCCATTCGTTATCATCTTAGCAATCATTGCGGTAATTATCATTAAGTTAGTCGGTAACTTACTGTTAGTTAACCGGTTAATGGAACGTTACAGTGAAATCTTAATGAAAGTAATTTATATTGGTGTTGGTTTGTACGTCTTCTGGGATAGTGACCTTATTCGTCACCTTTTCAAGCTTTGATATAATATTAACAAATCACCTCATTGAAAGGAGCGTTAATATTGACCCCCACCTCAAAACTAATTGATGAAGCCACGAAAATCTATAAGGTCTTAAGTAATAGTACAAGAATTAAAATTCTTTATTACCTTCGTTACCAACATCAGGAAGTAAATGTCAAAACAATAGTCAGCGATCTTGGTCTTGCACAACCGATCATTTCAAAGCAATTACATATTCTTTACCGCTACCAATTAGTCTGTAAAAGAAAAGAAGGCACCCAAGTCTTTTACCTCTTGGATGACCCTCACGTTGTTGACATGATTGACGATATGTTAAATCACGTTAAACATGAAATTAAGGGTGAACCACACCCAAAGAATATGCATTAAAAAAGCTAAGAACTCGCCTAAACTTCGAACTTTTCTTTATTTCATACTATTCTTCTCATCATAATTTGCTTTTTCTTGCCCGCTCCATGTAAAATAATCATTTGGATTTTAAATGGAGGAACAAGATGAACGAACTATTTGAACACACTACAATCAAGCGGGCTTACTTCACCTTAGCAATGCCCGTCGTTATTAGTATGACCGTGACTTTAATTTATAACATGGTCGACACCTTTTTCGTTTCAAAAACTGGAAACCCGGACCTAGTTGCTGGTGTTTCTCAAGGAGCACCGATCTTTACCTTGATGATTGCCATTGGGGATATCTTTGGTCTTGGTGGTAGTTCGGTAATTTCCCGGCTTTTTGGCGAGCGTCAGGACAAACTTGGTCGTTTTGTTAGTGGCTATTGCTTTTATGCATCAATCGTCTGCGGAATTATTGTCACGATTATTATGGTGGTATTTCAAACACCGATTCTTCATCTCTTAGGTGCTTCACCAAGTACTTGGAAGTATGCTCGTGAGTACTACCTTATTATGGCATGGGGTGCAACCTTTGTCATCTTTGGACTAACCCCAACTAATATTCTTCGTACAGAAGGTCTTGCAGTTCAATCAATGATTGCCAGCATGGTGGGTACAGGAATTAACATCGTCCTTAATCCAATTTTCATTTTTACCTGTGGTTTAGGGGCAGCGGGTTCCGCACTCGCTACTGTCACCAGTACCGTAATTAGTGACATTATCATGATTTACTATACTCATTATAAAAGTAAGAAATTAACCACTTCGATCCACGAAACAGAAATTAGTTTTCACCTCCAAGCGGAAATCTACGCAATCGGGATCCCGGCCTCCGTTACCAACGTGATGGCAACAATTGCGACTGCTTTAACTAACCGTTATTTAATTGCATACGGTGCTTCAAGTGTTGCCGCAATGGGAATTGCCCTTAAAGTTAGTATGATCATTGGGATGGTGATGGCCGGATTTGCCTTTGGTGCCCAACCGTTAATTGGTTATTCATACGGTGCTAAAAATGAAGAACGCTTTAATAAGGTAATCCGGTTTGATCTAATGGTGGTCGCTTCATTAGCGCTTATCTTAACCATCATCTTATTTGCTTTTGCGCCAACGGTTATCCGCTTCTTTATGACCGATCCGGTGATTGTCCGAGAAGGGACAGGAATGATCCGGTGGCTTACTATTTCCACCACCCTTGCTGGGATGATCTTAGTCTTTACGACATCCTTCCAATCAATGGGAAAGGCAGTTCCGGCTTTCTGGCTCTCCTTTAGCCGGCAAGGATTAATCTTTGCCATTGCGATTGGAATTCTTAACCACTTCTTCGGATACAACGGGATCCTAGCAGCTCAAGCTTGCTCTGATGTTCTAACCTTTATCCTTGCATTAATCTTCTTTAAACTTTATCAACCACATTTCGATAAGGAAAAGAATTAGTTAGCTAAAAAATAAGTAATCACCCACCAACACCTTAAGTGACTAGGATGTTGGTGGGTGATTTTGTTATTTATTAGTTCTTGGCTGTATAGTCAAAACATGCTCGCCCTAAGCTTCCTCGAGCTAACGATCCCGGGCAACTAAGTCGAAATGTGCTCGCCGTGACCGCAATCTCCGCCTAAATATCCCGGACTTGATTGCAAGCCAATCATCGTCCGGGATTCCTTAGTGCTCGATTGCTAGTTCGTCACGGTTCACACTCTATTCCTTTACCTTTCTCTCCAAATAATGATCGAGTTTAGCTTGGGGATAGAAACCGGTAACTTTTTCTTTGGCAACCCCGTTTCGGAGCAAGAGAAGGGTTGGGATACTCATAATCTTGTACTTAGATGCTAATTCTTTATTATCATCAACATTGATTTTAAAGAATTTAACTCGTTGGCTATACTTCTTTTCGAGATTTTCTAAGGATGGTGCCATCATTTTACATGGGCCGCACCATGGTGCCCAAAAATCAACGATTGCCAGTGGAACATCTGTAGTTGCCGCTGCAAAAGACTGATCTGTAATTTCTTCTGCCATTATTCTTCCCCTCTTTTTCGTGGTTGACGAAGGTAGTGAATCACTAACGTTGCCACAAAGACAATTAGAACAAAGATTCCAAAGACACTGGATGGGAGCTCAATATCAATTGCTGGAATCGTAAGAAATAGTTTGATCGCAATAATAAAGATTAACACGTAAGCCATTGGTTCTAGTTCAGGGATCTTCCGCATTAGCTTCATAATTACTTCAGCCACTCCCCGCATACATGCGATCCCAATCATCCCACCAATTAACACAATCACTGGGTTGTTAGAAACCGCCAACGAAGCTAAAACAGAATCGATTGAAAAGATGATATCCATCATTTCGATTTGAACCACAACCGACCAGAACAATTTTCGTCCGGTCAACTTTGAATTAATTTTTAATATTCTTTTTTTCTTCTTCGGCTTACCAAAGAACTTTGAACTAAAGAATCGGTATACTAAGTAGATCAAATATACTGATCCTAAAACTTTAATTTCCCAGAAATGAATCAGGTAGGTTCCTAATCCAATTACCAAGAACCGGAAAATATACGAACCCCAAATCCCATAAAAGAGTGATTCTTCCTGCTCCTTTAGTGATGGTAATACTCGAGTTTGCGCAGCTAAAACAATCGCATTATCAACTGACAGTAAACATTCAATTAAAACCAAGGAAAAAATAATTAACCAATCCTGGCCTGAAGTAATAACAGCCGCCCAATTGTGACCATTAAAGAATGGACCATACAGTTTTCCTAAAAGTGACAACAAGTGTCCCCCTTTTTTATTTATTCTAAATGATATTTTAGCAGATTTTGCTTGAAATAGGGAGGGAGGGGAGCCGTAATCTCCAGTCGCCTATTAGAAAATGGCAATACTAATCGTTGTTTTCTTCCATGAAGAAGCATTCCACCGCTAGGATTAGGGTTATAAATTGGATCACCAATAATTGGGTGTCCACTGTAAGCAAGGTGAACCCGGAGTTGATGGGTTCTTCCTGTCCCTAACGCCAAACGGACAAGTGAATAATTTTCAGTAGTAGTTAAAACATGGAAAAACGTTTGCGCAGGTTGTGCGTTCTCTCCATTCACCATTCGTCGCCACGAATCACTTGGATCATCTCCAATCGGCCAATTCCATTCCCCTTTTCCGATCAAGTGTCCCCTGACTAGTGCTAAGTATTCCCGATGGATTTGCCCCTGACTAATGAATCTGTTCAAGATAGGAACAACTATTGGGTTCTTAGCAACAATTACTGCTCCGCTCGTTTGCAAATCAATCCGGTGAACCATATAAGCCTGATGGTGCAAATAGCCAGCTACATCATTCATTAATGTTCTTGTTTCACCTTTTTTATTAGGATGGCTCTTTTGTCCTCGTGGCTTATTAACGACAAGCAAATCGCGATTTTCATACAAAACATTCAAATGAGGGTTAATCGTTGGAAGATACCGGTTATTTCCTGGGTGACGAAACTCATCTCCTTTAAACAACAGGGTGATTTGGTCGCCAGGATGAACAACCTTGTTTACCGAATGATATTCCTGATTTATTAATACCTGGCGTCGACTTCGCAAGTAATGAACAAAGCGTTTTGGAAGAAGCCACTGGTGTTGGAGCAACTCACGCAATGTAATTAAGGATTGTTTATTACTCAATCGTTCTTGAAGTTCCCATCGAAATGTAGTCATTTATTTAACCTCCCTAACAGTTAACTGATCAGGAACATTATAAACTTTTGGCTTGTCCCAACTCAGCATTTCTGGTGTTAATTGTAATTTGGTAATATCTCCCCGATGGTATGGTTGAAAATAATAACTACAACTTTCTGCCACCGTCACTGCGCGGTATACGGAATAATTTTTTTGATGACGAGTATTTTGCGGAACAGTTACACTATCCAATAAGTGCCACTCACTAATCACTCTATACCTCTCGTCTTGTGGTACATCCGAACGTTCTTTCAAGTAGGCCGCCCGAACAAAGCGTGCACTTGGTGAATAGTAGCCTGGTGGATTCGTTTTACCTGAAAGACGACCAGTAGTAACCCGTGGTGTATTCAAAGGAACACGGTGTGCAATAAACTCAGGTGTAAATTCAACATACTTCTCCATTTGATGAAGCTGCTTTTTAAAATCAGGACTGTTAGTTACAATACCCAATGGGTTCTCAACCACCCTTAGCGGATTATGGGTCGGTTCGATTACAACGATCCTCCCCGTCTGATCAGCAACTGCAAAATGAAGTTCCGGCTTACCGTATTTAGTATCGCTATTCTTTTCACTCATCAATTCTACTTCATCAAGATGCTCTTCTATTTCAGCTACGGTACAAAAATTTCCCAAGAGCCAAAAAATGAATTCATATGCTGCTAACTGAACCTTATTCCGATCGTGCTCGTCAACATAGTGAGCACCATTAGCGAAAGTTAACTTTTGCGCCATTAAGCCATGCTCATTAACACCATCTGAAACATCAATTCTGGTTGCAGAAAGGCTCCCACCACCAACCATCGCGTACTTATTGGTATAAACTCGGTGATCAAATGCTGTCACCCACTTAAATTGTCGGGGAACAAATAACGGAGAAACAGCTAACTTTGGCCAATCCATTGTTCTTGCTAGCAAATGTGTCTTATCCAATGTTACTTGGTAAATACTCGTGCACATGATCCCTTTCCTCCTAATTTTTACTTTCAAGTTTATCTGATTTCCCGGGAAATAGTTATATTTTGTTTTCAGACTGCTTTACTTTTTTCTGTTAAAATAGTTGAATAGGGTTATAAGTGATTTTAAGTAGGGGATGGAGAACATGCTTAGTACAGAAAGAATTAACGCACATAGCTGGTGGATCAGCGTTTTCGAACCCCTTCCCCATGAGCGACAAGATCTTATCCAAAAATATGAAGTTACCAAGGAACTGCTTGACTATGCCATTGACCCCTACGAAAAAGCCCGGGTTGAAGTTGATCCAGACGCTGGGGTTACTTTATTGATCTTCGACGTCTATGTACCTACTCACGAAGTAACTGCTCCCCAGACTGCACCTATCGGTCTCATGATCACAAATAATAATTTAATCACCTTTACAAATGCAAAAACGAACTTTGTTAATGGAATTATTGCCAACCAGCTTAAGCGAATACAAAATCACGATACTGTTGTTGAAAAATTAAACTTAGTCCTCGCTGTTCTTTACCGGTTATCCACTGATTACTTTGGTCCCTTACGACGAGTTGACCAAAAGCGCCAGCAAATCCAGCGTTCACTTCAAGCTCGAACAGGTCGCAAAGCCATTACAGAATTCATGGAAATTGAAACCGGACTTGTTTATATGCTCACTTCGTTAAAGGGCAATGTTTCCTTACTAGAAGAATTTAAGCGCCGAATGAACCCCATTATGTCGGCTCGACAGAAAAATGATCTTGATGATGTTATCGTTGAAGCACAACAAGGTTTGGAAATGGCTCAGATGACCTCGGATGTTTCTGCACGAGTTTCTAACGCATACAGCAAGGTCTTGGATAGCGACCTAAACCACACAATGAAGTTCTTAACGATCTATTCGATCCTCCTCTCTATCCCGACAATTGTTGGTGGCTTTTATGGAGAAAACGTCGCTCTTCCACTTGCAAACAAAAGCTACTCCTGGATTATTACCATTGTAATTTCACTAATTCTCATGTTCCTTTGTGCCGTCTTCTTAATTAGAAAAGATTGGTGGAAATAATAGAGTGCGAGTGAGCAAAAAAGAATGCCCGTAAGACAATAAATTCTCCTGACCGGATGCTGATGGTATCCGGGAGGGAGTTTTTGTCTATAGGAGCTTCTCAGCGAGCGCATTTCGACTTGATTACTTTAGAAAAGCCTAAGTACATAGTCATTCATGGCTACATACTTAGGCTTTACCAGTTAAGTTTTGTTTAATGGAGATAGTAATTCTACTTCAACATAGTCTAAACGTGCTTCGCTCGAGTTTCCTAGAGCTAGCAACCTCCTTCCTAGGCGCAAGTCGCCTTCGTCAGGAGAAATTGCTAGCCTTCCGGAAACTCTTTGGAGCGAAGACACTCTAATAATTATCTCCTCTTTCGAATTGAAATTTGGAATTGAGGAGAGCTTGGTGGATAAGGCTGTTGAGAAGACTCTTCGTGGCATCCATTGCATGAACAGCAGTCTTTTCATTTCGCTTAGTAAGGAAAGCGGTAACAGCATCCCCTTGCTTGGTCTTAGCAATCGCCGTAATCATATCAACTCGCTTAATCGCATAGCTTTGTAAAGCATCACGGAAAGCATTAACCTCATTGATAAATTCATGATAATGGGGTTCAACAATTACTTCTAATTGTTTTTGCAGCCAGTATGCACTATCGTCAACTTCATTTCCTGCATGATTATAAGCAGCAGGCGTGGCATTAATATTCGTAAAGAATGGAACGTATGGGCTATAAGCAAAAAAGCCAAAGTTAATCCATTGAATTGCCGCACATTCAGCCGGAACATTATTCCGAATTTGCAAAATACATGAGCTTTGGTTCCGGTCAAGAGCAATTGAACGGAACTTCTTTTGATCCTTTTCATCTCCGGAAGCGTATGAACCAGTCGGATCATAAGGTGTCCCATTGTAGTGTGATGACAAGAAATATTCAACGTCTTCAACAGTGATCTTTTTTTCCGCCCGTTGAATAAACGGGATATCTAAGCTTGTTGGTTCTTGTTCGAGAGATGGGGTAAATAGCTTCTGTCCATACCATGAACGTGGGGTGTTGTAATATTGGTCAGCTTCATCATTTGTCCCAAAAATCTTCCGGAAGTTGAAACTACCCGGATATGGATTCAAATTATTATCCTGAACAAACTGTTGGATCGTTGGTGCAAACATAAAGTTATCTGAATCTTCAAAATCGATTTCTTCAATGCACATAATGTTTGGACAAATTGCGTAAGCATCATCTGGGATACGTTGCGCTACCCACTGATGACCTCCAGCTGTTTCAAAGTACCAAACTTCATTGTTATCACTAAAAGCAATCCCATTACTTTCACCAGTACCATATTTTTCAATCAAGTGACCGAGACGTTGAACTCCTTCTCGTGCACTCTTAATAAACGGTAACACAAGGTAAACCATCGAATCTTCGTCAATCCCCTTTTCAACTAACGGATCATGACCAAGAACTCGTGGGTTAGTCATTTCGGTTTCGGAGGCACTCATCGCAACATTATATTCATTGATCCCCTGTTCATCCCAGCGACCATTACTAATATCACCATTAGTAGTGGCAGTAAAACGGCAGCCTTGCCCTTCAAGCTCAACTTCTAACCCGTTATAGGTAGATATGAAACGTTCTCCTGTATAGTCCTTAGCTGGATAAACCTGGAAAGTCTTTGGATTAACACCATCGTAATCATCTTCATTTCGTGCAATCATCGTTGAACCGTCAATTGATGCATTCTTCCCAACCAACATTGCAGTACAGCTACTCATTTTTTTGACACTCATTTTGCCCCGTCCTTTCAGTTATGTTTATTATTTATAATAACACTTTTAGTCCGATCCTCTTGCCAGCTTTTTCAAGTCGTGATAGGATAGCAACATTATCTGCCTATATAATACCGTAATATGGTCGGTGAGTCTCTACCCAAAGCCTTAAACTTTGGACTATAAGCAATTAAGAGTAATACTAGTTTGTAGAGGGACTGCGGCTTTTGTCAGTAGTCCCTTTTTTATTCAAGGGAGGATTAAATTGTGGAAGAACTCAGTTCAACAACTACTTCTAAGTATAGTAAGGTTTTCTTTTCACCGAAAGATTTTGTACTCGGATTCCAACACTTACTTGCAATGTATTCCGGAGATGTTTTGGTTCCCCTACTTATTGGGAGCTATCTCCACTTCTCAGCCATGCAAATGACATACTTAGTCTCTATTGATATTTTCATGTGTGGAATTGCGACCCTTCTTCAATTAAAGCGGACCGCTTTAACGGGAATTGGGCTGCCAGTCGTTCTAGGTTGTGCCGTTCAAGCTGTTACTCCCCTCGAATCAATCGGGAGTAAATTAGGAATTACATACATGTACGGTGCAATTATTGCATCAGGATTCTTTGTCTTCTTGATCGCTGGATTCTTTTCGAAATTAAGGAAACTTTTTCCACCAGTTGTTACTGGTTCTTTAATTACAATCATTGGTTTCACCCTTGTTCCTGTTGGTTTCCAAGATCTTGGTGGCGGAACACCATCTGCCCATTCATTTGGTGATCCGAAAAACCTTCTTGTTGGTTTCATTACTATTATAGCTATTCTGCTTTTTAACGCTTGGGCAAAAGGATTTTTAAAGTCAATTGCAATCCTCTCAGGGATTTTAATCGGCTCCTTTACTGCTAGTGCAATGGGAATGGTTTCTTTAAAACCAGTTTCCCAAGCAGCATGGCTCCATACGCCACAGTTGTTTTTCTTTGGTGTTCCTCATTTTAATGTGAGTGCAATGGTTACCATGATCCTGGTATCACTAACAACAATGATCGAGTCAACCGGGGTTTTCTTCGCTCTCGGTGAAGTCACCGGACAAAAACTTACAAGTGAGGATATTAAACGTGGTTACCGTGCTGAAGGAATCGCAGCAATCCTCGGCGGTCTCTTCAACACCTTCCCGTACTCTACTTTCTCCGAAAACGTTGGAGTCATTCGAATGTCTGGAGTTAAAACCCGGCGTCCCGTTTATTATGCAGCAGTTATGCTCTTACTCCTTGGCCTACTTCCAAAAGCAGGAGCATTAGCTACTGTTATTCCTGATCCCGTACTTGGTGGTGCGATGATCGTTATGTTTGGGATTGTTGGGGTTCAAGGAATCCAGATCCTCCATAAAGTTGATTTTACAGATAACGGAAATATCCTAGTTGCTTCTGTTTCCGTCGGCTTGGGACTAGGAGTAACGATGTATCCACATATTTTCCAGTACTTACCTACTGAATTTCAAATTATGATGGGAAATGGGGTGGTTGTTGGTAGTGTCGCCGCTGTAGTTCTCAACCTCTTATTCAACGGTTATGGAAAAGAAAAGGCTGCTAAAAATTGATCTCATTAAATTTTAATAATCATATTGACAATTTAATTTTGTCACGCTAGAATAACTTCAACAATTATCGTTTCAGTAATTGCTTCGTTAGGTGTCAGAGAGCCGGTGGGGATGTGCGAACCGGTCAGGCGGAGTTAATGAATTATCGCGAGTATAAGATTGCTCGGCCATAGTCAGTGCCGTTACCACCTGATACGAGAGCGTATTACTATAAAGGATACGTATGTGGGTGGTACCGCGGTTAATAAATCGTCCCGTTGATGATCATTTTCATCAGCGGGACTTTTTTATGGTTATTGTTTCAAGGAGGAACTAAAAATGAAAAATTGTGGCGGAATTATTCGTTATCAACTTCAATTCAAATAACAACTAACTAATAAATTATGTAAGGGAGATTTGAATTATGAAGTCAATCAAGTTTGGTGAAGCGATTAGTATCTTATTAATCATGTTAATTATTTTAGGAACGGCGGTTATTAAGTTTGGCCTTTCCCCACAGATACCAGTATTGTTTGTAATTGCATTAATTATGCTATGGGCAAAAGTGCGTGGTGCTTCTTGGGATGACCTCCACAAAGGGATCCAGGATGGAATTGGAACAGCAATTATTCCAATCTTTATCTTTATCCTGATTGGGGCGCTCATTGCTGTCTGGATTAAAGCTGGGATCATCCCTTCCATTATGGTGGTTGGATTTAAGTTCATCAGCGCAAAATGGTTTGTCCCTTCAACCTTCGTCGTTTGCGCCTTAGTTGGGACATCAATTGGGAGTGGTTTTACAACCATCTCAACAATTGGTTTAGCTCTCTTTGCTGTGGGCCACGCGATGGGAATTAACCCTGCTCTAGTTGCTGGTTCAATCGTTTCAGGAGCTGTCTTTGGCGATAAAATGTCCCCATTGTCAGACTCCACAAACCTCGCTTCAGCTATTGCCGGTAGCGACCTCTTCGCTCATATTAAAAACATGATGTGGTCAACAATCCCATCTTTTGTTGTTTCATTTATCCTTTTCTGGATTATCGGTCAAAGTGGTAATGGGATGGATGCTAGTAAGATTACACACACCACTCAAGCATTAACTAGTAATTTTGTAATTAGCTGGTGGGCCCTTCTGCCAATTGTCCTACTCTTCATTTGTGCTTGGCGCCATATTCCAGCAATTCCAACATTATTTATCAACATCATCGTCACTGTAATTATGATCTTTATTCAAAGTCCACATACTTCTCTTAAGTCACTAACAAACTTAATCAGTGAAGGTTTTGTTGCCCACACAAACGATGCTTCAGTTAACGCCTTGCTTTCTCGTGGTGGGATTACCAGCATGATGGGGACAGTATCACTAATCATCGTCACCCTTTCACTCGGTGGGATTCTCATGCAATTTAACGTGATCCAATCCGCAATGGAACCCCTTGTTAAGCATTTGAAGACTCCTGGTAGCCTTATCCTCGCTACTATTCTTTCCGGAATTGGGGTTAACCTCTTCGTTGGTGAACAATACCTTTCAGTAATTCTTCCTGGTCGGGCTTTCAAGACTGCCTTTAAGGACATGGGACTTTCCCCATTAGCCCTCAGTCGGGTCCTTGAAGATGGTGGAAGTGTAATTAACTACTTAATTCCGTGGGGTGTTGCCGGAATGTTTGCGGCATCAACTCTTGGTGTTCCCGTTCTTCACTTCCTACCATTTGCCTTCTTCAGCCTCTTCTCTCCAGTATTCTCCGTTATTAGTGGGTTTACTGGAATCGGGCTAAAGCGTTATAAAAATTAAATATAAGAATTTAAAAAAGCTGCCAATGTTCGCCGTGAACTTTAGCAGCTTTTTCAAATGCTTTAAGTCTACTAAGAAAGTTAATTCCTAGCTTTTTTAATTAGTCATATTGGTGCATATATTTTGAAAGACGTTTCAACCCTTCTTTAAGGGTTGCTTCTGGGGCACAGTAACCAAGACGAACATGTTTGGGAGTATCAAATGCATCCCCTGGCACTAACAAAACCCCTTCATCTTTCAACAAGTTTTCGCAGAAGGTATGAATATCAACTGGAACATCTAGTTTAGGGAATGACGTTGAAACCGCCTGGGGCATCACAACTGACGCCCGATCTTCATGTTCAATCCAATCTTGGTAAATCTTTAAGTTACCGAGAACCAGTTTCCTGTTCCGTGCCAACACCTGATCACGGTGACGAAGGACATAGGTTGCAATCATGTCATTAAAAACACCCCCACAGATCATCGTATAATCGCGGAACTTCCGAAAAAGATCTGCTAATTCACCATTCGTTGCAGTCCAGCCGATCCGAACACCAGGAACTGAATATGTCTTTGAAAGGGAGTTAGTAGCAATCCCCTTATCATATAAATCAATACTTGAAGTGAACTTTATTGGATCATCTAACGGCAAGTAAACTTCATCTACTAATACATAAGCACCCACTGACTTAGCAATTTCGACAACTTGTTTCAAAAATGCCTCATCTAAGACTGTCCCGGTCGGGTTATTTGCATTATTTAAACAGATCATCTTAGTATCAGGACGAATTAACTTTTTCAGTTCTTCAATATCTGGATACCAATTATCTTCTTCGTGAATATGCCAGAAGTCCACGTCAGCCCCTAACGACTTTGGAATGTCGTAGAGTTGTTGGTATGATGGATATTCTGCAATCACGTGATCCCCAGATTGAATTAAACTATAAAGAGCCAAAATGTTTGCCCCAGTAGCACCATTCGTTTGCAAAATATTATCTGGTTCGACATGTTGATACAACTTAGCAACTTTCTGCTTAAATTCAGGCGATCCTTCAATCCACCCATAGTTCATCTTTTGTTGATCTAACATTTCATAAAATTCCTGACCATTATTACCGTCAAGATTTAGTACTTCATGCATCGTCAATGAAGCGATTGTACTCTGTGAAATATCATAAGTGGCACTCTTTTCCCACTTATTTAACCACGCTTCTACACCAAATGGGGCGATTTCAACCATAACTTATAACCTCCTAATTATTAATTGCAATTGTTCCGTTTCCAATTAACACTAATGAAACAATGGCAAAGATAACGATTAAAATCATCGCAATCTTTTCCTTTACGGTAACAACATGTTTGAATTCTTTACATGCCTGTAGGTAGAAAATGAAACCGGGAATAAAGCCAATGGAGACAACCATTACTTGCTTCCAACCCGAAAGGATCATTGCCATCAATTCAAATAGGGCAGTGATTAACCCAATAACAAACTGACCCCATTCATGATTCTGACCACTGTATTCCATTTGGTAAATTCCAACTAAGAGGTAACAAATCAAAATTGCAGCCGTACATAATGTGTATGCAAAATTATACGCATAATTTGTGAATAATAATGTGAATAGGAAGATCGATTGAAGAACTCCAGTAATAATTAATGCCTGAGTAGGAGCCTTCTTTTTATTCAGTTTTCCCCACGAAGTTGGTAACGTTTGGTCATCGGCCATTAACATTAATGATTCTGCCGGCAACATCGTCCATGATAACCAAGAAACTAGTACCGAGATAATTAAACCAATACTAATTAAGGCGGCACCCCAACTTCCAACTAAGTGTTGCATGATGGCCCCTAATGCTGGTTGCCCACCAGCTGCTAACTGAGATCTTGTCATTACCCCATAAGGAAGGATTGAAACAATCACGTAAATCGTTAATAAACTAGCAAGGCCAAGGATCGAAGCATGTTCAGCGTCTTTCCGTGTTTGAGCCCGACTTGAAAGGACGGATGCTCCTTCAACTCCAACAAAGAGCCACATCATTACAATGATTGAAGAACGAACTTGATCAAACAATGATGTTTGCTTTAAGCCATGAACATTTTGGGCAACGTTTCCCCAGAAATCTGCCGTAAACATTTTGGCCTTAAAGGCAATGATTACACAAATGACAAAGACAATTAACGGAATGATTTTGCATATTGTTCCAATTGAATTTATAAAAGCTGCCGATTCAATCCCCCGATTAACTAAAAATGTCAGAACCCACGTTAGAATAATTGCTACAATGATTGATACTAAGTTCTGCCCATTTTCAAAGGCTTTCGGGAAAAAGGTTCCCAATGCGCTCATCGTAATCGTCGCAAAAGCAATGTTTCCCAACCATGCAGATAGCCAATAGGCCCAACCAGAAACAAATTCACCTAACGGGCCGAATGCGGCACCAGCATAACTAAAAATTCCCGAATTAAGGTCAGGACGTTTTTGAGAAAGATTATTTAGCGATAGCACCAGGGTTAAAACACCTATCCCTACGATAATCCATGCCAAAATTGCTGGACCTGGTGCAGCTGCTGTTGCTAAGTCACTTGTAATTCCAAAAACTCCTGAACCAATCGTCGAACCAACAATCAATAGCGTTAATTCGGTGGTATTAATTCCCTTTTTCTCACTCATTAGCCTCAACTCCTATCTTACCCTTAACTAATTTGATCCTTTATTCAAAAAAGTGAATATTTATTAATTAACGGTAATTATAACAGGGTAAATGAGGAGATTCAAATAAAATCTTAATTTTTTATTAAATGCATTACAAAAGAGCGCCCTCCAACTGTTTGGAGACGCTCTTAAGTTTTTCGAGTATTAAGTTTGGCACGCCAGGAACTTGCTAGAGCGGATAATTTCTACTACAACTAAGTCTAGATCTGCTCGCCCTAACTTTCCTCGAGCTAACGACCTCCACCTCCGACGGCAAGACGTCGTTCGGTGGAGAAATCGTTAGCCACCGGAAAGTTTTAACGGGCTCGCACTCTACTTATCATATTCCTCTATCTTAAACTCATGATCGGTTAGGATGGCAGTAGTAAGACTGCCATTCTTTGGACGAACGGTTACGTCATATTTACCTTCACCGAAACGTTCTACGAGACTTAGCAAAGTATTTCCATGACTTACCCAAAGAACATTAGCATCTTCAGGAAGATCAGCATGCCGAATCATTTCGATCCCCTTATTCATCCGTTCCCAGTATTCGTGGTTATTTTCTGCATCATGGAATGGATCGGCTTCCTTCAACCAATCCTTAGCTTGACCAATCGAACTGGCGAGGACGATTTGCTTAAATGTATTATAGCCGTGAGGTGCCCCAGCATTGTACCAAGCAAGATCCATGTTTGTTCCTTCATAAGAACCATAGAATTCTTCGCGGAAATAAGGAGCAGTAACTGGTTCACGAACGGAATCTGCCTGGTTCAAATCAAGGATTTCTTGAATGGTTTCCATTGCCCTCGTTGTATCACTACAGAAGGCAGCATCAAAGTGAATATTCTTAAGCCGTTCACTCGCATTCTTAGCGTCTCGCTTCCCCTTTTCTGTTAGTGGAGAATTACTCCATCCCTGGAGCTTGTTGTAAATGTTGTAATATGTTTGACCATGCCGTACTAAGTAAATATTCAATTTTGTCATGACTCATCCTCCGTTCTCCTGTAATTCCTCTTCATTATAGCGCTCCCATTATTAATTTAGAAGCAAGATAGATCTTTGAACTTGCTTATCTTCCTCTTCATAACTTCTTCATACTTTCCCCCTATTCTTAATACAAGAAAGAAGGAATTGACTAATGACATTAAAAGAAACTGCTTCTCAACCAAATATTGTTGCGGCTAAGATTATTGCCATCAGCAACAAAAAAGTTACAGTAGTTACCGAAGAAGGTTATCTATTAATGATTCCCTTAACTAAAGAGTACCGTCAAGACAAGACAATACTCGAATCATTGAAGGATATCCTTCGTGCCGGTATCTGGATTCCTGTAAACAAAAAATTACGGAAGCTCTTTAGCTATGACTGGCTAACTGGACCAGTGCCCGTTCCGGCTAAAGTAAATAATTAAATTTTGACAACAATCTTCCTTATACCGATGTTTCCTCACTAATCTATGGTAGAATGGCTGTTGATTTGTTAGTTCTACTAGCACTAAATAACTATTAAATCTCGATTGCGAGGAACATTCCTAATGAAAAAACTAAGCAAATTTGTGGACACTAGGATTGGGTTCTTCATCCTTCTAGTAGTCCTTTTTTGGTTGAAGACATTATTTGCTTACTTTACGGACTTTAAATTAGGGGCAGAAGGGATTTTTCAATACCTTATTCTGTTAATTAACCCGGTACCAATTACCGCATTAATTTACAGCATCGCATTTTATTTTAAGCGTGCCCGCTTTTTCTACCCAGTTTTAATGGGATTAGATATTGCCAACACGTTATTGCTGTACCTAAATATCATCTATTATCGTGAATTTACTGATTTTATGACAATTGCCACAATGACTGGTTACTCAAAAGTTAATCAAGGTTTAAGCGGCAGTTCGTTAGCCTTAACAAATGTTCACGATCTTTTTTATTGGCTTGATATTGTTATCATCCTCATCCTGATGTTGATGCGGAAGATCCATTTCGATCCACGTGCCGTTAGTAGTAAATTAGCGTTCGCGTTCACTTCAATGTCGTTAACCCTCTTTGGTATAAATCTAGCATTTGGGGAAATGAGTCGGCCACAATTACTTACCCGAACATTTGATCGAACTTACATCGTAAAATACCTTGGAATTGATGCTTTTACTGGATACGATGCGGTTAAATCACAGCATATTAATAATATGCGACAAAGTGCTACTAAATCAGAACTATTGAAGGTTAAAAAGTTTACTGATAAGCATTATGCCGCACCTAATCCCAAGATGTACGGAATTGCTAAGGGGCGGAACGTTATTGTTATCCACCTGGAAAGTTTCCAACAGTTCTTGATTGATAAAAAGGTAAACGGTCAAGAAGTTACGCCATTCTTAAACTCCTTATATCACGGGAAAGATACCTATGCATTTGATAACTTCTTCCACCAGGTTGGTCAAGGGAAAACGAGTGATGCCGAAAACATGCTAGAAACCAGTACATTTGGTCTTCCTCAAGGCTCACTTTTTGCAACCCTTGGGAGTGATAATACCTTCCAAGGTGCTCCAGCAATCCTTAATCAACGTGCTGGATATACTAGTGCCGTTTTCCATGGAAATGTTGCTAGTTTCTGGAACCGAAATAACGTTTATAAGAATTTAGGATACCAATACTTCTTCGACGCTAGTTACTTCGATACTTCTGGCGATAAAGCTACGGGATATGGTCTTAAAGATAAGTTGCTCTTCAAGAATTCTATTAATTATCTCCAGAATTTACAACAACCCTTCTACACTAAGTTTATTACCGTTACTAACCACTTCCCGTACAGCCTAGATGATGAAGATAAAGATCCAAACTTCCAAACAACTAACACGGGAAATACCACTGTTGATAACTACTTTGTAACAGCTCACTACTTAGACCAATCACTTGCTGAATTCTTTGCCTACTTACAAAAAACAGGTTTAGATAAAAACTCAGTCATAATGATTTACGGAGATCATTACGGAATTTCAAATTCAGAGAACAAGGCTTTGGCAACTGCTCTTGATCGAAATCCTGATGATTGGACTGACTTTGATAATGCACAGCTTCAACGGGTTCCATTAATGTTTGTTATCCCCGGTTCTGGTGGTCGTGGTGGAATTTACCATCAATACGGTGGAGAAGTCGATGTCTTACCAACACTTCTTCACCTTCTCGGAATTAGTACTAAACGATACATTCAATTTGGTACGGATCTCTTTTCTAACCACCACAGCCAAGTAGTTGCTTTCCGGAATCGTGATTTTGTAACTCCTCACTTTTCTAGCATTAGCGGGATAATTTATAATAACAAGACTGGAAAAGTTGCTAAATTAACAGCAAAGCAGAAGAAACGTTTAGAGAAGGATCAGAAGCTTGTAAATACAGAGCTTTCGCTTTCTGATTCTCTAAACGAAAAGAACCTGCTTCGCTTCTATCATCCAAAAGGCTTCAAGAAAGTCAATCCAGCCAATTATAATTACTCAAACGGTTTGAAACGAGAAAAGCAGATTGAGAAGAAGCTTGGCAATAAATCAACTAGCATTTTCTCAAAGAATGGTAACCGTTCTACAGTTGATGATTACTCAACTGATGCCCCAGAGCAAAACCACTCTTCAACTGATTCCAACCGAATTAAAATTACTAATCCAGACGCTAATAATAAGTAAACTAAAGCGAATAAAAAATGAACTATCATTTTTCAAGCAAAGCTAGCCTTTATAAATCACAAAAAGGGTTCTAGAGTTCGGAAAATCCGAATACTAGAGCCCTTTTGTGTAAATTAAGAAGGGAAGTAGATCATAGCCTTCTTACTAACTCGCATTCTTTAATCAGTTCCATATTCTTTGCCAAAAGTTACCCCGATTGATGGTTTCGGCACTTCGGAGGGGAACGGTAATTGGTCTATTATTGACGTTTCTGATATCAGAGCCAGTAACAATAATATTTCCAAGTCGTTCCCCCTTTTTTACTGGTGCATTTAATCTTCCCTTATGATCAGTCAGCTGCTTATCATAACGAGGCTGGATCGTAAAGCGAGCTGTCTTTTGCATCTGCCAAACAGTAAATGAACGAGGACTAACTGCTAGCATCCGCTTAGTTCCATTAGTAACTCGTTTTTGTGATTGTTTCTTGTTAAGTGTTAGGACCTGCTGATGAGCATTTTGAATAAAGTACTGATACAAACGCTGTGTTTGGGTAAAGCGAGCATCTTTATTTTTCCCATTCGCATGAAGAACAACAGTAATTAATCGGTGTCCCTGGTATATTCCCGTGCTTACGAAGCAGGCACCAGCAGCATCAGATGTTCCTGTCTTAAGGCCATCAATTTGAACTCCGTTAACATTGTACTTACCACCAGGAAGCATCTTATTGAGGTTTTCTATCTCTTTAACCTTTCCCTTTGCGATCACAAATCGTGCCTTAGGCTGACTTGTAATCTTAAGAATGCCCGGATAATGATTAACAAGATACTGTGACATTAAGGCAACATCGCGAGCTGTCATAGCATTCTCGGCATTACTACTGATTTTCTTTTGCTTTAGTCCTTTCAAATCACCGTTCTTCAGCCCGACAGGATTTACAATTGTGGCATCAGTAATTCCAATTTGTCGGGCTTTTTTTCGCATTTTTACGTTAAATTGCTGAAGTGTACTTCCGTCTGCTACTGCTAAAGCTAACGCAGCCCCATCAGCCGACTTAATTAACGCTGCGTTAAAAAGCTCCTGAACTGTATATGATTGTCCTACTTGTAACCCAATTGCTGAATAGTTAGTATCATTAGAAACATCAGCGATTTTTTTATTAATCTTTACCTTTGTATTCCATGATAATTGATGATGGTTGATTTCGTCCTCAATCACAATGACTGCAAGTAACTTACTAATTGACGCAATCGGTAACTTTTCTTCACTATTCTGTTGGTAAATAATTTGCCCTGTATCAGCATCAATCATGATTGCAGATCGTGCATCGATCGTTTGGTCAGCAGATACCGATTGTACTTTACTTACCATACAGCAAAGCACAATAAATAATGTCAAAAGAAAAGTTCTAACCTTTTTCATTTTTTCTTCTCCAATCAGCTACTTCTAGCCAATAATTTCAACCTTAGTCCCTACCGGTAAATTTTCTTCCATCCACCGAGCATCCGCGACAGATAAACGAATACAGCCATGTGAACCAGTTGACTTTCCTAGTTTAGCAGCTTCCTTTTTATTATATGAGCCATCAGCATTGGTCGGTACACTATGGAACAGGTACTCGCCATGGTTTAACCATGAAGTATAATAATTAGCACCTTCCTTTAACTTGGCATTATAAAAACTATCTCCCCGTTCCTGTTGAACATAAAAAGTACCAGTTGGCGTCATACTCTTCATCTTTCCAGTTTTCGAATCCTTTTTATAAATACCTCCTGTAGAATACATCGTGTAGATCACATGGTTACCATCATAAAGATAAGTCCGATTTGCTTTTAAATCGACCTTAATCCAAAAATGCTTAACTTTACTTAAATCAGGGTATTCCTTAGTTTCGGAAGACTTTTGCCAATTGATCGGTGTTCGCATCTCACTCTTAGAAGATTGGGGGGTAGTCTGCTTTGAGGCAACTTTTTTTGTCACAGTAGTTGCCAGTAAATTTTCCTGATCGCTCGCCCTTGTTTTTAAGCTTGAGTGAATACCGATAAATGCAATAATTAGGCAGAACAACGCATAAATAACGTATCTACTTTTTTTCATTGATTTTTACTTTCCCCTTTTAATTCCAACTATCAATAAAATTAGTTCTATTATATTATAGACTGTAAGATAATCAATTGTATTTTAAGAGGTAACCTAATGCGTCTAGATTTAAAAATATCTTATTTAACCGCGATTTTCTTTTTTATTGTTACGGTAATTTGCGCTAACTTAATTTAACAGGAGAGGCATTTTCATGCAGAGTACTAAAAATCCCTTTAATAAAGTCTGGGTCTACATTCTTTCCCATAAGTGGTCCAAAGATATTCTACGCGGGAATATCCTCTATATTCTTCTTGTGATTATCTATAACCTATTTCACTTCCAGTTAGCCACAATTTCATGGGGAATCCTCTTTAAATTTTGGTTTCTCCTTAACATCTGTTATCTTTTTAAATTATTTCTAAAAAAATAAGGGAAAACTCAAGGAAAATCATTCACGATTTTCCTTTATGTTTTTCCTTTTTTATTAATCTTTTTTAGGTGTTTGGATCTTCATTGATGAACTATGAGTTGCGAGGCGTTTTTCTGGATAGAGTTTCTTTGCCAGCGCCGTAATGGCTATTGGTGCTTCTCCAAATGCCGTTGCAATCAAAGCCGTCTTACCAGGATAAGTTATCCCATCCCCGATTGCATATACCCCATCAATATTGGTTTGCATTGTTGAGTCAACCTTGATCAAATGATGTTCTGCTGCTAAATCTAGTGACCATTGTTCAAGTGCGGCATTATTGGACGTAAACCCATAATTCACAACTAACCGATCAACGTTCAATGCCGTCATCTCATCACTCCGCATCCGTTTTAGTTTCAAAGTAACGGAGTGATCACTTTCTACTTGTAGTTTTTTTGGTAGAAACGGTGTAACCAAATCAACGTTTGACTTCCTTAAAAGGGAAACTGAGTGTTCCATCCCTCGGAACTGATCTCTGCGGTGAATCAACGAAACCTGTTTTGCTACTGGTTCAAGCATCAAGGCAATATCAATGGCCGAATTACCGCCACCTAAAACCGCTACCCGTTTATTAACAAAATTATCCCGATGAGTGACAAAATAATGAAGCTGTTGCCCTTCAAGTTCTTCTGCCCCTTCAAGCGCTAACTTCCGTGGTTTAAATGCCCCATTCCCCAACGCAATTACGATTGCCCGGGAGCGTGAAACACGGTTAGCACTCTTAATAGTAAATGTGCCATCCGCTTCTTTTACAACGTCTTCAACCGTTTCACCTGTAAATTGATCAATTGGTGCCACAGCAATTTGTTTTTGCAATTGCTCCACCAACTCACGACCTGTGACTCCAGGGAGCCCGGCAACATCCCAAATCTGCTTCTCTGGGTAAAGAGCATTAACCTGACCACCAAGCTGCGGTAAACTCTCAATTAACTGGGCATTCAATTCATGTAAGCCACAGTAAAAGGCCGCAAACATCCCTGCAGGACCGCCACCAATAATTGTAATATCGTACATCTTTGCCATTACGACGGCTCCTCTCTTTTCCTTTTTCATTATTGTAATTGATTTTGGGTAAAATTAAAATTGCGGTGCACTTATCATTTAGCTATCATTAACATAATAACCAGATAAATGGAGGAAAACTACCATGGCTACCAAAAAGATGATTTTGGATCTTGATACCGGTGTTGATGATGCACTCGCCCTCGCATATGGCATCGCTGATCCAGCAATTGATTTAATCGGAGTTGTTGCTTCCTACGGTAATAACCTACTAGAACAAACTGCTAAAAACTCGTTACAACTTCTCGAATTACTTGGACAAAATGTTCCAGTATTTAAGGGCCTAGAACACTCAAGTACTAGCGATCACTTTAACGTAATGCAGGTTAGTAAAGAAATCCACGGTAATAACGGGATCGGTGATATTTCTCTTCCAGAACCAACCCATAAAATTCAAGCACAAGCTGGTGTTGACTTTATCATTGAGGCCGCACACCAATATGGTAAAGATTTAATCATTGTTCCAACAGGTCCCTTAACTAACCTTGCCGCGGCATTACGTAAAGATCCCCAAATTAGCCATTTAATTGGTAATGTTACCTTAATGGGTGGGGCACTTACGGTTGAAGGAAACGTTAGCGACGTTGCTGAAGCAAATATTAATCAAGACGCTAAAGCTGCTAATGAAGTCTTCACCAGTTCACTTCCGATTACAATGGTGGGGCTTGACGTTACTCTCCGGACGCTGCTTACAAAAAAAGAAACAGCAAAATGGCGCCAACTAGGAACTAAATCGGGGACTGCCTACGCTGACCTAACTAATTTTTACATTGACGCTTACTATAATCTCGGGATTGACAAACACGGCTGTGCAATTCACGATCCCCTTGCCGTTGGCGTTGCAATCGACCCAACATTCGTCACAACCCTTGCTTTACCGATGAAGGTAATCACTGAAGAACATAATTACGCTCGAACAATTGGGGATAAAATGAAGCTCAATACTTCTCATCCAAATGTCAATGTTGCAATCAACGTCGATAAAGAGCGGTTTGTCCCTAGCTTCATGGAACACCTTACCAGCCTTTTAGCTAATCACTAAATTAGCTGTCGAATTGGTTATTTTTGTTGTATGATTAGAATAAATATTTGTCTGGGGTGCCCACTTGGCTGAGATTAGACCCATCGAACCTGTCTAGGTAATACTAGCGAAGGAAGCGCATTTTGAATGCTTAGTAAGTTTGGAGTCTATTAATAATAGATCAAAAGTGGGAAAAGTCACTACGCTTTTTCCACTTTTTTATTTTCCCCAAGAAAGGAAATTATTATGTTTCGTCAATTTCATTTAAAGGATATTATCCTCCTCGCAATTATTGGGATTATTTTCGGGGTAATCTATCTAGTAACGGGGATTATTTACAATGGCCTTACAATTGCATTAACTCCATTTGGTTACGGCCCAATGGCTAATGACATCACGTTAGGAATTTGGTGTATGGCCGGACCATTAGCCGGATTTATGCTCCGTCTTCCTGGCGCGTCATTTCTTGGCGAGTTTCTTAGTGCTGTTGTCGAAATGCTCCTTGGAGATCAATGGGGCGTGACCACCCTACTTTCGGGACTGGTACAAGGAATTGGTACCGAGCTTGGATTTACCTTCACCCTTTACAAAATATACAATTGGGTGACACTTCTACTTTCTGCAACTACTACGACAATTCTTACATTTGCCTGGGACTGGTTCCGTAATGGTTATAGCCACTTCCCGTTCTCCATGTTAGTTGTAATGTTAATCGTTCGTTGGCTATCAATGCTTTTCTTCACCGGCATCCTAGTTAAGTTAATCATCAACCTACTAAACCGTAGTCACGTTTTGGCGAGATAAAAAATGGAAAAAATACTTATTCAAAACCTAACATTTGCATATAAAGAAGGGCAGCCAATTCTCAATGACGTTAACCTTGAGTTGCCACTCCACTCCTCAATTCTCTTGAGCGGTTCAATTGGCTGTGGAAAAACAACTCTTCTAAAGCTGATTGCTGGCCTGCTCCCCAAATACGGTGGAACCTATTCCGGAAAGATTAAGCTTCCACATGATCAACGAATTGGAATGCTCTTTCAGGATCCGGCGATGCAGTTTACGATGGACACGCCACAACACGAACTAGAATTCACCCTTGAAAACCTTCAAGTACCACATAAAGAGATTAGTAATCAGGTAAAAGCCGCTTTGGCATTTGTTAATCTTCAAACCGTGGCACACCAAAAGTTGACTACTCTTTCAGGTGGTCAACTACAAAGGGTGGCCTTGGCTGTAATTATCGCTATGAAAGCTGAGATTATCATGTTAGATGAACCCTTTACTAGTATCGACGAACCAAATCGTCAATTTTTACTACAAAAGTTAGCCCAATTGCAGGCTAAACAAGGGATAACCATTATTATCAGCGATCATAACCTCCGGGACTATCAAGATTTCATTCAATTCATTGTCCAATTTCATGAACACCAGGCTAAACTACTTTCAAGTAATGCTAGTCATCAGCTTTTAATGAATGCTAATCAACATTCCACCAATTTATCCACTACCTTTCCTTTACAGGGCGATCCGTCAATTATAAAATTACACGATTTTTCCATTACCCGTAACCAGCTTTCACTGATAGAGACAACAAACCTAAAACTAATTCAAAACAAAGTTACCCTGTTAACCGGTTCCAGTGGTTCCGGAAAGTCAACCCTTCTTAAATCTATCGCAAAGTTAACTCCTTACTCAGGACAAATAACCTATGCTGGAAATAACATTCAAAAAATATTCCCTGGGAAATACTATTCTCAAGTTGGCTTAATCTTCCAAGAAACCAACCAGCAATTTTTAAACGTTACGGTTGGCGAGGAATTAAGCCTGAGCATCAAGAATGGGAAGAACACCTTTTTCAAAGGGAAATCATCCCGAGAGCTTTTAGCAATGGTCGGTCTCCCTGACCTTACTGAGCGAGTTATCTACTCCTTAAGCGGTGGGCAACGGAAACTGATCCAGAATTTGATCATGTTAATGATGGGTCAAAAGCTCTTATTAATGGACGAGCCTTTTACCGGCCTTGATCAACTATCATTAGGAAAATTGCTCACACTCATTAAAAAAAGTTGTCAACACTTTCCGCAAACCCTCCTAATTGTTAGTCATCAATTAGATTTTCTGGATGGTTTTGTTGACTACCACCTTTCACTCACAAACCAGCAACTTACATATCGAGGAGGAGCACAAAATGAATCCCAGCGTTAAATTATTGCTCCTCCTGTTGCTCTCCTTTGAGATCAGCTTTACAAACAATCTTCCTGTCAACTTAATCCTCATTGCTTGCCTCTTTATCGTCCTCCTTTTCCACCACCTTACTTGGCGACAATTCTGGTGGTTGATGATAATTCCGCTAATTCCAGGAATTGCCGTTCTAATTACTATTGGTGGTTACGGGGCAGCACATAATTGGCTTACGGGATGGGGCATAGTAAGTCGTTTTTACGTTTATGTCTTTGCCGGTGGTGTAATGACTTTTACCACTTCTCCCCTTCTTCTAGCTCGATCACTAGAACAGAATTTTCACTTGCCAAGTAAGTTTGCTTACGGGACCTTGGCTGCCTTAAATATTTTACCGAAAATCAAACAAACCGTTATCTCGATTAGAATTGCCGGTAAGATGCGCGGGATTAATCTTCATTGGTGGTCACCAAGGCTCTATTTCAAAGCAATTCTTTCAGCAATCCGTTGGTCCGACCAACTAGCACAAGCAATGGAAACTCACGGCTTTCGTGAGGGGCAACCGCGAACAACTGCCGTTAAAGTTCCTCTCTATTGGACAGATTGGGTAATCCTGATTATTAGCATGGTATTACTACAATTCCTGCTAATTGCACTTCATTAAGAGATCGGGCATAATTAAGAAAAAATGAATTGGAGATTTTACTATGAATAATATTAGTTTATCTAAACGAATTATTGGTGCTCTTTCCTACCTTAGTATTCTCTTTCTTCCTGTAATCTTTCCGCTAATCGTGTGGATAGTTGCTGGTCCAGAAAATCCTTGGGTTAAAAAGCAAGCTAAAGCAGCCTTTTGGACGCAAATTTTTCCGTTGATTTACATTATCTTCTCCCTACTATTCATTAGTGTTGCTGCTTGGCATTCAATAGTGATTAATCTTGGGGCCTTCAGTGGCATTCTTTTAACCTTTGCCCTTCTCATCACATTAATTCTCTACATCTACAACATTGCAATGGCAGTAAAGGTTCTCCTTGGTCGTGAATAAAGTGTCTTTTAGAAGGAGCTGAGCAGAAAAATGGACACTATTTTCACTATTTTTCTATTGCTGACCGCCGTGGTCGTCGCAAATATTATCCACCTGGTTTACCCCAAAATCCCCTTATCAATTTACCAGATTGTTGCCGGAATTCTGATGGCATCCTTACCGACTCCTGCTACTGATTTCACAATGCACCCGGAGTTATTCATGATGGCGGTTATCGCTCCATTAATGTTTAATGATGGTCAGAATCAGTCTTTTAGAATTCTCTCGAAAAATGTTAAAAACATTCTATCTCTAACTGTTGCCTTTGCTCTTGTTGCGGTAATTATTATTGGGATAGCCTTACACTTCACCTTTCCCCAAGTCTTTTCGCTTCCGCTTGCTTTCATGCTGGCCGCAATTATTACGCCAACAGATGCGGTTGCTGTAAAATCACTCACCACTAACGTAACAATGCCAGAAAACGTTAACACCACATTAGAAGTTGAATCCTTATTCAACGACGCTTCAGGCATTGTTCTCTTAGATCTTGCTTTAGCTGCCTTTACTTCTGGAAAATTTTCCGTTACTCACGGAATTTGGTATTTCTCCTACGTCTTCTTTGGCGGAATCATTTTTGGGGCAATTATGGGAAACCTCCTGATTACCCTCCGAATGAAGTTAATGAGTCGCCACGTTGATATTGGCTCAATCGTAATTCCCATTAACGTAATGACACCAGTGGTCATCTACTGGTTAGCCGAGGAACTTCACTTTTCTGGTATCCTCGCTGTAGTTTCTGCCGGAATTATTCATAGTATTCTTTATGATCGGTTACGTTTAACTTCCGCAAAGATTCAAATGGCTACTAAAACTATCTGGTCTATTATCAGTGAAGCCTTAAACGGAATTGTTTTTGTTCTTCTTGGTCTTTTAATCCCTCAAGTTATCGGTCGGACCACACCAACCAATCTATCGAAACTCGTTGGCCTCGCTGCGGTTCTTTTTCTTATAATGCTAAGCCTTCGTTATGCCTGGGCTCGTTGGCGGCTAGTTAATCTTAAATCAAAGAAAGAAAACCGGAATCGTGATAGTTTGTTACTCGCGCTTGGTGGTGTTCACGGGACAATTACCCTCTCATTAGCGTTCTCTCTTCCAATTCTAGTACATGGATATCCTTTTACTTTTCGGAATTCAATTATCCTTATTTCAGCACTAGTAATTTTAATCAGTATTATTGTCGCTGCGATTGCTTTTCCAATCATTTTACCGTGCAAAGCAAATGATTACAGTGCAACCGAATTTCACAACGCTTTAGTCAAAACAGTTCAATACGCCATCGATGAATTAAAAGCGAATACTGAGGATCGGACTGAAAAGGCTATTATTATGGATCAGTTAAGTAGTCAAATGACCCAATACCACCGAATCAATGCCGATATCTTTGAGAAGATTGCCCGTAAAACCCACCAACTAGAATTGGAAGTTATCGAACAGCTTGCCGACGAAGAAAAGATCTCTGAGCGTCAGGCAGAATGGTACTCACGAATTGTTGCTCGTTCAATTTATAATACAGGTAATCATACTTTCATGTCCTTTATTTCAACCGTTATTCACCGAATCAAGTGGCGAATTATCCGTCATAGGAATTCCAAAATTCAGGCTCAACATCGTCGACATCTTGAACAACACCAACTCCACCCGGATCAGTTTATGTCATTTAAGAGTGTCTTTAATCTTCTTAACCAACGAATCAATAAATACCTCGACAAAGTTCAAACACCAAAGAATATCAATGAAATCACGATGATTCGCCGAGCCTATCTCCAGCGTTCTCGTTTCTTTAACCGTGACTCTAAGGTTGATGATGACCGCATAAATGCCCTCTTCGTTGAAGCATTTCAGCTTGAACACTCCTATGTTCAGCAAAGTCTTGCTGACGGCAAGTTTTCCCAATCTCTTGCAAATGCCCTCAATGAACATATTTCTACTGATGAGCTTGTAATGGTCCAATCAATTGAATAGCCACTGCAAAAATATTGGAATTAGAAATATTGAAACTAATTCCAATATTTTTATTGACTTTTATGTCGTTATCGACATAAAATGAAAGTGTTAAGAAAGAAAGGACTGATTAATGATGACTGAAAAGCAATTTAAAACACTTGATGATTTCCTTGGTACCCACTTTATTTATACCTATGATAATGGTTGGGAATATGAATGGTACGCTAAAAACGATCACACTGTTGATTACCGAATTCATGGTGGGATGGTTGCCGGCCGCTGGGTCAAAGACCAAGAAGCTAATATTGTGATGCTAACTGAAGGAATTTACAAGGTTGCCTGGACTGAACCAACCGGGACAGATGTTGCATTGGATTTTGTTCCGAACGAAAAGAAGCTTAACGGGACAATTTTCTTCCCAGCTTGGGTAAAGCAACATCCAGAAATTACTGTTACTTTCCAAAATGAACATATCGACCGGATGCATGAAGCACGGGAAAAGTACGACACATATCCAAAATTAGTAGTTCCCGAATTCGCCCACATTACTTACATTGGTGATGCAGGTCAAGATAACGAAGACGTTATTTCTGAGGCTCCTTATGAAGGAATTACAGATGATATTCGTGCTGGAAAATACTTTGACGAAAACTATCACCGAATCAAGAAATAATCAATTATAATAAAGGGTAGTAAATGATTTGGAGGATTAATAATGCCGAAGCGTCGAATACTACCCTTTATTATTTTGGGAATCATTAAAAGCCACCCTCAGATCACCGGTCGAGAAATTACAGACGAATTCAATACTGAGATTGGCGACTTTTGGAAAGCTTCTCATAGTCAAATTTATCCGGAACTACGCAGAATGGTCGACGATCAATGGGTCGCAGCAGCTACTAGTTCGAAGAATGCTAAGGAAAAGTATTACTCGATTACCACTACTGGTCAACAAATTTTAGATGAATGGCTAAGTCAAGCGGTTAAAGAACTGCCAATTCACCAGGATCTCTTTTCGTTAAAGCTTTTCTTTATTAATGATCCCAAAGACCCACGAATCCATGAGCTAATTACTAACCAAATTGCCTTATTAAAACAGCAACTCGCCCATTTAAAGCAGCGTCAACAAACCGTCTTCCCTGATAAAAAAACAATCCAAAAACATTACGGACATTACCTAATCTTAAAACGGGCAATCTCACGAACAGAAGGTCAGCTAGCATGGCTTAACCAAACGCTGGAAACATTAAATTAAAAAAGGAGCATGGTGGAAGTAAAAAGTAACTTCTGTCATGCTCCCTCTCGTCTACCTTCAATTACAAAGATAGAAGTAAGGCAATGATCGCCGGAATAAATTGGAATAGCCAAATCTTCTTTGTTGCTGTTAGGGCGCCATACAGTCCTACCACTGCAACGAAAAGTAATAATAAACGACCAACGAGAATCGCTGTCATGCCCGCAAAGATGAATTGACTGACAATCAATAATAAGCCAAGCATTCCGTTATAGACTCCCTGGTTAGCCATTGATATTCTTGCAGATTTTTGCTGAAGAAAGGCTTCATCCATATCAAATGCCTTTGCCTGTTTTGCTGGACTGGCAAACATCTCCAAAAACATAATTCCAAGATGTTCAATTCCAATTAAGATCGTTACAATTTCAAATGCAATTCCCAATTTTACATCTCCCGTTTATTTTACGTATTTTGCCAAGAACTTCTCAATATGATGTTGATAAGCTATTGGGTTATTAGCAAAAGATGAAGCATGAGCAGCACCATTTACAACCCAAAGTTCTTTTGGTCCCCGGCTTGCCTGATAATTTGAGTATACCATTTCTGTTGGTACAAAGTGGTCTTTACTCCCGTGAATAAAGAGCATGGGTCGATGATTATGGTGCAAACTATTCACCGCACTAGCCTCGCCAATGTAAAAGCCATTCCGAACCCGGTTCATCATGCTCAACGTCTTAATTAGAGGCCACCGAATTAGGGTTGGGATACTATATAAGTTCCCTGCTTCATAGTTTAATTCATCGTTCAAACTGGTATAACCGCAATCTTCTACATATGCTTTTACTTGCTTTGGCATTTGGATCCCACTAGTCATCATTGTAGTAGCACCACCCATGCTGACACCAAAAATAACTACCTGACTGTTCTGGCCGTTACGGGCAATTAATTTTTTCGTCCATTTACGAACATCATACCGTTCTGGCCAACCATAACCGATATACTTTCCTTGACTTTGACCATGCGCCCGTGCATCAGGCATCAAGACATTGTAGCCCATCTGATGAAAGAGCGTTGCGTATTCACCCATTTTCTCCTTGTTTCCCATGAAACCATGGAGGATCACAACATTTTTAGTTGTTTTATGTGCTGCCGGAATATAATCCGCATCTAACCGGTAATTCTTCGTTGCGGAAGTTATTACCCACTGTTGCTTTTTAGCATTTTTAAACCATATTTTCTGAACATAGAGCGGATCGCTTTTTTTGATCGTTTGGTTATTATTAATAAATGACTTATGGCCCGGTACCATTGCAACATGATAGAAATACGTGCCCGCACCAAAGAGCGCTACAGCAATTACTAATATTACCGCAATAATCGTTCGTCGTAGCCAATGTTGTTGCTTCTTTTTTTGTTCTTTCAAATTGATTAACCCCATGTTGTATTTATATTAACGGTCCTGATTTTATCATAGAATATTTTTAATTGCACATTTTTCCACGAATCGTGGTTTCCAATGGTAAAATAAAAGTTAGTACTAAAAGGAGTGACTTGATGTTTCCAGAAAGATTACGCGCCCTACGCAAAGGACAGAAAATCACATTAAAAGAATTAGCCAAACACCTTAACGAAAATCTTGGTCCAAATGAAAAGCCTAATACTGCATCACAAATCGGCAACTGGGAACGAGGCATTCGAACCCCATCTTACGTTGAAGCACGGAAATTAGCTGAATTTTTCGACGTCAGTCTTGACTATCTTACCGGGAAATCCGATCGAGATGACTTCGATCTCGCTAAATTATTAATTTCTGCTCGCAATCTTACCTTTAACCAAACTAATATTAGTAGTGATGACCGTTACGAAATCTTCCAATTAATTGATGGTTACTTAAAGGGACGAAATAATCGCCTCGATACTGATAAATTTTATGGTAAGCAAGAGCAACTTAATTTAAGACTAAAGTAAGGAGCAATTATGAATCCAAAGCAATTAAAAAAGCTTAAAAAAAGGGTTAAAAAGGCTAAAAAGGTTATTCAACAACCTAAATACATCAAAGAATTAACTCAATATCGAGACTTGTTTGATCCATTCCCTGAAGTTAAGTTCTTAATTAATAACGTCCTCGAAAGTGATCGATTATTAAAGAACGATCTCTTACCCCAACCATTACCACAACTTCTTCTTCCGGATGATATTCAGGATCAAATTTTTAAGTATGTAAACCAACATTATGCTAAAGGGGACGCACAAGGGGACACACTGTGGAACCAGTATTCAACAGTTCTTCCTAAGTTAGATAAGGCATTACGAAACTTCCGTGACTATCTAGAAGACACTTATGGAATGTGGTCGTATATTAACGCTCCCTTTGCTAAAGCATTGTCGGATTACTTGAATGGTGAACCAGTTCTCGAGATTATGGCTGGTAATGGCTACATTTCTAAGGGACTCCGGAATAATAATTCTACCCAAAAGATTTACACAACAGATAGTCAAGCTTGGATCAAAGAAAACGAAACTGGGAAACACCCCGTTACTAAAATCGAAAGACTTGATGCGATCGAAGCAATTAAAAAGTATGGTGACCACGTTAAGTACGTAATCATGTCTTGGGCACCTGATAAACAAGAAACAGATTGGGAAGTCCTTCAACTGCTTAGAAAGAATTATCCTGAAATTAACCTCCTCGTGATCGGTGAAAAGGATGGAGCAACCAACTCAAAAGTCTTCTGGACACATGCAAAGTTAAACCAGGACGAAAAACTTCAACAAGTTAATCGTTACCTCCACTCATTTGACTTAATCGACGAACAAGTCTACCTCGTAAAGTAAATTAAGAACCACTTTAATGTGGGTCTTTTTTTATGACTCGTTATTCGATACAATATTGCCAGTTTGAAATTTTTTAAGAAAGGAAAACTGAACGACACAATGTCAGTCAGTAAGGGTTGAATACAATGAAATACCGTCTTCAATCAATTTTATTCGTGTTTGTTGCATTCATGCTTGGCTGTAATGAATACATGATTGTCGGGGTTCTTCCCGATATTGCTGCTCAATATCATGATTCGCTATCACAGCTTGGGCTCCTCGTAACAGTTTTTGCACTTGTTTATGCCATCTTTACCCCAATTATTACTTCACTAGCAAACCGCTGGCGACGACACCATGTTTTACTGGTTTTAATGGTTATCTTTTTCGTTGGTAACACTTGGACCGCCCTTGCTAGCAATTTTATTTCAATGCTCTTTTCACGAGTATTAACCGCTACGGTTGCCGGTGCAATTATTTCGATCGTCTTGGTTATGGCTAGTTTTGTAGCACCACGAGAGAAACGAGCTAGCTTGGTCTCGTGGGTTTTCGCCGGTTTTAGCATTGCTTCAGTTATCGGAATCCCAATTGGAACAATAATCAGCACGACTTTCTCCTGGCACGATAGTTTTTGGATGATTTCTGGCCTAACTCTCTTTGTCTTTGCTGCCCTCGTTTGGTTAGTACCCCGTAATACCCCCCAATATAAAAGTACCCTTAGTAAACAATTCATCCTTTTAAAAGATTCACGAATCCTCCTCGGAGTTATCTTTATCGTTACTGTCTGCGCAGCTGACTATACCATCTACACATATATTCGTCCATTAATAACCAACGAAATGGGGTTTAGTGATACTTGGTTAAACTGGCTTCTCTTCGGGATGGGAATTTTCTTCATTATTGGGAATAAATTTGGTGGTTGGATCGCAGATAATGGTGGTGTTAACCGCCTTGGCATTATTTACATTACCATGACAATCTTCTATCTTTTGTTAGGTCCTCTACTTTCATTCAGATGGGTTGCAATTACCATTGTGGCACTTCTCTGTGTTGCTTTTTCTTCCTATGGTTCTTCAACCCAATTAATGTTCCTTGATATTGCCGAAAAGGAATATCCACAGTCACTGGATCTTGCATCATCACTCAATTCAATTTTTGCCAACATTGGGATTTCATTAGGTTCCTTTACCGCATCTCAGGCAGTTGCTTTAACACCAATGCGGAATCTTGGTTATGTTGGTGCCGTATATGGCATTGCTGCAACAATTCTTGTATTTACTCTAAGTAAGAAGTACACGGCAAAACGATTTTAAAAATAAAAATGGAACTAGTATCTAAACTTGATACCAGTCCCATTTTTTTATAACGTTAGAATACTTTCCTAGTGAAAAAGTGTACAGTAACCAAAAACCAAAAAAATAAATAAAATAAAGTAACCGAAGAAGTACCAATCTCTCATATTGATCACCTCGATATTTACTGCTTCTATTGTAACCGATTTCATTAAACTAGTAAAATTAAACGAACTAATAAAAAAAGCTGGAGAAAATCTCCAGCTTTTTCTAATCCTTAAACTATGACTACTGGTCTCAAAACCTGCATAGTCTAATCGCAGAAATTAACCAGAGCCTTAGATGCTAGCGCAGTGAAGCAAGCCTATTTGGCTACGAATGACTCTGATGCTTTCACCATTATCATTGTTCTAGACTAGCAAATCAGGTTCTCAAAAAAGTTAATTTCTAGCTTCTTTACGTGTATTGATACTATCTCAGGAAAATAGTCGATGTCCACTTCGACTATCTCCGGACACCTCACAATCCGGTGAGTTACATGTCCCACATTCGAAATGTCTTATGGTAGCCATTAGGGTTGCTACCAGACCTCTCGACTCATCGCAGATAATAATCTAACACGAATCAACTTTTTTCGCAAGTTTTATGCCCGTGCCTCCATGATATCTGCAAGATGTTCAGCAAGCCATTCTTGAAGACGCTTAATAAGAATCTCAGGATCACCTGACAAGTCCGTTTCATTTGCTAACTCGTCAATCCTCAATCCCGACTTATTAACATCTTCACTCTCCATTACCATATAAAGGTTTACAGGGTAACTAATTTCCTTATCCAACAACTTTCCGTCTAATCGTTCAGCCTCTGCCATTGGAATGTTAATCAAGTTAGTATCAAGGTGGAAAATAACAGGATCACCTTTTTTAACCCTAATCGTAATCTGATACTTACCTAAATGACCCGTGTCTAGGGCATCGATTACTGCTTCAATCGCTTTTTTTAATACTGATTTTTGTTGAACCTTTGATGCGGTTGTTTCAGTTTCTGTTACAATCGTCTTTTCACCGCTAAGCTGGTCTAAATAATCTGCAACTGTTAATTTCATTATTCCTTCTCTCCTCACCGGATCAAAAATGTGGCTAATCCATCCGGAAATGATCAATCAACCACATTTTACTAAATATCTCGGTAAAGCACAATTAAGCCAACAAATCGGTAATCTGATCAGTTGGAATTCCGGTAATGTATTGCTGAGTACCGTTTTCATTGAGTACTTTAGCAATTACATCATGGTCATACTTAACACCTTGAAGCTTATCCGCTAAGGCACTTACATCTTCTGGACCGAAGAAATCACCATAAAACTTAATATTTTTGATTACCCCATCTTTAACATCCAAGCGGGCATCGATCGTTCCCATGTCAAAGTGCTTCCGCCGTTTAAGAGTAAATTCAGGAGATTTACCGTAAACCCAATCCCAGTTGTTGTAGTATTGTTCGTAAATCTCATTAATTTTCTTTTGATCTTCAGGAGTAATCTCGTATTGCTTCTCCTTAATTTCATCTAGGCTGTCAACATGGAATAGTCCCTTAATGAGGGCATCCCTGAAGGTTGGGACATCGATATTTTGGTACTTTTTATCAAGGAACGGCCGGAGATTAGTGACCCGCGAGCGAACAGACTTAATCCCTTTCGATGCAATCTTATCCTTGGCGACATGCAAAGCATCCGCAACAACATTTAAATCAACATTTAACATTAATGTCCCGTGAGAGAATGTCTTACCATTCCGAGAATACATTGCATTTCCAGAAAATTTTTTACCATCAACTAATATATCGTTGCGCCCACTAACTTCAGCGGTAGTTGCACCCATTTTATGTAAAACATCAACGATTGGTTTAGTAAAGGACTTAAAATCGCCGAATTCTTCACTATCACTAGGAACAACGAAGCTAAAACAAAGGTTACCTAAGTCCTGGTAGACAGCACCACCACCGGAAAGCCGCCGTGTTACCCTAATATTATGTTCTCTAACGTAGTCTTGATTGATTTCTTCAAGTGTATTTTGATTACGACCAACAATAATACATGGTTCTTCATAGTAGAAAAGTACTAATGGTTCCCGACCAAAATCCTTATCGTTCATCAAATACTGTTCAGTTGCCAGATTCATCCCAATATTACGGGAAGTCATTGAAACATATCGCATATTAACTGCAGCTCCTTTGCGAAGATTCTAACTAAAATTAGACTAGCTTCCATCAAATGTTCTTTAATCTATACGTAAAGTCTAGCCCTCTTTGCAACCGTTTTCAAATATTGGTGCTGGTTTTACTAGAAATCCTAATTTTATTAACTACTACCCCTCCTAAACCCTTATAATTAAGGTAAAGTATTCGAAAGGAAGTAAGTCTAATGCAGAACATGCAATATAAAAACATCGTTGCCGCAATTGATGGATCAACTGCCACGATCCCTGTCCTCACCACGGCTGTTAAATCCGCACTCCATAATGATGCCCACCTTGATCTCTTGACGATCGAACAGGTAGGGCAAATTACTGACGGCTATATTACCAGTACAGCAGTTAGTAACGATCAAACGTACAACCTAGTTAAAACAACCGAAGAGCGGTTAGAAGATCTTAAAATGCGTGCCTGGAAAATGGGGCTCTCCGATGTCAGTATCCACATTCGTTTTGGCAATCCTAAACGAGTTATTGCTCAAGACTTCCCTAAAGATCACCATAACGACTTGATTGTTATTGGAACGACAGGACTATCAAGTGTTGAACGATTTATTCTCGGTTCGGTTACTAATTATGTTAATCGGAATGCACCATGTGATGTTCTTGTTGTGCGGACTGAGAATAACCAGCAGGAGGAAGAACGGTGAAAAGAATCGTTGCGGGTATTATTGCCCACGTTGATGCCGGAAAAACAACCCTATCAGAGGCACTTCTTTACCGTGGAGGGACACAACGCCAGTTCGGTCGTGTTGACAATGGCGACTCCTTTCTTGATCCAGATACCCTGGAAAAGCAACGGGGAATTACTATTTCCTCCCACCAAGCCAGTGTCACTTATAATGATTTGGCCCTAACCTTACTCGACACTCCTGGGCACGTCGACTTTGCCGGACAGACTGAGCAGGTTCTTCCTGTTCTTGACTATGCCATTCTTGTCATTTCAGCAACTGATGGAATTCAGGGATCTACCAGGACTCTCTGGCGACTTCTTAAAAAATACCAAGTACCCACTTTTATTTTTATTAATAAAACAGATGTGGTGGGGGCTAACCCACTTAAGGTAATCCAAGCACTCCAATCAGAATTTTCTTCAGCTTGCCTTCCATTTACTGAACCGTTGACTACCGATACGCTTGAAAATATTGCGATGGCGGATGACAATGTCCTAAATAGCTACCTCGATTCCGGTAATCTCAAAGATAAAACTATCCGTCAACTTATTGCTGAGCGCAAGATCTTCCCCATCTATTCTGGAACAGCCTTGAAACTAACTGGTATTGATGACTTCATTGCCGGCTTATCTAAATGGACCATTGAAGCCCCTTTCTCTCCTAACTTCCAAGCACGAGTATTTAAAATTTCCCATGATAACAAAGGAGAACGACTTACTTGGATCCGGGTCCTTGGAGGGACATTAAAAGCTAAAGCTGAAATTTTACCTGGCGAAAAGGCCAATCAATTGCGCGTTTATAATGGGGCCAAGTTTACCGTCCAGCAAACAATTCCAGCTGGTGACGTTGGCGCAATTACTGGATTAACTTCGACTTTTCCGGGTCAAGGATTGGGAAAGGCCAGGGATCAACCATTAAATGAAATTCAACCAGTCCTTAGTTACGCAGTTAAACTAAATGGTGTTGATCCCCATAAATGTTTATCGGCATTACGGGAATTAGAAGATGAAGAACCACACCTAAATGTCCAATGGTCAGATCCCCTTCAGGAGATCCACCTTCAAATCATCGGTGAGGTTCAGCTTGAAATTATCCAACAACTCCTTCGCCAACGATACGGAATTAACATTGAATTTAACCAAGGCAACATCCTTTACAAGGAAACAATCACCTCAAAAGTCATCGGAATTGGCCACTTTGAACCACTTCGCCACTATGCTGAAGTTCACCTTCTTCTTGAGCCAGGAAAGTCAGGGGGTGGGATCAAGTTTGCCTCTGATTGTAGTGTGGACATTCTTAGCCATAACTGGCAAGAGCAGATAATGACCAGCTTACATAATAAGGAACACCGTGGAGTACTAATAGGGGCCCCACTTACCGATACGAAGATTACCCTAATCAACGGTCGAGGAAGTATTGTTCACTCTGTTGGCGGTGACTTCCGCGAAGCAACCTATCGCGCCGTTCGCCAGGGGTTAATGATGCTTAAACAAACTGGTCAGTGTAAATTATTAGAACCCTGGTATCACTTTCGATTAACTATCGATCCTAAACATGTTGGTCGCGCAATCAATGATATTCAACAAATGGCCGGAACTTTTAAGCTCAATAGTGATAACTCCAACTCTTCTACAACGGTTATTACTGGAACCGCACCAGTAACCGAAATGCGAAAATACGCGCAAATAGTTCGTGCCTATACTCATGGTCAAGGACAACTCGAGTTAACTGTGATGGGCTATCAGGAATGCCACAATGCGAAAGAAATTATTGCAAATGCCCATTATAACCCAACTGCTGATCTAGCCAATACTCCTGATTCTGTTTTCTGTTCTCACGGTGCTGGATATCCGGTAAATTGGGAGCAAGTCCCATCAAAGGCTCATGTGCTAGACTAAAAAAATAAAAGTACCCCATACATACAGTGTAGTACAAAAAATAGGGACTTCAGCATTCAACACTGAAGCCCCTATTTGTGTTTCCCAAAGGCTAGTTATACCTCGATGGAGACGTAAATGACTTGTCTTCTTACTTTACCTAATCATTCAAAACAATCACTTTTCCTAAACTATGGTGACTCTCTAAATATTGGTGTGCTTGTGGAACTTGATCAAGTCGGTAAACCTTCGTTGGTTCCACATTAATACCATGTTCTTCAATTACTTGTAATAATTGGTTTAACTTCTTACCACTAACGTTTCCTGAATAAAAACTAGTCAAATAGCTATTCGGCGCTAAGTCAAAAATAGGATCAAACTCCTCAAGGTACCATTGGTTTCCTAATTGTCCCGTACTGCAAACAATCCCCCTTCTTCAAGGTGGCTAAAAGTTTCTTTAATTGTTGCTGGACCAATTAACTCAAGGACCTTGGAATAACACTTGTCGGTTTGTAATTTTCCATCTTAGTCAATGATAATTTCGTCAAAGCCGAACTCTTTCATTTTAGCAATTTTATCCTTATTCCTTGTAGTGCCATCAACTTCGATTTCCGGATAGCAAGTCTTAGCTAGCTTTAAGAAGGCAACACCAACGCCACTGCTTGCTCCACGTACTAACACTAAATCGTCCTTTGTTAATTTAAGATTAAGCAATGAACCATACGCCGTGTAATAAGTTTCTGGAACTGTGGCTAGTACTTTCCAAGGTAAATTAGTCGTTACTGGATAAATTTGTGAATTAGGAAGAAGAACATATTCAGCATATGATCCATCAAATGCTCGTCCCATTTCACCCATAATCGAAATCACCTTTTGACCAACCGGCAATTTATCTGGATCGGTTGTTTTGAAAACTTCTCCTACACACTCAATCCCTAAGATACGGGGAAATTTAACCGTTGGGGATAGTCCCTTTCGGGTAAAAATCTCTGAATGATTAATTCCAAAACCTTTCACCCTTACTAGGGACCATCCTGGTTTTACCTTAGGTGTTGGAACATCTTGGTAAACTAGGCGTTCTGGTCCACCAGCTTTCTTAACTACAACTGCTTTCAAGCTCGTTCCTCCTTTCTTCGATTAATGACTGATTGCCAGCGATGAATTAATAACCATTCAATTAATTTCAAAAATCCGGCGCACACTAGAGTTAAAATGATAGTTAAAATAGTCCCCCATAGAATTGGAGCAACTTGCTGCGATTGGAGTCCCTCAAATAATAATTGGCCAAGCCCCCCTGCATTAATCGTGGCAGCAATTGTTGCAATGCCCATTGTCGATGCAAGAGCGATCTGCAAGCCACTAAAGATTGCCGGCATAGCAAGGGGAAGTTGGACCTTAAAGAAGACCTGTCGTGTTGTCATTCCCATTCCCTTCGCAACATCAACCAGAGCTGGAGCAACTTCCTGAATTCCCGTAATAAACGTTCTTAAGAGTACGTACTCACAGTACAATGTTAGAACAATGATTGCTGTTCGCATTCCCAAACCGGAAACAGGTAATAAAAGGGCGAAAAAGGCAAAACTAGGAACAGAGTAAAGCAAGGAAAAAAAGTAGACTAACCCATTCAGCCATTTTTCCCGATGTATCAATAGGATAATGATTACCCCTGCAATCGCCAAAGCACTTCCTAAAGAAGCTAAAGCCATAGTTGCATGTTGTTGTAAATCGACTACCATAATTGGCCAGTTAATTTGCCAGTATTCAATCATGGGAACGCCCCCAAAGATTTTGATTCTGCTGAACTGTTCCTAATAGTTTTCTTACAAAAGGCGTCGCTGGTCGGGTGACAATTTCTTCTGGTGTAGCGAACTGTTCGAGCCGTCCTTCATGCATTACCATTACCCGTTGACCTAAAAAAAGCGCTTCATTGATATCATGAGTTACAAACATAAAAGTTTTATCGGCTAATGACTCATGAATTCGTTTAATCTCTTTTTGTAATTCAATTCGTGTCAATGCATCTAGCGCCCCGAATGGTTCATCAAAAAGAACGAACGACGGATTAACAGCTAATGCCCGTGCCACACCAATTCGTTGCTGCTGCCCTCCCGAAAGTTGATTTGGATAACGCTTAGCATACTTCTGCGGATCAAGTTGGACTAAATTAAGTAGCTCTGTAACTCGCTGTTCAATTTTTTCCTGATCCCAATGTAACATCTTAGATACAACTGCAATATTTTCCGCAATGGTCATGTGCGGAAAAAGGCCGATCTGTTGAACAACGTAGCCAATGTGTCGACGCAGTTTTACTAGATCAAGACTACTTATTTTGTGACCACTAATTAAAATTTCACCAGCATTAGCTTTCCAAAGGCCATTAACCATTTTCAAGGTTGTCGTTTTTCCCGAACCGGATGAACCAAGAATGGTAACAAATTCGCCACGATTGATTGTAAAACTTAGATCAGGAATTATTGTATTCTTTCCAAATCGCTTCTGAACGTTTTTAAATTGAATAACTGGCTCTGTCATGCCGTTGGATCCTCCTAATCAAAAAATCGAATCCAATCATTGAAAGCAATGAAAGGATCGCTACACTAACACCACCAATAACAACATAGGTCATGTCATATAATCCTAACCCAGTAAAAATTAACGTCCCTAAACCACCGGCTCCAATATATGTGGCTAAAGTAGCACTCGCAATAATCTCAACAAGTGCTAGCTTAATTCCGTTTAAAATATAAGGAAGGGCAAGTGGGATCTCAACCTCTCGTCTTAACTGACGTTGATTCATTCCTAGTGCTGTCCCGACTTCTTCATATAATGGGCTCACCTCGTTAAAGCCAAGGATTGTATTAATTAAAAGAGGGGGCAATGCTAAAATCACAAGAGCTATCAAGGCGGGAAGCATCCCTGTTCCAATAAACGGGATAAGTAAGAATAGCAATGCCAAGCTGGGGATAATCCGTAATATCTGAGCAAAAGCAGTGCAAAAAACTGCGACTCCCCTTATTCGTGAACCTAAATAGCCTAAGGGCAATGCAATAATCATCGCAATTACCAACGTAATTAAGCTAAGGTAAATATGTTGCCAAACATATAGCCAATACTGACTACTATCAGTTTGAAAATAATGAAGTATCTGAGTTAACAATGCGTTATTTCCTCGTCTTCCTTTTAAAATACTAATGATTTAAAATATGATCACTATACCAATTCTTAGCAACTATCTTATAATTTTGGCCATCGACATCAACCTTTTTATTAAGAGCTGTTAACTGCTTAGTCGTTAACTTTGCATCAACCTGATTTAAGGCCCTTTCCATCTTCGGGTGACTCTTCGCTGCCTTCTCATTAACTAATGGAACCAAATTATATGGGGCCCATAACCCCTTATCATCTTTTAAGAGGGTAAATTTACTAGTAGCCAGTTGACCGTCAGTAGTTGAAACTGGTGCCGCATCTCCCTTATTCTGGGACATAATTTTGTACTTAAGACTATCATCGTAATCCTTATGGGATTTAAAATTATACTTACCATACTTCCTATTCATCCCAGGTAATGCATCTGCTCGTTTGTCAAATTCACCCTGAGAAACAAAGCGAATCTTTGCGGCATTCTTTTGCAAATCACTTAGCGTCTTAATATGGTACTTCTCAGCAACGCTTGAACGTATCCCAATTCCCTGTCGGTTATCGCCGGGAGCATAGGTAAACGTTATAAGGCCATCCTTTTTCACACCCTTTTGGGCCAAGGATGCCATTTGCGAAGCATTTTTTCCACTAGCACTTTTTTTCAGGTAAGCTTCAACGATTGTTCCTGTATATTCTGGATAAACATCAATCTGCCCAGTTTTGACCGCTCGGTAAACAACTGAATTAGAAATGTTTGGTTTGCGAACTACTTTATATCCAGCGTGTTCTAAGGCTAAGGCATAAATTTCACTAACTGTTTTACTCTCCGAAAAGCTCTTAGAACCTACAATAAGTGGCTTACTATTAGCCCTCACACTAACTGGCAAACCAGCAGCAATTACCAAAGCAACTAAAGCTAATGCAAAACTAAGTACTACTTTTCTTAAACGGATTGTCATATTTTCACCCTCGTATATTAGTAACTTAAAAAGTTTCATCATTATACCATAAAACAATTTAAAATATATATTACCTTGTTTTCTTTGTCAAGAAAGCAAGGTAATTACTTACTAGATAAATGTAACTAAAATTGTTACAATTAGTATTTAGAAAGGAATGGTTAGTGTGCGTATATCAACCCGTTTTAGCGACAGCATCCATATTCTCGCTTTTATTGAAACCTATAAGGGCAAACTACCATTAAGTAGTGAAAACATTGCAAGAAGTATTGAAACGTCTCCAGTCGTCGTTCGTCGGCTGATGGGAAAGTTAAGGAGTGCTGGTTTAATTAAAACAGTTCATGGTTCTGCCGATCCAAAATTAATGCATGAACCAAAAGATATTTCTCTTTATGACATTTTTCTTGCTGTCGAAGAGGAACAACATATTTTTACCATTGATCCTAAAACAAATCCTGAATGCGTTGTTGGGGGTAATATTCAATCAACTTTACGTGAATTCTATCAACAAGCAGAAACAGCAGCAAAGGCGAAATTAGCAACAACTTCTCTTCAGGATATTCTTGACTCGATTCTCGTTAAGCAAAGTGAAAAGGATCCACAAAAATTAATCGGAAGCAATTTAAAATAGTAACCCCTTTTGAAGCAACCCCCCTAAATCGGTAAAAGTCGACTTAGGGGGTTCTCTATAATTTAGTTTTCAATTTTTAAAAGTAAACCGTAAAGGGCCCCGAGAAGATTAGCCTCATTGCCAAAATTAGCCGCTTTAATAATTGGCATTGTAATATCAGCCATTAGTCGACGATCACTTTTTTGCACTTTAACAAATTGAGTTTTAATTTCTTTAATTAAAATTGGTTGAACACTAATTCCTCCACCAATTAGCACCACTTCAAGGTCTAAGACTGCTTGAAGGTTAATAATTAAATAGGCTACACGACGACAATATTCCTCAAAAATTTTCCACGCAAGCGGATCATGAGCGGAAATTTTTTGAAAAGCTTGTCGACCATCAGTAAGATCAGAAAGGTTATAGGCTCGAGTTATCATTTCAACCATCTTAACTGCTGACGTGGTGGCGCCGACTGTTCGTTGCTCAACGTCAGGATTATCACGGTTAGTCACCATGGCACTTAATTCTCCCGCCCGGCTATGAGGACCATGCAAAAGCTTCCCATTAATTACAATTCCACCACCAACTGAAGTCCCTAGTGTGATAACAGCCCCGTAGTCTACCCCAACTAAGTTTCCTAACCATAACTCAGCTAATGTTGCACAGTTGGCATCATTTCCAACATAAACTGGTAACTTAGTAGTTTTTTCAAGGTATTCAGATAAGTGAAATTCACCCATGTAACTTAAGACTCCCGTAAACTGAACATTACCAGTTTGTGGGTCTACTATTCCCGGAACGCTTACACAAATAGCTGTAATCATTGGATTCTCACGAATAATCATTTGAAGAGCTTGTATAAAAGCATCTTTAGAACGCGGTGTCATTAGTTTCCCCTTGGTCATTATATTCCCCGAATGATCAATTCGTGCACTCTTTATCGTTGTTCCACCAATATCAATACTCAGATACTGTCGTTGCATACTAACTAACACCTCACTTCAGCTATCATTAATATTATACACAACTCTTACCAAGAAAGTACCGAATCAATTCTCCATCTTTATAAACGTTTGATTCATTAAAGTAAACCATTAGAGTTAATCCCTGAGCCATTTTTCTTTTAGTTACCTTTGCTTAATCGCTTACAGTTTAGTTTGATAATATGCTTCGTGCTTTTCTTCGCATTCAATGAAGAAGGATGAAATGCCTGCTAAAACTGCCACAACAACACCTAATATAATCGTCTATTAGTTACCAAAAGAAGTGAAATCACAGCTGTAAAGATATTCGCTACCCACGGAGCGTCATGTGAGTTCTTCTTTCCGATCCATTTTGGTAACATTACGTGCTCATTTAACGATGGAGTATTAAATGTAACGATAAAATAACTATAAAGTAAATTGAAATAAAAGATAAATTGGGGGACTTGATATTTTCTCACTAATGATTATCACCCTCAATCTTTTACAACAAGCATTAGTTTCGCATTTAAATTGCAATTTTATAAGCGCTTTACAAATTCTTATTAAAAAAATGACTAGGAAACATAACGTCTCTCTAGCCATTTTTTATTAAGTGTTTAATTAGTAATCAACAGTGATTACTTAAGACCCTTCCAAGTCCAGTTAGTAACTTCTGGTAAATCCTTACCTTCTGAACGAATGTAGTGGTTGTGCTTGTTAATCATGTTGTCCATCTTGGCAACAAAAGCAGCAGCCTTTTGTTCGTAACCAGGTACGTTTTGGATAGCATCCTTAGCAAGGTGGAAACGATCAAGTTCGTTCAATACACGCATGTCAAACGGAGTGGTGATGTCACCATTTTCTTCGTATGAGTGAATATGAACATTCCGGTTAGCACGATCGAAGAACAATGCTTGGATCATGTCACGGAAACCATGCCATGCAAAGATAACTGGCTTGTCAGTAGTGAAGTATTGGTTAAATTCTGCGTCAGACAAACCTTCTGGGTTCTTGTCTTGCTTCATCAACTTCATGATTTCAATGATGTTGATGTAACGAATCTTCAATTCAGGGAAGTTGTCATGAAGAATATCAATTGCGGCAAGAGCTTCTTCAGTTGGTTCAGTACCTGCTGAAGCAAAGACAACATCTGGTTCACTACCTTGGTCAGTAGAAGCCCAGTTGATGTAGCCAAGACCATTATCAACTAATTCAGTAGCTTCATCAATGGAGAACCATTGTGCACGTGGGTGCTTTGAAGTTACAAAGAGATTGATACATTCTTGGTTGCGGAATGCCTTATTAGATACAGCCATTAATGAGTTAGTATCTGCAGGTAAGTATTCCTTAACAAGGTCTGGACGTTCCTTTTCAAATAGGTGTGTTAACAGACCTGGATCTTGGTGAGTGTATCCGTTGTGATCTTGTTGGAATACAGTTGAAGTATCAACAAAGTTCAAAGCTGGGTATTGGTGACGCCAGTAAAGATCCTTAGCCTTACGTAACCACTTCATATGTTGGGTAAGCATTGAGTCAACAACACGACCAAATGCTTCGTAAGTTGCAAAGAATCCGTGACGACCAGTCAAAGTGTAACCTTCAAGGAAACCTTCAGCTTGATGTTCAGAAAGTTGTGAATCAATCATCCGACCTTCTGGAGCAAGGTTTTCATCGTTTGGTTCATGAATACCTTCCATCCATTGACGTTTGTCGTTGTCAAGGAATGCGTAAAGACGGTTTGACTTAGATTCATCAGGACCGAATCCACGGAAGTTAGTTGGGTTCAATTCAGCCATCTTGCTGAGGTACTTACCCCATTCAAGCATGTCTTGCTTTACTACTGAACCTGGAGTCTGAACGTCAACAGCAAAGTCACGGTAGTTTGGCAATACAAGTGGCTTAGGATCAATACCACCGTTGGTAATAGGGTTCATAGCCATCCGACGATTACCTTCTGGTGTGTTCTCTTCAACAAGAGCAACTGGGTGACCGCTTTCGTCAAACAATTCTTCTGGCTTGTATGACTTCATCCATTCAACAAGCATGTCCTTGTGTTCCATGTCATCTTGTGATACCGGAATAGGAATTTGGTGAGCACGGAATGAGTTTTCGATTGGGTTACCATCAAGATCCTTAGTAGGACCAGTCCAACCCTTAGGAGCACGGAAGATAATCATTGGCCATTGTGGTAATGATTCGTCATTATTTTCACGAGCGTTCTTTTGGATAGCCTTGATTTCTTCAATAACAGTATCAAGAGTCTTAGCCATTTGTTCGTGAACTTCCATGTGTGGCTTGTAGCCATCGAATTCACCATCACGATCAGCTTCTTTGTAAGCTGATACAAAGTAAGGCTTCCACCCCATACCTTCGAAGTACTTAGTAAGTTCTTCATCGCTCATCCGTGAAAGGATAGTTGGGTTAGAAATCTTAAATCCGTTAACTTGGATGATTGGTAATACCGCACCATCCTTAATTGGGTTGATGAACTTGTCTGAGAACCATGATGCCATTAATGGACCAGTTTCAGCTTCACCATCACCAATTTCAACAGCGGCGATAACGTCTGGGTTATCCAAGATCGCACCAACACCGTGTGAAAGTGAGTAACCAAGTTCCCCACCTTCGTGGATTGAACCTGGTGTTTCAGGTGCGGCGTGTGATGCAGTACCGCCTGGGAATGAGAAGTGCTTGAATAACTTAGCCATTCCCTTAGTATCTTGTGTGTATTCAGGATAAATTTCAGTGTATGAACCATCCAAGTATGAGTTATTAACCATAACTTGGCCACCGTGACCTGAACCTTCGATGTAGAACATGTCAAGGTCGTACTTCTTAATTACACGGTTCAAGTGTGCGTAAATAAAGTTTTGAGGAACAATAGTACCCCAGTGACCAATTGGCTTAGGCTTAACGTCTTCAGCCTTTAAAGGTTGGCGTAATAATGGGTCGCCCATTAAGAACAAAGTACCAACTGAAAGATAGTTGGCTGCACGCCAGTAAGCATCAACACTTTCCAAGTACTTCTTGGAATCGTAATCTACTGCCATTCTAATAAACACTCCTTCTGAATAAATAAATACGTTCTTGCCGTTAAACAATACGTAAATCATTCAAATTTACAATAATAATAATAACGGATTTAAACAAAAAGTCAACCTTTTCTAAAATTGATCCGATCCAATTTTAAGTTTGAACTATAACATCTTAAATTAGTATGACTTCAGTCTTCCGCCATTACACGTAACAGCAACTATTGTATACTATTCATCAGAAAACTTATATTAAATTTAGTTTACAGAGGAGAACGAGCATGAAGCATCTGTACCCGGCTGACGTTGGAGATTACGCGAAAACATTTGCAGTATTAGCAGTAATGTTACAATCCGTATTGACGGTTGTAATGCGTGAAGCCACGAAAAGTTCACAAGAATTCTTATTTGGTGGAATATATGAATTAGTTAAATATGCTGCGCCAATGTTCATCTTCGGAATCATGTACTCCACCATTCGGACAAATCCCGGAGCAACAATGATGAACTATCCTTTATATATGCGGAATCGCTGGCATATACTTTTTGTTCCGTCAATTTGGTGGACCTTCACCTACCTACTCCTCACTCCCCAATTACAACAGGGACGTCCTTATAATAATTTAGGAACTTTTTGCTGGCAATTCATTAACGGCAATGCTGCCCAGCACCTTTGGTATAACGTCATGATGCTCCAATTCATCATTATTACCCCACTATTTTGGTGGATCGCTAGATGGATTAACAATAATATCAAGCGCGGTTGGTTTACACTCGCCCTAGCACTTATTTTTCAAATCTGCTGGCACTTGATGTATGAATTTCAAGTATTTCATGGTCCCCACGATCATGACTGGTATCTTCTTGACCGAGTCTTTCCTAGTTTCTTCATTTTTGCAATTTTCGGTACTCTTCTTTGGTGCTTTCACGAGCAACTATTTCCTCTCCTTTCCAAATTTTGGTGGTTAATTTTAATTTGTTGGGGACTACTTTATGGATTCGTTACTCGTAATTTTTTTGCATTTGGTCTCCCCGTAAAGTTCGCTAACGCTCCCTACTATCTTCCATCAATGCTTTTCTATAACCTTACAGCGATTCTGGCCGTTGCTGCATTCCACCTCCACCATATTCACAGTCACAGTTGTTGGCTAGGCCGTTGTCACCACATTGCAGACTATGCTCACCGTGCTTATCTTTCACATGTCTTTTGGCTTTACTGGATTTGGCAATTAGGTAAGGACCTCTGGTTGGCCTTCAATCCGCTTCTGTTATTGATTGTTATTTACCTGCTTACCGTAACATGTTCTTTCACCTCAGCCTATGGATTCCATAAGCTCTGGTTTAAGCTTAAAAATCATAACCACCCGTGAAACGGGTGGTTTGTTCTTCGGCTAAAAGCCGATAAGAGAAGCCAGCGTCTCAAGGCGCTGGCTTTTCCTTCGTCCAAGCCAAAATGCTCTGACTACTTCGCTACTGCTTTAAGCAGTGTTAGTATTACTTCACCTTACCCTTAAAAGGGTCCGAGTATTCTATCGTTGTTAATTTATCGACTACCATATCATGTTTCTCTTGATCACGAATATATTTCTTGATGGTGGACTCATTTAATCCTACTGTGCTGACATAATAACCTTCTGCCCAAAAATGTCGATTGCCAAATTTATACTTTAAATTGGCATGATGATCAAACATCATCAATGCACTTTTTCCTTTCAAATATCCCATAAATTGCGAAACGCTTAACTTCGGTGGAATACTTACTAATAAGTGAACATGATCAGGCATCAAATGTCCTTCAATAATCTTTACTCCTTTATACTGACATAGTAATCTAATATAATCTCGTAAATCTTTCCGATATTGATTGTAAATTATTTTCCGTCTATACTTTGGAATGAATACGATGTGATACTTACATAACCACTTCGTATGGGCTAAACTATTTAGTTTATTAGCCATATTAATTAAACCTCTTTTCCCTTATTTGATTTTGGCTTGAACACCTACATCTTAAGGCAAAAGAGGTCTTTATTTATATAATCTTATCCCCCACCCGCAAAGCAGGTGGTTTTTTGTTTCGCATACTCACTCCGTTCGCATGCTCAACTAGGCCTAAAGGCATTAAT
>NZ_JACIUZ010000042.1 GCF_014145505.1 Limosilactobacillus fastidiosus
GTCCTAAATTGATACCAACTCGCATTGGCAATTGATTTAGCCAAATGATGATTCTTTTGAAGATTCTTGGTTTTCAAATCTTCAATCACAATTACATCATATTGTTTCACCAAATTAGTTGTCAGCTTATGGAGGTAGTCTTTGCGCTTATTAGCTATCTGCTGTTGATAACGTGCTTTTTGCCTCCGTGCCCGTTGCCAGTTTTGGTAGTCGTTTAGCTCCATTTTGGTATCGTTGTGATTATGATTCCATTGACGTATGGCAACGGTAGCTTGGTATTTACGTTTAGCGTATTTGCTTTGCCAAACGGTGGTCTGTTTTTCTAACCATCGGGCATTGAAAGTACTAAACTTTTCTCCGTCAGAGCTAATTGCTAGGTCACCTATTCCCATATCAAGACCAACGGTCTTTCCTGTTTTAGGTAAGAGAGCTGGTTCATCTGTTTCTACTTGTAATGACAGGTAATAACGTCCCGTTTGGTCATAACTTACGGTATAACGTTTAACCTTACAATCGGTTAATTGAGTAGTTTTGCTAGATTTGATAATGCCAAGTTTTGGCAATTTTAGGTAACGCTTAGTAACAACAGAAATTGTAGATTTCCCTGTATATGACTGCTTAGCTGTATGTCTACTCTTAAAGCGTGGATAACCACCTTGATGCTTAAACAACATCTTAAAAGACTGTGCTAAGTTGTGATTAACCACTTGTAGACTAGTCGAATCACTCTCTTTTAGAAATGGATATTCCTGTTTGAGCCTTTTTAGTAGGGTATCCATTTGATAGCCGTTTACAAAATGACTCCTCGGATTATTCTTATAGCGTTGCTTAGCCATAGCTAACATTTGGTTCCAAACAAAACGATTATTCCCAAACATTTGTAATAGTTGGGCTTGTTGTGATTTGCTTGGGTATAAGCGTAGTTTAATTCCTTTTAGCATTTTTATATTACTCACCTCCGTTATATTAAGATGATGCCATCGAGGGTGAGTAATTACAACATCAATATGATTAGAAATTGGTATCAAAATTTTAATTTAAGCAAGGGCATTCATCCCATGACTAAAGTCACGGGATGAATACCTAATTGTTATCAGTAAAATGTAAATACTAAAAGCTTAGGGGGACATGCATATGAAGATATTAACTGTGACTGAGACTGCACTAGAACGGCTTAAAAAGTATTTTAGTCCTAATAAACAGGTAGTGTTAGATTTTGATGATGGTGTTGGCCCGTTTTCAGCGATCGGTAATTGTAGTCTCGACGCTAATTACCGTTTAATCTTTGTTAATAAAGATATGGATTTACCAGATTTTAATGAAAAGGTCAGTTCTAACATTGGTGATATTTATATCAAGAGTGAACCTTATGCGAATGTTCAATTCGAAAAGCAGATGGAATTACGCTTCGATCCGAAGCATTTTACAATGCCGTTAGTTAGTCCGACTAAGATCCTTACTGATAATGTTGAAGTAGTTGATATTAGTGAACCATTAAAGGGTGAATATACTGGAACCCATGATTGCTAAAGTTTATTAAATAGCGCCTAGCACATTTTCAAAGTTTGAATGTGCTAGGCTTTCCTTATTTATAGAATTAACTACTAGTATTGATTCTAATATTTGAAATGATAAATTAAACCATATAGTAATAATGATAGGTAATCATAAGAAAAATTAGTAAATACAATCCACTATGACAGTCCATTCAAGATAACTATAATGAAGATTTCAAACTTTTGCTTACTAAAATTTTTAGAATGTAATAAAATTAATATTCGAATCATTACCGACTAATTTCCCCAAAAATATCAAATAGTTGACAATTGGCTCTTTGAATACGCTTTTATTGACACTTGATTCCAATAACATTAAAATTTATTAATGATAATCATTATTGGGGAGCAAATAAATTATAGGAGTATTAATTAATGAGAGTTAATATTTTACAACACACTTCAAATGAGGGTCCTGGATCAATTCGGGATTGGATCCATGCTAATAATAATGAAATGTATGTTTACCACCTGGACCAATTTGGTAACTTGCCAACCATAGATGAAACTGATATGTTAGTGCTCCTCGGTGGCGCCATGAGTCCTAATGATGACTTTCCTTGGTTGGAACAAGAACGTGAATTGATTAGAAAGATGCTTGATAAGCGGAAGCCAATTTTTGGTGCTTGTCTAGGAGCCCAACAGATAGTGAAGGCGTTGGGCTATCAGGTTACTCAAGCGCCATATAAGGAAGTGGGCTGGGCTCCTGTATACCGGCAGAATGATGCCATTCCAGGGATCCCAGATAAGTTAACGGCTTTGCACTGGCATCAAGATATGTTTGAGATTCCTGACGATGCGAAGTTGCTTTTTAGTAGCGATTTGAATGAAAATCAGGGTTTCCTTTATCACGATAATGTGATCGGTCTTCAATTCCATTTTGAACCGATGAAAGATAATGTGCGGGAAATCGCAATTAATGATAGTGAGTATCCGCTTAAGGATAATGCTCTCCACCAGACAACCGCAGAGATTATTACTCATGATGTTCCGGCAGAAAATAAACAAGTAATGTTTAAGTTATTAAATTACATTACCAGATAATATCTAACTAGCTATCAAGAGATTAGTGAGACGCCGTAAATAGTTAGTTTAAGCATTTATCACTATACTTTTGAGGTTGCTAACTTTGTGATCAAAGTGTTATTGTGTAATGGTATATAAGAAATGAGGTGATCTTGAATGGCTGATCGATATGATGCAATTCGTCAAGCATTGAGCAAACCCGAATTGAATGCAAAGCTGTTCGCATCAGAGTTTGGGTTAGAAGCAAAGAAGCACCGGGTACTAACTAATGGACGCGCTAGTCGTTATCCATATCCGGAAGCTCTACGTTCTCGCCGCCATAACTTATACTTAAATTCTGGCTTTACCGATAATATGATTGACTTTGAAACGTCACCAGTTGTTGGGAGTAAGAATGCTGTTCGTCAATTAAAGATGCTTGAGCAAATTATGGTTGGTCAACTTCACGAAGATGAACGTTTATGGCCACTTAGTATGGCTCCTGCTCCTGTATACAACCATGATTTGGACTACTTAATGACGGATAATACGAAGACTTGGGATCAAGCTAATCATGATTACTTAGGTAAGAAATATGGTATCACTCAAGAATTGTTGGGTGATGTTCATGTTAATTTCAGTCTGAATAAGGGATTGGTAAAGACTTTATACGATCAATTCTATAAGGATGAATATGATTCACTCGTTGATTTTCAAAATCACCTTTACTTTAAGATGGCCCAGTGTTTTGTCCTTTATCAATGGCTATTTACTTACCTATACGGTGCAAGTCCAGCTTCAGAAGATATGCCTATTCCTGAACATCTTGAATTACCAGTTCGGAGCTTACGGTGTAGTGATTATGGTGATGATAATCTTCCTAATGAACAAGTTGGTTATAATTCATTAGAAGAACACTTTGCTAAGCTACAGGAATTTATTGATAACGGGACTTACTACAGTATTAAAGAATTCTTTGGCCCTGTTCGTTGTCGTCGTCATAATCAGGAAGTGGGTGATTTACAGGGGATGTTAACCAAGGGAATTAATTATCTTGAGTTCCGTTCTTTTGATTTAGATCCGCTTTCCCGAACTGGGGTGAGTGATGATACCATTAATTTCCTTGAACTATTAATGATTAATACTCTAATTAAGCCACTTCCGGATAATTTACCAGAAAAGTTGGTAGCAGCGCGGAAGCTTAATAATGAGGTTGCTTTGCAAAAGCCGAAGGAACAAACGCCAGAAATGCATGAGGCAGCAACTAAGATCATTGCTGAATTGCAGGACTTAGTTGATGAATTTAATGCACCCCGAGAATACCGCTTAGCACTTAAATTTGTTCAACGGCGTGTAGATGATCCGGCCTTAACAATTAGTGGTCAATTAGCTGATCAAATTGAAAACGGAAATCTCCTTTCATTTGGTTTGAAGATTGCTAATGATCGTTTTGCTGCTAATATGAACATGACTCATCCCCTTCAAGCAATTAGTGAAAAGTATTCGGATGATACACAACGTTTAATCAAAGCGGCAATTGAATTAGGGGTTAATGTATCCTTCAGTGATGATGGAGTAACCTTGACCGTTGGTGATCATGATGAGACTTATGAAGTACAAGGCGAATTTGAATTTCCTGACGGCCCACGTAAGTATATCTTAAATACATTTCCTGAAGCAGCTAAATTTCAGGAAGAATAATAAAGCAAATATAAAAAATAACGGAGCCTCACAATGATTTTTTGTGATGCTCCATTTTTGATCGGGGAGAAGATAATGAGAAAGATTGGAATTATTGGGTTAGGACATGTTGGACGATTATTGGCTCATGATTTAGTCATAGCTAATAAAACAGATCAATTAGTCTTGATCGATCGAGATGATGCCTTAGCCGTTGGGTTGAAAACTGACTTGGAAAATGCCCAAACGGCACTAAACACAAGGACTAAGATTATCCTTCAGGACTACGCAGCTCTAAGAAACGTAGATATCCTTATAACTACATTTGGAAATAGTAGCCTTCTGAAAAAAGAGCAAATGGCAGAATTGATTCGAAACGGGGAAGCAGTTCGTGAAATTGCTCCGCTGGTAAAACAAAGTGGTTTTGATGGAATCGTTCTGAATATTAGTGATCCCAATGAAGCAATTACTGCTTACCTGCAACAGCAACTTGCCTTACCAACGGAGCAGGTAATTGGTATCGGAACCACAATTGATACAGCCCGAATGCGCCAGTCAGTTGCAAAGGCTGCAGAATTGTCATCCCAAAATGTTAGTGGCTTTGTTTATGGTCAACATAATGGAGATAAGGTCTTTGCCTGGTCCACAGTTACCGTTAATGGGCAAAAACTAGATGAGAGTATTAACGGTCACCACCTTGATCAAAATCAATTAAGAATTAATGCTGACCTTGATAACTGGTATACCTTTAAGGGACTTGGCTATAGTGCTAGTGCCATTGTTGCATGGACGCTCAAAATTATTTCTGCAATTCTTGGGGATGGAGAGTTGAGTGTTTCAGTGGCAATCTACCAGCCTCAATATTCAGGATACGTTAGTTTTCCAACGTTACTTAATCGTAATGGCCAAGGTCACCCATTATTATTCAACCTTTATCCAGTGGAAGTGGCAGCTGTTAAAACAGCCGTTGGTGCAATTCAACAACAACTTACTGTCCTACAACAAGGAGGAAAAATAAATGATTAAATCGTTAGCTGTATATTGTGGAGCCCGAAATGGAAATGACGAAAAATATTTAAAAAAGGCATATGAATTAGGAGAGTGGCTGGCAGCTCACCTAATTGACTTAGTCTATGGTGGTGGACAGTTCGGAATAATGGGTGCGGTTGCTAATGGTGTTCTTGATAAGGGGGGAACCGTTCACGGAATTATTACCGAAACTCTTGCAAGCCGCGGTGCTGCTTACTCGAAAATTCAAGATCTTAAAATTGTTCCGGATATGGATCAACGGAAAGAAAAAATGATGGCGATGGCCGATGGGATGTTAGCACTGCCTGGTGGGATTGGAACACTTGAAGAAATTAGCCAAGCGGCTTCGTGGATTACAATCGGTGAAAATCTGAAGCCTGTTGCTTTTTATAATCAAGATGGCTTTTATTCACCACTAGAACGGACATTCGCTCACATGTGTCACGAAGGTTTTCTTGAAAAAACTTATTTTGATAGCATGTACTTTAGTGATGATTTTAATCAAATTCTTCAATTCATGGAGTATTATAAGGCACCAAAATATAGGACGTATGAAAAATAGAGTGCGAACCAGCAAAAAGCTTACGGAAGTTAGCAATTCCTCTGTCAAACGATGTATCGGCGTTAGAGGGGGAATTAGGGGGAACAGATTTTAACTTGGTTACCGAGAAATAACTGGATCAAAAAAAGCCGCAATCATTGCAGCTTACTTAAGTGGTTGGATTGCATAGACCTGATCGTCAGCTTCATCCATTAAGGATACGGGGCGTTGGTCATTAGCTTGGATAACAATATGATACCCAAATTTGTCAAGATAAACTAATTTATCTTCGCGGATTAATTGAACCGTTGCAGGAATTTCTTGGTTATCAATCCCAAGTTTTAGTTCCGGAGAGATGGTGATTTTATGGGACCGATTACGTTCCTGATCATAGTACCGCCAAGTACCGGCGTAAAATATTGGTAACGCAGTCGTTGTGCTACTTTTCTTTGCGTGACTAAACCCTAAAGTACTGGAGAGTCCGGCCATTAGTCCCGCACCGAAGAGTAACATTCCCTTTTTTTTCATATTCCATCAATCTCCTCAATTATATGATAAGTCATTTCTACAAGAATATTATACACATATTTATATGATCGAAAGATTTCATTTCTGTTAAAAACAGACAATAATTGGTATGATAAATGTAACAAGTTAAATATCTGATAAGGGAGTTGGCTCAAATGCTTAAGTTAGGAATTATTGGAACTCATATTATTACGGACCAAATGCTGGACGCAGCTCGAACTACAGGTAAGTATAAATTAACTGCGGTTTATTCACGGACAATGAATCGGGCTAAGGAATTCGGCCAGCCGTATGGTGCTACAGAATTCTATGATGATCTTGAAAAATTCTTTGAAGATGGTGACTTCGATGTTGTTTATATCGCTTCACCAAACAGTTTGCATTATCAACAAGCGCGGATGGCAATCGAAAATGATAAGTTTGTGATCGTTGAAAAGCCAGCTTTTGTAAACCCAAGTGAGTTTTCTGGTATCCAATCATTACTGGCAGCCCACCCTAATGCCCGTTTAGTCGAAGCGGCTCGCCATATTCACACACCACTATATTGCAAAGCCTTGAAGAAAGTTAATGAAATGAAGGAACACTACATTCAAGGGGCAACGATTACCGTAATGAAGTATTCTTCTCGGTATGATAAGGTTCTCGCGGGTGATAAACCTTATCCAAATATCTTTACCTTAAAGTATGCTGGTGGTGCTTTGATGGATCTCGGTGTTTATACTGTCTACGGTGCGGTTACAATGTTTGGGCAGCCACAGTCAGTTGTTTACTACCCAACCCTTTGCAAGACCGGCGTTGATGCTAAGGGTGTTGCTATTTTGAACTACGACAAGTTCAGTGTTACGTTGAATTTTGGGAAGACTGCTAATTCATACTTACCATCTGAAGTTTATGGACTTAAGGATACTCTTGTTTTCGATAGTATTTTTGAAACTCAAAAGGTTACTTATTACGATTCTGATAAGGAGGCTCACCAGCTTGATGCGCCGGTTGAAAAGAATTCAATGACGGATGAAATGAATGATTTTGCCGACTTATTTAATAATCCAGACAATGAAGAACAGATGAAGAAGTACAAGGGATGGATGGAGCTTTCCGAAACTGTTAACTCCGTCATGTATTCGCTTCGTCAATCAGCACAATTAGAATTTCCGGCAGATAAAGATCAAGAATAGGATGGGGATAACATTTGATCGAACAATTTCAAGAAAAATTTAGCCAGCAATTTAAACAACCTACGGGAATTCAGGAGGCTGTTGCTAAGCCTTTGGCAGAAGATAAGTCGATTCTCGGAATTGCACCTACTGGTTCAGGGAAAACACTAGCATTTACTTTGCCTCTCTTGCCCAAAATTATGCCTGGCGCAGGAACCCAATTATTAGTTCTAGCACCATCACAAGAATTGGCAATGCAGACGACGAGGGTAATGCGTGAATGGGGGAACATCATTGGCGTTAAGGTATTAGCTCTAACGGGTGGTGCAAACCTTCGTCGTCAAGTAATGAAGTTGCGAAAACATCCCGATGTTGTTGTGGGGACACCTGGACGGGTTCTTCATATGTTAGATAACCGTCATCTAAAACTTGGTCACTTACAGACAATGGTAATTGACGAAGCTGATGATTTGTTACGGGATGATACCTTAGCAGTGGTTGAAGATATTGAACGTGCTACACCATTGAGTACTCAATTAGCATTTTTCTCTGCTACTAAGTCGCCAGTATTTCAACAACTTTCGGTGATGTTCGGTCGTGATATCTTAATCCTTGATGTTACATTGAAGGATCATACTCAGGGCACTGTTCGCCATGGGTATATTGATGCTCGGACTAACGCCCAAAAGACAGCGGTCCTTCGCCGCTTGACTAGTATTAAGGATTTTCGTGGCTTGGTATTCTTTAATAGTACGCGGACACTTCATTATGCTGCTAGTCGTCTTCGTCATGAACATATGTCAATTGGGACGCTAGGCGGTCGTCAAAAGCAAACACAGCGGGAAAAAGCAATGCGAATGTTCCGGAAACGTCAAATTAAGTTGCTATTGACAACGGATGTTGCTGCTCGAGGAATTGATATTCCTAAACTTCCGGCTGTGATTAATTTTGATTTACCGACTGAAACTAATACTTATGTTCACCGTGTTGGTCGAACTGGTCGGCAGGGTGAACCAGGATTAGTGATTAACCTTGGAGATGATCACGATATTCGTGATTTGAAAAAGCTTCTTAAAGATACTGATTACCAATTAGAACACCTTTATATTAATAACGATCAGATTACGGACGAAAAGCCGCAAAGGGGCCAGAAATCTGTTTCGTTACGTCGACAAAATAGTCGTCAATTACAGCAAGAGCAATGGAACAATCAGACTAGTGTTGAAAAGAGTATTCACCAAACTCTTGGTAAACCAAGAAAACCAAAGAAAAAGCCACATAAGAAGAACCGAAAAAACAAAGGAATTCGTCTAAAACATCGTCGTAAGAGCAATAACACAAAAAAATAACTAAATAATTAACAAAAAAGAGTAAAATCTTCTTTACGACTTCAATCGTAAATGCGATAATACTCTTTGTCTGGTCCTATAGTATAACTGGATAGTACATCCGCCTCCTAAGCGGCCGATTCCGGTTCGATTCCGGATGGGACCATATTTCATGCTTATATTTTTAGATCCAATTCAAGACTGAGAAAAACAATTTGCTTTTCTTGGCCTTTTTTTCTTTATATCTCAACAATGCAACTAGTAATTGCTAGTTGCATTGTTGAGTGGCAAATATTCTTTTCCCGGGAAATAAATTTTACTTTTTAAAAATATTATTAAATTGTTGTACAATTAAAATAGTATTTAAAAAAGGAGTTGTCACTGTGAAAAAGCCATTTAAAATTATGCTTCTATTTGGAACTCGGGCTGAAGCGATAAAGCTTGCACCAATCATCGAACAGATGAAGCAGGAACCAGATACTTGGAAGCCATCAATTGTAATTGCTGCACAGCAACAGCGGCCACTCCTTCAGCAAACAATGGATTATTTAAACCTAACAGCGGATTTCGACTTAGATCTATCTAGCCTCAAAAATACTAATTATGCTGAGCAATTGAGTCAATTGATCCATAACTTAAATAACGTTATTAATGCTGGTCAACCAGACATGTTTCTGGTTGTAGGAGATGGTGTGACTAGCTTAGCAGCAAGCTTAGTTAGTTTTTATAACCGGCTACCTTTGGGGCATGTGGAAGCGGGGTTACGGACGTATGATAAGTATCTACCATTTCCGGATGAGATTCACCGTCAGATAACCGATAACCTAGCCGATCTTTACTTTGCGCCAACTACACGTGCTCGGGATAATCTTTTAAGTGAACATCATCCAGCGCAACAAATTTACGTTACTGGTAATCCAGTAATTGATTCAGTTAAAGAACGGTTAAGCACGGATTTTTATAGTGATATTTTGAAAAAGATTCCGGATGATCATCGGATGATTATTTTGACGATGCAACGTCCTGAGAGTATTGGAGTTCCCATGGAACGGGTCTTTCATACAATGAAGGACATTGTTGAAACCAATAAAGACGTTGAGCTAATTTATCCGGTTTATCCGAATGGTGAAGTAATGAGTCTTGCTGATGAGGTTTTGGGTAATAAGGAACGAATTCACCTAATTGAGCCACTTAATCATGGTGATTTCCTAAACATCGCTGCCCGGTGTGATTTTATTGTGACTGATTCAGGTGGAATCCAGGAAGAAGCATTGGCAATTCATAAGCCTGTCTTACTATTACGAGAAAAGACTGAACGGCAGGAAGCAATTGATGTTGGTGTCGTTAAAATTGTTGGTACAGATCCAACAAGTATCCAACAGGCTGTCTTTAGTCTTCTTAACGACCATAAGGTTTATAAGAAAATGGATCAAGCCGAGAATCCGTTTGGCGATGGCAATGCCAGTGAACGGATTTTGAATATTATCGAAGAATACCTAAGTAATAAATAAAGCAACAGAGTTCGGTTTTACCGAGCTTTGCTGCTTTATTTATCTTCAATTCCACGGTTATCCTTAAAGATTAACCATTTTGAGAAAATATAATTTGTAATTACGACAACAACGTTATCAATAAACTTAACAATAAATTGTTGAAGTGGTGTATCAAACTTTAAGACTTGGATCCCAACATAGGTGATTATCATATCAATTACTAAGGTTAATCCACGATAGAAGAAGAAGCGGAGAATTTCCACCACAAAATCGCTAACTGTCGTGTAATGAGAGCCAAATACCCAGACTTTATTGGTAAAGTAGGCTACCAAAACCGAAGCAAACCAGGCAAGAACCGTAGCTACTTCGACATTCCAATGGAGACCAGGACTTAAAATTTGGAAGACAGCTAAGTTAACAACAGTGGTTACAACGCCCCAGAACAGGTAGGCGATAATTGATTTATACTTACTCCAGAGTTGTTTAATCATTACTTAGCCGCCTTTTTAATTAGCTTTGCAACAAAGTTATCGAGAGTTTTAATATCATTTTCATCTGGTGACAGGTTAATATGGATATTATCGGCACCCTTAGTAGCATGAGCTTTTTCAAAAGCCTCGCCAAAAAGGTCAACTGCCTTACAATAGTCATCAGCGTAGTATGTATCCCCAGAACCGGCGACACCATAAACCTTACCAGTTAAGTCAGCTTCCTGAAGATCATCATAAAAGTCAAGTCCTTCATCAGGAAGAGCCCCTTCATCATAAGTGTAAGGACAAACAACACAAATATCGACGTCCTTAAAATCTTCAACGTCTGCCATTGTAATTTCAGTTTCGTCGACTTCAACCCCTTGATCTTCAAATGATTCGGTAATGATGTCGGCAACGTCTTCGTTGTTACCGGTAATAGTAGCGTAGACAACAAGTGCTTTAGCCATTTTTATTCCCCCGTTTAAAATAAATTACGCTTCATAGTATAGCATGGTTTACAACTTCTTTGGTGACAAGTGTTATACTAGTTTACGTATAAAATTAATGAAGGGGACACTTTAATGATTACATTAAAATCACCACGCGAAATTGAAGCGATGGAAAAGGCTGGTGCCGCACTTGCTGCTATGCACATCGGAATTCGGCAATTTATTAAGCCTGGGATCTCAAGTTGGGAAGTTGAAGATTTCGCTCGGAAATACTTTAAGGCTGCTGGTGCTAAAGCTGAACAAATTGGCTTTGAAGGCTATGAATATGCAACCTGTGTCAGTGTTAACGACGAAATTTGTCACGGCTTTCCACGGAAAAAGCTTATCTTTAAAGATGGGGACTTAGCTAAAATTGATACCGTTGTTAGTGTTGACGGTTTCTTTAGTGATTCCTGTTGGAGTTATGGAATTGGTAACGTTAAGCCAGAGATCCAGAAGTTAATGGATGTTACCAAAAAGTCACTGTTTATGGGGATTGATCAATGTGTTGCCGGTAACCGGATTGGTGATATCGGTGCTGTTATTCAACACTACACTGAAGATGAAAACGATTATGGAGACGTTCGGGAATTTGTTGGACATGGAATTCAACCAACAATGCACGAAGATCCGATGGTTCCTCATTATGGTGAACATGGTCAAGGGCTTCGTTTGAAGAATGGTATGACAATCACGGTTGAACCAATGATTAATACCGGTACCTGGGAAGCGGACACTAGCGATCCGAGTGGCTGGTTAGCTAAGACCGCTGATGGTGGCTGGTCTTGCCAATACGAACATACGCTTGTTGTTACAGATAAGGGTCCTAAGATCTTGACTTCCCAAGATCCTAAAGCTGATGCCAAGTATATTTACGATGATAACTATGCTAAGTATCTTGAACACTACAGTGAGATTGCTAAAGACTTAGCAGGACATTATGAATAAAAGAGTGTGAGCCAGTAGAGGATTGGGAAGGTCGCTTGAAAGGTTAGGACGAACATGTTGAGGCTATGTGCGTAGTCTGTTATCTAACTTATTGAAGAAAGTTTAGTTCAACATAATACAGTCCTGCCACTCATAATAATTTAAAGTGACTACGAAAGTTAAATAAGTAGTCTTCGTATATTAATGTGTAAAAGGGCAGATTCACTAAAGAAAATTTAGAGGTCTGCCTTTTTATTGATTATGAGAAAGAAAAAATAAGTTTTTAGTCGGCATCATTCAAATAATCAGCTCATAAACTTACATATATCCATTTATAAATATACGGATATCAGAACCTATTTACTCTAATTATGAATTTTATGCGTGAATAGCAAAAGAATATTGCATAAATAATATTAGAAAATAATAAGAATTTTGGTGAAAAGCCTTTTATTTTTATCAAATAGGGCTATACTTAAAATATTAAATAAATTCTTATTTTTATTTAAGAATCTTTTCCTATATTCTGGAGGTTTTTATTTTGGATGAGCAGAGTAGTAATAAAAAAATGATTACTACCTTTGGCCTGGTTACGATGATCATTACCGCTATTTTCGGTTTTGGTAATGTTTCAAATGCGTACCTGCAAATGAGCTATGGGAGTATTATCTGGTATGCCTTAGCGGGGATCTGTTTCTTCTTCCCGTGTGGCTTAATGATGGCTGAATATGGTTCAGCCTTTAAGGATGCCAAGGGTGGAATTTATTCTTGGCTTGCTGGATCAATTGGTGAAAAATTAGCTTTTATTGGAACTTTCGTTTGGTTAGCGTCATGGATTGTCTGGATGGTTTCCACCGCTTCTCGGATTTGGATTACTTTTTCAGCTTTGATTTTTGGTAAGGATACCACTCAACAATGGCATTTCATTGGACTGAGTTCAACTGAAGTCATTGGGGTACTCGGAATTGTCTTGATGATTGCATGTACGTACTTTAGTTCTCGTGGAATGACTGCAATTGCCAAGGTGGGGTCTCTTGGCGGGATCTTCACCGTTATTGTTAACATTATCTATGTTATTGCAGCCTTTATAATTTTAATTGCAAATAAAGGTGCATTGGCCCAACCAATTCATAGCGCTAAGGATTTTGTGTTATCCCCAAACCCACAATTCCAAACACCAATTGCAATTATTTCGTTCGTTGTCTACGCTATTTTTGCTTATGGTGGGATGGAATCACTTGGTTCAGTTACTGATAGTATGAAAAACCCTGAAAAAACTTTCCCTCGTGGTTTGATTATTGCATCAATTTTTACTATTGGTGCCTATGTTTTGATGATTTTGATGGCTGGTTGGTTCGCCAACTATAACCATGACTTTGCCAAGAGTACTACTAACCTTGGGAATGCTACTTATGTTCTCTTCAATATTTTAGGGGTTAAGTTAGGGTTAGCGTTTGGGCTTTCTCACGCAACTGCTGTTGTTTGGGGAGCGGCCATGACGCGAATTGTTGCTTTTGCTCAGGCACTTGGGTTCTTGGGTGCGTTATTTGTTTTGATGTACTCACCAATCAAGGCCTTTATTCTTGGTTCTAACCCTGAATTATGGCCAAAAAAGTTAACTAAGTTGAATAAGGCGGGAATGCCTGCTAATGCAATGTGGTTACAGGTTACTGTTGTTTCCGTCATTATCTTCTTGGTTGCCTTCGGTGGCTCTGCAGCTCAACGGTTCTACACCATTTTGACAGATATGGCCAACGTTTCTACTTGTTTCCCATACCTCTTCTTAGTTGGGGCTTTCCCATTCTTTAAACGGAAGAAAAATATTGAACGGCCATTTGAAGTCTTTAAGAATCGTTTCTGGACAGATGTTTTAGTATGGTTTGTTGAAATTATCCTAATTGTCGGGATTCTGTTTACGTTCATTCAACCAATGCTTGAAAAGGATTGGCAAACTGCATTCTGGACAATTGCTGGTCCAGTCTTCTTTGCTCTGGTTGCTTGGATCTTCTACAGTATTTCTTCGAAGAAACATCATATCAACGGCTAAGAAGAGTAAGCTGCTTAGCAGTTTTAAATATAGAAAACGGAAAAGTTTCAAGTTATTTCGAAACTTTTCCGTTTTGTTTGTTTAAGATTTCGTTATTGACTTTCTTTTTCCATGCAACTCAAAATAATGTATAATGAACCAGTATTACTATGAGGAGTTGGCTAATGATTAGGAAGGAAAATAAGGCAAAATTAAAAAAATTAATTACAATGTTGGTTAAGCATTTTACCTTAGCCCAACTCTCTAGTTCGGCAGCGACACTTGCGTACTATACATTACTTTCCATCTTTCCGGCATTATTGGTGATTGGAAACTTACTGCCAATGATTGGAATTGACGCGAATACTGTTTTAACTTATCTCCAGACGTTAGTTCCGGCAACGGTTTATAGCTTTATTCGGCCATTAGTCTTGGATTTTCTCCAGCGGGGAAGTGGTGGTGTTTTGACTACCGGGGCCTTGATCGCACTTTGGTCGACGAGTCAAGGGATCGCGGCTTTTCAAAGAAGTGTTAACCATGCTTATGGAATTGCAGAAAATCAAAATCCGATCAGCAACCGAGTAATTTCATTTATTTGGATGATTGTCGTTGTGTTCATTATCTTTGTGATCGTCTTCCTGTATGGGGTCGGTGAACAATTCCTTAAATGGCTTCAACCACTCCTGCACTTTAAACGTCATTACATCTACCTGTTTAGTAGTTTAAAGTGGCCGATCACTTTCGCGGTTATTTTCATTGCTCTGACAATGCTCTATTATTTTGTCCCTAATGCTAAGATTAGGTTGCGCTTTGCCACGATTGGGGCATTCCTTGTCTCGATCTTTTGGTTATGGCTCTCTAAACTATTTGGGTTATATACCATCCTATTTAATCATGGTGTAATTGGCTATAAAACGATTGGTGCTTTTATTGCAATGATGGTCTGGCTCGACTTTTCTGGTTACCTCATCATGATGGGGGCGGCAATTAATGCAGCTTTTCAGGAAGCATATGATGGTGAACTAATTGAAAAGGAGCACTTCTGGCAACTAATTAAAACTGAACATGATAATGCCCGAAAAAGAATCGTTAAAAAGTAAGGATTGTGATATAAATCTTATTAATTTAGATGAAGTACAAATAGTGCGTAGTATACAAATAAGGTTCCATTTCCCGGCAAAACCGAACTCTGGAACCTTATTTTTACTTGTAGGGGTCCACGAACTGGTAGGTTAGTTCAGGATTACTCCCCGTTGAGGATTATTAAGATGGAATGATTAATTATTCAGCAACAGGAGTTTCCTTTTCATCATTAAAGAGGACCGTTGGAATTGTATCGACATACTTTGCAGAAACCGGGGTTGCGTAAATGTCTTCATCATTCTTAAAGAACAGATGGGTATTTGAGAGCTGGTTCATTGCTTGCCGAACAGTTGCTGCATTTAACTGGTCATTAGCGTAGCTCAACTTTAATAAATGCTTCTTACCAAGACTACCCTTGAACATTAAATTGAGAGTTTTCATAAAGTAAACTTCCTTTCTAAACTATTAGTCCATTACGATTGATTGGGTTTCAATCACGTTAGCGTTAGTCACCTTTTCTCCAGTTAAGGTTTCCATTACAGAGCTAAGAAGTGAAAATTGTTCTTCACTAATGGTTTCAGTAACATTGTTAAGAATGTGCTTTGCCCCTTTAGGGTGCTTTTCGCCAACCAATGTTAACTGAATTTTAGCGGTTTTGAACTTTTGAGTCATGCTCATGATGAATTCTCCTTTAGGTTTGATGTTTAATAAGTAGTGGCCACTGCTTACACCTATAACAACGAACGAGAAGTGAATTTGTAAAGAAGGGATTTTGAAAATGGCAAAAATTACTAAGATTGAAGTACAAAAGCGTCAAGGACGGTATAACGTTTATCTTGACGGTAAGTATGCCTTTCCTGTAGCAGAGAGCGTCTTAATTCAGTTTCGGTTGATGAAGGGGCTGGAGGTTGATAAGGAACTCGAAGCTCAAATTACGACTGCCGATCAGATTGCTCGGGCCTATTCTCGAATGCTTGATTATCTATCCCATCAGTTACGTACAGAAAGTGATGTTATCAAAAAGCTTCGGGATCTTGAAACTCCAGATGAGTTTATTGAGCCAGTTCTGCAAAAACTCCGTGATCAGAAATTGCTTGATGATCATGAATACGCTGCTAGTTATGTGCGGACAGAAATGAATACTGATCTTAAAGGACCGAGAAATATTCGTCAAAAGCTCCGGTTAAAAAGGATTGGAGAAAATGATATTGATGATGCACTAGCCCAATTCACTCTCGAACATCAGCTTAAGAATGCAACAAAGCTCGCTAAGAAACTATTTCGCCGTTATCGTTCACAACCGCTTCAGCGCCAAGAGCAAAAGGTTCGGCAAGGATTAATAACAAAAGGATACGCAAATTCAATTTATGACCAAATTAAGGGACAAGTAGAACCACAAGAAGATTTTGAACAGCAAGAGAAATTACTAGAACGTCAAGCTGAGAAACTTTGGCACCGTTATCGGCGATATGCGGGCCATGAACGAGAGATAAAGTTTAAGCAGGCAATGTACCGCAAGGGCTTTGATTTAGATGCAGTTCAAGAGTGGTTAGACAACCATGAATTGTGAGAAGACTTTTCAGACTGGTAAAATACTGGTAAAATATGTGAGATACGTAGAAAAGTTACAAAATAAAATATAAAAGAGAAAGTAGAATGACAGAAAAGAAAATTCATATTGATGAAGGAAAACTACACCATCAGTATGGCTACCGATTTACCAAACGGCTCTTTGATGTTATAGCATCTTCAGCGGCGGTGGTAATCCTTAGTCCGGTTTTCTTAATCATCGCGATTGCAATTAAAATAAATGATCCGAAAGGCCCCGTTTTTTATACTCAAATCCGAATTGGTGAGCATGGAAAGCCGTTTAGGATGTTTAAGTTCCGTTCAATGGTGACAAACGCGGATGAACTTCTAGAAAAACTTCGGGCCCAGAATGAAATTGAGGGTGCAATGTTCAAGATGAAGGATGATCCGCGAATTACCAAGGTGGGGAAGTTTATTCGAAAGTATAGTTTGGATGAACTTCCACAACTTTTAAATGTGGTTGGTGGTTCAATGAGTATTGTTGGTCCACGCCCACCACTACCATATGAAGTGAAGGAATACACTGATTATGATCGCCAGCGCCTAATGGTTAAACCTGGTGCTACTGGGATGTGGCAGGTTGGTGGTCGAAATGCCTTAAGTTTTGACCAGATGGTTGAACTTGATTTAACTTATATTAATGAACGTTCTGTGTGGCTTGATTTAAAGATCATGTTTGAAACAGTTAAGGTCATGATTAAGCCTAATGCAGCTTATTAAGGAGAAAATCGTGAAGACAAAAGTATTAGTTGCAGCTCATAAGAATTATGCTATGCCTGAGGATCCGTTATATTTACCTGTATTTGTGGGTAAAGAGATCCATCCAGATGTTAACCATACTTTTCAGGGAGATAATACTGGAGACAATATGTCTGCTAAAAACCCGTACTACAATGAGTTAACAGCTATTTACTGGGGATGGAAGAACCTTGATGTTGATGCTATGGGATTGGTTCATTACCGTCGTTACCTTAGCTTGAACCATCAAAAGTCCTTAGATGAGGTTCTATCAAGCAAACAAGTAGTACAGTTACTTAAAGATCACGATATTATTTTACCGCCTAAACGTCGCTATTACATTGAAACAAATGAATCGCATTACCTTCATGCCCATGAGCACGAGCCATTTGAGGTAATGCGTCAGGTAATTCATGAGAAGTATCCTGAATATGCGCCTGCATTCGAGAAAGTGATGAAGCGAACTTGGGCGCACATGTTTAACATGTTTATTATGAAGCAAAAGCCGCTAGATGAATATTGTACCTGGATGTTTAATGTTCTTGCTGATGTTGAATCTCGGGTGGATATTTCTTTCTACTCAGCATACGAACAGCGAGTATACGGCTTTTTAAGCGAGCTTCTTCTGGATACTTGGCTAGAGGTTCATCCCGAATTTTCTACTGTTGAAGTTAAGTATGTCTTTATGGAACATACTAACTGGTTTAAAAAAGGTGGAAAGTTTATTTTGCGGAAGATTACGGGTCACGCTTAAAGGAGGCAGGTTTAATTGCCTAAACTATCAATCGTTGTACCTTGCTATAACGAGGAAGAATCAATTCCATTATTTTACCCAGCGGTAGAAAAAGTTGTAAACAAAATGCCAGTAGAAGTTGAATACTGGTTTGTTAATGATGGTTCCGCTGATGGAACGCTGAAAGAATTGCGGAAATTACATAAGGAAGCTCCAGATAAGGTTCATTATGTTTCTTTTTCCAGAAATTTTGGAAAAGAAGCAGGACTATACGCTGGTCTAGAAGCAACAACAGGGGATTATGTTGTTGTAATGGATGTTGACCTGCAGGATCCTCCCGAGTATTTGCCAGAGATGTATCAGGCAATTTCATCAGGTGAGTATGATTGTGTGGGGATGCGTCGGATAGACCGAGCTGGGGAAGCAAAGTTTAAGTCGTTTTTAAGTGATAAATTCTATGACGTTATCAACAAAATTTCTGACACTAAAATTGTAAATGGGGCCCGTGATTACCGGATGATGACTCGGCAAATGGTTAATGCGGTCTTATCACTAAAAGAATATAATCGGTTTTCAAAAGGAATCTTTAACTGGGTTGGATTTAAAACCAAGTATCTTCCATATAAAAATGTTCAACGAGTTGCCGGAACAACTGACTGGTCAACTTGGAAATTATTTAAGTATGCGGTAGATGGAATAACTGATTTTTCGGAGGCACCATTATCTATCGCTACTTGGATTGGCGGAGTATCAGCTTTCATTGCTGTGATTGGTATTATCGTTGTAATAATTCGTCATATTATCTCGCCAGGTGGTAGTGCATTTGGCTGGGCTTCATTAGTATGTATCATGTTACTTATTGGAGGAGTTCAGTTGTTCTGTCTTGGAATTGTTGGTAAATATATTGGAAAGATCTATATGCAGACAAAGCAACGACCAATATATATAGTAAAAGAGAAAAAATGAGAGAGAATGTATAATGCATTTGAATAAAATAATAAATAAGATCGCAAATTTTTCAATTAGTGGTGTACATCTTTTTTATATAGCATTTTTAGCCCTTTATATTAGTTCCTTTATGAAAACTACGACATATGCTGATTATGTATCACCTAATTTAATTTCACGGATGTCTTACTTAGTTGTCGGGATTCTCTTACTAAAGATCTATTTTTTTGATAGTCTTAATATAAAAATTTTTTCCATAGATACGATCATATTTATACTTGCTGTAGTTGTGTGGAGGAAAACACATGCATTTGATATAGTGATCTACGCTTCTTTAATCCTTGGGGCTAAGAACGTAAATTTTAGATCGTTAATAAAATGGTTTTTCATGATTGGACTAATAATGATTACATTTGTGATAATTTCATCACAGTTAGGAATCATTAAAGATCTTGTCTATATGAGGAATGGCTTTGGCAGGCATTCATTTGGAATTAATTATCCAACTGATTTTGGGGCACATATTTTATTTTTAATACTTGCATATTGCTATTTAAGATTTATTGATTTGTCTTGGAAAGATTATTTTGCATTTAGTATCATTGGAGTAATCTTAATGTTATTAACTCAGGCAAGACTCGATGTTATTGCAATATTTGTAACAATTATTGTTGTATTGATAGCTCAAAAGGCATATAAAGGTGTAAAGCTTTTTAGAGAAGTTGCCTCATTTTTTTGGATAATTCCAGTACTATTTGCTTATGTAGCAGTTGTTGCTTCATACTTTTATTCATCATCTAACAGAATTTTTGATTTATTTAATAATTTATTTTCAGAGCGATTGAGATTATCGCATCTTGCGATTAGTGACTATGGGATTAAGTTATTTGGTAATTTAATAACGGAGCGGGGATTTGGAGGAAGCTCTGGTTTCCATTCTTTTCATGTATTCGGTATGGGAGAACAATATTTTTATATTGACTCGTCATTTATCAGATTATTTGTAATATATGGACTAGTAACTGCAATATTATTTGTAATATTAATGACAGTTATTGCATTACGTTCGATTTTAAAAAGTGATTTCTGTATGGCAGGTATCATTGTGCTAATTAGTATTAGCTGTTTAGTTGAGCCTCATCTGTTAGATATAGCATTTAATCCTTTTTTAATAGCCTTTACTGCTTCGAATGTTTATTATAAAAAAATACGGAGGAACCAAAGTGAAAAGTTATAGTTTAAAGCAATTGAATAAATCCTTTCTTGGTGCAATAATTTTTACAATTATTTTAGCAGTCTTTGGGGGGATGCTAATGTTTTTCTATGCAAAACATAAACAGCAAACTACGTATACTGCAGAAAGATATGTATTGGTTTCACATAATGTTATGGATAGTCAAGATAAGGATTATCCAGTTACTAATGCTGATTTAAACATGATGTCGTCATATGAGGACATTGCTGAAAACAAAATAATTGCTGAAAATGCTAAAAAGTATTTATCAAAAAAGATTAATAAGAAGTATACTGCTGATAACATTAGTAATAGTGTTAGTGCCAAAAGTAAGCCACAATCTTTGGTATTAAAGATTAGTGTTAAAACAGGTAATGAAAAAAATTCAGTTGACATAGTTAATGCAGTAGCAAAAAGTTTCCAAAATGAATTACCTAAGTTACAACCAGGAGCCGGGGAGGTACACTTGCTAGCAAAAGCAAGTAATTCAAGTGTTGAAACTACAACCACTCCTAACAAGAAAAAGTATTTTGCAGTTGGGGTAGCGCTTGGGGGACTTCTGGGAATAGTTATTTCATTTATCGCTATAACTTGGAAAAAGATTTTAAACAAGTAGAATAGGTGTAAAATTATGACAATGTATGTGATAACACATAAGCATTTTAACTATAACAATTTGCCCATTAGCTATGTACCACTTTTGGTTGGCGCTGATTTTAACCCTAATCCTGATAATTTTTTACAGGATAATTCTGGAGAAAATATTTCTAGTAGGAATCCATCATTTTGCGAATTAACTGGACTATATTGGATGTGGAAGAATAGTGGTGAAAAGAATCTGGGTTTATCACATTATCGTCGCTATTTTTCTAAGTTTAATAACAATTCGGAATTATTCATTACAACCTTATTTAGTGGGAATGTATCGCCAGTTCCTGTAAAAAAATTAGACTCTTATCTTGATGATTTTGATTGGGTTGTTGTGAAGCCTCAAGTAGGTGGTAAAGGTAATTTGTGGGAACAATTTGCTCACTTTCATCACGAAAAAGATATGAAAGCTGTTAGAAATGTGATTGAAGAGTTATCACCGGAGTACCTATCTTCTTTTGATTATGTAATGGACCAAAGTTCCGCTTCATTTTTTAATATGTTTTATACTTCTAAAAAAGAATTAGATAAGTATGCCAGCTGGTTATTTCCAATTTTATTTAAAGTCGAAAAGATTATTGATATATCTAATTATGATAGTTACCAAAAAAGGTTATTTGGCTTTTTGGGAGAACGTCTTTTTAATGTATGGCTTTATCATCGGAAGGCTAAAATAAAGACATTAGTAGAATATAATAGTGAATTGGTTAACAGGGCATGGGCAGCTAGATCAATTAAGAATGATATTCTGGGATGGTGAGAAAGTGGAAAATAAAAGCTTTTCTTTAATTACGATTGTAAATAAAGAGGAAGTATATAGGGAATTTAAAAAAAAACTCTCGAAACAAAAAAATGTGAATTATGAATTAATAAAGATAGAGAATGATAATAATCAATATAGCTCTGCTCGGGAGGCTTATAATAAGGCCGCTAAAATAGCAAGTGGAGATTATTTGGTTTTTTTGCATCCAGATATTAGATTTTTAGATACAAATGCACTACATGACATTTTGATAAATGTTAACAGACTATCCGATTATGGCCTCATTGGAATAGCTGGAAGCCCAAATAATGAAGATGAAGACAATCGAGATTACATTGTAACAACACTTGTCCAAAATACAAAGAAAGAAAATATTGGAGAAGCAATAAAACAACCAACTAAAGTGCAAACAGTTGATGAGTGTTTCTTTGTAGTGAAGCGTTCTTTCTGGGAAAAGCATCCATTTAGTGATATTGTTGGTTGGCATTTTTATGCTGTTGAACAGAGCCTAATTGCATTGAATGATGGTTTAACAAACTATGTAGTACCTGCCAGAGTTTGGCATATTTCTCCCGGAGCATCAGAAAATATTCAATATATAAAGATTGGTAAAGAGATAGTCAAAAGATACGGTAGGAATTTTACATATATTAATACAACAGTTGAACAATGGTATACACACGGGCTAAAGAAAGAATTGATGCCTTGGGTAAACTTTATTGCACATAAAGTACAAATGAAGGTAAAAAAACATCCAAATATTTATTCACTAGGTCGGAAAATAAAACGTATGGTGGATTATAAAAATCAAAATATGTCGGAAAAGAATGATTAATAGAGGTGAGGTAACGTCTCTACTATGAGGAGTTTGTGAGTATTCAATATGTAAAATCAGTGATTATAGTAAATTTAAAGTGTAGACTTTTTACCCAACTTAAATGCGATACTAATGAAAAGATATTCAAGAAAGCCAGTCTATTAAGCTTTTTAGAATTAATAAAACTAAAATGAATAAATTAAGGCAATGATGAAAAAGTTTAAAATTTTATTTAGCTCGTGAAATTCGCTATTTAGTCTTAATTTCTTATTATCTCTTTTTTAAATACAGGATTTATTTTAGAAAGGGTATTTCACAATTATGGTTGATAATTTTAAGAAGTTCGTTGATGATACGGTATTTATGCGTTTATATTACTGCTTTGTGAAAATTAAATAGATTAATTAACAGAGCTAAATTAAATATAGTATTGTAACGGTAGTAATTAAAATATGCTTGTTTCGTTAAAAAGCTAAGTATATTATTTATTGAAGATATGGTTGCTTGATTATGTCACACTCCTGAAAGTACAATTAAGCATATTTCATATGAAAAAATTTTAGCTTTTTCATATGAAATATGCTTAATTATTTGGAGGTAAGAAATGAAAAAAGAAAAATTATTGAGTGTGATCATCCCAAATTATAATAGTGGAGACTTATTAAAAGAATGTATATCTAGTATCGTTATTAATATGAATAAGTATGTTGAAGTAATTGTGATAGACGATGGTTCTACTGATAATTCACTAAAGAAAATAGATGAATTTAGCGACACTGTTAAAATAATTAGGCAAACTAATAGTGGTGTTTCGAGTGCTAGAAACCGAGGACTAAAAGAGGCAGTTGGAAAATATATAATGTTTGTTGATGCTGATGATACGTTGAATCAAACATGGTGTAATATAGTATTTCAAGAATTAAGTAAAGATAAAGATTTAATAATCTTTAATTATACAAAAAATGATAATAAGTTAGATATAATAGATGCCGTCAAATTATTAGAAAGTGAGCAGCTACGAGGGTATAAAAGCAAAATGTTAAAGCTACCTACCTTGTACATGACTGTTTGGGGTAAGGTGTTTAAACGTTCCATTATAGTTAATAATAAAATTCTATTTGATGAACGGTTAAATTTAGCAGAAGATGGGGATTTTATGATTCAGATTTTGCTAAAGACTAATTCAATTTTATTAAATAACTATATACTTTATCATTACAGGAATAATAGTAACTCTGTAATGAGGACTTTTAATAATAATAAAGTTAGCAATTATTTGCGAGCAATGAAAATTTCAAGTTGTAAAATACCTTCGGGTAGTTACTTGGAAGAAGCATTTAATTTTTATGTTTTAATGCATCTTAATGTGATGATGGTTCATGAAGTCTTTGATAGGGCTAATAATATTAGCTATTTATCAAAAATGAAAAAACTAAAACGAATTTTAAAAACAGATATAATAAATAATTCTCTACGAAAGATAAGGATAAATAAGTGTAAAGAGAAACAAACAATACCAATTTTATTATTAAAGTTAAAATTGTATGATATTGCAGCACTGGCTTTTATTTTGCGCTCAAAACATAATCATGAAATGATTACAAAAAAATAATTTTTAATAATGAGTATCTGTTAACTTATATTAACGGATACTGATGCCATTTACAGAAATGTGGGTGGTATTTTTAATGGTTTCTTCGTCAAGAAGTACTGATAAGAAAATAGAATAAGTTTTTAAGCAGCTCGTGTCTGGAAATTGGCATGAGCTGTTCTTTTATGGTTCCAGTTAATGGCAATATATGAATTAGGTAGGGCGAGCAGGATACGAGCCCGGAAATTGCAGAAGTTACGAAAACCATAAGCGGTTCGTTTAATAACCTTAATCTTGTTATTTATCCCTTCTACTGGACCATTAGTATAGGTTTGATATTTGAAGCTATTAATAATCTCTAATTTATGGATGCGCAAGGTTCGTTGAACCTTTTGGAGTGGCCAGGGTAGCGTAGTCCACTTCTGGCTGAGTAATTGGTTCAATTCGCCTTGATCACGATGACTGACAGCTAGAATTAGCTCCTGATAATAGCGATATGCTTGACTTAAATCCTCATTGAAAGATAGTAAGCGATGGACCACTTCAACGTCGGTAAGTTGAGCGTAACCAAAATTGCGTCGTGACCAATAGTTATCATATTTAAGCAGTCCTGCCGGGGTTAAAATTAGTTTCCAGAAGTGTTTAAGGGCTCGCCACTGATGGGTTCCTTTCCCGGCGCTATTCATAGCCTTGATACGAATTTGATTCAAGGCCCGATACGCTTGTGCGACCACGTGAAAGTGGTCGGCAATGATAATGGCATGCGGAAACAATTCATGAATAAGATGACGGTAAGGTGTGTACAGGTCAACCGTAACGGTCTGAACTGCTAAACGAGCCGAGTGGTCGTAACGCAGAAAGTAATTACGTAAGTAGCGACTTCGTCGTGACAAAATAATGTCTAAAGTGCGGTGATTTTCAATGTTCATTAAGAGCATACTCATGCCACTGGGCGCAAAGCGACCAGACTTAAAGTCATCAAAAGCGATGTGTCGTGGTAGCCAGTGGTAGTTAGGCTTGAAGGATTGGTCGAGGTTCAAGATCACTCGTCTGACCGTCCAATCAGAGATACCGAGTTCCTTAGCAATATCAGTTTGCGATTCATTAGCGGTTAGCTGCATCATAATTCGCAGGTTAATGGCCTGACTGATATGGTGGCGATACTTAACGTCTTTAACTCTGGCCACCTTGGTAATCGTTTGTGGACAGTCCGGTGATGGCTTACAAAGGTATTTTTGTTTACGAATTGACCAAATGGTCGGCTCATAGTGCAAGCTGGGGCCCAATATTTTGACCAGCTTAAAGCCATTCTTGAGCATTAATTGACCGCAACGTGGGCAATGTAAGGGATAAGACTGGACAAGGTGAACAATTATCTGGTTGCCTTGATCTTCAATCGCATCTTTAAAATGTGCTGTATCCAATTCAAGGTGAGAATCTTTAATTCCTAAAGCAATTTTGGTAGAATAATTCATGAAAGATGGTCCTTTCTTAAACGAAGACGGGGTTCTGAGCCATCTTTCGTTTTTTATTTTAAATTTAAACAAAAATAAGTACCGATGTTAAAT
>NZ_JACIUZ010000043.1 GCF_014145505.1 Limosilactobacillus fastidiosus
GTCCTAAATTGATACCAACTCGCATTGGCAATTGATTTAGCCAAATGATGATTCTTTTGAAGATTCTTGGTTTTCAAATCTTCAATCACAATTACATCATATTGTTTCACCAAATTAGTTGTCAGCTTATGGAGGTAGTCTTTGCGCTTATTAGCTATCTGCTGTTGATAACGTGCTTTTTGCCTCCGTGCCCGTTGCCAGTTTTGGTAGTCGTTTAGCTCCATTTTGGTATCGTTGTGATTATGATTCCATTGACGTATGGCAACGGTAGCTTGGTATTTACGTTTAGCGTATTTGCTTTGCCAAACGGTGGTCTGTTTTTCTAACCATCGGGCATTGAAAGTACTAAACTTTTCTCCGTCAGAGCTAATTGCTAGGTCACCTATTCCCATATCAAGACCAACGGTCTTTCCTGTTTTAGGTAAGAGAGCTGGTTCATCTGTTTCTACTTGTAATGACAGGTAATAACGTCCCGTTTGGTCATAACTTACGGTATAACGTTTAACCTTACAATCGGTTAATTGAGTAGTTTTGCTAGATTTGATAATGCCAAGTTTTGGCAATTTTAGGTAACGCTTAGTAACAACAGAAATTGTAGATTTCCCTGTATATGACTGCTTAGCTGTATGTCTACTCTTAAAGCGTGGATAACCACCTTGATGCTTAAACAACATCTTAAAAGACTGTGCTAAGTTGTGATTAACCACTTGTAGACTAGTCGAATCACTCTCTTTTAGAAATGGATATTCCTGTTTGAGCCTTTTTAGTAGGGTATCCATTTGATAGCCGTTTACAAAATGACTCCTCGGATTATTCTTATAGCGTTGCTTAGCCATAGCTAACATTTGGTTCCAAACAAAACGATTATTCCCAAACATTTGTAATAGTTGGGCTTGTTGTGATTTGCTTGGGTATAAGCGTAGTTTAATTCCTTTTAGCATTTTTATATTACTCACCTCCGTTATATTAAGATGATGCCATCGAGGGTGAGTAATTACAACATCAATATGATTAGAAATTGGTATCAAAATTTTAATTTAAGCAAGGGCATTCATCCGACTAAAGTTACGGGATGAATGCCTAATTGTTATTAGTAAAATTTAGTAAAACGTAGTACAATAGTATTGTTCGTGAAAATATTAATTATTTGGGGGAGTAAATTAAATTATGGTTTCAAAAAATAATCAATGGAAAAAGCTTCAACAGCAAGCAGAGCAGGCTCCTCATTTTGGAATCCGAAAATTAAGCGTTGGAGTTGCTTCAGTATTATTAGGTACCACGTTATTTTTTGGTACTTCGGCGGTTGTGCATGCTGATACCACTGGGGGGGCAGAGCGACCTTTCTAGCGACGCGTTAACTGCAGAAGAAAAGAAGGATAGCAACTCTGCTAATACATCTGTTGCAAATACTCCGATTGCCAATCAAACGACAGCCACACCTCAAACTGGTGTTGCTCAGGAAGAGTTAAGTGGTGACACCAATAGTCAGGGGAATCAGGATCAATCACTTAGTCATAAGGCAACATCCTTAAATACTGATTCGAACAAATTCGAATTAACTTCCACCATTAAAAATGCTACTGATCACGATGATAAAAATATCTTTGCGGTCACTATTTTGCCTAATACAAAAGATGATAAGAGTGAATTTAACACTCACTTAACCGGTCCAGTTGAAGTCAGTGGTAGTGAAAATGCTGAAAATGTGACAAACTGGTATGTCACAGGAGAAGCTGGCCAGTCATTAGATAAGTTGCTCATTAGAGACAGTGAGGGTAATTATGTTCCAACTAAAGACGCACTTGAAGCAGCCACTGTTGAAGGCTACTTTAAAGTTAAAAAATGGACGCAAGATGATTGGGATAAAGTTACCGCAGTCATTACTACTGTTGATAGTTTAAAGAGTAACTCTAGTTTGCAAATCCATTTACATACTTATGATCCGAGTGTTGAAACCGATGTCGATAAATCAGCATATATGTCTCAAGCTGTGATGGATTCAACTTCTTTTAAGAAGTTACGTACTGGACGAACTATCAATTATGTTACTGATGGTAATAAGTCTTTGGGATCGCAAAGGCAATCTATTAATGATGTAGCGATTTATCACACTAATGCGGTTACCGGTGATATGGTTGGAGATGCTGTTTTAGAAAAAGGTTTACCAGAGGATGAAATACCAAAATTTGATGGCTATAAAGTTAAAAGTATTTCTGGTGGGAATAATGAGTTTTGGCAAGATTATGATCCTGATAATCCAACAGAGATTCTGCCAATAAAAACTATCAAAAACTTACAAGATGCTAAAACAAATAAACGTACTGGATATGCTCAAATTCCCAATTATATTATTACTGTTATATATTATTCGGTTACAGACAACAATGCTACTAAGGCGAGCGGCAACACTAATGCTTTGGCTTTGTTCAGTATGCTTGCTGCAGTTCCTCAAACGGGGCAAACAAGTGATACTACTCACGTGGTTCAACATAGTTCAATTATTAAGCCAGGCGACCAAAACAGTGCTAAGCTAACTGTTGTTGGTAAGCAAAAGATTAATATTAGTTATATTGACGATACTGAAAATAATAAGCAGCTTGGTCAAATTGATACAGTTGAGGGTTTAGCTGGTGAAACAGCAAATTATTCTACTGCTGATCGTATCCAAGATTATGAAAATAAAGGCTATGAATTAGTCAGTGATGGTACTAAAGCTCAAGATGGTCAAAGCACTTTAGTTTATGATAATGACTATCAGACAGATCAAAACTTTGAAGTACACCTCAAGCATGGTTACACTAAACCAATAACAACTGAAAAACATGTTACTTGGACTATTCATTATATAGGTGCAGATGATCATAATCCTGAATCTCAATACCAAACTGTTACTTTCAAGCGTACCGTTTATACTGATAAGGTAACTAGTAAAATATATGATTCTGGTTTTGTTCCAGAAACACAATTTGTGGATGTCAAATCTCCTGAAGTAGAAGGTTATAGCATTTACAATCCTAAAGAAAACGCCAGCGTTCACCAAGATACTAAGTTAGGTCCAAATGATACTGATTTTGATTATGTTACTGTTGTGCCTTACGTGAAGGATGCACCAGTTACTGTTTTACCTGATCCAGTGGAAAGTCATAAATCAACCTGGACTATTCATTATGTTGGTTTAGACAAGAATCCTGATGATGTAGTTCAAACTGTTTACTTCACTAAGCAGGGCGACAAGTTTGTACCTACTGGTAATTTTAAGGATGTTCCTTCACCAGAGGTAGCAGGTTATGGTGTTGATACTAAGGTGGCTCATCATGATACAGTTTTAGGTGATAACAATACGGATGGTAATTTTGAGACGACAGTCATTTACACTAAGCCAAATGACTTCGTTGACACTCCTCCAGTAATTGATAATCCGACACCTAAAACTCCAGTAAAACCTGTTCAAAAAGTACCCGAGAAACCTACCCCAACTCCAACTAAAACGCCAATTCCAGATCCTAAGCCAGCACCACATCAAACTCCTTTAATCCCTGAGCAATATGCAGGAATTGAGACGCAAAGAACAAACCTTAGTTTAAGCTTTACAAAGCAAAGAGCTAAAGCTGTGCCTAAACCAGTTGCAAAATCTAAGTCAGCAGCGCTTCCCCAAACTGGGAATAGGCCAGCGCATACTGGCATCATTGGTTTAGCATTAGCTTCAGTAGCGATGACGTTTGGTTTAGGGAAGAAGAAGGAAAATTAACCTAATTATTTTTCTTCAAAAAGTACTGACAGAAAAATTGAATAGCTTTCAGTCAAGCAGTTCATACCGTTTAAAAGGTATGAGCTGCTTGTATATTTTGCCAACTAATTGCGAAATAGGCGGTTAAGTCGTATTTTGAAAGCTGGGCCTCTCTTAAACGAAGCTGGACGTCAGCTTTTATTTTTTAAACTAAAAAAGCACTGATGTTAAATTCATCAGTGCTTAAAGAGGGAGTACGTATTATTTCTTTCGCTTTTCGTCTACCTTTTTAATAATAAGGTAAATTCCAATCAAGACAGCAATACAAATAACAACGCTAATGATTCGTTTGAGATTACCCTTAAAGATTGCGTCCCCCCCAAAGGCATAAAGGAACGATGTTGGTGCCATTCCAATTAAGACCATTGTCATGTATTGACGCCGATTAACATTCAATTGAGCGCCAGCATAATTAACAAGAATACTAGGGACAACCGGAATCATAAACCCGAGTGTTAATCCAATTAGCGGATGCTTTTGCTGCATTAGGGACTTAATCAGTTTATGTTGCTTAACCTTTTTGGAAAGTTTAATTTGCCTAATCAAACTCATTACAACGCAATTACCAAGAATGTTTCCTATCCAATTAATGATAAAGCCAAAGAATGGCCCATAACAAAGCCCCGAAAGGATACAAATAAGTGAATTTGATAGACCGGGGATAGCATTCAAAACTGCAATTAGAACAAGTAACAGCAATGAGTTAGTAATCCCATGTGCCCGAATCATGTGGAGAAGAATTTCTTTTTCATTAGGAACCGGATGGATCAAGAGTTCAATTTCCGGCCGATAGTTTTGATAGATAAAAATAATAATAATAATTGCCAAGAAGACTCCTAAAGCGATTAAAAGTTTCTTGTTGAGAGTTTTTTCTTTCATAATGCACTTCGCTTTCTTAGTAATTAAGGCCAGCTTTTTTGAAGAGCTGAATAAGAGAAGATCGTAAAAGGGGATCATGAGCATAAATATATGTTCCGTATACGCCACGCTTAAAGAGAACGTTTAACGAGTTCATGATCATTTGTTCTTCAAGTGCCTTAATTTCTTTAGGATCCGTTAAGTCATCTCGTTTTTTAAACGCTTCAGAATCGGTGTACTTATCAAGGTTAATCTGCAACTTTTGTGTTCCCGGAGTTTGACTAATCGGTGGCCCGATAATTATCCCTGTATAATTCAAATCAAAGCCCTGACAAGTATAGATTGAACCAACCTCATTAATTGTTTGTGGTAGTTCGGCCCAGGGGGTAACGGTATAGTTGTATTGATCCCATGGCAAACTAAATCGCCCTTCTTTAATATAGTGCTTACCGCCATCTAAAGTCGAAGGGTAACCAGAAGTAGAAAGGATCCGCGAAAGACCGACTTCATTATTCCGTGTGACAATTGCTTGGCGCATCGCTTCAGCATCATCATAAACCCGAAAATCATAATTTTGCCGACTATCAGTCGGGAAGGGGATAAGTTCAAATTGATCGGTAAAGTGGTTAAACCAGTCTATTAGTCGGTCACTAGCGGCCATCCTAAACTGATGGTGGAGATAATAATCTTGGTGTGGATATTGATGGGTAATCTTTGCTAACCGTTCAGGAGTCCATAAACTTTTCATTCTTAACACTTGATGTTGATCAAAGACCAGGATAACTACTTTAGATCGTTTAATAATTTCTACTAGTTGATTGTCGTGATAAAAATTATTGTAATGATCTGCTTTTGATAACAATAGGTGCGCCTCGTCGATCACAGCAATGTCAATTGTTTCATGGTGCTTATCTAATTGGTTAATTAATGAAGTCGGCCGGGTAAAGTCTTTTTTATAGAGTTCCTTAATTGGACCGGCAATTTCACGGTATACTTTTAGAATTTCGGGATGGTTGACCAAAAAATAGTTTTTAGTTTTGAAAAAAGGTGAATGTGAATCTTTGCGAGCTGCTTTTTGAATTCTTTCAAAGAGGTTCGATAAGACAACACTTTTTCCCGTTCCTGCATCGCCGTAGATCGTATAGATCGCTGGAAAATCTGCTTTTATGTGTTTAGCAGTAAACTCAATTATTGAATTAACTAGGTGCTCTTGCTCCGAAGTTAAATCCTTAAATGGTGATAATTTATCAGTAGCTTCATTAGTAAGCTGATTCAACTTTCTCATTCCTCTGTATATAATCATATTTAATTTTAAATGAGGAAACAGCATTCGTCAATTTAGGGAGCGACAAATTTCTGCAGGAATTCTAAAACGTGTTAAAATAAAATAGGTGTTTTTAAATTATCTTTAAAATAGTGTGAATAGATCATCGATCAGAAAGGGTGGCTCAGATGAATCGACATCCAGATTATCTTTTGAATCGGGTTAATAACCCAGCAGATATTAAATCAATGTCTCTTGAGCAGTTAAAGCAACTCGCGACAGAAATGCGACAACTAGTTCTCGAAAGAGATGCAGCAATTGGCGGACACGTGGGACCGAACCTTGGCATTATGGAAACTGCCATCGCATACCACTATGTTTTTGATTCTCCTCATGACAAAGTAGTGTGGGATGTATCACACCAATGTTACCCACACAAAATGTTAACTGGCCGTAAACTTGGCTTCCTCGATCCGGATCATTATGGGGATATTTCCGGTTATACTTCACCCGAGGAAAGCGTCCACGACTTTTTTGAGATAGGTCATACTTCCACCTCCATTTCACTTGCTGTTGGTTTGGCCCAGGCTCGTGACTTAATGCATCCCGAATCAAATGATAATATTGTTGCCGTGATTGGCGATGGCTCTCTAAGTGGTGGGCTAGCGTTCGAAGGGTTAAATAATGCCGCTAAACTTCATTCTAACCTCATTATTGTTGTTAATGATAATCAAATGGCAATTGATGAGGATCAAGGTGGTCTTTACAAGGGACTTAAAGAATTACGTGATTCTAATGGTAAGGCAGAGAATAATATTTTTAAGTTCATTGGACTAGATTACAAGTACATTGCTGACGGAAATGACCTGCAAACAATGATTAATGTCTTTAAGAACGTAAAGAATATTGACCATCCAATTGTTCTTCACGTAAATACCTTGAAAGGGAAGGGGTACCAGCCTGCCGTTGATGACAAAATGGACTGGCATTGGCAACCACCATTTGATATTAAGAACGGTAAGGTTAAGGAAACAACAACCACCGAAAATTATAGCGATGCTATTCTAACCGAATTAGGAAAACAAATTGATGATGGGGTACCAGTTGTTGCTCTAAATGCTGCAATTCCTGGAGTCTTTAACCTTAAACAGTTCCAAGCCAAATACCCTGATCACTATTATGATGTAGGAATTGCTGAACAAGATTCAGTCACTACTGCGGTAGCAATGGCAACTGCGGGAGCTCGTCCTGTTGTCTTTCAAAATAGTACGTTCCTTCAACGAGCCTATGATCAATTAATTCATGATATGGCGCTTAACGATGCACCAGTAGTAATGATTGTTCGTGGTGGGACAATTGCTTCTGACTCTGCAACACACCAAGGAACGTTTGATATCTCAATGATTTCCAATCTTCCTAATATTGAATACCTAGCTCCCACGAATGTTGAAGAGTTAATTTCGATGTTAAGATGGGCACTTAAACAAACTGAGCAACCCGTTATTATTCGTGAACCAGAAAAGAAACTCCTTCATGGGAAAGCTAGTCAAGATGACTACAGTCTTATTCACTATGATGTGGCACGTGAAGGTAGTGAAGTTGCTATTATGGCTGTTGGAGATTTTTGGCAACTGGGAATTGATGTCTGTGAAGAACTTCAAAAGAAGCTAAACATTAATGCTACGCTCATCAATCCCAAATCATTAACCGGGATTGATCAAGACTATTTGCATCACCTTTCTGAAAATCATGATGTTGTTGTAACCCTTGAAGACGGCAATGTAAGTGGTGGTTTTGGTGAGACGATTGCTCGTTATTATGGTCCAAAAGCAATGAAGGTCTTGAACTTCGGTGCTCCACGTGAGTTTGCGGACAATGTTCCTCTTGATGTACTTTACGAATGGTATCACCTAACTCCAGATCAAATTGTGGATGATATTGAGAAAGTCATCCATGCACTTTAAAAATTAATTTAAGCTTTTTTCGTGCAAAATAAAATTCCTTCCGTATTGGTATTATGTAAGCCAATTGGGGAGGAATTTTTATGTATAATAAGAAATCAATTATTAAACAATTTGTAGGCATTACTTCAGCGACTATTTTAATGACACTGGCAGTTACGACAAGTACGGGACATGCTGCCCAAAATAATCAAAGCAAAATTACAAGTAGTCAATCGCTTAATAAGGCGGATGAGGTTCGGCAGATTACGCGAATTATCAAGATTGATGAACCCTATAAGGGGATGCAGACCGTTAAGCAGACAGTAGTTTTTAAGAAAGTTGCTGATCAATGGCAAGCATTAACCCCTAACTTTTGGTCATCATTCTTTGTTCCTAACTACGATGACTTTGAGCCAAATATTGTTCAGGTACGGGCACAACCCGTAACAGCTGATAATCAAGGAGAAACAATTACTGTTACATACCATCAATATAAAATTCCTGATCAACAACGATTAGTTGAATTTCGCCATACATTTTATGGCTATGATAATAATTTTAAATTTAGTTCGGTAACATGGAATAGTAACCTCGTAAAGGTTGGTCAATGGTATGATTTTCCATCTGCTCCAGAAGGATTTGAATATTGTCAGTCAGAGTTGCTACCAAAACGTCTTAAATTGTATCGAACCAATCAGGAACCATTTCGGTTACTAATTCAACCGACTGAAAAGAACAGTGAACAAGTGGTTGATAAACACGAAGAACAGCTAGGTAAGGACGTTGATGAAGATAATCTGTCAATGGGCACCCACACAAATTTGAACACTAATAATGATAGCGAAACGCGAACGGAGCAACCTCAACAAACCATCTCTCCAGAAAGGAAGGATGGCGAGGAACCAACGAAGCAACCTGAGAATGCTAGCAGTAATCAGGAAGGGGATCTGGAAACAAGCACCCACGACAACCAAACTGAAGCGTTAAAGACTAAGGAGCAGAAAAACCAAACGCCCGAGCCAGCAGAGAAGGAAGGTAACACTCAAACAGCTTCAAATAATAAGGAGCAAATTACGCAAAGAGAGTTAATTAGTCATAATAACGAGGAAGCACAAAGCGAGAAGAGAACGGAGCAAGGACAACAAACCGATTCTCCGGAAAGTACAGATGAAACCGCCCAAACAGATCAGTTCAGTGAGAATAGTGCTATTCCAACAGCTGAGGCAGAAAAAAGCTCACAAGTTAGTTCAACTGATGAAATAACGACTCCAGATCGAGCACCGCAAACTGAAGGATCTGCAACTAAAGAAGAAAGTTCACAAACTAATTTTAATGGGGTAGAGCAAACTACTCAAACTGAACTGATTCCGCGCAACAATCCTCAAAACCAGAATGAAGGAAATACGAATCAAGGTCAGCAAACTTACATCCCCGAAAGTGGGGATGGTGAATTACAAATTACCCAAACTAGTAAGGGTAACATTAGTCAAACAGCTGAGGTAGAAAAGAGTTCTGCTGGCAGCCATCCTGAAAATGTTACAACTGACGATGGAATTAACTATCAGGAAGAACCAGAATCGTCAGAAAATAAAACCGCTGCTTTATCAAACTTAGAAGATTCCCAAATTGAGAAGCATCCTCAGAATGAGGAATCGCCGAATAATGCTCGTTCTAATCACAGAAGTTTAGAAATGAATGATGCAAGCATCCAACAACTCCTCGATCGAGATTCAACATCCTTAAAGGAACTCCATAGAAAGAAAAAGCAAGTTACTGCCAATCAGGGAAAAAGTACAATTCTCCCCCAAACTGGAAACCAAACAGACAATAAAACGACCCTTGGCGGCATAATTATCACCGGACTGGTTACTTCTTTAACAGCGGTATTTTGGAAACATCGGGGGAAAAAAGGAGAAAAAGCAAAAAAAGACTTGCATTTTTAATTTTCTAATAGTATTCTAATGACATTGAACAAAGAATTGGAGGAAGTATTATGCTAAGTCAAAATTCAGTTATACAAAGTCTAACCTCCACCTCAACCACCACAACAACTATCGTGGTTGAGTACCTTTAATATTTAATTAATTCTGTAAGTTAACAGCTATCCAGAAGTTACTCAACCGTCACCATATGATTTGGATCTGGTTGAGAGGGCTTTTTGGGTAGCTTTTTTAGTTGAAGGAAATGGAGAGTTAGACATGAGTGAGAATAAAGCAAAGTTAAATCGGACGATGACGCCTGGACAAATGGAAATGATTGCCATCGGTGGAACCATCGGTAGTGGTCTTTTCATGGGGGCCACATCCACCATTAAGTGGACTGGGCCTTCCGTCTTGTTAGCCTATGCTTTTGTGGGATTAGTCCTTTACGGAGTTATGCGTGCTTTAGGTGAATTGATTTATATTAGTCCAGGAACAGGTTCTTTTGCCGACTATGGTTCAAAATATATTCATCCAATTGCTGGATACTTAACCAAATGGAGTAATGTTTTCCAATTCATTATCGTTGGGATTTCAGACATTATTGCAATGAGTCAGTACTTAAACTATTGGTGGCCTGAACTTCCTGATTGGATCTCCGGATTAGTAATGATTATCATTCTTACATTGGCAAACCTTGCTTCAGCAAAGGCCTATGGTCGCCTAGAATTCTGGTTTGCAATGATTAAAGTCGTTACGATTATTACCATGATTATCCTCGGCTTACTAGTAATTGTCCTCGGGTTTGGTAATCACTGGCACCCAGTTGGTATTTCTAACTTATGGTCTCACGGTGGTTTCTTCACTGGTGGCTTTATGGGCTTCATGTTCTCCCTGTCTGTAATTGCTGGTTCTTACCAAGGAATCGAATTATTAGGTATTACTGCCGGCGAAGCCGAATCTCCCCGTCATGCAATCGTAAAATCTGTTAAGTCCGTTATTTGGCGGATTTTGATCTTCTATATCGGTGCTATCTTTGTAATTGTTTCTATTTATCCATGGGACGAATTGAAAGCTGTTGGTTCACCATTCGTTGAAACCTTTACGAAGGTTGGAATTACTGGTGCTGCTGGAATTATTAACTTTGTTGTTTTAACTGCGGCACTTTCGGGTGCTAATTCCGGAATCTACAGTGCTAGTCGAATGCTTTTCAAACTTTCTGTTGATGGGGAAGTACCGAAATTCTTTAGTAGATTATCTAAGCGGGTTGTTCCCAACGTTGCAATTCTAACGATTTCATTCTGGATTTTCCTTGGTTTTATCATTAATGAATTAATGTCAATCTTCAGCTCAGCTGCCCAGAACATCTTCGTGATTGTTTATAGTTCTAGTGTTCTTCCCGGAATGGTTCCATGGTTTATTATCCTTTTATCAGAACTTCACTTCCGCAAACAACACCCAGAACAATTACAGGACCACCCATTTAAGATGCCATTTTATCCCGCATACAACTACTTTAGTTTAATTGCGTTAACGGTTATCTTACTCTTCATGTTCTTCAACCCAGATACACGAGTTTCCGTATCAGTTGGGGTTCTCTTCCTGATTATTATGACTATTATTTACTGGATTCGTGTTCGCGCAGGGAAAGAAAAATAAATTTTAAAACTAAAGCAGCTTTGTAAATCCTTAACGGGAATTACAAAGCTGCTTTTATGCTAACTATTGATTAATCGCTGTAACAGCACCGGTTGCATAATTAATTGAGATATTATTTTGTACATTGGGAACAAAAACGTTAAATTCCAATGAACCATCACTAGATTTCGCCTCAATATGTGCACCAGCAGGGACAAGATTTTTACCATCGTAGATATCCGTAACACGATAACGAACTTGTTTGTTTTGGTCGAGCGCCTTTCTGACAAGACTCTCATAATAATTCTGTCCGGTTGAGTTTTTACTCCGTGCTTCATTTGCCCAAGCTGTTTGGGTTGCAATGTTTGCTGGGTTAGCTTCAGAAGCATTAAAACCACGAATTCCCCCAACAAGGGCGTATCCCAAAAGGTGACCACGATCATAAGCATGGCTATAGCCACCTTTAAGGTTATGGGCCTGAAGAAAACCAGCTGGGCGCCAGTCAGTTGCACCGTTACCAGTAGCTGCTCGATTTTTATATTGACGCGTTGTTTTGTTTAACCATGCGTCTCCTTGCCATGCTCGCCCTTGATTATCCATATGGTTAACTGCAAAGGGGGCACTCGCAATCCGGGCATTAAGGTTCGTCTGGTTATTATTAATAACGAACGCGCCAGCATTATTCCAAGCAATGTTTGAACCAAGCTGTTGTCGAACACCAGGAGTTAAAATTGAACTGGCTTGCTGTTGGCTTGGTGGTAGCGCTTGTTGTTGACGATGATCGTTCGTCTTCCGTTGCCGGGTAATTTGACTTATTCGGCTTAAAGATGCATCCGTTAATTGAGGATTTTGAATGACACCAGTAACTACTAGTAGACCGACTAGCACAAAGCCGAGGTGGTAGAGTCGCTTTTTGAATCTCATAGGTTCACTCCATTCTTTACTATTCGCGTTCTATTTTACTCGTTTGAACATACGTTTGGAATAATTTATTAAAATTAATCGATTATTTTTAGCTTATGTGAACAGGAGATGCTAACTTTAGCTGATAGACTGGTCATTATCCTAGAATTACTTGCAAAAAGCGGTTAAATAGTCGAAAATAAAACTAATATATTTATCGATAGAAAAGGATTATGGTCATGACAGAAACTTCTGATATTAAAAAAATTCACATTGCTTTTGACGGTCAGGATACACCACCATTGAAGATCCACCAGTTATTTGATCCTAAGAAGTATGATCAATTAATTGGGGTTACCGGGGAAATTACAGCTGACTTTATTAATAAGTATCTTAGTAAGTTTATTAGCGTTAATGTTGCGTTAAGTTCCGAACCGACTAGCAGACTAAGTGCTGATGAAATGGTCACTAAAGTTGCGCTAACCAACGCGCTTCTTAGTTCCGCAAACAAGGAAGCCGCAAAGCTCTTTTCCGCGTTAACCAGTGACAACCAAGCTAACATTCTTAACAGCCTTTTTAAAATCTCAATCGCGCCAACTCAGGTAATTCATTCTAAATTTTACCTATTGAGTAATTCAACAACCCATGATACTCGGATCATTCTTGGTAGTATTGATTTAACTGAGGCTGCTTTTGATGACCAACGAAATCAATTTGAAGAAGTACTAGTTTTTGATAACAATATTCGTTTATATCAAAGTCTTGCGGAACACTTTAAAAAAGATTTGCAACCAGTATTACGTCCTTTCTTTACGGCTAACTTAGTAAAGGCAGCTCAAAAGCAGATTGAAGAAAGTAAAAAGGATCAGGAAAATAATAAGCAAGAAAGTACTGGCCCCGTTATTCTTGATAATGAAACAACCGATAAGATTGCCGAGACGGATATGGTTGATCTCATTAAGCATGACGTTCAACATGACATCGATCATGAATTGATTCCCGACATGATTACTAAGTCGATGCGTGACGTTACCATGGATCGGTCCCAAACTAAAGAAAAAATTGCTAAGCAGGTAAAACAGCACGATACGATTTATACTCTGCAAAAAGAAGCCGTTTCACCACGAGCAGCTAAGCCTAAATTAAAGACTCGGGAAAAGATTACTAAGCAGGTTCAAGATGCCTTAATTAGTGGAATGTCACCACAACAACGGAATGCGGAAAAGAAATACACGACTTTCTTATACGATCGACCAATGGAACGGAACATTGCCAATAATAACAGTGGGCTTTATGTTCCAAATGATACGGGAACGCACCCAATTCCGTTTGGGAAGATTACGACAATTTCTGAAATTCGGGAAGGGTTAAAAAGTATCGATGCCGTGATGAAAGGGTATCAACAGTTTGTGGTAGACTATGATGCTAATTACGGAAAACGATTCTTTGAAGCAATTCTTTATAGTTTTACTGCACCATTCCTCTGGGAAATTCGGGCAAAATCTAGTTTAAATCCCGAAGACGGGAATGATGTCCCTAATTTCCTTGTACTAGGAGCTACTGCTGGTTCTGGAAAATCGACTCTTCTTCGAATCATCAATCAACTAACATGGAACACGGACCGGTCATTGATTGATTTCGGAACAATTTATCCATCACAAACACCACAAAAAAAGGCTAAGACGGTTGAAGCAATGGAACATTACATGAAGTTAGGTAGTTCATATCCCGTCCTAATAGATGAAATCGAACCATACTTCTTCCAACAAGATCAATATAGTCGACACTTGGTGGTTGATATCATGAATGAATTAGTTAACCATCCCCAGCCAATTGCTCCACTAATAGGGACAACGAACTATGATTCTGGCTTTACAATGCTTCGGGAAACTGCCCGGCGTACTTACTATCTCCAGATTGATAAAGTAATTGATGAATCGCAAAAGGGTGCTGCAAATCAGTATATCTATAATGTGCGCAAGACCCTCAATAACACCTTATTTAAGGATTTTGTAATGCGGATGGCTAATCTCCTTGAAGATGATGAAACACCATGGCGTGACTTCAATTCAGCAACTGGTCGTCTTGATTTTCTCGCGATGACTCGGCAATTATTTAAAAACTACTATGAAATGGCCAATATGCCATTACCAGATTACTTCTCCGAGACGATCTGCGATGACTTTAAGGAAAGTTCGCGGAATCGGTGGGCTAAACTGTACTTAACTCAACAAGATGACTTCCAATATCGTCAAGGGGATGAAAGCCTCCTATTTGATATTTCCAAACTCAATACCTTCAATGGATTTACAGCTGATAGTATTGAAAAATACCGTAATGCTTTACCAATTGAACTTTGCGTTGACGGAATTAATGGTAAACGGGGCAAGTTTGTTGAAATTAAAGCTCCTGAATTCTTCCGGTGGATTGGTGAACATAATCCTTATGAAGAAAACGAAGCAGGTTCTAACGAGAATAAACAAAAGAATAATTCTATTGAAGAAAAGCCAAAGAAGAAGGGCTTCTGGGCTCGCTTATTTGGCTAAAAATTGAACCGAGATGATTAGTTAATGCGACGGTTATTAAAAGGTTCTGCCGCAATTATCAGTATTTCACTGATCTTAGTACTAGTTATTCAGTTTGTGGTTCTGTTACCCCAGTCCAATTCCTCATTAAAACCAGATGACTACCGTTTAGATACTTATTACAGTAAGACGCCAACGATAATGATCCCTGGATGGGGTGGTAACACAACTACTTACCATCGAATGATGAACTACTTTGAAAAGAATAACTATGCACAAAAAGTAATGACTGTATGGGTATCACCGACGGGAACGGTTAAAACAAGTGGAAACTACACGCATCAACGGAATGCCCTTATTCAGGTACTGTATAATTGGGACTATAACGCTACGTATCATCCTGAAGTACACGAACTTACCCGTATTCTTCAGGTTCTACATGATCACTACCACATTAATAAGATGAATGTTATCGCTCATTCTTACGGGGGAACTGAATTCATTCATGCTTATATGGGTTCAAAGCAATTACAGCGGCAAATTCAACTTCGGAACATTATTTTTCTTGGCGTTCCCGTTGAAGAAAGCTTTGGGGTTAAAGTAAAATTTGTCCCTAATCTAAACCGTAAGTCTAAGGACAGAAACTTCCACCAATTGGAAGCGCAAATGAAAAATTGGAAGCCTAATTCAACTGTTAAGATTTTAAATATTATGGGGGGAACTGATGATGAAGTTCCCCGGATCCAATCTGAAATGCTTCAGACCCTCGTTAATGTTCACCCAGAAATTCAGTACCAACAGGTTATTGTCCCTAAAACGAATCATTTTCAACTTCATAATCGAACGGTTATCCTGAAACGGGTTGCCAAAATGTTATGGGGGAAAGGTTAATAAAAGGAGGAATGATGACATGCAAAAAGAACACGGCCAGGTTACCGGAATTATCTGGCGCGGGCCAGATGATCTTGCACTTTATCAATTAGTTAAGCAATATGCCGAAAAACATTCTCTGCCGGTTTCCGCGGCTGCCAAAGAATTAGTTAGAATTGGTCTTAAGGAAGCAATGACAAAATAAAAAGAGGTCCTCACTAAATACTTTCCCCGTTTAGAGAAAGTTAGTTGAGGACCTCTTTTTATTTATTTTTAAGGTAAAATGCCAGGCAAATCAGCAACAAAAGAACAATGATTGCCAAAGGTGGGTTTAATTTGAATAATTCATGCATTGCATGAATTTCGCCAATACCAACGGGTAGGGAAAACAAAAAGACCAACTCCTTATAAACAATAGGTGTTGGTCTTATTATCATTGTTTCAATTAAAAATTGCAATAGTACACTAGTTAACGTCCTTTGTATTCTTAGCACGGTCTTGAAGTCTGAAGGAAAGGATTAATGCAATAATAACTAGAACAATTGTAAAGTAAATTCCATAGTGGAATCCGTTAGTGAAGCGCACTGCACCATTACCACTAATGTTTGCGCGACCAAGTTCTAAGAAACTGGTTGCAAGTGCTGTTGCTAAGGCACCAACGATTTGTTGAAGGGTATTCAGAATTGTACTTCCATCAGCTGAATCTAAACCAGTTAATGAGTTTAACGCGCTTGTTTGTGAAGGGGACATAGCTAGTGGACAACCAATCATTAAAATTACGTGGGCAGCAATAATAAATGCGATTGATGAATGGTCTGAAGCACAAGCAAACATAATTGCACCAACTAAAGCAATGATGAAACCGATAATTGCGGGTTTCCGTGCTCCAATATTATCATAAAGTCGTCCTGCTAATGCAGATGTAACAGCGTTGATAATTCCACCTGGAAGCATAATAATCCCGGTTAATGCAACGGGTACCATTAAGCCATTTTGTAAGTAGTTTGGTAATAGGTACATTGCAGAGAGGATAATTCCAAAGTCAAGCATCACAAGTAATGCTCCAGTAGTAAAGGCGGATGTCTTGAATAATCTTAAATTCAAAATTGGCTCTTCAAGATGAAGTTGACGATGTACATAAAAGCCTAAAACAACAACACCGATTACCAATGCGGAAATAACTGGAACAGATAGCCAACCATCACGGCTTGATAAACTAGCACCGATAACTAAACCAGAGAAACCAACTGCTGATTCAATAATGGAAAGCCAGTCAACATGGGGCTTAGTAATGTTATTAACGTTTTCCAATGAGGTAGTTGCAAAGACCAATGCAATTGCGAGGAATGGAATAAAGAACCAGAAAATCCATCGCCATGAAAGCTTAGCAAGGATCAACCCAGTAAGTGTTGGCCCAATTGCAGGAGCAAACATAATAACTAGTGCACAGATTCCTAATACTGCGCCAAGTTTTTGCGGTGGGAAAATTTGCATTGCAACAGCAAACATTAGGGGCAAAATTAACCCTGTCCCAATTCCTTGAATCATTCGTCCAGCAAGGACAATTGGGAAACTACCTGCGCAAGCCGAAATAATCGCACCAATAATAAAGACACTCAATCCAAAAACAACAATTTGCCGGGTAGTGAACCACTTAGAAATTAAACTAGACAATGGCAAAATGATCCCAATTACAAGCATGTACCCCGTAACTAACCACTGAATTGTTGCCATATTAACGTGTAGCGACAAGATTAACTTAGGAAGTGCAATGTTAAGTGAGGTTTCACTTAGCATTCCAACAAACGCTCCCAAAAGCATGGCAACCATTGCTAATTTAGGATGATTAATCTGCTTCCGTGCAACATTATTTTGAGTATTATTCATTATTTTTTCTCACTCTCCTTTTACTCAACGATTGATTAGTCTACCAGAATTTAATTTTTTTCGTAAGCTTTTTTTTCGAATTGTATGATAAAATTGTTTTTAGCTGTTTAACATAGAGGAGGAAATTTTGTGGTTCAAAAGACAAAGACAGTTTATTTTTGTGCCGGATGGTTTACGGATAAGCAGAACAAAGCTTACCAAAACGCGATGAATGCTATTAAGGAGAATCCAACGGTTGATGTAGAGGATTCTTACGTTCCCTTAGATCACCAATACAAGGGCCTACGAGTAGATGAGCATCCTGAGTTACTCGAAGATCGTGAATGGGCAACTGCCACCTATAATGGTGACCGGGTGGGGGTTTCTACAAGTGATCTACTATTAGCGGTCTACATTCCGAATGAAGAAGATGTCGGAATGGGGGTTGAGCTTGGAATGGCTTCTGCACTTGGTAAACATATTCTTGTTGTTATTCCTGACGAAGATTGGGGGAAGCCAATTAATCTTATGAGTTGGGGAATTGGCGACCAATTTATTAAAATGTCTGAATTAGCAACTTTTGATTTTAATAAGCCAACATTTAATTTCTATGACGGGGCAGTCTACTAGTCCAATTAAAAAATAGTCTTTCCAAAATTTAGGTGGAAAAGACTATTTTTTTGCAACTCTAGTTTACATAATATATATTCAGATGTTAAATTAAGAATTGCTTCTCAATTTCATAAAGTAGGCCATCATGATTATTATCCCTGCTAGTAATTTGATCTGCGACTTGTTTTAAATCACTAGTCGCGTTTTTCATTGCAAAACCAATCCCACTTTCTTGAATCATCTCAAGATCGTTACTTGTATCACCGAATGCCACTACGTCCTTAAGAGTTCGATTAGGAAAATGGTGAATTAGTTCTTTTAATCCCGCTGCCTTATTTACACCATATGGCAAAATATCGATCCCATACGCACCGCTATAAGTTGCCTGGAGCTTCATCGGAAAAGCTTGGTTAATCTCGTTAATTACCTGATGAATGACCACTAATTCGGGGCGATGCTTAAACCAGTTCAAGTTAACGTTATAGACTGGTTCGGTAACTTGATCTAAGGATGTAAAGTATTGATGGTGAGGATAGAAAGGGACGGGAACCGCTTTAAATTGGCTATCAATAAAGGTATGGGATGCTCCTGAAAGTGAAAAGAGATTGGGTTGGTAATCTTTTTGGGCTAAAAAAGTCATCAGTTTCTGTAGGATAACGTGTGAATGAACATGACTTATTACATCTTTATCATTAATCACGATTCGTCCGCCATTTTCAGCAATAAAGGTATTTACTGGGTATTTTTCAAAGATCGTTTTCACTGCATCATAGCTATTACCGGTTGCTACAATTAAGAGGATCCCTTTGTTAAGGAGTACCTGATAGTCTTGGTTAAATCGTTGAATATCGAAATGATCGTGATCATCATATAGTGTTCCATCAATGTCAATCGCAATAAATTTTTGTGGTATCATACTACTCTCCTTCGATTAAGTAGGATTTTATCTAATATTTTATAATTACTACTTACTATTTTACTAGAAAAGGATTAAAATAAGATATGTAAGGCGCCCTTAGTGTAATGGATAGCACATGAGATTTCGGTCCTCATGATCCGAGTTCGACTCTCGGGGGGCGCATTTTTGGTAAAATATGAAGAATAACGAAAGCCAACCAGTATTGGAGGGTTTACCTCCACTGCTGATTGGCGTATGACTACTTAAGAAGTAAGTAGACTAGTACGGCGAGGACGAGAACGCCCCACCAATTAAAACGTATCTTGAAGTACAAGGTTCTTGCACCACCTATCGTTAGTTGCAATTTGGTGACCAACCAAACTAACGACTGTTATATTGTACTATCAATAACTATTCATTGACAATGAGGAATTGATAATATATTATTGTGGTGTATCTTGAAGTACAAAGGGATAAGAATTAACCAGCTTATCTGCTTGTATTCTTCTAGAGAGTCTTCCCAATGAAGGCTCTTTTTTTGTGAAGCAAAACAACAACTTAGACTTGTCGGGGAAGATTTCTGGTAAAACATAATAAGCAGAAATTTTATGTATAATAAATGCCAACCAGTAATTGGGAAGGTTACCGCCATTGCTAATTGGCTAAGTTAATGATTAACCTTTACGAAGGATAAAATCACGACAAATTGCACTGACAATCTAATATATCTGTATAAAATAATAACCCGGCTCTTCATTTGAGGTGTCGGATTTTGCTGAGAGGGCAGGTGACTGCTCCCATTTTCTTTAGAAATTATAAAAAAGGTTCATAATCACTGATTTAACATCGATTATGAACCTTTTTTATAATGAAGTAGTTAATCTTTTAGTTTAAGTAATCAAAAAACATCTTAAAGAGGAGAGGAAATAGATCTAAAAATAACCGAAAGAGTAACCACAGCTCAATTAGTTCTGGAGCAAAACAAAAGATAAGAATCACTCCAACAACAAGCACTATGATGATGGTCCTAATTCTCTTTTTAAGAGCCGCTTGTTGTTGATATGATTTAGCAGATTTAACCAGCTCAGGGGAAACCGTTAAATGCTGCTCAGTAATACTGGACTTATCAAGACTTGGCTGCTCATTATAGTCCTCCCCATTGAGATGAAAATGAGCTCCGTAAATAATATTGTAAATTTTCCATTCCGGGTTATCTTTGTTTCGTCCAAAGACAACATAATCAGTCCAGCGTTTGCGCTTAAATGAGCTATCAAAGTGTGATAAGACATTAACCTCGTTATCTGTTCCGATTACCTGAACCTTAGCAATTATCAAATCAGGCGAAATTACTTTAGCGCTAATGATCTTACCATGGTTAACTATGACATCATCGACTACCCCAGCCATTGCTTTATTTTTGATTTCTTTTTTCATTGTTACTAAGAAAGTATGCCCTAATTGTTGTTTTAAGATATCTAGGTAACCAGAATTATTAGTAAAACAACGGCGAATTGCTTCACCATAGTTAAATTGAGCTTTAGCATAGGTATCAATTAAACTCTGGCTTAATTCATCCTCTAACTTCTTTCCTTCCATTAGCTTAATATTATTCTTTTTGAGGGCAGAATTAAATGAAGAAATGGTCATATTGGGAGTTAGCATCCAATTATCTAACCCGTTAACTTTAACATTATCGTTAGTTTCCCGAATGAGCAAAATTGATTTCTTAATTACGTGATAGAGAAGATAAATTCCAATAATAAGGAGAAAGAAACGATTGTCACCCCCAGTATCACCGCTAGAGGAGCCACCAGAATAAGAACTACTTGATGATGTACCACCACTCGTCGAGCCACCACTACCGCCGCCGCTTGAACCCATTGAGGCAAAAGCAGCAGAGATGGTTAGAAGTTTTAACATAACTATTGGAAAAACTAGTTTCCAATGTTTAAGGAATTTGATAAAGATCACTTCTTTCTCTTTTTATTAATCATCCTATAACAAATCTAGCCTATTATAACACGCCATTTTAACATCAATCTGAATAAAACGGTTACAAATCCTTTTAAATACTGTAGTCACTTGATTAATGAAAAATAAAGTTCGGATAGCAACCGCTAGTACTGGTTCAGAAGCATTTTTCTCGACATTCTTCTACTAATTATGGTTACCTATAACATAAAGGAGAAATTATCAATCGAGGAGGGAGATTATATATAATGGATCAAGAAAAGAAACAAGCCGCTTTAGCCAAGCTTACGCCGACACAGTATGCAGTAACTCAAGAAGCAGCCACCGAACGCCCGTTTACAGGTAAATATGACCACTTTGATCAACCAGGAATTTATGTTGACGTGGTTAGTGGTGAGCCATTGTTCTCATCTTTAGATAAGTATGACGCTGGATGTGGTTGACCATCATTTACTAAGCCAATTGAGAAACGGGCAGTTAAAGAAAAACGTGACCAGTCTTTTGGAATGGAACGAACTGAGGTCCGGAGTAAAGATGGTGATTCACATCTTGGCCACGTCTTTACTGACGGTCCAATAGAGCGTGGGGGGTTACGGTATTGTATTAATTCTGCAGCATTAAAATTTATTCCTGCCGATCAGTTAACAGCACAAGGCTATGGAGAATACCAATCACTTTTTCAATCAAACTGATTTAGCAAGAAAGAACAAGTTCAAAGCTCTTTGAATACCTTAAACCCGATTAAATAACCTTCAATTAATAAATTAGCTCTCAGACGAAATCAAATGGACAACTACACGTCTAAATGATTTTCATTGTGTCTGAGAGCTAATTTTAGTTAAAAACTATTATTGACCTCAAAGATTGATTCAAGGAAGAAATTTATTGTAAGAGAAGTGTTATTTGTACATTATAACACTTCGTAAATGCTGATTTATCAGCATCTATTTTTTAGGGATTTGGCAGATGTGTTATAATAATGTATTATCTATAAATAACATTTAACTATAATAACCGAAATCAGGTGTGATTTTGAAGCAATTAGTACTACCAATCAAAGACTCAAACATATTATCTGAGGTTCAGGACACTTTACTAAATAATTTTAAAGCTGGGAGAAGAAACTACACGATTTTTCAAGTTGGCAAAGCAACTTTATTACGGGTCAGTGACGTTTTACGTTTAAAACAATCGGATGTTTTTGACGACTATGGTGCAATCCGGGAGCATGCCTTTATTAAGGATAAAAAGACGGGAAAGCCAAACACACTCTACCTAAAGCCCGTTGTCAGCGATCTCGCAATGTATCAACAATGGTTAAAGCGTCAACGATATGAAGGAACAACCGAATGGCTTTTTCCATCCATCACGCGACCTCAAAAGCACATTGACGAACGCCAATTTTACAATGTGATGCACCAGGTTGGTGAGTTGCTTGATATCAATTATCTTGGAACCCATACAATGCGAAAAACTGGCGCGTATCGTGTTTATGTCCAAAGTAACTATAATATTGGCTTAGTAATGAGGCTGCTAAATCATTCAAGTGAAGCAATGACGTTAGCATATTTAGGTCTGGATCAAATCAGTCGTGAGCAAATGCTTGATCAAATCGACTTTGGATAAGAAATAGTTATTCCTTAATTATTATTGTCAATTTTGCTGGACGCCGTGATATCAACAGCATCGATATAATAATATTGTTTTCATATTCCAATTATTTTATTGGACAATCTCAGAATTAAAATTAAGAAAAGCAGTTATTCAAATTTAAGTAACTGTTTTTTATTATTCGCACACGTTAGATAGATAATTGAGGGGGCTTTTTCTATTTCTGTGTCATTAAAACTATAATTTTAATGACAGGTTGATTAAAAGAAAGAGAATCCCTCTTTCTCGATTTTAGTCTTGTTAGGCTTTTGGAGCTTACTCTGTTTTATTTAATTGCGTCAATAAAATTTTTCCGGTTTCATGATTTCGATAATGATATTGATTTTTTAAGGATGGATTCTGTCCAAGACTTTTAAGAATTTTTTCAATATTCATATTTTTAGAAATCGTGTTTAATAGTAGTGCTAAATCTTTAATTTGTCGACGAGCTTTCCGTGATTTTTGTAACTGCCTTACAAATCGGATGGTATCTAGCTGTTCAATATCAGTTACTTCAACCGTGTGTAAGTAATCCTGCAAAATACCATTATCGTATGCTTTTAGTGCTTGGTTAACCTTAACTTGCTGCGATAACGCCATTGTTAAATACTTAAATGCTTCATAGACTTTTTGAGCATTATATTGTTCTAAATCGATTTCCGGGATTATTGTTTGGTCATTATCATTATCGATTGTTGGAATGCTATTAGCTGCTTTAAAGTGAATCGTCAATTGTTCGGTTAATTGAGCAAGCAGCATCAATATTAGTGCACTATTTACAGAATCTGGATTTTTTTCGATTGGAACGAATCCATTTTTAAATTCTTCGTTTGGCCAAACTGCTTTACCAGTTTTTAGGTTAATTACATAATTACTTAAGGGATTCCACCCTGGATATTTATTCCAGATTTTCTTGTTTAAACGAATAGAATTAGCAGTCGCACTTGCCTTATCTAACTCTTTCCACCGCCGAATATTCTCATCGGTTAAATCTTTAATGAATTTGCTCTTAGAGGTACTAAAGAAGAAACGTCCCTCCTTAGTATCAATAGCAATTGCATAGTACTTACCATTATTTAGCTTAATTGGGCAACTATAGTTACTATCCTTTGTCTGAGGATCACTAGTCGTAGAAGCCAATTCAATACTTGCATAGTTATCCTTATCTACATCATAAACATAGAAACGTTCAATATTTTTACTAGTAAATAAATTCGGATAGTCGCTTACTAGTTTTGGCAAAATAGCCGTTAATTCAGTAATCCTTTCCCATTGGTAGTGATTTTTCTTCTTACGTGTAAAATGAGATTCTGTTGTCCAATAATAATTATTGCCTTTAATAGATTTATATACTAATTCAACACTCATTTCTCCATCACCCTTTCCAGAACATCCGTTTGCAACATAATTTTAACAAATATTGCGCTAGGTGAGTAATAGTATTCAGAAAATCCCCCTCCCCTCACCTTTTTTAAAAAAGTACTTTACTAATTAGTAAAGTATTTGATATAATAATATGTGTTGTGCGATACAACCCGTCAACGGGAAATAGCTCAGCTTGGTAGAGCACCTGGTTTGGGACCAGGGGGTCGCAGGTTCGAATCCTGTTTTCCCGATAATTATTAAAAGTCACCTCGATTGGGTGGCTTTTTTCTTTATAAGAAAATAACAGAATAAAAATCTGGAGTGAATACGATGGAATCAGACAAATACTTAAAATTAATCCAACAGGAACTAAAACGTCTTCCTAAATACGTTAATGATTATTATTTAGGTACCAATCACGCAGTCACAACAACTTACCAGTATTTAACAGAGATTCGCCGCTTCTTTGAATGGCTCCGGCAAAGTGGGCTCAGTGAAGCTAAAACTAATTTAGATCTTTCAACCACTGAACTATCAAAACTGCGTCGTAGCGATATTATGCTGTATATTGATTATCTTCGGCACACAAGCAACTCTCAAGGACACTTAAACTCACCAACCTCAATTAATCGGTCAATCAACGCCCTTCGTTCTCTTTTTAAGTATTTAACTGTAACAGCAGATGTTAACGATGGCGAACCGTACTTCTACCGGAATGTTATGCTTAAGATTGACTCTTTAAATGATACGAAAACCTTAAATTACCGGGCACATACTCTTGCCTCCCACATGTATCGTGGACAAATGAAGTTTGATTTTATTGAATTTATCAAAAATAAGTACCCTAAGATGTGTGATAAACGTGCTCTTCCAGCTTATAAAGAAAATGCTGAACGAGATATCGCCATTATCACTTTGATTCTTGGGACAGGTGTTCGGGTTTCAGAAGCTGCCAATACCGATCTAGGTGATCTTAACCTAAAGCAGCACCTGCTTGATGTTATTCGCAAAGGTGGACAAAAAGATTCAGTGCCAATTGCACCATGGGCAATTCAATATATCAAAAATTACCTAGAAATCCGGGCCAAACGTTATCACGCCCTAAAAAAGGATACCGCTCTCTTCTTAACCGTATATCACGGTGAAACTCGACGAATGACAGCAAACGCAATTGAAAAAATGGTTAAGAAATACTCAACTGCCTTTGGTCACCCATTAACACCCCATAAACTTCGCCATACTCTCGCTTCTGAAATGTACAACGTTACAAAGGATCAGGTTTTGGTTGCCCAACAACTTGGCCAAAAAGGAACCTCTGCAACCGACCTTTATACTCACGTTGATCAAAAGAAACAACGAGCGGCCCTTGATGAAATTAGTAATCATCCAGAAAAGTAAGGAAGATGTTGGCGGCCTATGAAAAGACTGCTAAAATAGAGTTTGAATATAATAAACTAAAGGCTTAGGTGAGATTTAAAAGATGAATGGATTAATGAATTCATATTGGTTTCAACTGATAGTTATCATTTTGATTTTATTGCTAGCAGCCCTCTTTACGCTGCTTGAATACTCTGTTGTTAAGGTTCGACCGAGCGAACTAAAGGAACTTCAACAAACGAAAAAGGTTAAGCGCGCCGAGCATATGGTTAATAACCTAAACGAATACCTTTCTACAGCTCAGGTGGGGGTTACAATGACGTCACTGGTATTAGGGTGGATTGGTGATGAATTTATTACTAACCTCCTATTGAAAATCATGGTTATTCCAGATGACGTTCGGGAAGTAATTGCTCCTATTTGTGGTGTTTTAATTTTTACGTTTTTCCATGCTGTATTTACCGATTTAGTTCCCAAAAACATGGCAATTGACCGTCCAGTTCCGATTTTAATGGCAATTGTTCACCCTATTCAATTTTTCCACACAATCTTTTACCCATTCGTATGGTTATTCGCGGTGGTAGCCGCCCAAATTACTAAATTACTTGGGTATAATGTTCAACCAGAAGAAGATACTTATTCTCAAAATGAAATCATGACCCTTTCCCAGCAGTCAGAAAAAGCCGGTGAAATGGACAAAGAAGATGTTATCTTCATGCAACGGGCTTTTGAAATGAACGATAAGGTTGCGGAAGATATCATGGTTGACCGAACCCAACTGGCTGTTATCGATATTACCGCGTCAATTGCTGATGCTGCACAACTATACTTTGAAAAGAAATTTACCCGGTTCCCTGTTGTTGCAAACAACGATAAGGATCACATTCTTGGATATGTCTTTGCTTATGATATTATGCGGCAAAACCAAATCAATCCTCAGCAATCAATTCGGACAATTATGCGGAAGATTCCAATTGTTTATGAAAATGAACAAATTACCAAGGTCCTTCAAGAAATGATTAAAAAGCAGGTTCCAATTGTTGTTGTTCAGGATGAATATGGTGGTACCTCAGGAATCATTACTGATAAGGATATTTACGAAGAACTCTTTGGAACTGTCGGTGAAGAAATTGACCATGCAACTTCTGATATGATTGAAAAGAAGGATCCTGATAGTAAAGGTAACCCAACATATGAGGTTTCAGGCAAAATGCCTCTTGATGACTTTGAACGGTATTTCCATACCAAGATCGAACAATTTGAAAACTCAGAAGTAACAACCCTTACTGGTTTCTTCCTTGAGCGTCAATATGACTTAAAGGTTGGCCAACCAATTAGAGTTGATAACTTCTCCTTCATTCCGCTTGATTTACAAAATGCTTACGTAAATAAATTTAAGGTCATTTACATCAAACCGAAGAAAAATAAGGATCAATCTAAACAAGATGACAAATAAATAAAAACAAGTAGAGGATAATTGAACAAATCAATTATCCTCTACTTGTTTTTACTTTTTAAATTTGAAAAATACAATAATAAAAAGACCGGTCTCTTTATTAATTTCATTTACTTTTTTCGTTGCCACAAGAACTTAATCAAAGCCTGATTAACTTGCTTATTATCATGAAGCTTTGAATGTTGAGCGTTTTTACCAGTCACTTTTAATTCGGTATAAGATTTAGCACGAGATGCGACTAAGTACTGAAGTGACCGTGATGAAGCATTAGTAACTCGTCCATCTGTATGGTTCCCAATATCACCATAGATATTAAGGACAGCCACTTGTCCCTTTGGATAAGCTTTACGGGCCGCAGTCATCTGTTTATACGTTGCATTCATATAGTTAGGTTTCCCAGCAGAATTCAACTTCATTCCCGCAGGTTGTGCAATATCTTCAGGAATACCAGCTAGCGTTAAGCCACCAAAATGACCAGCAATATCAACTTGCTTTTCAAGCTTTGGCATCTCTTTATTTTGCCCATTGCGAAGCATGTAGTAAATAATCGAAATATTACCTAGTGAGTGACCAACCATGTTGATCTTATTAACGCCATAGCGTTCTTTAAGCATCTTAACGACGTTGGTGGCATATTCCCCATGTTTGTTAAAGTCTAATTGCCGATTATTTTCATAGTTAACTTCAACGATCGGATTAATCGCTCCCCGATGCATATTACCATGAAGCGTAACTTTACCATTATTAGTAACGTCTGCTCGAATAACCGTATTTGTTACTCCAGCACGTTTAGCCGCATTAACCATTCCTGTTTCAGCACGGTAACTGCTTCCGCCGCCATGGAAAAAGAGCGTTGCAGTAGTTGAATGAACGAATCGGTTGTTTTTCTGGGTACGATAAACTGCTCCACCAATAATTGCCGCTAAGACAACCAGAATCGCAAGAGCCGTTCCAACTGAACTTTTCTTCATTATTTAATATAACCTCTTTTCGTAAATGCGGAGCTTAGAAGCTTTGCCTGAACAGTTTCAAGTTGATCATCATCATTAATATGCCTATTAACAAGCCGTTCATTAGCTTGGATATCCAACACCAAAAAATCGTGGATCATCGAAACCTTCATTCCCGCATGACGGAGGTGCTGAATTGTCATTGTAATTGCTAACTCTTCAACCTTTGCGGCTGATAAAGATGCTGGCGCAACTTCAACAACACCCTGATAATAGCCAGTCATAAATACTTTATTCATCAGTCAACACCTTCCCTATTATTTTCAATATTAATTATATGCTTCATTTTCAGGAGCGACAAGAAAAATATATCGTTAGTTTACACCGAATGATAATTATGTAAACTACTTTAAGCATCGAACTTATTTTCACTATCAATCCACAACAAGCAAGTATGGGAAAATAATATTTTCCGTTAATCCACGACATTCTATATCTCCTACTAGGTTATGTTGATAATGTTGTATTCTCACGTACCAATCAAGAATTTTCAAGATTTAAAATGAAAAGAGGCTGGAGATAACTTACCAACCTCAGATTATTTAATTGCTTCCTCATACAAGGGTACTTCGGCATTGATGGATACCTGTATGAGGCGATTTACATTTTACCACCGTATACAGGAAAAACATCGGCATCCCCATAATCCAGTGGCTTTACTCGCCGCAAGAGATCCATATCTTCTTCAGAGATTTCAAAATTAATCTCCGTATTCTCTTTCATATGGTACGGATTAGCTGTTTTAGGCAAGACAATCATTCCTAGTTGCCAGTCATAACGAATACACAACTGCGGTACAGAAACATGGTACTTCTTAGCAACCTTTTCGATTACCGGGTTATCTAGTGCCGCTCCATGAGCAACTGGTGAATAAGCTTCAACCGCAATTTGATGTTTCCGTGCAAAGTCGAGCAAATTAAATGGTGTGTGTCCAATATGAGCTAAAACCTGGTCGACTGCTGGGATAGTATTACTATTCTTAATAATATTTTCTAAGTCTGATTGATTAAAATTAGAAACACCAATTGTCCGAATCTTTCCTTCGCTTACTGCATCTTCCATTGCTTGCCAAGCAGCTAAATTTCCTTCTAAATAACGATTATCAGATTGATTAACTTCTTTCCATGGCTGTGGGCTATGGATGACCATCATGTCAATATAATCAAGCCCCATTTTTTTAAGCGTTTCATCGATTGACTTCTTGGTTGTCGCATAATCTTTATGTTCAGCAGCCACTTTAGAAGTAACAAACATCTGATTGCGAGGAAGATTGGCAGTTCGTACCCCCTCACCCACGCCACGCTCATTTCCATAAGCTTGTGCTGTATCAATATGGCGGTAACCGAGTTTAATTGCTGTCCGAACCGCATCAGCGACTTTATGATCATCAATCATCCACGTTCCTAGTGCAAACCGAGGGATTTTTATACCGCTGTTTAACGTGATGGTTTCGTCTAAAATCATTTTCCTCCGTCCTTTCTTTTTGACATTCCTGTTATAAATTATTGTCGTTTCTTTTTAAGGGAATGTAAAACATAATGCCTTACAAATGAAGCTTTAACTTCTCATAATTTCTTACTTTTTCCAAAGAAAATTAATTATGAGATGGTTTACTTGCGAGTTATTATGTAACCTACTATGCTGGGCTTTTTTACCATGAATTTCAACTTCATGATATGACTTTGCCCGTCCAGCAACTAAATACTTTAACGATTTGGCTGAATTAACAGGAACGTCTTCATCTGAATGACTGCCATCACCAATATCACCATAAATATTAAGGACAGCAGTATTACGAGGAAAAGTTTGTCGGAGATTTAATAATTCCTTATAAGAAGAATCCATTTTATCTGGTTTACCCGTTTGCTCATCAATCTTTGCATCTTTAACGTTTTTTTGACCAACTAAGCCATTATAATGTCCAGCAATCGCAACTAGGTGGTCAACATTGGGAAGACGCTTATTGTTTACGTTATCGTTAATGTAATTGATAATTTCCAGATTTCCCATCGAATGGCCGACTAAGTTAATCCGCTGATAGTGATGTTGCTTCTGTAGGGCAAGAATAACGTTCTTAACGTAATTAGCACCATGGTGATAACCTTGAGTATAGTTGTCTTGGTAGCCAGCAAGTTTGTTATCTTCTAGGTTAACTTCCACGATGGGGTTAACCGCGTTCTTTGGAATTTGGTGGTTAAAAGTAACTCTACCCTTTTTATCAACATTTGCTCGGACGATCGTTTTAGTAACCCCTGCGTTTCGTGCTGCGTTTGCCATTGCTTCTTCAGCATGGGAACTGCTTCCCCAGCCATGGACAAAAATCGTTGGCGTGTTAGCTTGAACATAGTGAGTTACTGCATGAGCACGTTGGTTAAAACTAATCATCCCTAATAAAAGAACAATTATCCCTAGCAAATAACTAAAATACCTTTTCATTTATTTCTCCTTTTTAAAGGCGTCTTGAAAGAAGGGAATCTTATCAACCATGAGATCTTAATCCTCTCCAATCTTCTTAATTCCTTTTGCTGGAACTCCCGCAACTACCATATTATCTGGGACATTTTTAGTAACTACCGCCCCTGCAGCAACAACGGCATTCTTACCTACTGTTACACCAGGAAGAATAGTTGCGTTAGCTCCAATCCAAGCATTCTCCTTAATCCTGACGGGTTTTAGTTCCAGTCCGCGACGTTTTGCTGGATTAAGGGGATGATTTACCGAAATTATCGTCACGTTGGGAGCAATTAAAACTTTATCTTCAATGACAATTCCCCCAAGATCAGTAAACATGGCTCCACTATTAATAAAAACTTCCTTACCAATTTTTAGGTTAGCCCCATAATCACTCCTGATTGGCAAGCGAATTTCTACTGAGGAATCCAGTTGATGCCCAGTAATGTTACTAATAACTTGGCGAATTTCAGCTTGTGATGCTGGCCGACTATTTAACTCTTGGAAGAGCTCCTGATTTTTTAAGGCTATTCTTGTTATTTCTTTTAGTTCATTTTTATTTAATTGATTCATGAATATCCTCCTTTATCATAAAAATTATTGTTTATATTCTAAGGGCTTTTTATAATAATGTTAAATACCTATATTTGATGAATTACTATTACTAAAAAGCATAGAATGGGAGAGATAAAAATGGAAGTTAGGGTACTCAGATACTTTATTGAAGTTGTTAATGAAGGAAATATTTCAAATGCCGCTAAACACCTTCATATCTCTCAACCAACATTATCTCGACAATTAATGAATTTAGAAGACGAACTCGGAATTACCCTCTTTGAACGTGGACACCAGCAAATTAAGTTAACCCAGCAAGGGTATTATTTATACGATCATGCACAAGAAATTACGAGACTAGTGGATAAAACAGAAAATAACCTCAAATCACAAAAGTTAATCAGTGGAACGCTGGAAATTGGTGCCGGCGAAAGTATTGCTCTTCAAGATATTATGAGTGTAGTTGCTAAAATTATCCGGAAGTACTCGACTGTTAAAATAAACTTAGTAAGTGGTGACAGCAATTTCATTTGCCAACGTTTAAACGATGGTTCCCTTGATTTTGGAATTGTGATGGGCAAAGAGAAGTTGAATGATTACTATTCGATTAACCTAAGTGAAAAGAATATCTGGGGAGTTCTCGTCCGCCAAGATCTTCCACTGGCATGTAAAGAAGTAATCACCCCAGATGATCTTATTGGTACCCCAATTATTATCTCTTCACAGTCAAAGTATCAGGATACTTTCCGTGACTGGGCTGGAAGTAAAATTGATCAGTTTAATATCATTGGTGAGTATAATTTAATTTTTAATGCTCGCCTTCTTACTGAAACTGGCGCTTGTATTGCATTAACCTATCAAGATCTAATAAATACTACTGGTACTAATCTTGTTTTTCGCCCTCTGACACCAGTAGTAGCTGATCAAAACAACCTAATTTGGAATAAGAACAGACAATTATCAAATGTTGCCCAAATTTTCTTAGACTTGATTAAAACAAATCACTAGGTCTGCTTTGTCATTCACTTTTTGCATTAATATCTACTTAATATTGGTATTTCATCTTTTCTTCATCTGGCCTTATAGTAATGATAAGAAAGGATGATTTTTAATGGTTAAAAAACAAACCGCTGGTCGCGATCAACTGGGTACCTTTGCACCAAAATTTGCTGAATTAAATGATGATGTCCTCTTCGGGCAGATTTGGTCTCGAGAGAAAGAATTAAGTCCTCGCGATCGAAGTCTAATTACCGTTACTGCCCTAATTGCTAAGGGTGCCTTTGAACAGCTCCCCTACCATATGCGAACCGCTAAAAATAATGGGATTACGAAAGACGAAATTGCTGAAGTGATTACTCACCTCGCCTTCTATCTAGGCTGGCCGAATTCTTGGTCAGCATTTAACATCGCTAAAAAAGTGTGGGATGATTAAAAAGCTAGAAAATAGTCATTATAAAATTTTGACTATTTTCTAGCTTTTTCTATTTTTTATATAAATTTAGTATAAATGGATACCATTATCAGTACAAAAGGACTAATAATGATCCTCTCAATACCAGTTAAGGAATGCAAAAAAGGCTTCACAGCAAATTACTGTGAAGTCTTTTAAACTGAGTGATTTATATTTACTTAATTATTAAGGGAAGATTATCAATCTATTTTAATCGTTCTTTTTCTTCAAACCACCTAAGCCGAGCATTGCAGTCAAACTAGCAAGACCTAATCCAGCAATTGCTGCGGTGTTGTTCTTAGTGTTACCAGTTTGTGGTAATGCTTGCTTGTTACTATGGTTATTATCATTAGCAACAGTCGTTGTTTGAACATTCAAGCCGTTGCCGTTATTACCAGTAGTAACAACCTTATTTGGTAAGTCACTCTTGTTCTTATTACCTTCAACAGTGCCTGGAACAACATTCTTTGATGTATTATCAGTTGGTTGATCTTCTTGTGGTTTGTTCTGGTCGGTATCTTTCGTTGGGGTAGCTGGTTGACTTGGTGTTGGAGCATCCTTCCAATCTACGTTGAATGAAACATCCAGTGGAACAGTTAACGTATATGCCGGAATTTCATATGGATTTTCCTTGATTGCTGTCATTAACTTATTAAGCAAATCAGTCGATTCTGTTTCATAGGTAGGGTCATAAGCTATGACAGCACTTGAAAGGTATGGAATACGTCCATAATGGGTTGGTAACTCTTGACTAGCCCCCGTTTCTGCATATGTGTATGTACCCTTAAGAGCATCAACTAAAGAAGTTGCCTTATAAGATACTGGTTCCCAGCTATTTCCGTTAACGTTTTGACGCATAGTTTGTTCACTGTTGGTCTTGTAATAATAATCATTGTTTCCAGATTCGTCATTGAAGTGAACATCAAGCTCTTGCCACGTATTAGTCATATATGAAACGCGGAAAATAACATCTAACGGAAGGTTAAGGGTATAGGCTGGAATATCATACGGATCCTTCTCTATTTGTGCAGTTAATTGATTAAGTAATGCTGTTGCCTCAGCATCATAAGCTTCACTACCCCTCACGAATACTGCGGAGATAAATGGCGTATAACCCTTAAACTCTGGTAATCCTTGAGTAATATACCCAGTTTGCGCATTTCTGTAACTTCCACCTAAAGAAGTACTTAATGGAGTGGCATCATAAGAAACAGGAGTCCAAGTCTTACCATTATCACTTGACTCAATATTTCTATACGATGTCTTGTAATAGTACGCATTTTGGTCATTGATTTGAATATTACCAACGCTAAGTGGGAATTGAACATCAAATTGTTGTCCCACTTGTTCGGTCACTGGGACTGGAACGTTTTTCTTATAAGTAACTTTATAGTCATACGAAATAAAGTTAGGTTGGATCTTAGGAAAAACTAAGGTTAAGTGACCATCGGTATCGTCAATTGTAGCCATTGGAGTTCCGTAGAAAGGAGAATCTGATGTTACTTCAGGAGTGTATCCATCAATTGAAGGTAACTCAATACTGTTAAAAGAAAGATTTGCTACATCTGCTTCCGTTGGTCCAGATCCGTTACCATTCACTGTTAACTTTTGTTGTTTACTAACAGTTTTACCATCCGGGGTTTCAATTGTTACGTCTGCACTATAAAAGTAAGTCATAGTAGGAGCCGGTGCTACCACGCTTCCTCCTTGGGAAGCTGGCGTTACCGGATCACTCTTGTATGAGGTTGCTGGAGTATTAACATCTACAGGCTTTGTCACTTGTGATGATGTAGGAGCCGGTGCTACTGCGCTTCCTCCTTGGGAAGCTGGCGTTACCGGATCACTCTTGTATGAGGTTGCT
>NZ_JACIUZ010000044.1 GCF_014145505.1 Limosilactobacillus fastidiosus
TTCAGCAGCTACTACTAACAACACAGCTGCCCAAACCCAAACTGCAACCGCAACTACTTCAGCAAGCAATGCAGCAAGTTATAACGGTAACTACACTTCAAGTGTAGCTGGTAATGATGCAGCCGCTAAGGCTTGGATCGCAGCCCGTGAATCAGGTGGAAACTACGGTGCTACGAATGGTCAATACATTGGTAAGTACCAACTCTCTGCTTCATACTTAAATGGTGACTACTCTGCAGCTAACCAAGAACGAGTAGCTGACCAATACGTAGCTAGTCGTTATGGCTCCTGGAGTCAAGCACAAGCCTTCTGGCAATCACATGGTTGGTACTAAAATAAAGCGTGAACAGGACTTCCCTGCAAACACATATTAGGGATGTTGACTGGGAAGGAGTTTGCTAGTTCTGAGTAAACTTCTGAGGAATACATTTAGCTATATAATATATTTCTCTCGACAGTGGTGTTTTTTCAACACTGTCGGGAGTTTGTTTTTCTAAAGGACTTTCCTGCGCTATAATAGGAACCATAATTCTCAGATAATTTTGGAGTATAAAATGCTATTTAAATCAAAGAATGACCAATCAGCAATTGAACGTGCACAAAAAATGTATGGTGCGGGAATTAATCGTGGTCTTGCGGGCTTTGTTGATCAGGGACATAAAAAGAAGAAGCAAGTAACATCAACAAAGCATGATGAAATTGTGCTAACCACGACAGAGAATATTCCAGAACATAATTATCGAATTATTGGAATGGTTTTTGGAACTGCAGTTGATCAGCAACAAGCGGTTAAAGTTTTACGAGAAGAAGCTCAAAAAATAGGTGCTGATGTTATAGTATCAATGCGCTTTGACTCTAATAATTTAACTGTGACTGCTTATGGAACGGCTGTGAAATTAGAATAGGATATTAATTGAAAAGGGCCAAAGTTTAGTGATACTAGACTTTGGCTTTCTTTAATAGAAGTATTAATTTTGTGTTTTCCATGGCTTATCTGTACTAATTAAGTTAACGAATCGCGCTTGGTTCTTTCGTATTTCTTTTCGATATTTTCTTCGGGTTTCATAACCAGCGATCATTGCTTTTTGCTCAGCACTTTGAGGGATTACCTGATCGTATTGAATGAACTTATTTGGATCTTGAATTACGAAGGTAATAAAGCATGAAAAGCCAACGAATCTTTCACCAGTTTTAAGGTTCTCACCAATAACTTTAACAAAGATTTCGAGTGAGCGATGGCCAAGTCCCGTAACGTATGCTTCCATACACATTGAATCTTGGAGATGGAATGGTTGGAAAAACTGGAGATGATCCATTGTTGCGGTAACGACTGTGGAACGAGTTACCCGCATTGCTGCAACAGAAGCCTCACCATCAACTAATTCAAGGATTCGTCCACCAAACACGGTTCCATGTTCATTTAAATCGGCATTTAGAACCCGGTGGAGGGAAACAGCTAAAGTATCATTACAATTTATCTTCATTATTTACAACTCCTTAAATTCATTTTCTGTTATTTATTTTAGCACAGTTAGGAAATCGCTTTCTTCGAGACAAAATACCAAGCTCATTATTGTAAAATGAAAAAGATATTAATATCTTTTTCATCATTTCCTTAAAAGTTATATTATAATGGAAACACATGGAGATGAAAGGATGAGATCAATGTCAAAAGATAGTCAGATTATTGATACTAAGTCACTATATGTAAACCCTGAACGGGGAGTGGCTACCTTAAATTACAGTCAAAACTACTTTACTGATATTCCTGCATTAATTAATAGTGATGAAGTAAAGCGCATTGTTAAATTATACTTGGATTCACGTAATCCAGATAGTGATGACGATGCCTTTGATAATGCTAGTATTGACAAATTTATTGATGTATTAAAAAAGATCCTTGTAGATGATGACAATGCTTTTGATGAATACGATCCAAAAGATATTCTAGAGAGTGTCGAAGAATTATATTCATATTATCGTTCATTATTGCGGGTATCCGTTATTAATTACAACGATAATAAAATTGTTGGAAATGAGTTCCGGACAATTGATACCCAGTTTAATGATTTAGTACGGAAGCTTTATCGGATTCTTGAAGAAAAACTTCAGGGCTTTGAAAACCGGACATACCGGCAAGTTAATGCCGCAACAAACGCTACTATTTTAGTTCAACAGCATAATTGGCAAATTCCTGCTGGTTATGAAGAATTACGTGACATTGATTTCATCAATACTGTAATGCTTCGGCCGCCAATGATGATGCATACTAAGAGTAACAAGCGTGAAGGGGTCTTTTCTGCTGTTAAGGAAAACCCAGTAGATCGTTTTCATGGAGAACGGGGAAAATGGTATTGTTACCCAGCTAAGATTGGGGAAAGCCTTGCTTTTATCTACTTTAATGTTGACTACCTTGTAAACGGAATTGCTCTTTCTAACCTTTTTGAATTAGCTTCACCTGAGGAAATTGAAGGTCAAAAACCAGACTTGGTTGTTCTCTTTGGCCTTGAAAAGACAGAAGGCATGGTTTCACACTACTACCATGACGAAAAGAACAATATTTGGATCGGTGAAGTTCCATATACTGATAAGACTACCTACTTTGGTTACATGAAGAAGATGTGCTTAACTTTGCACAACCTTCACCAAATCGATAATGGTCGTTTACCAATTCACGGTTCAATGTTGAAGATCAAGTTTACTAATGGTAAGGAAAAGAACGTTGTCTTCTTTGGTGATTCAGGTGCCGGAAAGTCTGAATCTATTGAAGCATTGCAAGAATTAGCTGATGATAAGATTGTTAGCATGGAAACCATTTTTGATGATATGGGAAGCTTTACCCTTACTGATGATGGTCGTATTTATGCTCAAGGGACAGAAACCGGTGCTTTTGTTCGGCTAGATGATTTAAGTAGTGCGGTTGCGTTTAATAACATGGACCGAGGGGTATACCTGAATCCAGAACGGAAGAATGCCCGAGTTATTATTCCTGCAGATACTTATCAAAATGTTATTAAGCCTCACCATATTGATATGTGGCTCTATGCTAATAATTACAGTGATGAGGTAGGTATTCATCGTTTTGACACGAAGGAAGAAGCTGAGAAGGTCTTTGTTGCTGGTCAGCGGAAGGCTCTTGGAACAACTGATGAAGTGGGGATGAGTAAGACTTTCTTTGCCAACCCATTTGGTCCAGTACAAGAACCAGAAAAAACTAAGCCAATTATCGATAGGGTCTTCACTGAATTATTCAATAAAGGTGTTTACGTTGGTGAAATCTTTACCCACCTTGGTAACGATAAATCGAAGGATGCATTGAAAGAATCTGCATCAGAATTGCTTGATGTCTTAATGAATAACTAGTTTAAAGTTACAAAAACATTAATTTTTGTAATAGTCCTGTAACATTTCAGTGTTATAGGGCTTTTTTTAGCTTAAAATCAATAACTTTAGTAAAAATTGGAAGATATTTAAATGATTTTCAAAATGGTGAAGGAAAAGTTTAGGGCTAGCGAAAAACGTTGATGTATCAGTGATTTTCTAGTTGATATCAATAAATATATAAGAAAAACATGTATGTTTGTTACAAAAAATTACAGATATGGCTAAATTTGAAAAGTCATGGTAACCGGTCCGTAACGATGACCCTGTATAGTATATAAGCGTTGATGATATATAGAACATCATTTTCCAAAACAATTAACATCATATTACTTACAAACTTACAAAAGAAAAGGATGGATTGATTTTTTTATGAAGTTATCTAAGAAAGCAGCTAAGATTACAGCAGCTATTGCCGGTGCCGTCGCTTTAGGTACTGTTGCTACTGCAACCACCGCTAGCGCCGACAGTATTTACACTGTTCAAGCAGGCGATACCCTTTCTGGGATTTCTTACAAATTAGGTCATGATTTGACTTTTGTTGATACCTTGGCCTCAAATAACAATATTGCTAACAAGAACTTAATTTACGTTGGTCAAAAGTTAGTAATTATGGATGACGGTGAAGTTGCTCCTGCTACTGAAAAGCAAGTTGAAACATTACCTTCAGCTAACACAACCACCCAAAATAACAATCAAACTAGTTCAGCAGCTACTACTAACAACACAGCTGCCCAAACCCAAACTGCAACCGCAACTACTTCAGCAAGCAATGCAGCAAGTTATAACGGTAACTACACTTCAAGTGTAGCTGGTAATGATGCAGCCGCTAAGGCTTGGATCGCAGCCCGTGAATCAGGTGGAAACTACGGTGCTACGAATGGTCAATACATTGGTAAGTACCAACTCTCTGCTTCATACTTAAATGGTGACTACTCTGCAGCTAACCAAGAACGAGTAGCTGACCAATACGTAGCTAGTCGTTATGGCTCCTGGAGTCAAGCACAAGCCTTTTGGCAATCACACGGTTGGTACTAAAATAAAGTGAGAACAGGGCAATAAGTCCTGTAAGACAACGACTTTATCCCGCTTAGGTGCAGAAAGCTCTTGAGTGGGATTTTGTTGTTTCTAAAGGCTTTTCTGCGAATACGATTCGAGTAATGTCGCCGAATAAAGTAAACTTGTTTTAGGGAGGGAGAATGCCCCTAAAACGAGTTTATCATTTTAAATGATATCGCCTAAGGATGCATTTTTAATTGTAATCGGTTATAATTGTGAATGTAGTAACATTATAAAGATGTGAACCAGATTATCTTTTAGTTTAGGGGGCAATAAGAATGAAGGTTGCTATCATTGGATGTACTCATGCGGGGACAATTACAGCTAATCAAGTGCTGACTAATCATCCGGGTACTGAAGTTACTATTTACGAAAAAAATAATAATATTTCATTTTTGTCATGTGGAATTGCTACTTATTTAGGCGGTGTCACAAAGAATATTGATGATATGTTTTACTCAAGTCCAAAAACTTTGGGTGAGCTAGGCGCTACCGTAAAGTTGGAACATGAGGTCACTAGCGTTAATCTTAAAAAGAAGTCATTAACCGTTAAGGATTTAAATAGCGGTGATGTAACAGAAGATCACTATGATAAATTAGTGGTAACCACTGGTTCTTGGCCAATTATTCCGGACTTACCTGGTATTCATAACCCAAATGTTTACTTATGTAAGAATTATGATCATGCTAAGAAATTATTTGAAGTAGCAAAAGATGCTAAAAATGTTGTTGTTATTGGTGGGGGCTACATTGGTGTTGAACTGGTAGAAGCTTATAGTAAGCAAAATAAGAATGTTACTTTGATTGATGGTAATGATCGATTGCTTAGTAAGTATTATGATCAAAAGTACACTGATATTGTTACTAAGGATTTTGAAAAGCATAATGTTAAGTTGGCTTTTGACGAATTAGTTGCTGGTTTTGAGGAGAATGATGATGGTAATGTTGTTGTTAAGACTAACCATGGTAACTATTCTGCTGATATGGCAATCTTATGTATTGGATTCCGGCCAAATACTAGTCTCTTTAAAGGACAATTGGAATTTAATGCAGATGGTTCAATCAAAACTAATGCTTACATGCAAACTTCTAATCCAGATGTATATGGTGCTGGAGATGCAGTAGCGGTTCACTATAATCCTACTAATAAAGAAGCATACATCCCGTTGGCTACTAACGCAGTTCGGCAGGGGGTAATTGCAGGAACAAACCTTTTTGGTAACACGATGATGTATATGGGAACACAATCAACGTCAGGGTTGCAACTCTATGATCACTCAATGTCTTCAACTGGGATGACACTGGAAAGTGCTAAAGTAGCCGGCTTTGATGCTGATGCTGTAACCTTTGAGGATAATTACCGTCCAGAGTTTATGCCAACAAATGCGAAAGTTATTGGTACTGTTGTTTGGGATCGGAGTAATAACCAAATTCTTGGTGCCCAATTTATGAGTACTTATGATATTTCCATGTATGCTAACGCAGTTTCCGTAATGATTCAAAACCGGAATACGATTAACTTTATGGCAATGGTTGATATGCTTTTCCAACCTAACTTTGACCGTCCATTTAACTTTATTAACCTTCTTGGTCAGCATGCACTGACTAAGGCAACTAAATAATTAATTAACTAAGAGTGTGAGGCTAGGAAAAAACAAAATGTTCTTCCTAGCCTCATGCTTTTTATTTTAAGCCTAATCTTTTTCTCCATAAGAGGATGAAACTGGTAAAGTAGCTAATTGGCATCATGATATTGTATTTGATTAGGGAGTGAACAGTAGATATTGTAACTTTACAGATAAAAATCTTCATATTGCAGTTGAAGATGAGGACACTCACCAGCAAAAAGAGAAGGCTAAAGGACATCAACCTCAAAATGTAAACTGGGGAAATTTATGCGATTATGGGACCAAGCGGAACAGGAAAATCGACGTTATCACAAACTATTATGGGACATCCTAATTATCACGTTACCCAAGGTGATATTTTTATACTTGAAATGCCTGTTGATGAGCGAGCAAGAAGGGAACTGTTTTTAGCAATGCAGTATCCTGCAGAGATTCAGGGAGTAACCAATGCCAATTTTCCGTGCAGCAATTAATGCTCGTCAGCCTAAAGATGATCAGATCTCGATTATGTAATTTCTCAAAGAGCTTGATAAAAAGCTTCAAGAGTTTATTAATTAATACTCTTGAAGCTTTTTATATTTAAATTGTTGCTAATGGTTGTTTTGTTGTAGGCTTTGGAAACGCTTTAGCAAGAGCCTCGAGTTCATCAGCGGTAAAACTGATGTCGAGAGCTTCAACGTTTTCTTTTGCATGAACCGGACTAGCAGCTTTTGGAATGGCTAATGTATGGTGATTACGGATAGTCCAGGCCAACATTATTTGGTATACGGTTACGTGGTGATTATGGGCTAACTCGTTGATAAGTGGATGATCAGTTAATTTGCCTGAAATAGTATCTCCCTGTGAAAGTGGGGAGTAAGCAATGAGTGGCATTCCTACCTGATGCATTAATGGCAAAAGATTATACTCAATTCCACGCTCATCTAAGTTGTAAAGATTTTCATTTGCTAGGCAATTCTTACCATTAGGGAGTGACCATAGTTCTTTAATGTCGTCTGTATCAAAGTTTGAAACACCCCAATACCGAATTTTCCCTTTGTCTTGCATTTTTGTTAATTCTTCAACTGTTTCGACAAGCGGAACAGTTCCGCGCCAATGAAGGAGGTAAAGGTCAAAATAATCTGTTTGCATCAGTCTAAGACTACGATCCAAACTAATTTCCAATTTTGCATGACTAGCATTTTCTGGAAGGACCTTATCAATTAAAAAAAGCTTTTCGCGAGAGTAGGGTGCTAGAGCTTCAGCAGTTATTTTTTCTGCTCGTCCTTGACCGTACATTTCCGCAGTATCAATTACCGTTGCTCCAGCATCGATTGCTGTCCGGATCGCTTTTACTTCATCACTATGCTTAGTTGGATCTTCGCCAATGTTCCAAGTTCCAACACCAATTGCTGGTACGGTTACTTGACTTAATTTTAGTGTGCTCATAAAATCCCTCCTTAAATTTTTACAATTTGATCCTAACATTCTTTCTAATTAAATACATCTGATTGATACATGATTATAATTTCACGTAAGACAAATTTAAAATGCTTATTTCTTGGGGAGAATTAGAAGATCGTTTAAAATATAAGTAAGCCCTTTGATGGTAAAACCATTTATTAGGGAAAATTATTTTTAGCATTCTCAAGTAAAAATGCTAAAAAGTTGCACTTTTGCAATGAATGATTAAGGTAATAAGTGTAATCAAGTTCAAGTTAACGGAAAGGAAGCTTTATTTATGGCTAACGATTTAACGCGTCGGAATAACTTTTTGGATAACATGCGGAATTTGATGAATGATGATTTCTTTTCAGATTTCACACCGGTCGAAGATCATATGAAGACTGATATTGAAGAAAATGATAAACAATACAAGGTTAAGATTGATATGCCAGGCTTCGATAAGAAGGACATTCATGTTAGTTATGCAAATAATATCTTAACTATTACCGGATATCGCCACACCTTTGATGAGGGGGATGATAAGGAAGACCACCTTCTTCACAGTGAACGGCGTTATGGACAAATGAGTCGTCAATATCGGTTACCAGATGTTGAACGGAAAGACATTACAGCTCATTATGAAAATGGTGTTCTTTCACTTACCTTACCAAAGAAGCAAGCTGAAAGTGACGATGATACCCGAATTGAGATTGACTAATTAAAAATAGAAAAAAGACGCTAGTGTTCGGTAAATCCGAATGCTAGCGTCTCTTTTTTATTCTAATTGAATGCTTGAACAATCTTTAATACACCAAAGACAATCAAGAAAACAGAAATAATCCAAACAACAGTTAATGCTGAAACAACTGGACTTAAGAGGAGGACTACACCAAGGATAATTCCTAAGATACTAAATATAATGGTTAACCAGTAGTAACCTCCGCTAATCCCCTTGAACAGCCGACCAACGGACAACTCCATTGCAGAATCGATAATGAACCACGCAGCGAAAATAATTGCAATGTATAGGGTTCCAAATCCGGGATGGAAGATAAAGATGATTCCTAAAACAACATTTAAGGCACCAAGAACGACAACCCAAGCAGAGCTTTCATGCAGTGAACGCAAAAAGCGCCGTCGAATTGTTAATTCAAAAATTCCATCAAAGATAAAGACAACACCGATAATTACAGATAATAATTGCAGGGTTCGATCTGGTCTTGAGAATGAAATAAATCCACCAAGAATAAATAGAATTCCAACAAAAAAGCTAAACCAATCAAACCGTCGATGAGAAATGTTATTCATAATTCATAACTCCTTTCACTAATAGTATAATCATACCGCAAATTTATTAATAATGGTTATTTAAATATGCTATTACAATGAATAATAAAAAAAGACTGGGCTTTTAAGATCGGCAAAACTAATCTTTGGAGTCCAGTTATTCCCGTTAAATATGTTCCCTGATACCATTCTTGAAGTCCTTATCGATTTCCTTAAGAATTGGTAAGAGATAGTTGATATATTCATGATATGCTTCAATTGGCTTCATGTCTTTACCATTAGCTTGAATTAGTGCAATGGCAATGTCATGGGCCCGTTGTTCGTTTGAAATCATTGATAATCACCTCATTAATAATAGTGTACCAAACTTTTCTAGGATAGGAAAAAAGGTTGAATTATTTTATCAATAATGCCACGATCGAACAGTTTTAAGCCGTAAAAGCCAATAACACCACCCAGCGTATTAGTAATAATGTCATCGATGTCAGCAACTCGGCCAATTTGAAAAAGAAAGTCACAAACAAATTGATTGCCTTCGATAAAAAAGCTAAATAAAAAACTTAAGCAAATGATAACCACAAAAGGACTTTTTCTACCAATCAGGTACAGGAGGATGCCTAAAGGAATCGTCATAATAACGTTTAAAAACCATTCTAAATCGACTTGCTGGAATGGGATTAAATTGTAGGGAACTCCATGAAAATACCGTAAATTGCGGTCGGCACTAATAAAACTAAAACTAATTGGGGTTAAACAGAGGCGAAGAATAATCACAAAATAGCAGAAACAGGCGAAGACTGTTAAGCGCTTGCCAAATTGCTGGTAACGGGAAAAAGCATCAATCGTGATAATAATTGCAACGACTAAGTATGTACAAAATGGAAGCCAGTGTAACAAATTTATTCCCTCTCTTCACAAAAAATGGTATAAAATAAATTTTCGGACAAACTATTTTCCATTATTAAATAAAAGGTTATAAAAAGCGATAGTTTGTTAATAACTTTTAAGAGAAATTTTAAGGAGAATTGAACTACATTGGCAAAGCAAAATAAAATGAAGCGCAGCCTGAAAAGCCGCCATATCCAACTAATGGCATTGGGAGGAACGATCGGGACTGGCCTGTTTCTCGGTTCTGGTCAAGCAATTCACTCGGCTGGCCCAGCAATCTTATTAGCCTATATTATTACGGGGATTGTCTGCTTTTGGATTATGCGGGCACTCGGGGAACTACTAATGTCGGATCTAAATTACCGCTCATTCGTCGATGCAATTCGCGTTTACTTGGGACCACGAGTAAGTTTTATTACTGGCTGGGCTTATTGGGCGTGTTGGATTGCATTAGCGATGGCAGAAATTACAGCCATTGGGATGTATTTCCAGTTGTGGCTTCCGAGTGTTCCCCAGTGGATTCCGGGACTATTAACTTTGATTGTCCTCCTATGTATCAATCTAATTACTGTAAGTGCGTTTGGTGAATTACAATTTTGGTTTGCCTTAATTAAAATTCTTGCAATTGCGCTCTTGGTCCTTGTTGGTATCGGAATGATGCTAATTAGTTTTAAGAGTAAGGGCGGATATGTTGCTTCACCAATTAACTTGGTTAATAATGGGGGCTTTTTTGCTGCCGGCGCAAAGGGCTTCATTCTTTCCTTTCAAATGGTTGTCTTCGCCTTTGTCGGGATTGAAATGGTCGGGATGACAGCTGCTGAAGCAGAAAATCCTCGGCACGTTATTCCCCGGGCAATAAATGCTATTCCGTTTCAGATCCTCTTATTTTATGTTGCTGCCTTAGCAGTGATTATGTGTATTTATCCTTGGGACCGGTTAGCACCTTCAAAAAGTCCTTTTGTAATGGTCTTTAATGATATCGGGTTACGTGGTGCTGCTAGTTTGATTAACTTTGTCGTTGTTACAGCGGCTGCCTCAGCATGTAATAGTTCTCTCTATACAACAGGTAGGATGCTTGCCGAATTAACGGCAACCTCTCATCGACCAGGAATTAGAAAGATTAGTAAACTATCCCGAAACTCTGTGCCAGCATTTGCTGTTATTATTTCTGCGGGTGTTGTTGCAATTGCCGCAATCCTAAATTTGATAATGCCTGGTGGCGTTTTTACAGTTATTTCGAGTATTGCGACAACTAGTTTTCTTTTTATTTGGGCAACTATTATGGTGACCCATTTAAAGTATCTGCGGTCACAACCACAAAAACGGATTTTTAAGGTTCCTGGTGCACCATTTACTGATTATCTTGTATTAGTCTTTTTGGGGTTTGTTTTAATTGTCCTTTGTTTGAATAAACAAACACTAGGAGCGCTGATATTTACACTAATATGGTTTGCTGTCCTAGCCTTTGCTTCATTATCACAACCTAAGAAATAAAAAGAGTGTCTCTCAATTAGAAGCCTGAAGTGGTTTCTAGTTGAGAGACACCTTTTAAATTTGATTGGATAAAATCGTCGTAATATTGATTGTTTAGCGATTTAAATGCAGTTTTCTTTGACAATTGGGGCAGATTCCATGAACTTCGATATTATTACCAGTAACAAGGTAACCAGTTTTATTGCTTGTCATGAGTGCTAATTCTTTACTAATCTCGGTAAAGTGAGGATCAAAAACGTCGGTAATCTGACCACAGTTATCACAGATAACGTGGTAGTGAGGATGACCAAAATAGTCATAATGGGTGCTACCATCGCCATTCTTTAGTTCGATTACTAAGTTGTAGTCGACAAATAGTTTTAACGTGTTATAAACGGTTGCCATACTGATATTGTCAACACTGTCTTTGAGATCCTCGTAGATCATTTCCACACTTGGGTGGGTATGATGTGTTATCAAATAGTTTAGAATCGTTTTTCGTTGGGGAGTAACCCTTACGTGATTTTCTCTTAATTGCTCAATTGCACGATCAAATTCTGCTTCAGCCAAATTACTCACCTCACTAGTTTAGAAGATTTAATTTACATTAAGTATAACATTTACAATTGTGAATTCAAACTTTATAATGGGCTTTGATTATTGATAATAATTCTAAAGAAGGGGATTTGATGAGAAAGTCAATTGATCAAAATGGCCGACCATATAGTCGGTTCTGGTTTATTTTTACACTATTAATTGGGACGTTTACAATGTCGATTAGTCAATCTTCATTGTCAACAGCTTATCCAACGTTAATGAGGGCGTTCGGGATCTCAGCATCAACGGTTCAGTGGTTAACTACTGGTTTCATGCTTGTGATGTGCGTTAGTATGCCAATTAGTCCGTGGATGTTGAATAATCTTAATTTTAAGACCATGTTTATTGGCGCGTTAGCCTTGTTTGACATTGGTTCATTGATGATTATTTTAACTCCAGCTAATTGGGGAGTTTCTGGATTCTGGTTTATGATGATTGGTCGGGCGATGGAAGCCTTCGCGGTAGGAGTGCTCTTCCCGTCGTATCAATCAGTATTGCTGGAAATAACACCGCGTGATGCACGGGGAACCACAATGGGAATCGCCGGCTTGGTAATGGGCTCAGCACTGGCTTGTGGTCCAATTGTTTCCGGAATTCTCCTTAAGTTCTTTACTTGGAAGAGTTTATTTATCTTCTTTATGATTATCATCACCGTGATCATTATTATGGCTGGTTCTGGCCTTATTCGCGATGTTATGCAACGACACGAAAGCAGTCTTGATTGGCTTTCTGTTTTCCTATCAATTGGGTTAATTGGGATTATGTATGTTATTGACCAATTTGGAAAGGCAAAAGCTAACTGGGGAATTAGTGGAATTATCTTAATTATCAGTATTTTAGCAATTATTTGGTTCTGTGTTCGTCAGTTGCACCTTAAGGAACCATTGTTAGAGCTCCGGGTAATGAAGACCTTTAACTACGATTTAGCGATTTTGCTAACTTCAATTTCTTATATTGCCCTGATCGTGACAACAATTATTTTCCCACTTTACTATCAAGGGGTTCTTAAAGTTAGCCCGTTTGTTTCCGGGATGTCACTAGTTCCTGGAGCAGCATTATTAAGTATCCTTAACCCGTTAACAGGCAAATTAGCCGATAAGATTGGTTTTAAGCCGACAATGCTAGTAGGGATGGTAATGATTGTTGCTGGTTGGTTTGCTGGCTTATTCTTAATTAACCGAATGAGTTTATGGATCATGATTTTCTGTGCCATGGTAATTGAAGGTGGGAATGCCTTTGTTATGATGCCTGCTGTTACTTTAGGGGCTAATTCCTTACCAAATGAACTTGTTCCTCATGGGACTGCCGTAATTACTACGGTTCGTCAGGTCCTTGGTTCTACTGGGGTTGCTGTTTCAACGATTATTTTAACGACGGTAACAAGTCATAACCTTAGCCGGGGGATGGGGAGCCTAAGTGCTGCTCTAAATGGTTACCATTACGTATTTTTGACAATGTTTTTTGTCGAAATAATTGGGTTGTTTATGGCCCTGGCCTTGAAAAATACCGCTAAAAAAGATGCAAAAGCCTAATTATCTCGTCCTGTATATATAGGAAACTTAATGGGGTGATTAAATGACTGTGAAACGTCCTTTATGGGCTGAAACATCTGAGCTAATGCGCGATTATTATGATACAAAATGGGGCCTTCCTGAACATGATGATCGTGAATTATTTAAAATGTTGACACTAGAACTTTTTCAATCTGGGTTATCCTGGTCAACGATTTGGAAACGAGAAGGGGCATTTGATGTTGCGTTTGCCTATTTTGATGCAGTAAAGGTTGCTAAATTTGGTCGAGATGATTTTGAGCGCTTAATGAATGATGTAACAATCATTCGAAACCGGCGAAAGATTATGGCGACAATTAATAATGCAAAAGTAATTCAAGAACTATTGAAAAATGGTGAAACATTTAATAACTATGTATGGTCGTTTGTTAATTTTGAGCCGCAACGTTTCCACTTAAATGGAAAGCAACTTCCTGCTCAAACAGCAGAATCAAAGAAAATGGCCCAGAAAATGAAAAAGGATGGTTTTCAATTTATTGGACCAACGACTGCTTATTCGTTTATGACGGCGGTTGGAATGGTTAATGCTCGTGAATAGTGAGAAATTTATGTTTGAATCTAGCAAGTGAATTATGCTAAGATGGTTGACGTTATAAAGCAAATTCCCGATAGGATTCACAATTACTGTGAAGATGCCTTGTAACCACTAAATGTTTCAATTGTAACTTGCATATGGGGGAATTAATACACATGGTAGAAAAACATTTATTTACTTCAGAATCTGTTTCTGAGGGACATCCTGATAAGATTGCTGATCAAATCAGTGATGCGATTTTAGACGCAATGCTTGAACAAGATCCGGATTCACGGGTCGCTGTCGAAACTTCTGTCACAACTGGCCTTGTACTAGTCTTTGGTGAAGTATCCACCAAAGCTTACGTCAACATTCAGAAGGTTGTTCGTGATACTATTCGGCGCATTGGTTATACTGACGGTAAGTATGGCTTTGATGCTGATAATTGTGCTGTGATTACCGCAATCGATGAACAATCACCTGATATTGCGCAAGGGGTAGATGACTCTCTTGAGACTCGTGAAGGTGGGGTTGATCCGCTTGACCAAATCGGTGCTGGTGATCAAGGGTTAATGTTTGGGTATGCAACTGATGAAACGCCAGAATACATGCCATTGACATTAGTGCTTAGTCATAAATTAATGCAACGAATTGCTAAGTTACGGAAGGACAAGGTAATCCCTTACTTGCGTCCAGATGCAAAGGCTGAAGTTACTGTTGAATATGATGAAAATGACAAACCTTTACGTGTTGATACTGTTGTTTTGAGTACACAACATGATCCAGAAGTCTCACTTGACCAAATCAAGAAGGATGTTATGGAACAAGTTATTAAAGCTGTGATTCCAGCTGAATATCTAGATGATCAAACTAAATACTTCATTAATCCTACCGGTCGTTTCGTTATTGGTGGTCCTCAAGGGGATGCTGGTTTAACTGGTAGAAAGATTATTGTTGATACTTATGGTGGAGCTGCTCACCATGGTGGGGGAGCATTTTCTGGTAAGGATGCAACTAAGGTTGATCGATCAGCTAGTTATGCTGCCCGTTATATCGCTAAGAACTTGGTTGCTGCTGGCTACGCAAAGAAGCTTGAAATCCAAGTGGCTTATGCTATTGGTGTGGCAGAACCTGTTTCAATCTCAATTGATACTTATGGTACTGGTACGCGGAGTGAAGCAGAGTTAATTGCCGCAGTGCGTAAAGTCTTTGATCTTCGTCCTGCCGGGATTATTAAGATGCTTGAATTGAAGCGACCAATTTATGAACCAACTGCTGCTTATGGTCATTTTGGGCGGACAGATGTTGAACTACCATGGGAACAACTAGATAAGGTTGATGAATTGAAGGAGATTCTCGGTTAAGCGGTACTTGCATTTGAGAATGTTGATTGTTAGAATATCATTAAATATTTGATCAGATTGGAAATAGTAGTTATTACTTAATTCTTCAGAGATCGTGTGGTGCTGGGAACACGGGGATTATTAATAATGAACTCGTCCAAGAAAATTACTGCTGAAATTAGAGTAGGTAGTAACGTTTGCTGCGTTATGGCGTGAAGTGTCATGATTAGTTCATGGAATTCGGGTGGTACCGCGGAATTGTTTCGTCTCGTAGAATAAATTTTCTACGGGACTTTTTTAATACGATTAAACAGGAAAATTGTTTATTAAATAAAGGAGAGAAAGATATGGCTTACGATCATACTGCCATTGAAAATAAGTGGCAACGTTTCTGGAAAAAGAATGAAACATTTAAGGCTAATTTGAACAAAGATCAAAAGAAGTACTATGCCTTAGATATGTTCCCTTACCCATCAGGTCAGGGACTCCACGTTGGACATCCAGAAGGTTATACCGCTACTGATGTAATGTCACGGATGAAGCGGATGCAAGGATACAATGTTCTACACCCAATGGGTTGGGATGCCTTTGGTTTACCAGCAGAACAATATGCATTGAAGACTGGTCACAACCCAAAGAGTTTTACTAATAAGAATATTGATCATTTCCGTAACCAAATTCAATCACTCGGATTCTCATATGACTGGGACCGGGAAGTTAACACAACGGATCCTGAATACTACAAGTGGACTCAATGGATTTTCGAACAACTCTATAAGAAGGGCTTGGCTTACGAAAGTGAGATCATGGTTAACTGGGCCCCAGACTTTATGGGGGGAACCGTTGTTGCTAATGAAGAAGTTGAAGATGGAAAAACCAAGCGTGGTGGTTACCCCGTTTACCGGAAGCCAATGAAGCAATGGGTTTTGAAGATTACTGCCTATGCGGACCGCTTGATTGATGATCTTGATTTGGTTGATTGGCCAGAGAGTGTTAAGGAAATGCAACGTAACTGGATTGGTCGTTCAGAAGGTGCTTCTGTTTACTTCCCAGTTGCTGGTGATGAAGATACTAAGATTGAAGTCTTTACTACTCGTGCAGATACCTTATTTGGAGCTTCCTATGTTGTCCTTGCCCCTGAACAAGAATTAGTTGATCAATTAACTACTCCAGAAAATAAGGAAGCAGTTAAGAAGTACCAAGAAGAAGCTTCCCGTCGTTCTGATCTTGAACGGACTGACTTAAATAAGGATAAGACTGGGGTATTTACTGGTTCATACGTTATTAATCCAGTTAATGGTGAAAAATTACCAATTTGGATCAGTGACTATGTTTTAGCTTCTTACGGTACTGGTGCTGTAATGGCAGTTCCATCTGGCGATCAACGTGACTACGATTTTGCCAAGAAGTTTGATTTGCCAATTAAGCCAATCATTGAAGGGGCTGATCTCGAAGAAGGCGCTTTTGATGGTGATGGTAAACACATTAATTCTGGCTTCTTGGATGGATTAAACATTGCAGATGCCAAAAAGAAAATGATTGAATGGCTTGATGAACATAATGCTGGTCATAAGAAAGTTAATTACCGTTTGCGGGACTGGATCTTTAGTCGGCAACGTTACTGGGGTGAACCAATTCCAGTAATTCACTGGGACGATGGGCGGACAACCTTGGTACCAGAAGATGAATTACCATTGAAATTACCAGATACCGATAATATTGAACCATCGGGTACGGGGGAAAGTCCATTGGCTAATGTCGAAGACTGGGTCAATGTTTATGACGAGCAAGGTCGGCACGGCCTCCGTGAAACTAACACAATGCCTCAATGGGCTGGTTCATCTTGGTACTGGCTTCGTTACACTGATCCCCATAACAATAAGGAATTTGCGTCAAAAGAAGCTCTTGATTACTGGTCACCAGTAGACTTGTATGTTGGTGGGGCTGAACATGCAGTTCTCCACCTTCTTTATGCCCGGTTCTGGCACAAGGTCCTATACGACTTGGGACTTGTGCCAACCAAGGAACCATTTATGAAGTTGGTTAACCAAGGAATGATTCTTGGTGCTAACCATGAGAAGATGTCTAAGTCTAAGGGTAATGTTGTTAACCCAGATGACATTGTTGAAAAGTATGGAGCTGATACTCTTCGTCTTTACGAAATGTTCATGGGTCCATTAACTGAATCTGTTCCGTGGGATGAAGAAGGCCTTCACGGTTCATATAAGTGGATTCAACGTGTATGGCGGTTATTGATGGATGAAAATAACCACCTCCGTGATCGGGTTTCAACTTTCAATGATGGTAAGTTAACGAAGGTTTATAATCAAACAGTAAAGAAAGTTACTGAAGATTATGAACGGATGCACTTTAATACTGCCATCTCTCAATTAATGGTCTTTGTTAATGAAGCATTTAAGGCTGATGATCTTCCAGTTGAATACATGGAAGGCTTCATTAAGATGATTTCACCAGTAATTCCTCATGTTGCTGAAGAATTATGGAGTCACTTTAACGTTAGTGATACAATTGCTTATCAACCATGGCCAACCTATGATCCGAAGGCATTGGAAGAAGACGAAGTTGAAATGATTATCCAAGTTAACGGAAAGCTTCGTTCAAAGATCAAGATGGCAAAGGATATTGACCGTGAAGAAGCGCAGAAGCTAGCACTTGCTGATGAACACGTGCAAAAGTTTACTGAAGGCAAAGACGTTAAAAAGGTTATCGTCGTGCCAAACAAAATCGTTAACATTGTTGCGAAGTAGTAAGTTACGATGAATTAATGGCTAGGGGGAAGTGTGACAGCGGTCGGTCGACGCTCCCACAGATACAAATATGGCCCCAGAGTTTGGCAATGCCAATCTTTAGGGCCTTTTGTGTTACACCAAAAGTTTCGTCAGTATTTCGGTCGTGGTAAAATACAGATTGTTTTAATAAAAGAAAAGTGAGGGATAAAAATTGGAAATAGTTAGCTATCCAGCAATTTTTCAACAGAAAAATAACCAGATTGAAGTTGACTTTCCGGATCTTCCTGAAGCATTTACTCAGGGAAAAGACATGGCAAGTGCAATGGATTTTGCTAAATTGGGATTGGCAATTACATTAAATGATAAACTTGGCCATTTTGAAAAAGCTCCTCAAATTAGTAGCCTAGCTGAAGTTCAAGCCGCCCATCCTGATGCAATAGTGAAGATGGTAACGGTTGATTTAGAACAGTATTAACTAAGATTTCCTAAAATGATTTGCGACGATGATATATTAAGGATAGAATGGTTAGTATTGATTTTAGAAAATAAAAGGTAGGAATTTAAAATTATGAGTGAAGGACAGCAAAAGGATACTGCTCGTTCAAAAATGCTGAATGGTTCAGCATGGATGACGGCGGGGAATATCACCTCACGCATTCTTGGGGCCATTTACATTATTCCTTGGGTTACTTGGTTAGGGGCATATAGTGATGAAGCAAATGCTTTGTATGCTCAAGGGTATAATATTTATAGTCTTTTTATTACAATTTCAACAGCAGGGATTCCCTCAGCTATTTCAAAACTTGTCGCGCACTATAATGGGTTGAATGAATACGGAGTTAGTCAGAAGTTAAACCGTTCGGCACTGTATATGGCCCTTGCATCGGGGGTTATTTGTGGGACGGTCATGATGTATATTGCTTCATGGCCGATCGTCTATAACGGTGATACTAATCTAATCCCAGTGTTACGTTCGTTGGCTTGGGCAATTTTTATTATCCCGTTGATGGCGATTAGTCGAGGAATCTTTCAAGGTTATAGTATGATGGCACCATCCGCAATTTCACAATTTGTGGAACAGCTTCTTCGGGTGATTTACATGTTAGGGGCAACTTACCTCATCATGAAGATCCAGAAGGGTAACTGGGTGAGTGCGGTGAGTCAGTCAACGTTTGCGGCATTTATTGGTGCAATTGGGGCATGTATCGTTCTTTTCCTTGCTTGGCTTAAGTATCGGGGGGGTATGCAGGGATCAGGAACAATTAAGCAACCTGTTAAAGAAGTTTCAACGACTGAGTTAATTCTGAAGATTGTTTACCAATCAATTCCATTTATCATTATTGAATCAGGAATTAACCTTTTCCAATTAGTTGATCAATACAGTTTTAAACGGATGATGCCACTAGTTGGGCACTTTACTAAGTATCAAATTGATGTTTTATATGCCTTGTTCGCGTTTAATGCTAACAAGCTGTATATGATTATTATTGCGTTAGCGAATGCATTGGCTGTTACCGCAATTCCATTACTGGCAATGGCGCGAGCAAAGAATGATCATGCAGGGATGAGAAACCAAATTGAAAATGTCCTGATGTTATTCTATTTTGTGATGATTCCAGCTGTTCTGGGCTTATATGCGGTAGCTCAACAGATATATACCGTCTTTTATCGGTATAATCATGCTGGTGTTATTGTTCTTGAATTTGCGGCATTTATGGCAATTCCACTAGGACTATACACTGTAGCAGCCGCAATGATGCAAGGGATCTCAGAAAACCGCCGGATGATGAAATACTTAGGAATAGGTTTAGTGATCAAATTGCTAATTCAATTCCCATGTATTTGGTTAGCTCAAGGGTTAGGACCTCTTTTAGCTACGGGAATTGCGATGATGATAATTAATTGTCTCATAATTCGTTCATTTAACCGGGAATTCCGGCTGAACTTTGAACAGATGGCACTTCCAACTAACCAAATTTTGGCATACTCACTTGTTATGCTGGTCGTAACTAAGGGAATTATGCTTTTATTAGGATTGTTCATTAGTCCATACGGTCGATACACTGCCTTTATTACCTTAATAATTGGTGTCTTTGTTGGTGCAGGTGTTTATGGTTACTTAGCACTCCACTTCCGTCTTGCTGATAAGCTCTTGGGGACAAAAGCACAAGGATTACGGCAGATATTCCATATTAGTTAAAAAATAGTTTGAAATATCAATAGGCTCCAAAGCTCGGAAAATTTCCGAACCTTGGAGCCTATTTTGGATCTAAGGTAAATAGAAAAATTTAATTTAAAAAGCCAATTTGATGTTCAGTTTTTCCAGCTTCTATTTTCTTCGTGAATACTGGTAGTGATCTACTAATTTGGTGAGGGAGAACGATGTATTGGTTCTTCGCAATCTGTTCGGCAACTGCACTGTGGGCATACACAGCTGCTAGGGTTGCTTTTAATGGTGACTTTGAGAATTCAGCCGTAAAGCCGCCAACCATTCCTGCCAAGGTGTCACCCATCCCACCAACGGCTTGGGCAGGAGTACCGATCGTTAATTGGTAAACTTCATCATTGGTATAAATTTCGGTATGATGCTTTTTAAGAACAACGGTAGCACCTAATTTAGTTTGAACTGCCTTGTTGCGTTCTTCACTTTGGTCAGCGATCTTAATTCCTGAAAGGCGTTGCCATTCCATTTGGTGAGGGGTATAAATAATATTTCCCTGTGGTTGGGCTAGGTCTTCGCGGGCCATAAGAGTAATTGCTGAGCCATCGATAACGACGTTTTGCTTTTCATTAGTATGCGCGAAGACATTTTTAAGGATTGCAAGACTTGATTTATCATCCCCTAGCCCAGGACCAACTACGACAGTCGTTGCGGGTTCAACCAATGAAGCAACTTGGTCGATATCATTAAAATCGGCAAACATTGATTCTGGTAGTTGGGAGTGGAGGGCAGCGGAATTGCTTGGATCAGTTGCGGTAGTGACTAATCCAGCCCCTGAGTAGACGGCAGCAGTGGAAGCCATAATAATTGCTCCGCCAAAATTACGGTTACCACCAACAAGGGTGACCTTTCCATATGTTCCTTTAAAGCTATCATTGGGTCGCGGTTTAATGACATCATAAAGAATTTGATCAGTTAATTCTTTCATTTTTAAGAACTCCTTTATATTGGGTGCTTTCAAGCTGAAAACGACTACTTTCATGGTATCATTATTTTAACGAAAAGATTAATGGAGGTCGATAAAATGACAGATTGGATGAAAGCGGCACAAAGTCAGGAAGAAAGTTACTTAAAAGACCTGACTACTCTATTGGAGATTCCCAGTGTTCGTGATGATCAGGCAGCAACTGACGAATATCCTTTAGGACCAATGCCAGCTAAAGCATTACAAGAATTCTTAAAGATGGCAAAAAACGACGGCTTCCGTACAAAAAGTATTGATAACCTCGTTGGTTATGCAGAATGGGGTGAGGGTGATGAAACACTTGCTATTTTAGCCCACCTCGATGTAATGCCTGCCGGTAAAGGCTGGGAGACTGATCCGTTTAAGCCGGTTATTAAGGACGGAAAGTTATATGCTCGTGGTGCCTCTGATGATAAGGGACCTGGAATGGCTTGCTACTACGCCCTTAAATATTTAAAGGATCAGGGAGTTAAATTTAACAAGAAAGTGCGGTTTATTGTTGGAACAGATGAGGAAAGCAACTGGACGGGGATGCACCGGTACTTTGAAGTTGAACCAGCACCAACACTTGGCTTTTCACCTGATGCGGAATTCCCAGTAATTAATGGTGAGAAGGGACAATTCTCACTTCTTCTAGATGTCCCAGCAGGAAACGAGGGTACAGCACGGTTGAAGAGTTTCAAATCAGGCTTGCGTTTTAATATGGTACCACGAGAAGCTGTAGCGGAAATTACCACTTCAGATAAGGAAAAGGTTATGAGCGCATTTGGCCAATTTATTGATGAAAATCCGGTTACTGGCCAAATTGAGGAAACAATGGATGGCTTAAAGATAACTGTGATTGGGAAAGCTGCTCACGGAATGGAACCGGAAAAGGGAATTAATGCAGCGACCTACTTGGCCTTATTCTTGAATCAGTATGATTTTGCTGGCGGGGCTGCTAGTTTTATTAAATTTCTTGCTGAATATCTCCACCTTGATACTCGGATGAAGAAGTTTAATAGTGCGTTTACGGATAACGTAATGGGTGAATTGACAATGAATGCCGGAATCTTAAACTTTACTGAAGAAAATGGTGGTAAAATCAACATGAATTTCCGTTATCCTAAGGGAATAACCCCAGATGAAATTCAGGAAAAAGTTGAGCAGGTCACGAAACCATTAAAGATTACGGTTAATCAAGGTGAAGGCCAAGAACCACATTATGTTGATCCTAAAGATCAAATTGTAAAAACATTAATGAAGGCCTACACCGATATTAGTGGGGATCAAGACGCTAAGCCAGAAGTAGTTGGTGGCGGAACCTATGGACGGTTAATGAAGCGAGGGGTTGCCTTTGGCGCGTTAATGCCTAATACGCCAAATACCATGCATCAAGCTAATGAATTCCAACCAGTTGATGATTTGATTACTTCAATGGCAATCTACATGCAGGCAATCAATGACTTAGTAACTGATTAAGTAGTTAGCTAGCATTGTGGTAAAATAAGGGTGAAATCCGATAAGATTTAACTTAATTAATTGGAGGTGTCAATTATGAGTTACCAAAAGATTCTTGTTGGAATTGATGGTTCAAAGCAGTCAGAAATGGCTTTAGCTAAGGCTGTCGATATTGCAAAGATGAATAATGCAACTTTATATTTAATTAGTGTAATCAATGGAGAACGCTACCCAACAACAAGTCCAAGCGGCTTTGGCTTTGTCGACAAGAGTATTTATGATTCTGCAGTTCAAACGATGAACAAACGCTTAGCTGAAGAAAAACAAAAGGCCGAAAAAGCCGGGGTTAAGGAAGTTCACACTGATGTTGAAATTGGAAACGCAAAGGTTGAATTAGCCGAGAAGTTCCCAAAGGATAACGGGATTGATTTGATTGTGATTGGCGCTACCGGTCTAAATGCAATTGGTCGGTTGATCGTAGGTTCGACTGCTGCTTACACTGTTCGAGTGGCTCCTTGCGACGTAATGGTGGTAAAAACCGATTTAGATAATAAAAAGTTGGCTATTAAAGAAAGTAGTTATCCAGAAATTTAAAAAGACGTTGCTTAAAGTAAAAGGCTTCTAGGCCCATTTTTGGACCTGGAAGCCTTTTAGTGAGTACTTATCTTAGTAAAAAATATAAAATGAAAAATTTCACTTTGCGCACAACGTATGTTCGGTAAAATATGCTAATTGTGACAGATCGTGGTAAAATAGGGCAGTCGATACTTTGTTATTACTGATTCGATGTAAGGAGTATTTAACGATGCGGTTTCAATTAAAGCACGTATTATTAGCAATTATTGGGTTATTAGTGATTATAATTAGTGTAAATTGGTGGCATCAAGCACACCATTTTAACCGAAATGTTACTGTTAACGGGATTAATGTTGGTGGCTTGACGACTAAGCAAGCATTTCAGAAAGTTAAAACAGCTAAGAACACCAATCGTGTTTATCTAAATGGTGATTTGATTTATGATGGCCCTGATAGTGATTCATCATTAACTGCAACAGATGAGACAAAGATGAAGGATCTTTTCCATCAGCAATTTTCATTTTTCCCTTCACGGAAAGCTTATTCGTTACAAATTAAGCCAATTAGACGGGAGCTCAGCCAATATGATACCAAGAAGGCAATTGTTCAATCGACACTTCAACAGATGAATAAGGGACGTCAAGCACCGGTTAATGCCTATGCGGAATTACGTAATGGTAAAGTAATAGTCCATAAGGGACAACGAGGAACGAGAATTGATGTGCAACGTGTTCTTAAACAACTGAGTTCTCAGGCCTATAATAGTAAAATTTCTCTTAGTGCCAAACAACAGCAACCACTTTCAACGAATAGTAAAACGGTTCAAAATGAAAAGAAACAGTTGCAGAAGTTAAGCGGGAAAAAGGTTAACTATCAGGTTGAAAAGCAGACTTATCATTTTACAACTACTGATGTGATTACTAGTGCTACCTATAAAGACGATCAATACCACTATGATACGTCTGCAGTTGATAAAAAAATTAAGCAAATTAATCAAAAACAGGCAACGCTAGGGAAAGCATTTAAGTTTAAAACACCCGAAGGTAAAGAAATAACAACAATTAAAGATGGTAGTTACGGGTGGAAGATCAGTGCTGAGCGTGCCGGAAAGACTTTAGCTAATGCAATTGCGGCTGGTAAATCTTCGGTTAATGCGAAGGATGATATTTACGGAATCGGTTATAACCGCCGTGGAACTGGTTATGGTGTAACAGAAAATGATGGAATTGGTAATACCTATGCTGTTATTTCAATTGCTTCACAACATGCTTGGTTCTATAAGGACGGTAAGTGTGTAGATGAAGTTGATGTTGTTACCGGAAAGATGAGTAATAAGGCTGATCAGACGCCAAAGGGAGTCTGGTATATCATGTATAAGCAATCACCATCGGTTTTACGCGGGACAAGTGATAATGGTTCTAGTTACAGCAGTAAGGTTCAATACTGGGCTCAATTTACTGATAGTGGTTGTGGCTTCCATGATGCTTCATGGCGGCATAACTGGTCTAAGACTGCTTACCTAAATGATGGTTCAAATGGTTGTGCAAACATGCATCCAAGTGATGCTGAAGGAGCATATAATAGTCTTGAAGTTAATGAGCCAGTTATAGTTTATTAATTGAATAAAGGGGATGCGTCTCCAAAGAATGAATGAGACATCAAAATTCGGGAAACCGAATTTTGATTTTTTTTAAAATTAAAAAGTGCATTTTTTCAATTACCCCGTATTTATTAGTTAGAGAGTTAAATGGGGAGTGAAATAAATGAAAGATAAAGTTATTTTAGGGACAATAGTAATGCTCGTATCACTCAATACATCGTTAACAGGGTTGGCTAATGAGGGAAATGAGGCGCGGAATGATGCTGAGGTTGCGGTAATTAGTCAGGAAGAAGTAAGTGTACAAAGATTACGAAGCCATGGTGATGAATACACACGTGAATTTCTCATTCAGTTTCATAATGCTACGCAAAAGTATCGACAGGCTTTTCAATTGGGGATAGCGGATCAATTGGCAGGACAAACACGTTCATTTGATAATCCAGTTGAACAAGCTGCTTATCAGAAGGGGTTAGAACAAGAAAAACAGTGGGGGAAGGAAAATGATGAACAAAAAGATTCCCATATAAAAAATAGTGGTGTAAGCGAGCCTCTTCTTGATCAGGAAAAGTATCCCCATCGGCAACCGCTACCTAATCAAGCCCGCTTTATTGCAAGAATCGCTAAGCATGCACAGCAAATTGGAAAAGAATTTGACCTATATCCATCCATCATTATTGCCCAAGCAGCATTAGAAAGTAACTGGGGTTCAAGTGACTTAAGCCTTGCGCCACATCATAACCTGTTTGGAGTTAAAGGACATTTTGGTGGTCAGGGAACATTAAAATCAACGACCGAATTTATTAATGGGCGGCCAAGACAGGTTCAAGATATATTTCGTTCGTATACTAGTGATATTCAGTCATTACGTGATTATGCTGAAACACTGCAGCAACCTTTGTACAAGCAAGTTCATCGATCAGTAGTTAAGGATTACCGGGAAGCAACACGAGCTCTTGTAGGGCGTTATGCAACAGATCCAAATTATGATAAGAAGTTAAACCAAATTATCGAGAGTTATCAACTAACAAGATATGATGGATTGAAGAAAAGTGGAAGTGAAAATAGTCTTACTAGAGGATATCAACAATTGGAACAACCGCCTAAAAAACATGTAAAAGCCTCTTCTCATCGGACTCTTCCTAAACATAAGAAAATTTCACCAGTAGTTTCAATTGTTGGAGGGGCTGCATCAGCAGGAGTACTTACGGGACTGAAAAAGCTATTGATTAGTTAATGAGAGAGAAAAAGCTCCTCAAATTAGTTTTTAGCCAATTTGAGGAGCTTGTCTTCGAATTATTGAGTTAATTAAATAAAATATTAATGACGAATATCCTTCAAGCGTTCGTCGATCATTGCCAAAACGGCGTCGACATTCCGTGGATTTTCTAAGTCATACTTTTCAAGGTCAATTTTCATTTTTGGGCTTGCATCATAATTTCGGTACCAGTCCTTGTAAGCACTCCACATTTTGTAGTAGTAGTCTTTTAATTCCGGATTCTTATCAATTTGTTCGTAATCTCGACCACGCTTCTTAATCCGGTAAAGGATTGTTTCAAAGTCAGTTTCAGAATAAACCATTAAGTCAGGCGCTTTTTTTGGTAATCGTTCAAGATCCGCCATCATATTATCTAATAATTTTAGGTAAACTTCTAATTCAGTATCACTGATATTTCCTTCTGCGTTATTTTCACGGGTAAATAATGCATCTTCATAAATTGAACGATCCAAGACATTGTTATCATCAGATAGTGCCTGTTTAATCATTGAAAAACGTTTATTAAGGAAATAAATTTGTAATAGGAATCCATATTGTTTTGGATTCGCATAATAAAGTGGTAGTACTGGGTTTTCACCTACAGGTTCATAGTAGGCTGTTGTATGTAAATGTTCCGCAATCTTACCAGTTAAGGTGGTTTTTCCGACACCAATCATTCCTGCAGTAATTATCACCATGTTGGCCCCTCTTTACTATATTTTTAAACACAAGAATTATCTTACTACAAAAAATAGTGGATTCCTATTCAAATTTTGATATATTTTGTAGTAGTAATTAATCGTTTATCGACTTGTAAGGTTTTATTAATTGAATTTACTTTGTAATTCTTGATAGACTATTTTTGATGAATTTTTATTTGATTAATCGAATGACAATTAGGGGGCAATGATTTGGAACAACCAAATAAGCAAGATGTTAGGATCAAGTTAACCATTGCCAAACAACAAGGAAAACTGGTTGAAGTACATAATATTAAGGGAGACGAATATTTTAACGTTGGTTTTATAGTTGGCTTCGATAACTATTTTTGCTTAATGATTAGTATTGATTGGGATGGTAAGATCAATGGCTTAATTGCCATCCGGATTGAAAGTATTGATACGGTTAAAGATCAGACAGATTATTTAACAACCGTTTCGGAGAAGACAAAGGTAGCTCATGAGAACCACTATTTTGATATTTGGCGGGTGCAACAGTTCTTGGATGATCATCCAAAGATCACAACCGGGAATATCCTAATGAATGTATTAAGAGATTCTGCTAATAACCACTTACCGGTAGTTATTGGAACAAAGAAATACCAAGGAGTAGATGATTTTTCGGGAATGATTCACGATTTAAATGAAATCACTTTGAATCTTCATTATTTCAACGAAAAAGATTTATCTTCTATGTGGGCGTATAATATTCTTATTTCTCAGATTGACTATGTGCGATCCCGTGGGACACAAATGGCAACGACTAAACAGATATTAGAAGATGTCTTTCACCAAGATTAGTTTGCTAAAATATTTATGAATTTCTTGAAATGAGTGTGGAGGGTTAAAGAGTGAAAGCAGAATTAGTTTTAAAAGTGGTTTTACCACCATTAATTATTTTCGCAATTTTAGTGGCATTGACTATTTGCAAAGTGATTTCTGGATGGTCAATGTACATTTTATGGATTTTAGGTTTTGTGATTGCTAACTTATTAGTAACAAGGGTAACAGCTAAGTGGAGTTTCCAACGGCGGAAGCAACAGCGTCTTCAAGAAAAAAAGGGAAAAAAGAATGAGTAAAGTCTTTTCTTTCGTTAGGCGAGTCGGCTTAATGGTCGTCCTTTTCGTATGTGTTGGTTTGCCATTAACCGCAATGCGAATTGCTGATCGAAGCCATCAGATTACGATAAAAACGATAATCTTAATCATAATTTCTTTACTCCTTTATTACTTTATAATTATGTGGGCTCGCCAAGAATATCATAATCATAATCAGTTACCGATTATGGGAAAAATTAACCTGAAGCTAATTATTGGTGGTTACCTGGTAATATTAGCTAGTGAATATATTCTTGGAATGTTGGATCTTTTAATTTATCATCAGACAGAAACAGCTAATAATCAGAGTTTAATGGCAATCTTAGGAGGTAATCCGCTAGTAACGGTTGTGTTTGTAATTTCAGCAGTAGTATTAACGCCGATAGCGGAAGAGTTGGTTTTTCGTGGAGTATTAATGAACATGTTCTTTAAGTCAAATACTTTCTGGCCTAAAGTGATCTTATCGGGGATCGTGTTTTCGGCAGGGCATCTAAGTACGAACATTATTAGTTTTCTTTTGTATTGTGTAATGGGGATGACTTTGGCCTACGTTTACTGGAAGAGTGGTGATATTCGAAACTCAATGCTATTGCACGGATTGAATAATTTGGTTGCAGTGTTATTAATGCTTTCACGAATTCTTAACTAGCTGATCCCTGAAAGAGAGTATTAAAGGCGATCCATTAATTAGTTAGGAAGGAAATTAGGTAAAATTTAAACTTCTTGTTCCAATAGGGCCGAAGGGAGTTATGGAGTAGGTTAGAAGTAACGTAATAGTAACCGGAAAGATCTTAATCCAGAGCCCACTATCGGGTGGTAACGAATAAAAAACGACTTTGCGGAAGAGGAGAATCAATAGTTTGTAATGTTCCAGTGCAAAGTGGCAAAGCTCCTTCCGTAAATACTATGAGGAAGTGAACGATAGTATTAAGTGAGCGTTCCCTCACCAGTAAAAGTCGGAGGAGCCCTAAGTGTTGGGAAATTTTCTTGTCTCAGTTAAGGGTAGGTAAATCTGGTATAATTATTTTGGAGGTGGTTGGATGTTTCTTTCAACTGAGGATTACCCACAAGCGCATAAAGTTTTAGGGGTTGTTAACGCAACGGTTCATTTAATGTTACCAAGTGATGCAATTGATTCGTTTGAATCACTAGATCAATTATTTACTGAAGTTCAACAGAAATTGCGTGAACGAGCTGCAGAGAAGGATGCAGATGGGATTGTTGGTGTCCGCTTTAATACCAATGTGGCAAATGTTCAAGTGGCACCAAAGTTTTTAGTATTAACCGGTTACGGGACAATGATCCAGTTTATTGAGGATAAATAGGGCTTGTAATTCAGTAAGATTTCGGTATAATGAGTTTGTTGTTATTTGTAAAATAACGATGCCCCAGTGGCGGAATTGGCAGACGCGCAACGTTCAGGTCGTTGTATGGGTTTCCATGTACAGGTTCGAATCCTGCCTGGGGCATTTTTGAGAAAATGTGTGAAAACGTAAATACGCTGTAAACCCTTGATATAAAAGGATTTACAGCGTATTTTATTTATTTTGAAAAATGCATAAAAACGGGTAAAATTGTGACCTCTGCACACATTCTGCACACATTTAAATTGATGATAGGGCCTGTAATATTTGTTTATCAGTTTTGTCTTTGTATTCGTCAATTAGATAAGCATATACATTTGCGGTTGTGGAAATGTTGCTGTGACCAAGTCGCTTGCTGATTGCATATAGATCTACCCCATTTGCTAGCAGGAGAGCCACGTGGCTGTGTCTAAGCGAGTGAAAGTGAAAGTTACGTCGATGTATATTAAGACTGCCTAGAAGCTCTCTCAGCGTCTTATTGACTGCATTAGAAGTAGGGATAGTGCCGAACTGGTTGAAAAATACTAAATTAGATTTTCGATGATCACGTAAAATCTTTAAGTAATGCAAGAGTTCTGTATTTACTTTAATTATCCGATTACTTGATTCGTTTTTAGTCGGCTTAAAATCTTTCTGCTTCATATTCCACGATTTATTTATATCAATTGCTTGATGCAAAAAATCAATATCTTTCCAAGTAAGAGCTTGAATTTCCGATAGTCGCATTCCTGTATAAATTGCGGTAATAATCATAAAACGAGAAGTAAATCCTGGTCGCAATTCAATGTTTTTGGTAGTACCTTTTACAAGACTTTTGATTTCATCAAGGTTCAGATAATCGACTTTGATAACTTTACTTTTATTAGCAGAAAGTTCTACACGTTGGGTAAAATCTTTGAACAGGTAATCGTCAAGAATTGCTGATTTTACGCACGATCGAATAATTGAATTGACTTTCTTCACTGTTACCGGTGCATGATTAGCACCATACCAATTTATGAATTTTTGATAATCGGAACGTTTGATATTTTTTATATTAGTGTCTTTGAAAAACTTTTTAAGTGCATTCCCTGTATATACATAACGATTTATAGTTATATCTGCTAATTTTTCTTTCTTATATGTGTTAAACCATTGCTCATAATAATCTACAAGTGATATTTCTTTATCAATTTGAACACCTTTGTTAAGTTTAGCTTTTTGTTCAATAACCCATTTGTTCGCTAATGCTTTTGTTGGAAAAGCACTTTGAGATTTTGAACATCGTTTTCCGTCGTCATCCGTCCATTGGATTCTTGCTGACCATGCTTTGCCGCGCTTAAATACTTGAGACATGATATATTCCTCCTATTTGTATGCTAAAATAGAAGGGTTGATAGTGTACGCCAATACTTTATCAACCCTTGGTCCTGTTAGTGTGCCAGCACTAGCAGGGCTTTTTTGTATATTTATATTTTAAAAGTCTTCGTAAGCAGTTGCAGTTGAAGTATCATAGTCTCCAAATTTGTCAGTGAACGAATTATAACTACCAGAAGGTGAGGTAACCAAATTTGTTAATTTCTTTAATTCTGTATATGACTTTTGATACTTTTTGAAACTGTGACTATCTGTTTCGTTGTTCTTCATGCCGTCCACGTAAGTCTTTATTTTATGCATATTAGTAGTAACGTCATCAATATCATCCGCATTGTCATCCATTGAATCTGTGATTGTTTTATCTGGGTCGAAGTCATCTTCACTGTCAGAATCATCAATGGCATCAGACCAATCCTTTTGTTCTGCATTACCGATGTCTTCTGCTTTAGAAGCTGTTTTTAAATACAATGATTCGTATTTAGAGGCGTAATTAGCAAACAGTTCGTTGCGTTTAGTAACAATTTGGTTATAACCAGCTTGTGTAACACCACCTAGTAAAAATGAAACAACCAAAACAATACCAGTAATCGCTGAACCTCTTTTACCAACTTTTTTAATTGTTAAGCTCTTTGATGACTTCCCAACAAGCCAAGTAATTAGGAAACCGATTATAACCAGTATCGCTAAAATACCAATAAGGTAAAATAAACCACTAAAAAAATATAAAGTATCCATTTAAGATCTCCTCCGCAGTAATATCAGCTTTTAGTGTCATCAGATTTTGGACCATATTATTTAAAGTTCTACGTATCTTTCAGCCCATAGCGGAATACCACAAGCCTTGAGTAATTGTTCTTTAGTTTCAAATTCAGATACATCAACTCCTTCAAGCATTATATTTACCATGAATAAATTTGCTTCGTATTCAGAGCCTATGGTATTAAACTTCAAGTTGTTTCGAGAAAGCCATTCAGTATTGTTTCCGTGATGGCAGTAATGGTGACCAAGTTCGTGACCACAAGCATAATTATCCTCAAACTCATTGTTTTGTGCGGAGAGGGTAATTAAAGGAATACGTTTGATGTTCGTGTAGTGCCCAAGGAAGGCACGACCAAGATTCTGGTGGCAAACATAAATACCATTTTCTTCGCAAATCTTCATTGGATTATTTGTGCCTGCGTTGTATACAACTTCGTGGGCTTTTTTCTTTATCCAATCAGCAGTACGCATTCATACCACCTCACTAATCATTGTTCTTGCGGTACTTCTTTGGAGTGAACTTCTTCTTAGCAAGAATCTTAGACGTGCGAACTGCATTTTCTAGTGAAGCACGAAGAAGCTCAGCATCTTCTTCACTTATTTCTTCATCACCGTTCTTCATATATGAAAGAGCGTTTTTGTCACTAAGTCCCTCAATCATCCCCTCCAACGTCTTTTGAACGTCACGCTCATCTCTGCGAGTGAATGTAGGAGTTGATGTTCTTCCTAATAAGTAATCGGTTGTAACGTTAAAAAAATCAGCAACCTTCTTCAAACGATCACCGTTTGGCGTTTTCTTTTTCCATGAATATAGTGAATTCCTACCGAAATCAAGTTTCTCTTCTAGTTCAACAATAGATATTCCTTGCTTTTCAGCAAGCTTTTTAACTCTATCAAATACTGTCATATCTACGTTCTCCCAATTAAAAGGAAAATGAATTTAAACTTTATGATAGAATCATGTTGACATCTACATTAAAGTTTAATACACTATCCTTGTAAGTTATTTTGTAAGCAAAAACGCAAGCAGTAATTATGAGGCCCGTGCTACATAAAACCACTATTTCAGCACGTGTCGTATGGTATTGCTCGCTTATTTAACTACACTCAAAGTCTACACTTTATTGTAGAGACAGTCAATTATTTTCTACAATAAATACTTACATTTTTACTTACGCTGGGTGGGATGGTGGAATAAATGAAAGGAGGAAAATAATGGACACTAAGGAACGGTTTAAAAAGCTCGCTAATGATTACTCGAAAATGATTAACGATTACACCGATAGTCTCCTGCTTACGTTTGGCAGTAATAAAAAAGCTCGTATGTTTTTGCGAGAACAACTTGCTTTTTACAGCAATTCTCAAACACACGAACTTATTGATAATTTGATACGAAATTTAGAACGGCTTGCACTTAATCAGTAAGTTGAATATTAGCTACTGCCGAAGTCTTAATAAACTTATAACCACTATCGTTTATTTCAATGAAGTCAGTCGATGCTACCAATCCACTAATTGAAATTGCGGGATTTGTAACATCTAGCTCTTTACCATCGGTAATAGTGCCATCGAAAACTTGCTTTAAGTAATATGGTTGACTACCTAATTTTGCATCAAGTGCTTTGTAAGCATGAACTTCAGTTGTTGATTTGATATATATAATGTCGCCATTTATAAGTGTGATTTTTACCATAATATTTTCACCACCTTTATATTGAACTATTTTTAATTTTATCAGAAAGGAGGCAACACAATGCCAGAAACATTAAACGGTCGGCAACGTATTCTTAATTACTTGGCTGAGAATGATATTTCTCAGGCTCAGCTTGCAACTATGTATGGCATGAACAAGCAGGATGTCTCTGACTACTTAGCTGGTCGGAAGACAACACCTGCTGCGAATAAATTCATTATCACGTTGATTAAAGACTTCGGAATTAAATATGAAAGGAAGTGATAAGGATGGATTGGCAGAGCTTTGCAGATGGATTAATCGTTGCATCAATTGCTTGGGCAATTTTTTATGTTGTTACTCTTTCCAAACTGTAATTACTTAATAGTTTTTATGATACCGGCTGCGGCATTCTTAATAGCACTTGCTTCTTGAGTATCAGAAGTTGTAGTAACAGAAGACCAAAGCATTTTAGACATCATATCTGTTTTGATATGAAAAATGTCTTTATATTCCTTGCCGTTAGAGTCGGTATACGTAACTTTTAATGATATCGGAGCTTTGTAATTATCTTTTAATGACATAGTTAGTTTTTGTTTGGGACCGATGCTTCCATTAATTAGTCCATTTAGTCCTACCTGAATATCTTGAGAGTATTTATTACTTTCATCTAATTTGATGAAGTCAATTGTTTTTATAATTGCACTACTATTTCCAAAATTCTTAATAACAAGATATTTACTGAAATAAACCGTATCAATAGCTTCAAGATAAATAGAAATATAAGGACGACTAGCAAGTTGAGCAGCAACTTTTGTTTGATATGCTGACCAACTCGCTATCCCAAGGGAAACAATAATGCTAGCGACAGATATCCAATTAGAAATTGTCATAGGACTACCTCTTTCAATTCAGAATGACTTAATTTTACCAGAAAGGAGCTAATCAAATGAGTGCATTACTAGAACTTATTAAAGAAACACCGCCTGAAGATAGGCGGGCAGTTGCAGAATACTTGAAGCCGTATCTAGTGACTAAAGAACCCCCTACTGAAAAGTGGGTAAATCTTGAAGAATTACGTCCGTACATTCCAGGTAAGAAATCCAAAGCATGGATTCAGTTATATGTTTTAGACGCTTACCCAAAAACAAGGAAATGGTCAACTAATCCACATCCCGGCAAGGGACGCTCAATTAAAGTTAACTTGCCAGTTGCTCGGAAATGGATTGAAGAACACGTTGATGTAATTGACTGGGATAAACCAATGCCATGAGGGGAGGTGAAATAAATGAATTTTGTTAAAGCGTTGTTCTATACAGCGATTGGAAGTTTAATGACAATCTTCTACCGCGAAGGAATGGAAGTAGCGATGAGTTGGGTATTCGTTTTATGGTTACCATTTGCAGCCCACGATTTAGGAGAAACTATTACACCATTTCCAACAAAAAAAGCCACCGGCGCTGGTAACACCGGTGACAAACAAAAGTAAACAATTTACAGGAGAAGTATAACACATGCAAAACAAAGAATTAAACAAATTTAACAAGATGCTTTCCGACAAAGCAACGATTATTGGCAATCTATCCAATCAGTACAGCAAGGCATCAACACCCGAAGAATTAATGTGGTGTGCAATTCAAATGCAGAATCATGCTAATGCCTTGCGGGTAATTGCTGAGCGATTAGGAACTGACACTAAGAACATTTACGGGAGTGACCATCATGAGTAATTTATTTGAACTTAATGACCAATTTCGAGAATTATCCCAACGTGATGATTTAGACCCAACAGTAATGAAAGATACTCTTGATGCCATTGACGATACCCGAAAGGATAAGTTAGAAAACCTTGCTACTTGGGCTGACCAATTGAAGTCTGAAATTAACTTCATTGAAGATAAACAACGAATATGGCGTGATGAACTATCTTACCGCAAGAATAAATTGCAATGGATTAAGCAATATATGACTGATGTTCTTGATGATGCCGGGATTAAACGATTTGATACAGAAAATCATTTACTAAGTGTCCGAAACTTTAAAGCGTCTACTGTGATTGATGATGCGAAGAAGTTACCAGAAGCCTTTGTTGAAACTAAGACAGTTTCTAGTCCGGATAAGGCTGCTATTTACAAAGCAATTAAAGCTGGTCAAGAAGTACCTGGAGCACACTTGAAAAATAACCGGAATACGGTGATTAAGTAATGTTCAAACTTCGTGATTATCAGCAAGAAACAATTGATAAAGTCTATCAATCAATGCGAACTGGTCACCATCGAATCATTGTTCAGCAGCCGCCACGAACCGGAAAAACCGTAATCATGTCCGAAATAGCTAGACGAACCACCGATAAAGGTAATCGGGTGATGTTTATTATTCACCGTAAGGAAGTTTTAGAACAAGCTAAGGCAACCTTTAAACAGCAGAATGTGAATATGAGTCTTGCCACAATGGGGATGGTTCAGACGTTAACTAGACGAGTGAAACAATTAAAAGCACCGCAGTTAATTTTGATTGATGAGGCACACCATGCTTTAGCGCAAAGTTATCGACGAATTATTGAAACTTTCCCTACTGCTTACATTTTGTACTTTACAGCTACACCAGTTCGAACTGGTCATGACCAATTAGATCAGATTGCCGACGATATTATCGTTGGTAAGTCAATCAAGTGGTTAACCGAACATCACTTCTTGGCGCCGTTTCATTACTACGGTTTAGGTGATATTGACCGTTCCAAATTGCGAAAATCAAATGGTGATTATTCAAGCAAAAGTATGGATGAGGCGATCAGTCACCAGATTTATGGGCACATTGTTCAACAATACCAACGATTAGCTAATGGTAAACAAGCAGTAGTTTATTGTCACTCAATTAAAAGTGCAAAAAAAGTTACTGAACAGTTTGTTCAAGTAGGAATTTCAGCGGCTGAAATAGACGGTGATACCGATTCTAAAGTTCGTGACCAATTAGTACAAAAGTTTCGTGACCAACGGTTAACCATTCTTGCTAACGTCAATCTCTTTACTGAAGGTGTCGATTTGCCAAATGTTGACTGTGTCATTATGGCACGACCAACCAGTTCACTAGCCCTGTACTTACAGTTTTCAATGCGTTGTTTGAACCCTCGTAAGGGAAAAACGGCTGTCGTCATTGACCACGTTGATAACTTCTTGAATTTCGGTTTACCAAGTAGTGACCGAAATTGGTCAGAAGCAATCGTCACGAAAGATAAGCGGAAGGCTAAGCAAAACGCTGATAACGGGTCGGCAATTGCTCAATGTAACTATTGCTTTGGAACATTCTATCGAGACCAAGCGAAGGATAATTGTTGTCCGTTCTGTGGTCATGAACTCAGAGAAGAGAACAAAGACTACAAAATCGTTAACGTCGATTTACAAGAAATCAAAGAAAATCAAGCGGTAGAGCACCGGAAGAAAATGATTCGACAAATTCTCAATGATCAGGTAATGGCAAACGTTGCTGATAAATCACCAGGACAATTACACACCCTTAAAGAGTTACAAGCCTATGCCAAGCTACATAACTATTCAGCAGGTTGGGCATGGCACCAATTTAATAACAGGAGGAAAAAGAAATGGTAATTCAACTACCTAAAGACGAAAAATTACAACCAAAAACGCAACCCCACAATTTCTTTATTTGGGGTAAGACGATGAGCGGAAAGTCATACTTCGCTAGTTTCTTCCCACACCCGTTAGTTCTAAATACTGATGGAAATAGTGAACAAGGAACAGCACCAAGTATTCAAATCAGAAACATTCGTGATGAAGACGGCAAGTTGAAGCAATCAGCAATTCAACAGCTAGATGATGTGATTACTGCATTATCACAAAAGAACACTTTCCAAACGCTAGTGGTTGATGTAATTGATGATATTTGCGTAATGCTGGAACAAGCGATTTGCATTGATAACGGTGTACAAGCTCTTAGTGATATTCCTTACGGAAAAGGTTATGCGATTTTTAACACCGTTCTTCAACAATTCGTCATGGACCTAAAGGCATTACCAATGAACATCATTTACATTAGTCGAGAAATTTCAGTCGGTGGGGATGATGGTTCAACACCAGAACCAATGCCATCACTCAAACCGAAATACTACAACATCGTTAATGGGAACTGTGACTTGGTAATTCATACACAGAAGTTTGGTAAAGATACTTACACACGGACAATTACCGATCGGCGGACTAAGTATGAAGCTAAGAACATTACTGATCCACGGATTAAGCAATTACTAGAATCATGCGATGGCATGTTTGAAAAATAATTTAGGAGGAATTTAATTATGGGACTACAAGATGCATTTAATAAGGCTACTAAGGATTGGGACGCAAAGAAAGACAGCGCTAATCAATCAGATTTAATTCCGGCCGGTACTTACCAAGTGGTATTGGATAAGACAGACCATCCAGTATATGATTCTGGCTGGGATTGCTTACGGTTCTCAATGCAGGTGATTAAAGGTAAATACGCTAGTCGTAAGGAACAATTACGAATCAGTTTAGCAACTAAAACTAAGGCCAGTAAGGCAATGCCCGACTTCGTTGTGAGCCGGAACATTCGGATAATTTCAAAAGTTGCCGCAATGGTTGGGCTGACCGTCACTCCGGAATTGTTCCCAGATAATGAAACCGATGCTTACGAAAAATTAGTCGATGCCTTTAAGCCTTATGAAGGTAAGACTTTAGAAATGACTATTACAGTTACGCCAAACAAAAAGGATCCCGATAATCCATATCGTAATTATGACTTTGGACCGGGGATTAAAGTTGAAGAACCAGCCGCTAAGGAAGAACCAGTAGCAGATAAAGAACCTGAACCAACTGTTGACGATGATGATTTGCCATTCTAACTAAAGGATGTGAACGGGGATGCAAAGCCTAGTTAATTACGCTAAACAATACGCTGAACATGGCTTTAGCGTAATTCCAACAATCAATAAACGTCCGTTAATTAAGTTTGCTGACCGTGAGCCATTAACCGTTGATGAAATTACAAAATTTTGGCGAACTCATCCTTACGCTAACATTGCTCTGAAAACTGAACAGTTCTTTGTCATTGATGTTGATCGACACGAAGATGGGGATGACGGGACTAAAGCAATTAAAGAATTAAAACATCCAGAATGGTTTAAGACTTTGTGTCAAAAGACCGCCCACAATGGTTATCAGTTTTTCTTCAAGAAACCGGCTGAACGAATTGCTCAAAACATTGGCTTCCTGCCTGGGGTAGATATTAAGGCTCATCCTAATAATTACGTGGTTGTGGCACCGTCAATTATTGATGAAAAGGCCTATCAATGGCTCAACCATAAACCGATGATCGAACCAGCTGAAGAATTAATCCAGCTGATTGAAGAAAAGGGAAAACCGCAGATTAGTAATAAACAGATTGAGCGGTACCACCCGAAAGGTAAAACACAGACCTCTGAATTATTTAGTCAGATTGCCAATGGCCTGGGTCCAACTGGTGGTCGTAATAATGCCCTAGCTTCATTTGCCGGCGGATTGTTATTCCGGAATGTTGAACCAGAAACGGTCTTGGAATTAGCCAGAATTGCTAACAGTAGAACCGAATATAGCTTGACCGATAATGAGGTCGTCATAACGGTTAACAGCATGATTAAAAAGGAAATCAGGAGAAGAGGTGAAACGGTTGAGTGAAAAAAATGACAAAGTAGTGCCATTTGACAAAAAGAATGCCGAAAAGCTTAGTCAATTGACCAGTAAAGAAGAAAATAACTGGGGCTTCAAGGTAGACAAGTACGGTCGACCAAAAGCTAATAGTTTAGTGAACATTGAAATTATTTTAGAACGTGATCCAGTCTTAAAGGATACATTCCAATTTAATGAATTCACAACTGAAATTGACGTTGTAAAGCCAAACAGTAAATTGATGTTCAAAACTGGTCAATTGGTAGATGCATATGTAGATCAGATCGCTTCATATATTGAAAATAATTCTGATTATGGCGTGCTGTTTGATAACAAGAAAATTCGTAGCGCCATCACGGTTGTTGCTATGCGTCACCGTTACAATCCAGTCCTTGATTACTTTGATGATGCCTACAAAAGTTGGGATCATAAAGAACGATTAAATCACATCATGGGTGATTATCTCGGGGTAGAAGAAACGACAGTTGCCCAGCTAATTACTAAATTGTTTTTCGTTGGTGCAGTAGCAAAAGCACATAACCCGAAGACTAAATTTGATTTCGTCTTAGATTTAGTCGGTGGTCAAGGTGCTGGAAAGACCACGTTCTTACAAAAGATTGCGCCATTAGGTTATTACACGGACCAGTTCTCAACTTTTGATAACAAAGATGATTATGCGGTTATGCGTCGGGCATTAATTATTAATGATGATGAAATGACAGCCACCAACAATGCGAGTTTTGAAATTCTGAAGAAGTTTATTACTTTGCAGGAATTTGAATACCGAAAACCATATGGTCACCAAGCGGAACGATTCGCGAAGAACTTCGTCATGTCCCGAACAACCAATGAGCTGTACTACTTGAAGGATAAAACCGGTGAACGGCGATTCTTACCGCTGCACGTTAGTAAGGCACGGCAGAAACATCATCCAGTAACGGATTTAACGGATGATTACGTCAAACAGTGCTGGGGTGAAGCTATGCAATTGTACAAGGACGGCTTCAGTTTTGCCTTAACCAACGAGCAGGAAGAAGAATTAGACGAACATCGTCAAAACTTCATGTACACCGATGAATTGGAAGACAAGATTGATGAAGCACTGAATAACCAGTTTAAGGATCAAGATTTCATTACCAATGAAGCTTTATCGTTAGCGGTCGCCCCAGGGATTGACTTAGTAAAGAATCGTAAGATTGGAAATCAGATTTCCAACATCATGGTTAATCGGTTTGGGTTTAGAAAGAAATCAAAGAAATTTAATGGTGAAGCAAAACGAGGTTACGTAAGGTTACGGTAAGTTACGCTAAAAACACGCTAGCGTAACCGTTGTAAACCTAGTTATATCAACAGGTACAGCCATTTTGGTTACGGTGTAACACTAATATTAATAAAAAGTTATTAGTAGTAGGTATATAGACAGAGAGAGCGCCAGAAAAGTTTTTGGCAAAAATGTGAGAAATAGCGTAACCAAACGCCATGGATTATTGATATATCAACGATAATGACGGTTACGGTAAACAAAAAAATAGCGTTACCTACCGTAACCCAACGGAGGTAAATATGATAAAAATGCACACAATTGGTGGAAACGTCTATAACTACAAAGGCAGTTACCAAGAAATTCAACGAGCATTGCATGATGTAAGTTGCAATTTCTTAGTTGGTAAAAATCGTAAGAACTGCCGGGTAATTATTCCACGTGAAGCCGTTGATAGTATCGAAGAGATCGAGATGAATTACTAATGAATGATAGAAGATTTGATGAATTTATTAAAAGAAATCCTGATATACACGAGATATTTCATGAAGGTTATCGCAGAGGTGTTATAGAAGGATTTACAATAGCAGCTAAGAAAGCATCTGCGTTTCTAAAAATAATTGCGGAAATACAAGAAGAAAAGATGAGAGTTGAATAATGACTGATAGAGAATTATATTTTCGACTGTTTCAGTTAGATGCAGATGGTAATGGAATTCATGTAAAAACGAATAGATACGCTCGACGACAAACTATAACTATTACAACGTTATATCCAGACCCAGAAACATTAATTGAAGTTTGGAAGCTGTGTGAGGAGTGGATGAATCCATATGAATGAAAAATTAAAAAATATCAGTTCATCAGAATTACTTGATGAACTGATAAGAAGAAAAGAAATTGTAAAGCTAAAAGGTGGTATTTACCACGAATGGGAATTGTTCCCTAAATATATATTGCGAAACGTAAATTTACCAAAAGATTATGACTTCTTTATAACTAAAGACTTGCTTCGAAATCTTCAAAAGTAGATTTAGCAACATCAGTAACGACATCATTAGGAAAATGATTTTCAATTTGGTTCCAGGTAGTGACATTAATAGGGAAACTTTTATCTCTTTCAATGTCACGAGCTAAATCGCCATATTGAGAATCTTCGTCTAAAAATTGTTTAATCCAAGAATTGAAATTCATAGTTTCACCTCCTTGGAAATTTTATCAGAAAGTTGTGATGCAATGGAATCTGAACATAAAATTCAGAACGATATTCGGGTAGCCCTGTCACGGCAGCACTGTACAGTGTTCCGGGTAAACGTCGGTTCAGTTCATACTTCAGATGGAAGATTTTTCAGCGCTGGTGTGCCTTCGGGGCATCCTGATCTTTACGGCTGGCGATGGTCAGATAATCAAGTATTTTACATTGAAGTAAAAAATGAACGTGGAAAACCCCGACAAGACCAGATTCAATTTCACCAGATGTTAACTCAGCGAAACGTGATTCACGGAATCGCCCGGTCAGCTGAAGATGCGGTGAAAATTGTTACTAGTGGTTTAGTGGGATATGGATTTAAAGATTATGGAGGTAAGTAAATGACTTTTAATGAAGCGGTTAAGTGCTATGAAAATAACACAATGGTTAAAGAAGACGGAATGGTTTATTACGTCATTGAAATTAACCGAATGAAAGAAACAGTAAAAATAAAAACTGCAACCGGAAATCCATTCTTTGCAATGGCACGTGAAACATTACCTAGTAAGTTAGTGAAGGCATAGAAAAAGGATGGCAAGGATGGAAATTAAGTTAGATGACCATTACACAATTGTCGGTGGGAAACATGGTCAAATACAGCTTATAAGACATAAGACTAACCCGGAACGACGAAAAGACAAGATTATTAGCAACGATACATTGTATTTTCAAACATTCGGTCAAGCCGTTAAGACCTACATTAAAAAGTCAGCTAATGAATCTAGCATTAAATCGTTTGAAGAATTAGCAGCATTCATTGACGGCAAGCTTAAAGATGTGGAACTGAAAATTAATCAAGTGATATGAGAAAGCAAAACGAAATGGAGCGTATTTATTAAGAATGAAACCAATTAAAGTTAGTGCGGATTCATTAGAAAGCGAACCGGACTAGGAGGAAGAATGAAGTTAAAGAAAAAGCCACACGGTAATGTGTGACTTAGCGGTAACTCCTATCATGGTTTCCGGTACGGATTAAATCTAAAATGTGAAGGTCAATTTCATTATTACGGATTTGGTAAATTAAAACCCAATTATCGTCATATTGGCGATCAACATGCAATGCTCGCAAGTTTCTGTACTTGCCATGTAGCTTGTGATCTTTATGTTTTCTGAGCAATTCTTCATTAGCACCAGCAACCAGAAGCTTGATGACATGTTTAAGTTTATCCATATCATAATGTTTTCGCTTAAGGCGTTTATAATTTCGTTTAAATTCAGGAGTTCGATTAATAATCAATGTTAATCTTCCTCCCTAGTCGTCAAGGTCATCAAATAGTTCATCAACAGAATTAAATGATTTATAATTACCACTTTTTAGTTCTTCTAGTGAACGATCTAGACTCGAAGACTCGTTAGAAACTTTAAATGGAATACCATTAGTTTTAATAACTTTCTTTAAGTAAATTTTGATACCAGTTGAAAAATCCATACCAAGATTAGCGAAAACATCTTGAGCATCATCATGTGTCTGTTCATCAAGTCGTAAACTATATGGTTTAGTCATATTAATCACCCTTTCTGTATTTATATTGTATTACATTTAATATACAAAGTAAATAAAAAGACACCCCTACTAGGAACGCCCGGTTTGGTATAAAAATAAAGCAAATCAATTATATCACAAGGGACGAGGGGTGTAGAGCGTGGTTGACAGCGTATTTGGTAATTTGGATAAAGAAGCCACTAAGGAAGCATTTAAGGAGTATCTAAAGGAATGGAAAAAGTACAAGCTTAAAGCAATGCAACGGTTCCCAGGTTTGAAGTCGCCTAGCATGGACGGACAACCAAATGATGGGACACCACATGACCCGGACCAGAAGTTCGTTAACCACGCTGAAGCTGTTTATCAATACAAGACAAGAATTAAGTGTTGCGAGGTACTAATGAGTGTCGGTGAGGAAGAAGAAATCCTTGGTGATATTTTACTTCACAGGTTCATTAAGGGCTGGTCAGCGGTTAAGACAATGAATTACATTAAGGAGCAGTACAACGCTTATATGAGTGAGCGAACGTTCATGTTAAAGCAAAATGAAGCGTTGTGGGAAGGCGCGTTAATGTGTCCAAATGATTCAGTTAGGGTACTTAAAAATTAATCTGCTGTTTTTTCTGCAGAAAAGTTGCAGAAAAATTGCAGATGATTTGCAGTTTTTGCCTTAAAAACGGTCGTATTATGGTATTGTTCGAAAAATTAATTGAACTCACAATTACCAAATACTTTGTGACCTGAGCACGAACGACTTCAGCGTTCATGTCGTTAAACTGCTTAAATAGACGTCTGTTACTTATGCTTACCTCAGGATCTCTCTGTTAAGAAGCGTAGGTGTGTGGAACGGTAACCAAGCCGGTGATGGATGCAAGCTCCATAATCCACGTTGAGACTAGCGTTGTACTAAACGGATCTTGTGGTCGTGATTATGTAAAGACCTCCTTTCATTGTGGTTATTCAAATTTACAGATTAAGTAGCCCGCTCTGCTAGTCTCAGGGCAACCATGCTGTTATCAGCAAAAGAAGCTCGCACTCAACTTCAACGGCTTAACGAGTGCATTGTGTAGATACGTGAAGTTAGGCACCAGGCGACAACGCTTGCGGGGGCAGTTCCCGGTATCTACTTTGGAAGCACAATTTAATTAAGGAGATGACAAACGCCTCCTTTTTGATATTAACAGTGCTTCCAAGCAGAGAAAGATGACACTAAGTTCATTTTAAAGAGTACGGTAGTCATCTACTTTTCACATAAATCTCTGCAAGCTATGGTCCTCGGTAGGGCATGAATAGGGCAGTAATTTCCTGGCACTGCACGCTAGACTATTCACGCACAGCAGCGGTTCAACTCCGCTCTCTAGCTTTGTGAGCAATCATCAAAAATATCTACTGTATTTTTAAACACTTAGATTGCTTACATACTTCAGCAAGCACACAAAAATATATTTACATCTATATATTGGTTAATGGCAACACCGCTTGTTGAAGTTGTGTCTGACGTGGAAAATCAGACACACATTTTATTTTTACCTCGCCTGGTCTGATTGACCGGGCTTTTTATATAAAAAAGCTCCCACAAAGTGTATAACGCTTTTTGAGGGAAGTATAGTGTAAAACACCATTTATAATTAAAATGGCTGAAATAGTCTAATATTACAAATTAGGCCTTTTCTGCAATACAATTTATTTGTTTTAAATGGTATACTAATGAAGTCGTTATGGTTAAGCGTCTGTTTGCACTGTTGTGATTCATAGTTGCGTGGGATCCAACAGAGAGGACGTGGTTATCATGAACGTATTTGTACGTTTAAGTTTGGTAATGTATGTTTTCTTTGAATACATCAAAGGAACTTCATATGGGTTTTCCAGACTTAATGCGGAGTTTTGCAAAAGTTGTACAAGCAATGCATGGTCTACCTGTATGTGTAGATATGGCAATTTTGTCAGTTACAGCGTTAGGAATAGTTCTACTATTTTCTTTTGGCGTAATTTACATTATCCATGTTTACCCAAAACAAAAAGGCCGTTAGCGATTAACTAACGACCTAAACAAGCTAAACAGTACAAACAGACGCAAGATAACAGATTAGAACTATAACGTCAAGCAATTACGTGGGCAAAACGTGATTGCTTTTTATGTACATTGAGTATAATACATTACTAACAATAGATTGTCAAAGATGTTACACAAAATAAAATGTTTATATACCAATACATTATAGAATGTTTCACGATGAAGCACAGGTAAAAGTACCTAAAATAGTACCTACAAATGTACGCATATCAATGTTTATACCAATTGAATTAAATGTAAACAATTTTTTTACACTTAGTTAATATAAGTCAGCTAAATAAGCTGGCTTTTTTGTTTGGAGGAAGTATGTATCAGACTAAACGATTCGGATTAGTAGCAAGTAAACAAGAGTATCAAATGCTGTGTAGAGCTGATAGACATATGAAGCAAAAGAAAAAGCTGACAGGTCAACGCTTGCCAGCTTTTAAATTACACGAAAATAAATAAGATTTTCTCCTTGATTCACTTGACTATACGTTAGTAACGTAGTATTATAATAAGTGAAGGGAGGGATAAAGATTAGAACAGATAGACGTAAAAGATTACAAAAAGAACGCCGGGAAGATATTAAATTTTATCTCAGCATTGCGAGTTTCATAATATCAGTCTTGACGTTCTTATTTAAGTAATCTACACCGCAAGGGTTCCAACACAACCCTTGTTTCGGTGTAATTAAATTATACCATGTTCTAACCTTATCTATTATGAAACGAGAAACTAAAGATAACATTTCAATTGTCCTTTCAGTCCTTGCAATAATCATCTGCATTGCTACTTGGATTTTGAAGTAGGTGGTAGTATGACAGAAAATAAAACTAGTGAAGCTCAACTGAAAGCTGCTAAGAAATGGAACGATAAGAATAAGGATAAGCAACGTATTTATCGTTACCGTTCTTATGCTCGTAAGTTTATTCGAGAGTTAGCAACCGAGGATGATTTAAAAGAATTACAAGAATTGATACATAACAGATTAAATGATTAAGACGATAGCAATTAAGCTACCGTCTTTTATTTTGCACTGATTTAGGAGGGAAGTTTAACAATGCTATCAGCTGAAACGATTAATAATCTAATTGGAATTGATGAAAGCTATAAGGCGCCAATTAAATTACAAACAATTCTAAATGATAGTAATAAGCGTGTTGAATTGTTTAACCAGTTCCTGGAAGAAGAGAATGATTTGTCATTTGACTGGTTTACAGACTATTTTCAGGAGGAACATTCAGATCGTAAGAGTAAGAAACAAGATTTCACACCTGATGGTATTGTTAAGCTTGTTAGTTCCTTATTGGGTAACTTTAAGATTAATGCAGATATTTGTGCGGGAACTGGTGGGCTAACTATTAAGCGCTGGTCTGAAAATCATAATGGTAAATTTTATTGTGAGGAGTTTTCTGATCGTGCCATGCCATTTCTATTGTTTAATCTAATGATTCGGAATATTGATGCCGTTGTTTTTCATGGTGATTCTCTTTCTCGAAGTGTTAAGTATATTTATAAGTTAACTAAGGGAGTTAAGTTTAGTAGCTTAGAAGAGATTAAAGAACAGTCAACGGCAAAGGCTGATACGGTTATTATGAATCCACCATATTCTCTTAAATGGAATCCACAGAAATCAATGTTAGATGAACCACGTTTCAAAGATTTTAAGGTGTTAGCGCCTAAGAGTAAGGCAGACTATGCGTTTATTTTAACCGGCTTAGATGATTTAAGTGATGATGGTACAATGGCAATTATTTTACCGCATGGTGTTCTATTTCGTGGTAACGCAGAGGGAAAGTTAAGGCAAAGGATAATTGATTTAAATTACCTCGATACAGTGATTGGTTTACCTGAAAAAGCATTTCTTAATACAGACATTCCTACTGTTGTTCTTATTTTTAAGAAAGAACGGCAGAATAGGGATGTCTTATTTATTGATGCATCAAAAGAGTTCACTAAGGATAAAGCTCATAACAGAATTGAAGATAAGCACATTAGCAAAATTATTAGTACTTATCATAATCGTAATGATGTAGATAAATTTGCACATGTAGCAACTTTTGATGAGATTAAAGAGAATGACTACAACTTAAATATTCCACGTTATGTCGATACATTTGAACCCGAGCCTGTTAAACCATTGCATGAAATTATGGCAGAAATGAAAGAACTTGATGCTGAGATTGAATATACCAGTCAAGAACTGTCGGTTATGCTGCAAGAACTTCATGGAACCAATCCAGAAACCGATAAAGAGATTAAAGAGTTTACTAAATACTGGGTCGAGAAATATGGGATAGGTAAGCCACAGCGAAAGGAGCAACTGACTTTACTATGATTGACTTTCATACTTTTGAAAGTGTGACGTTAGAAGATGTGGCCGAATATGGGCGAGCAAAGAAACATCATACTTATCCAGCAGGAACATCTACATTACAGATTTCAGCAACAAGAGGACAACTCGGATATTTATATGAACCAAGTGAAGTTGCAACTAAAGACGTAGCAATTATTCCATCAGCTGGTATCAATTCTAGATATTTTAATATTGTCTTACATAAAAACATTGATGAATTTATGCGTAAGTACGCAACAGGTATCAATATTAAAGAAAATGAGGTTGGTAAGTTTCCAATTCAGTTGCACAATATTGAAACCCAAAAAGCAATTGTTAGGATTTTTGACTTTATGGATAGAGAAGAAAATTCAATCCAACAGGATATTGATAATTTATCGAACCTAAAGAAGAACCTGCTAAGTAATATGCTGATATAAGCAAGCATCCCCATAAAACTATTTGGGGTCAGTCAGGCAACAAAAAATGGGAATCACCTCCCGAGTAAATCGTGAGGAGGTGATTCCCATGAATGAAATAAACTTTACGCTACTAATTCTATTACTCATTCTGATTGAGGTCAAGAAGTAGGACTGACCCCAAGGAGGCGCTTGCCTCTTTGAGCCAAGCGCCTCCACTGCAACGGAGTTAAACGCTAAGTTTTTCTTTTAGTGCAGTTGTCATTACTTCACTAAAGTTAATACCATTTTCTTTACCTAATTCATTTAAGTAATTAGGTATGGTAATGGTTTTCTTAATTACTTTGTTATCATGCTTGCGCTTGTATTCTGAAACGTTAACGGTAACAAGAGTAACAGTTGCCCCATCTTTAGCTTGAGGTAATTTGGTGTTTGATTCAGGTAACTTATCTTCAAGGGAATAAGTACCGATGTAGTCTTTTGCCATTTCCATTGCATCCGCAATTGACTTACCTTCAGTCATTCCATCAATATCTGGAATTTCAACAAAGTAAGGGTAATCATTATTATCTTCATCTTTAGTAATGATAATCGGAAATACTTTAATGTCGTCCATAGTGAGCCTCCTTAATTTTGGTACACAAAAGCTCGGCTCAATTAAGAGCCTTGCTTTACTACTTTAGGTTGAACTTTCTTATCAAAGCATTGTAAAGCTTATCGCTAAACTTCGGGTGACGTGGCAGTTGGGTTTTAATCTTACCGTTTGACCAAATATCATGGTTACCGCCATGTCTTACGAAGTACCAGCCATTATCTTTGAATTTCTTTTCAACCTTGCGACGTTGTACCAAAAGTTTCACTTCCCTTCAACGCTTATTATAATACACGTATTTAATACGTGCGTCAATAGAATTGTACATATTTTGCACGTATTTTTAGAAAGGTGGTGTGGTGATATGCAGAAAATCATAGTGTATAAAATTCATAGTGCAGATGATTTAATAAAAAAGATTACTGAGCTACGCAAGCAAGGAAAACATCCCTTTAGTATTGCAATATTTAACCAAGATGATAATGATTTTCATGGAGATCCTACATATTTGCTTGATGCGCCAGTTGGTTATTCAACGCGTCCATCTAGCGCCATTAAGCCTTATCTAAACCAATATAATATAGTGGAAGTGAAGAGTAATAATGCCAAAGGTTAGAAGATGTCGGTATGCTGGTTGTCATGCGATGATACAGTTGCCTGATCATTACTGCCAACAGCATTATGAACACGAAGCGGAGTATTTAGCTAGTCGACAACGTTGGGCACGTGCACACAGCAAACAGTATCAACACAAGTATAATCACGTGACTAGGTATCGGAATGATACTAAGTCTACTCAGTATGAATTCTATCGAACAACAACATGGGTACGACTAAGACAACAAGTGCTTGATCGTGATCATTATGTATGTCGGTACTGTAGTCAGCCCAATAGTCGAACAGTTGACCACATAGTTCCAATTGAATATGACCAAACCAGGATGGCAAGCATGGATAATCTAGCTACTATCTGTCGTAAGTGCCACCACAAAAAAACGCAATGGGAGCAATCCTACTATGGCACGGGAAAAGATAATCAATTAAAACTAGTCCCGGAAGTTTTAAAAATATCAAAAATAAAAAAACTTTTTTCAGAATAAAAACATCCCCGCCCCCTATGCCCAAAGTAAAAAGAGCGCACACATTGCCGTCGTTTTTCATGCAAGCGATAATTTTCAAAATTTTACCCTAGGGGGGCTAACCAGAGCAGAAAGGAGGGCATCGAATGGCTAAAAAGGTCTATTATCAGCAGAATAACGGGCATTTACCGGCTACACCACCGCATTATTTGGGTACTTTAGCTAGTGCCTGTTGGCGTAAAATCGTGCCCTTTTTAGAAGCTACTGGACGAGTAGAACGAATCGATATTGGATTAGTTGAACAATACTGTGCTAACTATGAAATCTATCGGAATGCTTATCAAGATATTCAAGAAAACGGCATTCAAGCGAAGATTTACTCATCTCTTCAAGATTCTTCGGGGAAAGTGATTGGTAAGGATTTTGTTGGCTTTAGAAAGAATCCGGCGGTAGCCACCATGAAGGATGCTCTCAATCAGCTAAATTCGGTTGGCGTACAGCTCGGGCTATCTCCTAAGGGACGACAAGAATTGATGCAAATTGCTAGTCATAAGAAAGAAAAATCAATGGCTGAACAGCTAAAGGAGGCTGGACTTATATGATTGATTTAACACAAAGCCATGATGTGCTAGGCGCATATCACAATATCGGATTCAATGGAGTACGTAAGGAATTCACCGATCCGGCTACTAAATATGCCTTGGACGTCATGGATGAGAAGGTACAAGCTGGCTATCTTATGAAGCTAGCATGTTTTCGGCACTTACGGGACTTGCAGCGATATCAGGGAGGAAGTTTTAACTTTTACTATGATGTGAATGAAGTAGATAAAATCTTAAAATTTGCTTCTATTGCTCCTAACGTTGATACTGGGGAACCTACTAAATTAATGCCTTGGCAAAAGTTCATTTTTGCGATGCTATTTGGTTGGCGTGATTGTGATACAAACACAAAACGGTTTACTCGAGTAGTTTTATCGGTTGCTCGTGGTCAAGGTAAATCTTATTTGATGGCTATTTACATGGCTTACTCATTTTTAATCGAATCGATGGGATTATCCAACCAGGATTTTCTAGTAACGGCTGAGAATTACGACCAAACCGGGAAGCTCTATGGTTATATTGCAAACATGCTAAAAAGCATTATTGACCAACAACCTGTTTTCAAGAAGCTTGCTGAAGAAGATGACCTAGTAATTCACGAACATACCGGAATTTCAATGCGTAAATTTAATAACAATCTTAGGCCGCTATCGTTTAACGCTGGTAAGTACGACTCTTACCACTTTACGACAGCGGTTTTTGATGAGGTTGGGAATATCAAGTCCCGTGAAGGAACAAAGAAAATCGTTTCTGGACAAGTTAAGGTGCCTAATCATCAATACATTGAAATTTCTACTTCCTATCCTGACCCGTCAGTGCCTTTTCATGAAGAACAGAAAATGATTCAACAAGTTATGGAACAAGACTTTAGTCGGGAAGCTGACCGGACGTTAGGCTTAATTTGGGCACAGGATAGTCTGGACGAAACTTTCAAAGAAGAAGCGTGGATTAAGTCTAATCCATTGCTAGGATTACCAAGTCAACATGATATTCTCCTCGATGGCTTACGTGATAAACGTGACGCTGATATGCTTGCTGGAACTGTTGATGACTTTCAAAATAAGAACCTTAATCTCTGGTTGCAAGAAGCTACTAACAGTTATCTAAAGCTGTCTGACATTGAGCGAGCAATTATTCCGAGTTTTGATATTCGAGGTCGTGACGTTTACATCGGTTTTGACTACTCAATGTTCTCTGATAATACCGCAATTGCATTTGTCTATCCTTATCAAGAAGAGAATGGACGGCAAAAGTGGCACATCGAACAACATAGTTTTATCCCGTGGGAAAAGGCCGGCTCAATTCAAGCCAAGGAAAAGCAAGATGGTATTAATTATCGCGAGCTAGCTAAAAGAGGCTACTGTACGATTACTAGTCACCCGCAAGGACTAATTAATGATGACCAGGTTTACAGTTGGTTACTTAATTACGTTGAAGAAAACAACTTGCACGTGATTTTCTTCGGTTATGATGCCTGGGGAGCTACTAATGCCATCAAGCAAATGGATATCAACACCGACTTCCCATTGGAGGCAATTCGGCAACGGACTAGCGAACTGAAAGACCCAACGAAATTCTTACAAAAGATTTTTGTTGAAGGTAACTGCAGCCGGTTAGACGACAAAATTATGGAAAAAGCATTAATTAATGCAGAAATCTATGAAGATAAAATCGGAATTCAGGTTGATAAAGCCAAGGCTACTCTCAAAATTGATGTGGTCGATGCAATTATCGATGCGCTTTATCAAGGTATGTATCACTTTGAAGATTTCGGGATTGCTAACGACAAGAGTCAACAAGTTGACCGAATGACTGCAGAACAAGTGAAAAAATGGTTTGAAAGTAAGGACAGTGGTTTACTCGATGATTAAAGATATTTTTATAAGTATTTGGAAGTATTTTGATATTATCTGCTTCCTTGGTGCAATCTTATTTGCAATCTGGGGATGCTTTTTATTGAGCTTTGCAGTTGGCATCTTCGGAATTGCTGTTGGCTTAATTCTAGTTGGTTATCTATCGGAGAAGATAGCTAGCCTTCAATAGAAAGGAGGTGAAAGCTATTGCCGCTATTTAATCAAAAGGTTAGTCCGGGATTATCGATTGCAGATGATACTGACATTCTGCACTTCTTAAACCCTGATAATTCAGATAAGTATGTAGATGCCCGGACTGCTTTGAAGAACTCTGATATTTATTCGATTGTTTTTCAGTTAAGCGCTGATTTAGCAAATGGAAAGTTAAAAGCAGATGCACCTCGAGCACAGGGGATTCTTAATAATCCGACACAAACGAGTAATGCACACGCCTTCTGGCAATCGATGTTTGCACAACTGCTATTAGGCGGTGAATGTTTTGCTTATCGTTGGCGAAATCAAAATGGAACTGATATGACCTGGGAGTATTTGCGACCTTCGCAAGTTACTCCTTTTTTGTTAGAAGATGGCTCTGGATTGATTTACAACATTAACTTTGATGAACCTGAAGTTGGCGTGATGGGAGCTGTTCCCCAATCTGACTTAATCCATATTCGATTACTATCACAAAACGGTGGGAAGACTGGGATTAGTCCCTTAAGCGCGCTAGCTAATGAACTGCAAATTAAGGATAAGTCTAATAAACTCACCTTGAGCGCTCTGGGACGTTCTATCATTGCTCCAGGTATTTTATCGATTAAGCACGGAGGATTGCTTAGCGATGAGGACAAAGCTTCTCGTTCACGAAAATTCATGAAGCAGACCTCAAAGTCGGAAAATGGACCGATTGTAATTGATGACTTGGAAGAATACACACCACTTGAAGTTAAAAGTAATGTTGCTCAATTGCTTAACCAGGTAAGCTGGACGGGTGCTCAAATCGCTAAGGTTTACGGTGTTTCTGACAGTATTATTAACGGTCAAGGTGACCAGCAATCTTCAATTCAGATGATGGGGAATGCTTATGTAAAGTCACTAGCTCGGTATGCTAAGGCGGTAACTGGTGAATTGAATAATAAGCTCAATGCAAACATTAATCTCGACTTGCGTTCTGCAATTGACCCGCTTGGTGACAGTTATGCAACAACGATTTCTAACTTACGAAAGAACGGAACAATTGCTGCTAACCAGGCTGTATGGTTACTTAAAGAAAGCAACTACTTCCCTGAAGAAATGCCTGAAGCAAGTACACCACCTGTTCCTATCTCAACTTCTAGAGATGATAAGTCAGTGGAAGGAGGTGATAACGATGACGAAGATTAATGTAAAAGGTGCCGTTGTTAGCAATGATGATGCTGATATCTACGATTGGTTAGGTTACGACTGTGTTAGCCCTAATATGGTTGAAGACGTCCTTAATAATAGTGATGGGGATGTTGAAGTTGATATTGCCTCTGGTGGGGGTAGCGTATTTGCTGCTTCAGAAATCTACACCATGTTAAAGGCGTATTCTGGTAAAGTGGTGGTTAATATTCAAGGCTTAGCTGCTTCTGCTGCTTCTGTAATTGCGATGGCTGGGGATGAAATTAATATGTCACCTACTAGTCAAATGATGATTCATAAGGCTTCAACTGTATCTTGGGGAAATGCGGACGATTTAACGCATGACTCAAAGATGTTAGATGTTACCGATCAGTCGATTGTTAACGCTTATGAAGCAAAAACTGGAATGGACCGAAACGACATTCTTCAGTTGATGTCTAATGAGACCTGGATGACTGCACAAGATGCGGTTGATAAAGGATTTGCAGATAACGTTTCAACTGGTTCAGCGCAACCACAAGTAGTTAATGCAATTGGTACGCCAGTTTTGAGCAACAATGCAATTAGTAAGGTTAAGAACCTTTTGGCTAAGGTACGTAGTGCTAAGCCCGAAAACAAGGTGGAAACACCTAAGAATATTGAAGAAAAGCCAACTCCTAGCCTCAAAGACCAGAAGTTGGCAATTTTATTAGGAGATGAAATTAATGGGAATTAATGAATTAAATAATGCTTGGATTTCTAAGGGCCAAGAAGTTTCTGACTTAAATGCCAAACTGAATGCAGCGGTCCTTGATGACAACTTTTCCAAGGATAAGTTTGCTGAATTAAAGGGACAACGTGATAACTTAGCTGCTCAACGTGACGCTATCAAGGACCAACTTGACGAAGCGCGCGCATTAGAAGTTAAGAACATGGATAAGAAGGACAAGAAGCCTTTAAACAAGAAAGAATTAGATATCAAGGACCAATTTGTTAAGGACTTCAAGAACATGGTTACTTCTGGAAAGACTGGTGCTGGTAACGGTGGCCTTACCATTCCGGATGATATTCAATACGCTATTCATAAGCTAGTACGGCAATTTGCGACGCTTCAAAATCTGGTTAATGTTGAATCAGTTACTACAATGACTGGCTCACGAACATATGAAAAGCTTAGCGACATCACTCCAATGAGTGATTTAGATGATGAAACATCTACTATTCCTGATATGGATGACCCTGAATTAACCCTGATTAAGTACGCTATTCACCGTTATGCAGCTATTCAAACCGTTACTAACAGCCTCTTGAAGGATACTGTTGAAAATATTCTTGCATGGTTGTCAGAATGGGTTGCTAAGAAGGTTACCGTCACTCGTAACGCAAAAATCATTGAAGCTATGGGCAAACCAGCTAAGAAGCCAAGTATTGCTAACTTTGATGATATTAAGGACCTTGAAAATAACACTCTTGACCCTGCATTAATGCCAAGTGCAAGTTTTGTTACTAACCAGTCAGGCTACAATGTTCTTTCTAAGGTTAAGGATGCTCAAGGTCGTTACATGCTACAACGCGATGTTACTCAACCAGATGTTTACCGGTTAGATGGTAAGACAATTACTGTCATTGCGGATAAGTGGTTACCTGATATTTCAGGTGCTCACCCACTTTACTACGGTGACTTGAAGCAAGGAATCACTCTTTATGACCGTGAACATATGTCATTACTCTCAACTAACATTGGCGCAGGCGCATTTGAACATGACCTTTACAAGGTTCGTGTCATTGACCGGTTCGATGTTGAAGTTATCGACGATGGTGCTTGGGCTACTGCCTCATTTAAGACGGTTGCTAATCAACAAGCAACTACTCCAGAAGACTCTGGTAAGACTTCCGACAAGTAAGGGGTGAATGAAGAATGGGCGATAGCTTGGATGTGTCACAAACAGTTAAACGTGTGAAGAATGTTCTTTATTTAGACGGTAACGATGATGATCCGTTGCTATCCTCATACGTTCGCGCTGCTTATGCTTTTGTTCATAATGCGGTCGGTGATGATATTAATGAATTTTATACTGATACTAATGTTTCTTCGTTGGTAGAAATGGCTACGGTATCATTAGCGGCTACATATTTTCAGAACCGACTATCATTGTCTGATACACAAACATTTCCGATTGATTTAACAGTTGATAGTATCATTGGTCAATTACGGGGAATTAGAAATACTTTTGAAGAAAAGGATGATCATAGTGAGACTACCGATAAGCCAGCTCAATCATCTAATTGATTTTGGAGTGACAGAACAGATCGATACAGACACTATTGATGGCTCTACAATCGATTTTGTACCTAAACAGCGATTTCATTGTGCCTTTTATCAGCGTTCACAAAACCAACAGTATTCGTTATTAGGAACAAAACTGGAAGACACGATTGTGGTTGCTGTTCGTTCACAGTACAAGATTGATAAAACGATGTTAGCTCAGCTTGATGGTAATGATGACGTGACTTACCGAATTATTACTATTAGTCGTGATGATAGTCATTCGTTACAGCGCTATGACCTGATTACATTAAAAGATGTTACGAAAGGTGATGATTAGGATGGCGGATTTAGCAGATATGATGGAAACGTTCGGGAGAAATACCGAGAAACTGATTCCAGATTATGCTACTAAGAAAGCTATGACTGCAGCTGGTGCGGAGACATTAACACAGGCGTTAAAGACTGAAACCAGATCAAAGCACTATCAACGTGATAGTAAAAAAGGTAGTAAACGGAAGATTAAACACCTTGCGGATTCAGTAGTATTTGAAAATACTGATGTTAACGGAATTGATAACGGTAATTCAGTGGTGGGCTTTCAAGGTAAAGATGAAAGTGGTATTAACCACGCACGGATTGCTCGCTTTCTTAATGATGGAACGATTAAGATGCGTGGCGATCATTTCGTTGATAATATTCGACGTGCGACCGCCCCTGATGTGTTTGAAGCTGAAAAGAAAGTTTATGATGCAATGACTGGTGATAAAGGATGAAATTACCAGTAACTCAAGCAAGAGAATTGATGGGGAATGATTTTCCCTGGATTAATCGTTATTTTAAGGAAAAGGTTCCTAAAGGGGCTGGGGTCAAAACCAGTGAAACAATATGTATTATCAGTGAATGGTTAAATGAGCCAACCTATTATGCGAACCAAACTTTTAAAGGCTGGACGATTGGTGTAGAAGTTCATATCTTCTATAAATTAAATTCTGGCCTTTCAAACCTAGATGAAGAAATGAAACTCGCTCGGTTATTTGTTAGGAATGGCTGGACGGTAGAAAATTCAAGAAATCATTCAACGGACCCTGACACTCAGCAAGTGGATAAGGTCTTTTATTTTGCCAAGGATTTAGTAATAAAGGAGCGTGAAAAATAATGGCAGGTATGTCTGTTAAAGGGATTGACTTTGTCATGGGTGGAATTACTGATGATAAAGGTATTTTAATTACTGACCCTGATAAGGGTGGATTAGGACCAGCTGGGATTGCTCTTTGGGATGGTGACGGTGATGGTGCTACCACTGCCAATATCACTGCACTTGAAGAAGCTGGTCAGCAACAATATGCGAATAACAAAGTTAAGCGGATTAATCATGGGATTCCAACACCTCAGTTGGCCTTAACAATGTTAGATATTCCATATGAAGATGCTAGTAAGATGGTTGGTTATGGTGTTGTTAATGGTGGCCGTGTACTAGGTAGCAAGAAACCCCATGTTGCGATTTTACTAGCCACTCATGATTTTGACGGTAATTGGTTCTTTGAGGGCTTTGCTAACGGTGAAATGATTATTCCAACTCGTAACCATGGAACTTCCAATAAGAATGAAACGGATAGTAATGCAGCCTTTACGTACCAAGCAATGGCACCAATTCCTAATAATGTCTTTCTGAATGTAGATGGATCACAACAGTCCTACAAGATGTATAACACTGGGGACTCTAAGTCCTGGAAGGGTTATGACGTTATGCTGGCAGAAGTGTTCGGTGGGTACAAGGGTGATAACCCGATGGCTTCCTATATTCAAGCCACTGGTACAGATAGTTTTACTAATACTAATCAGTCGGATGTTAATAAGCCAACTGCATAAATGAAATACCAGTCGCCAATTGAAATACACAATACGTAAGGGCGGCTATGAGGAGGAAACTTTATGGTTGTTAAATTGAATACAACGAAAATTGGTTTAAAAAAGCCCGTCAACGTTCACGCTAATTTAACCAACGTTGATAAGGCTGATGAAATGATGATTGCGATGCTCTCATTAAATGTCGATATGGACGAAGCGGAAAAAAATAGTGATGAAGAAGATTCTGTTAAGCAATCATTAACGATGCTAACAAAAGAACGTCAATTTACTAAGAAGTCATTAGAATTCTTGCAAAATGTTTTGAATTTATCTGATAAGCAAATTACAATTGTTAAGGATTATGCGGACTTTACTATTCTTGGTGAATATCTAAGTTATGTATGTAATCGAATCAAGGGTGTGCCAGAATCTGCTTATGAAAAGGAGACTAAGAAGACAGCCCCAAAAGAACAGTCGGCCAGCTCAGAAGAGCAATAAATGATTATCAACAAGAGCTAGAAGATCGAAACTACTTTCGCCAACGATTAATGCTTGAATCAGGAATTTTACCATCAGAGTTAGATAAGCAGGATTATTTTGAGTTACTGAAAATTCAAAGTGCCAAAGCTCGAGAAGAACGGCCATTACAAGGTGCTGAAGGATTTAAGAAAATGGCTCAGATATTTGGAAATTAGAGTATAATGATTGCTGAAGGAAGGGTGAACTATATGAAAGAAAAATGGTTAGCATTTTACAATAGCAAGTATTTCTTGCCCTTGTGTGCAGCTTTGATTTTAGCTATTGAAACGTTCGTATTTATTAAAGTTATGGATGCTTTTAATTTATGGTTTGCTCTAATTGCAGTAATTATGTTCATTATCGTAGTCAAAATTGTTACAGCTTTACTAACAATGGTATTATCAATTTTCAAATAGATAGAACAATTGAATATTTCATCGGGCCGGTCATTATGATCGGTTTTTTTGTACTCCGGGGAAGGAGGTGTCACATTGAAAGTACAAAATGAAATGTCTACTCGTATTTCTGTGGAAACAGTAGCCGCCATTGGTAGCTTAAAAGCCTTTAGAAATGCAGTTACCGCAACAAGTAATGCTTGGCGCGCTCAAGAAACAGCGCTCAAAAATTCTGGTAATTATTCAGAAGCGATTCGCTCAAGAATTAGTGGTCTGAATAAAGTAATGGAATTACAACGAGCCAAAATTAAAGAATTACGGTCAGAACAAGAAGGGCTTGATACCTCAAATAGGAAGCAAGCAACACAGTTTTTAAAACTTGAAAAGCAAATCTCACAAGCTAACAAACAACTTGCTAGTTATGATAGTCAAGCTAGAAGAGCTAAAACTGCTGCTACTTATCAAGTGTCCGGACTGGCATCATTGCAGAGTGCTTATCGTTCGGCACAGTCTGCATCAAATGCATATGTAGAACGCTTAAGAGCTGAGGGTAAATCAGCAAGTGCTAGTGTAACCAGATACCGATCATTAAAAACGAGTCTTGTTAATTTAGAATCTCAATACCGTAAACAAGAGTTTATGCTCAAGCAAGTAGCGAATGCTAGCGGCAAAGATTCAGAAGCCTACCGTAAGCAAAAGGAACAATTAGACAAAACTGCAACATCAATCGCCAAAACCAAAAGTGAAATGAAGTCTTTGCGAGGAACTGTTGCCAGTCTTCAACCAACTGGTATTAATCGGATTGATAATGCCGTGTTGAAGATTAATGACCATACTAGTCGAATGAAAACCAAGTTTAAGGATGCTTTTACAAATATCCGACAAGGGGCTTCGGGTGTTGCTAACACTCTTGGGGTTATTACCGTAGGACTAGTTGATGCTGCTAAAAAAGCTAGCTCCTTACAAAAGACCTACGTAGAAAATCAAAACTTGATGACCACTGCTGGTGAAAAGAGTGCAGATGCGCAAAAAGAAGTTAATCAGATGTACTCACAAGGTGAGAAATTATCTGTTCAATATGGTGTTTCCCAGAAATCTATTTCGGATGGATACCAAACATTAATTAAACGTGGTTACGATGGTAAACAATCACTAGGTGCAATGAATTCGATATTGAAGGCATCGAAAGCGTCTGGTGATGATTTTGATGACACCATGCGAGTTACGACTTCAACCTTGGAAGCCTTTGGGATGAAGGTAAATTCCACTGGTGGAATGATGAAGAACACAGCTAAAGTAGCTGACACTTTGGCTAAGGCAGCTGACGTTACTTCAACCAGTTTTAAAGATATAGGTGAAGCCATGACTTATGCTGGACCATCAGCAAAAGCAACTGGTGTTTCACTGAAAGAAACTTCTGCTATTCTGGGGGTGCTTTCCAATAACGGATTAGAGGCTACGCAAGCAGGTACCGGTTTACAACGGATCCTTACTCGTTTGGCGGCACCAACTGACACCGCTAAAGCATCTTTAAAGAAATACAATATGTCAATTGATGACTTTAAGACAAAGTCAGGTAAACTAAAACCTGTTGGTGATATCTTTAAGGAAATCAATAAACATGTTCCAAAAGCTGAACGACTAGAATTCTTTAATAAGGTATTTGGTCAAACTGCACAAAACGCGGCATCAATTCTTTCAAGTTCTACTAAAGATTTAGACCATGTTAATAACCAGTTAAAAACTGCATATAAAGAAGATTATGCTGGTAAGCTTGCCGAGAAGAACATGAAATCAGCTAAAAATTCTTCTGACCGTTTTAAGTATGCAATGCAAGCTGTTCAAATTGAATTAGGGCGTAATATGCTACCAGCTATTTCTAAAGCCTCACAGTCGATGGCGGAAGCCTTTATGCGTAAAGATACTCAGAATGGTATGAAAGCTATTGCTAAGGGTATTGGAAGCATCGCATCAGCCTTAGTTAGCTTTGTTACTTTAATTGGGAAGCATACGACAACAGTTAAAGTATTTGGGAGTGCCTTATTATTAGCGTTTGCTAATTTAAAGGTTCTTGAAGGCATTGGACGAATTAAGAATGCCATTTCGATTCTTAGTGGATTAAAAGCAACAACCAAGATAGTGAAAGCATTTTCATTTGGAATTCGTGGTATTGGTACCGCATTAAAAGTAGTAACTGCCGGGTTTAACCCTTGGGTGATTGCTATTGAAGCCGTTGTTGTAGCATTTACTCTACTGTATAAACACAGTAAGAAGTTCCGAAAGTTTGTTAATGGTTTAGCTAAAAGCGCTAAGTCAGGTTTGAAAAAGCTTGGCGGTTTCTTTAAGTCAGCATTTAGTAACATCGGTAAAACGATGCAAAAGCACAATAAGGAACAAGCTAAGTATCAGCGTCAAGAGATTAAGCAACGACAGCAAACTGCCAAACGAGTAAGTAAAACTGTTACAAATATGTGGCGTGGAATTAAAAAAACTACGCGTACTGCTTGGCGTAATCAGATGAAAGAAAACCAGCGTGGTCTAAAAGATGCCCATAAAACTTGGAATACAATGAGCCGGAATGTTCAACGAACTTCTAAGAATATGTGGAATCGGGCTAGCCGGGATGCCCGGAATGGTTGGAATTATGTTGCTCGTTGGGGTAACCGTAGTTCTAAGGATGTTGCTAAAACTTGGAACTGGATGAATCGGCAAACAACCAGGGCGGCACAAAGAATGTTCCAAAAGCATAAGCGGACGTTCAAGGCCGGCTACAAGGTTATTGAGGACCAAACGAAGACTTGGAAAGATCTTACTAGCGGTCATTGGGATCGTTTAGCAGGTGATACTCAACGAACAGCTAATGATATGAATAAATTTCATCAACGGTTGTTTAAGGATATGTATAACAAGTTAAATGATCTAACAGATGGTCGACTGGGTGATATGGTTAAATCTTGGCAAGACAAGATGAGTAGTATTGATGATACTGTTGCTAATGCTAAGCAAGCTATCCATACACACTTTGTTGACTTGGTACGTGGCATTATCAAACCATTTAACGATATGCTGGCTGATCTACAAAAAGGGATTAACTGGGTATTGGATAAGTTGGGAGCATCTAAGATTGGAGGCTCCTGGCAAGTGCCGATGCCAAGTTATGCAACCGGTACCCGAGATGCACATCCAGGTGGATTTGCTAAAGTTAATGATGGTAAAACTGATCACTATCGGGAACTATACCGACTACCAAATGGTGCTGTGGGAATGTTTCCGGCAGTCCGTAATATGGTTGTTCCATTGCCTAAAGGTACGTCAGTCTTAGATGGTGAACGCAGCTACGCCCTAATGCGGATGATGGGTAAAATTCCCCATTATGCAGATGGTATTGGTGCTTTATCTGATATGTTTAGTAATATTATCAACACAACTGGTGATGCCCTTGATGGAATGATGGAGGAAGCAGATAAAATAATTGCTCACCCAATCGAATTCATGGAAGGCGTATTTAAGAAGTTTGTTCAAGTTTCAACACCAGTTAAGTTTGCTAGTGATTTGGTTACTTATGTTCCAAAGTATATTGCTAAGCAAATGGCAGATTGGATAAAGAAGCAATTTGCTACCTTAACTAATCCTGGTGGTGCTGGTGTAGAACGTTGGCGACCTTACATCATTCGGGCATTTCATCAGTTAGGTGTTGAGCCAGTTGCGTGGAAGGTTGAAAAATTACTTCGTCAAATTCAGACCGAATCTGGCGGTAACCCATTAGCCTTTCAACATGGTTATGTTGATGCTAATACTGGTGGTAATGAAGCACGTGGTTTACTTCAATTTGCTGGTTCTACCTGGGCTGCGGATGCCTTACCCGGTCATACCGACTGGAAAAATGGATACAACGAAATCTTAGCTGCTATTCATGTCCTTGAACAAGGTGGTGAAGGTGGCTGGGGTAACGTTGGTAATGGTCACGGTTGGGAAAACGGTGGTCTTATCAATAAACATGGTATGTATGAAGTTGGTGAGTACAACCGTCCAGAAATGATTGTGCCACTTGATATTTCAAAACGTTCGCGAGCTTACCAGTTATTGGGCGAAATTGTTACTCGCTTTCATGCAGAAGAGCCAACTCATAGTAATCAAGTTGATAATTCTGAAGATCATAAGGAATTGCGAGAGCTTAATGCTAAGTTTGATCAGTTATTAGGAAAGTTTGAACAATTGTTAGGATTAAGTATTGACCAAGTATCAGCAATAAAAGCTCAGGGAAGTTTTGATACTAAACAATTTTATAAAAAACAGGCACGTGATGCTGCAATGAGATCATTTAGTTAGGGGATGAACTAGACATGGAACCATTTTTTAAAATTAAAATTGGTGATAGTGATGAATTCAACATTACTGATAAGGTTCCGGGTATAACATACTTGGGAGTTGATGATGCTAGTTCATCACCGCAGTTCACTAATAATTATCAAGATCTATCTGGAAAGGATGGGTCTTTTTTTGTGGGTCAAACATTCGCTAAGCGCACGTTTAACGAACGATTTATATTGGCTTCCAGGAATTGGGAAGATTACCAATTAGCTAAACATGAAATATATAAATTGTTTGGGCGAAGAGAATTAATTAGGGTACGAACGGATGTAAACAATGCTAAGGTTTATTTTGGCTATGTTAATCCTTTTGATATTACGCCAATTCAATCGGGAGCTAATTATGCTAATTTTACAATTCCCTTTGATCTACCTAAGCCATATCGTTATTCACTGTACCGTTCAGATTCTCCTTATACTTTTCAACAATCAGGATGGCAATTTGGAATGAATTTGCCAAGTCACCCTGATTCAGTGAGTTATCAATTTACAACTAATAATTTCAAAGTTTATAACGCCAGTGATATTAAAGTTGATCCATATTTTCAAAATCATGATTTAAAGATAATCATTAAGTTCAATGGGGATTCATTGAAGATTCATAATAAAACAACTGATACTACTTGGGCCTACAACGAAAGTAGTGACGGCAACCATACGATTATCTGGGATGGGCAATTATTAACTACCTACCTTGATGGTGAACAGGTTAACGGTAAAACTGATTTTGGTTATATTAGTTTAGACCCTGAATGGAATGATATTGAGTGTACTGGAGCTAACTCAGTAGATATTACATTCAGTTTTCCATTCATCTATTTAATATGAGTTTACTCACAACTCCCTTGGTTATTTTGGAGATTAAAGATGGTCTCTTTTATCCGCCAAAGAATCCTGGAAATGATAACATGGCAGTTCTCCAGTCTGCATTATCGGATTCAATCTATATCCAATGGGAAGTAAATAATACTTATCAAGCACAATTTACCGCTTATGATGATGGTTCAGAAGCTTTTAATTTACTAGAAGTGCAAAATATGGTGAAAATTACGGAACAATGGTTTGTGATTAAACAGATTCAACCAGACTATTCAGGTGGAATTGCGACAGTTGATGTGAGCTTGTCACATGTTTCAAATGAAATTTCGCGTATAAGACATTACAGCAATAAAGATCCGATTGATTGGGGAAACAGTCCATATTATTCGGAAAATAATAGTAATTCCAGTCAAACTGATTTACAGGTCACCTCAGACGGTAGTGATGATGATCAAACTCAACAAGTGACTCCACAGAATATTTTAGATAGCGTTTTTAAAAACAACGGTTGGGGTATAACGTATCAAGTAATTGGAGAATTTAATTCAGTTAGTATAGACGATCCATATGCTAGCGGTAGCGGAAAAGATTGCTTGGATAAAATCAGAGAAGCATGGCCAGATTGTGTAATTTATCCAGATAACTTAAATATCCGTGTTTATTCGCATGATGAGTTTTATAAAAACTATGGCAATCGGATTGATTATTTGCACGATACTGCGGAGATAACGTTATCATATGATTCTACAAATATGAGTAATTGTGCCCGATTAGTTGGTGCTACGTATGAGCAAGATACTACAGTAGATACCGGTTTGCCCAATGGAAATGCTGGAAAGGGTGCTCAATCAGTAATTGATGATGCTAAGAAATATGTTGGTGTTCCGTATGTATGGGGTGGCGCTGGTGGTTCACGGGGTGGAAATCCATTTAGTGGAATGGATTGTTCTAGTTTCGTTTCACAAGTCTATAAGGATTTTGGCATTGATGTTCCAGCATATACAGTTTCACTTGAGGGATGTGGAAGTGATGTTAATTCGCCACAGACTGGTGATATGGGATTTTATGGATCTCATGGGGCAAGTTACCATGTAACGCTTGCTTTGGATTCAACAACAATGGAATATGAACCACAACCTGGAGAATCATGTAAGGTTACCCCAATTAGTTATTATCCTCCGTCGTGGTGGGAGCGTAATGATCAAATGGCGACGATAGTTGGAGCGACTGGGGATGATAACGATGTTGATAATACGACAACCGATAGTAAGGAAATGTATTATTTTGCACCCTTCTGGTATCAAAATCAGGAAAGTGTTAACAGATGGGGACAATTTGGTACAGATGATATTACTTCTGATACTATTCAAGACAAGGATGAAATGAAAAAATATGCTGATACTCAGTTTAATCTCAATCCTGATTTAGAGATTGATGCAACGTTACAAGATAATCGGAAGCCAATTGCTGGTGAATTAATTAGAGTTGAAGTTAAACCCAAACATTTTGTAACTACTGTGGCTGTTGTTGGTTATCAATGGTATCCGTATAGTGAAATTAATTCGTCAACTGAAACACTAAATTCTAACGGTAAAAATATTCTTGATTATGATAATACCCAACTCAATAACGTTTCAGTTATTCAAGATAGTGTTCACAAGATAATGACTTCTGATATGGAAACACAAAGTGGTCAGGAAACTTGGACTGAAAGCGAGGCTAAACAATATGCTGACACCCAACGTGATTGATATTTCTGAACAATGTTCAACCATAGACTTCAGTAAATTAAAATCTGAAGGGATAAAATCGGTAATTATTCGTCTTGGCGTGGGTAACACTCAGGATAAACGGGCAACTGAATTTATTACAGAGGCTAAAAGGGTAGGACTAATTATTCACGGGTACCACGAATATCAAGATGATGTTGAAAACCAGATTCAGTGGTCTATCCAGAATGCACATAAACTTGGATTATCAAATAATGCTTACTATTTTTTGAAAGTAAGAAGCAACAAAAATAATATAAAAGAGCTTTTTCGACCATTTTACCGAAACTGGAAGATGAATCGATGGAATGTTGGTCTATATGCTTCGGTTACTGAATTTAATAATTTTAATTCCGATGAATTTGAAAGAAATGATATTTATAAATGGGCCATAAAGAATGATGATCAATCAATCGAAAAGATGAATTTGCTGAGTATTAATTCTCTAGATGGGATAGGGAAAGATATTGATGTTAGCGGTAAATTAAATCAGGTAATTAATATAAATGATTCAATAGAGACTGATCCCAATAAAGATTATCGTGTTAGTTCTGGTGCGTTTGTGGGATTTGACTATTCAACTACTTCCATTCAAGGCGGCAAATTTTTGGTAGCCTCTCCAGACGGTGTTAATAAAATTCCTAAATTAGGACCTGATGGATCATTTATGTTTAACCGAGATGATGGTGAACGTATATTGAAATTAATAGGAGCTGAGTTTGTTCCCAAAATTCGTATAAATAAGAATGCACCATCGAAAGTGCCATCTGATTATTCAGATGGCATTTTTTATGAAAAAGTATTTTTAGATAGTTTTCAAATTAAAGTTAATCAGGGAAAACTAGGAATATTAACTACCAAAGTAATTGTTGATGCTAATCATTGCTATGCTAGGCAACAATTAGAAATCGTTGATAGTAAAAAGCCTGTTATTTTATTGAGAAATGGCCGGGATAATGCTTGGAAGAGTTGGACTTATTTGTTGGGAGATGAAGAGAATGCAGGATCAGATTAAGTTACATACAACTGATTTACCAATTACACTTAGTCGGGAATTCTATGATGATTTAGTTGAGAACTTTAGGTTAATTGAACAAACGTTGAATAATCTCAACAGTGAGGTTAACTCGCTAAACGGACAATTTACCGAGTTAAATAAAGATGATATCCAAACTGAGTTAATAAATGATGCTGGAACCTCTGTTACTAATAATGACGGAGAGACCAGCATTATTGATATTAGCGATACGGATACTTCATCTGAAATTAGTTAGAAAAGGAGGGATTAATTTTGCCAGTTAAGGTAACACATAACAATAATGGTCATCATTACCGAATAGCAATTGATATTGCTAAAGAAGGGGCCGAAGTGTTTGACCTAACGCCTTACTTTAAAGGGCGAGTCGGTGATAATAACTTCGGCCTACAAATTGTCTGGTATTATCAAGGACAACTATTAGATATCTCCGGTATGAAGCCATTTATCCAAGGAAATGTTGGCCACTATTCATTTGATGATCAAAAGAATCTGCAAATGGCACCTGACGCTGGAACGGTTTCATCAACAGGTGATCCAAAGGATTGTCAGGCCAATGGTCAAGCACTATATCGGTTTCCGGAGCAGATGTTCCCTAAAGAAGGAATTTTCAAGGGCTTTATTGGGTTACTTGATGATTCCGATGATGGTGGCCATACACATTTAACGGGAGTTAATATTTGGTTCCGGGTTCTGGGCGGCGTTGCTCAAATGGGACGAGCCTGCGACTTCTACATTAGTGATTTGGACATTGCGTTGACTAACGCTAAAGAGAAGCTCCGTCAAGAAGGCATTGAACGAGAACAAGAATTTGAAAAGATTCTGGCCGATTTGCAAACTAAGCAAACAACCATTTCAGAGGAGTTAGATAAGCTTGGCGATGATACTAAGCAACAATTCCTTGAATGGTTAGCAAAGTATAAACAATCCCTGCAAGATGCTCTTAATGCGGTTGATGATCCTAAAGAAGGGCTAATGGCGAAGTATTCATCGCTACTAACGATGGCAAAGCAGATCCAAGAGATTCTCAAACAAGCCCAATTCCATGACCGGCCATTCCACTTTGCCACCGTTAATGCAATGCAGAAGTACACAGCATTGATGGACGGTGACCTTGCAATCACGCATGGTTGGGATAATTACGATGATGGTCACGGGGCTTACTGGAACGTCCGAGTTAAGCATAAAGACGAAACGCCGGATGAGCAGAATGTCATTAGCATTAATACCGATATGGGCTTAGTTGCGGAACGGAACTCATCCTTGTTGAGTGCGGATAGTCTGGAAGACTTCCTTTATGGTTACACAATTGAGATTAAGCATAATCAATGCGAACACCCGCTGCGCCCGGCAGTGCTGTACTACGAGGACGCTATCGGGACTGAACGGGATGGTTTAGGTAAGACTAGTCATGGTTTCGGGCAAACAAACACCAAGCTAATTAATTGCGTTGCGGAATACCCCGATGCAAACACAATCAAGGTTAAGATTCCTCGGAACTTCTATCTTGATGCCGTACCGCACTATAAGTTCGGTGCTTGGTATCTGATTGACGGTAACCGGACGATCAAAGTTGACTTGGGAATGCCGATTGATGACGCTAAAGCCCAAGCAGGTGATGGAGAAGGTAAGTCTTACCTATCACCGAACACGGGTTACTTCTCAAAGCCAACAAGTCCAACGGACTTACGAGCAGTCTATATTGATGAACACACGCAACGGTTACTATGGAGGGATTAGTTAATGAAATTCTATATTTATCAAGGTGTTGGCACGGACGGTGAACTGAAGAAGATCGCTGAAGTTGAGAACAAGAAAGAATACACCGCTACTGGTTTGACGGCTAACTCAACTTATCGCTTCGCTGTAAGTTCCTACAATGGTTTGCGAGAAAGCGCTAAGTCTAACGTTATCACGGTCAAGACGAGTGCTATTCCGGTTCAAAGTATTACCTTGGCAATTGATAAAACGGCACTTGAAGTTGGTGGAACAGCTAAGGTTACCGTTACAATTACGCCGGCCAATGAAACCGATGGTGCAGCGGTATTGACCTCATCAAACACGCAAGTGGCAACTGTTGATGGTGCTGGTAACGTCAAAGCAATTGCTCCGGGGACAGCAACAATTACCGCAAAAATTGGTGAGAAGGTTTCTAACGCAATTGGCTTAACAGTCTATGAAGCATTAGTTAATGTATCAAACCTAACAGATAAGAACGTAACACCTAACTCGATAGAACTTGATTGGAACTAATAGAGGTGATTGCTAATGCAATATCGTATTCGCAATGGTGACAGCCTTATCGCTACTGTGAGTGCTAGAAACTATCAAGTTTCAGGCTTAACACCAAATACTTCATACCGATTGAGTGTTGCGTCCTTTAATGGCTTCCGTGAAAGTCCAAGGGCGAGCCTGACGGTTAAAACTCGAGGAATTCAAGTTAAGGTACCAGTTAGCTTAACTACTGGAGCAACGGTGTCGTTAGTCTATCTTGAATATGCATTAGGATTAGTCCCGATTGGGACGGAACCCAAGGGTATGTTCGGTGGAGGTAATCGACAAATTCTCCCGGCAAAGGTAATTAGCTCGGCTAACGGGACGAGCACGCTTGAAATTACCAACAGCTTTAACTTGATGAGTGATGGTTTAACAATGAAACAACTACCAGACAAGAGCTTTGGAGTCTTTGAAGGCTACAAGGCTCTTTACTATAAGGGGGATTAGTTTAATGGATTTACAAAAGATTACTGCTGGAATGGATCTGGGAGTAGAAGCAATTGAACACAACTTTGAAGCAGTAGATCAGACTGTAGAAAATATGGGGGGGGGGAAACTAAGCCAGCTCCATTGGTCTGATGTGACAACAGAAGGACTAGTCGCAACGAATGATTGGGGCCTACTTCCAGCGTCTCGAAATAGTGGTTATCAAACGGCACAGCTTGGTAATAAAAAGCTGGTCTGGTTTCACCCAATTCTTCAGAGATTAAATAGTAACTTTAATGGCTCATCTTGTGGTTTCGTCATCAAAGTTCCACACAATATTGAACCACAGGCCTATGCATTTGGCGGCAGCATTGATCCGGACCGACAATGGGGTTATATGATGGGACAAGGATTTGCCCTGAGTACCTACACAGGCATAGTGAAGGATGATAATTGGGTAAAAGATAATCTATACAGCTTTTCAGTATTTTATTTAGCAAATAATTAATTTGGTCAGGTATCCATATTAGGTGCCTGACCTTTTATGAAAGGAATGACACTTAATATGGATATTAAAATTGACAAGATTTTCACGGGTATGGATAACGGTGCAGAGAAGATTAACCAAAATTTTTCCAATGTATCGGAAGCTTTTGATAATCTTGCACAAGAATTTTCGGATAAAGATCTTATAACTAATTGGAAGAAAGACGGTATCGTCTTCGAAAGCGGTTTTGTTGATTTTCCAGGGAAGCCAAGTGGTTATCGATACATAAAATTTCCAAATGGTGTAAAACTTGTCGAGCTTTCTCTACATTCGACTCTCACACAAGGAATTAATGGTTACGGTGGTGGTGGCTGGGTAAAACTCCCTGACATTATCGCTCCGATTTCTTGGCAACTTGCAGGGGGTGTTTCTGGAAAATACTTCTATAGCCAGTCATCTAATAATGAATTGTCAATTTCTAAAACTGATGGTGGTGATTGGGACCAGAATAACTACGAGTATTCAATCCATGCCATGTATTTTGCATAAAAGGAGGATAAAAAATGATCGTAATTTATCAGTATGATGCTTCAACTAAGAAGCTAACTGGTACTGATGTAGTAGCAGATGATTATGAATTAAAAGCAAATGAGACAACGATTGTTTGTCCTGACGGCTTGTATGAACCGTCTTTTGACGAGCAAGCGAACGCTTGGAAGGGAATTACTAAGGAAGAGTGGGAAGCAAAGCATCCACAACAGCCGGTAAAGCCAAGTCCAACAGTTGAAGCAATGAATGCTCTGGGACAGCAATTAGTCCAAGGAAAAGCAGAATCAGATAAGACAAATAAGAACTTTGAACAGCAGATCGAGGACTTGACGCAATCAGTCAATATGCTAGGACAAATGATTGCTAAGACACAAGGAGGTACTAAATAATGATTGAATTTGTTAAATTGATGGCTAAGTTAAACGCTGACATTACTAATTACGTGGTTTTTGGGACAATTACTCCTGAACAATACAAGGAGTTTACCGGTAAGGATTACGTCCAACCTGCAACTCAACAACCACAAGCTTAATTAACACATAGTCGCCTTTGAAATACACAGTACATAAAAAACGTACGAAAGCGTTAAAAATTAAACGCAATCGCACGCTTTTATTATGGGCGGCTAATAAAAAAGGCGGGTGCTAAGAAAGCATCCACCCATACCGGCTTGTGAGCTAGAAAGCACCCACTACACACGGTCTATTCATCATTACACCTGTATTATATCATAATTATTTTATGGTACAATACTAACTGCACATTTGAGCGGGACTTAGAAACCCCGACTAGTGCAGGAAGGAGGTTCCTTCCAATGACGCATTGGTGTCTATTCATCATTATAGTACCTAGTAAGTACTTAAAAAAGATAATTAAAATGATTATCAAGCTTCTTCGGAAGTAATCATTCAGCGCTAACTTCGGTTGGCGCTTTTTTGTACCTTAAATTTTAGAAAGTAGGGATTGAATGCAATTACTAACAGCACCGCCAATGCCGTATCATCAGATGTATTTCACGCATTTTCAAAACATGGAAGATAATCGGTTGATATGGCTATTCGTTTGGGCGGTCATTATTGATATTGTAACAGGATTGGCGAAAAGCTTAGTTACTAAGCGGACCACATCAACTAAAGGCACAACTGGTTTAATCAAACATGGAGTGTTAATCTTAGTGATTTTGACTTTGTATCCAATGCTGGATGTAAACGGGATGGGAAGCGCTGGCGATGCATTCGTTACATTTTATATTCTTTACTATGCAGTCTCAATTATAGAGAACTGGGGACAGATGGGATTACCACTACCAAATTGGCTTAAATCGTATATCTATAAGCTTAGTGATGAATACAATAGTCAAGATTACGACCCTTTAACGGGAAAGAACAAGAAGGAGAAAAAGTAACATGCGGAATTTATTTGTCGATTTATCGGACTACCAACGTTCAGACCTCGCCTTTATGCAGGAATTAAAAACTAAGGGTGCAATGGGTGTAGTTATCAAGGTTACTGAAGGTTCAGCCGATGGCTCTGATTGGGTTAGTGCAACCGCTGGAGAAAAGATTCGGAATGCAGCTAAGGTTGGCTTAGTGATTAGCTTGTATCACTTTGCCCGGTATACTAGTGAAGCCGATGCCCGGAACGAGGCTAATTTCTTTGTTCAACATGCTAAGGATCTTGGCATGGATAGCAACACCTTAATGGTTGATGATGCTGAAGTTCACTCAATGGGTGACTACAACGCTGGAGCGAATGCTTTTACTGACCAAGTAAAGCAACTAGGCTACAAGCGAACCGCTGTATACTCGATGAAGTCATTCTTCACCGGTGGAATTCTTAATAGTCATGGCTTGGGTGATAACAAAATCTGGATTGCTGGGTATGGAATTACCAATCTTGGAATTGATAATGCAGCAGCTTGGCAATTTGATGATGGCCAAGGTTATGGTGGTAACACTACTGGTACTGACGCTAGCTACGACTTTGATGGTTGCTTCACAGTAGACGGTGATCAATCCGGTTCAGTACCGACAATTGAAGTACCAAAGAATGAACCAGTTAAGCACGTGGGGCACTCAGCAACGGGCACCTATATTGTTCAGTCTGGAGACACTCTTTCCGGGATTGCAGCTAAGTTCGGCACTACTTATCAAAACTTAGCAAGCCTTAATGGTATTGCTAATCCAAACCTTATCATGCCTGGTCAAGTGCTTAAGGTAACTGGTCAAGCTGATAATCAAACAGTTTACTATGTTCAGGCAGGTGATACCTTGAGTGGAATTGCTAATAAGTTTGGCACAACCGTTGATACTCTTGTTAGTGCAAATGGAATCAGCAATCCTAACATCATCTATGTTGGTCAAAAGATTGTAGTTAGTGGGAATGGTTCTAATCAATCAGGAACTTACACAGTTAAGAGTGGCGATACATTATCTGGAATTGCTTCTGCACACGGTACGACTTGGCAAGAACTAGCTACCAGGAATCACATCGCTAACCCGAACATGATTTTCGTTGGTCAAACAATTCAATTATAAAGATTAATCCCTAGTGGTAGTTGCTTGTGCAATTGCTACTAGGGATTTTTTGGAGTATATACGAGTTGACACCATAGATATACTGGGATATACTAATAATGCACACGGCGTATTTGGTAATTAATTATTGGAGGTCGAATTAATGATTAGAACACTTAAACTAGGTAAGTGGGGTAATTCCAACGCAGTTCGTCTCCCTAAAGAGATATTGAACCAAGTTGGAATTGCCTCAACAGATAATGAAGTATCAGTAGAAACTACTGCTGATTCGATTATCATAAAGCCTAAAAAAGAAAAAAGTACCTTAGAAAAAATGTTTGAAAATTACGATGGCAAATCTTATCCATTTGAAATAGTTGATAAAGGTGGAGCTGTTGGTCAAGAATTGATTTAATTGATAAGCTGTGCGAGTCGAGAGACGATTGTAACACGCTAAAAATTAAATAAAGGAAGTGGTGCTATGGTAGCATCGAGTTTAAGGCGAGGGGATATTATTATGTTAGAAAATGCCCCAAAGCCAGAAAAGAATCATGAACAAAAGGGATATCGTCCTTGGCTAGTTGTGAGTGATCCTTTTCTTAAGAAGTTTACCCCGTTTGCTTGGATTATTCCTTTCACTAGTGAAGACAAGAGCTTCCCTACTGTTGTTAAATGGAATCCTAAACAAGCCGGGACAAAAACTAAAGGAACACTGTTAGTAGAACAGATGACCAGCTTAGATTTAGATAATAGGTCGTATAAATTGGTTGATCATACTGATAATATCCCAGAGCAAGTGTTCCATAATATCAAAGCAATTCTTGATATTTAAAATAAAAAATCCATCAGGGATAAGCTGATGGTAAAGACTATATACTTGATATGACAATTTAAGTATATAGTCTTTTTTTGTTTCCGTAAAGCGAACAGCAGTTTATGATACAATATGAGTGAATCTTAATGTGCAAAAGCAAGCCCCGATCAAGCTTGTAATTCACTAGATCTCGTCCCTCTCCATTAACGGAGAGGGATTTTTAGTTATTGGTGCAAAATAACGATAAATTGCACCGATAAAAGTATGCTATACTGATTTTTGAGTGGGACAAAATAACCCGACGCTTCGTTTGAGGTGTCGGGTTTTATATAAAAAATAAAGTGCTGCACACATCCTGCACACAAAACTGAGTTAAAGCCTTGATATATAAGGCTTACAACTGCCTGCCTGGGGCATAAAATTAGCTCGGTAAACGTTGATTTACCGGGCTTTTTATTTTAACACAGAACTTTTTACCAAGGAGGCACCGTAATGAAGGCCTTATCCATTCGTTCAGATTACGCAGCCGAGATAATGAATGGTACAAAAACTGAAGAATATCGTACCTGGTCAACTAAACATCGGGGTGAACTTTTAATTTGTAATACCGCAAAGAAAATCCATGGTTTTGTTCCTGGCTACGCTCTTTGTGTTGTTAGAATTACTGACATTGAGCAGCGAGAAGATGACGAGGGACGGTACTACGCTTGGAAAATAGCGCCATTTACTAGGAATGGCTCCTACTGGATTGAACCACTTCCAATTAAGGGCCGACTAGGGCTTTTTAATGTAGATGATCGGTTGATTAAACGTGCGCCGTTTACAGAAATTCATAGTAGAAATGCTAAAGAGTGGTTTGAGAGAGTGATTGCACCACTTCGCTATTAGAAGGAGAGAAAATTGCAATTTATCATTGCTAGTAATAATCGGGATAAGATTAAAGAGATTCAGCGAATTCTGCGTGTCCGACAAAATAATGCGATTCCATATACAGAATTAATTGAAAAAAAGCACTTTCCTCCTGAAGGCAATCGTTCGTATACGGAGAATGCAAGCGAGAAAGCACTTTTTATTAGTAAATTTCTTCCGGAAGAATTAGTTATTGCAGATGATTCTGGATTAAGCTTAAAAGCTCAGCCCGGAATTCTGGGAGTTCGGACTGCTCGTGATTTGGCAAATTACCCAACAGCTCACGAATATGCCCAACATATTATTCAACTTGTTCAAGGAAGAGATCGCTCATTTAAAATGACAACGGTCCTTACTTGTGCTTACCAAGGGAGGATCCTTAAAACGGTACCCGGGATTCTAGAAGGTGAGATTGCAAGAACAGAACGGGGAACTGCCGGAGAAGGATTTAGTCGAATTTTAATTCCGGAAAATTCAACCAAAACGCTAGCACAGATGGCGTTTAACGAAGCTTACCCTTACTTGACACGTGCGCAAGCCGCTGAGGGACTTGACCGCTTTCTAAAAAAGAAGGGTAATCAAGGATAAGCAGAGATTGATGATCATTCCGCCAAAAACTAATCGTAAGTGACGTGGATTACCAAACGTTACGATTTTTTCGCGAAAAGCATTTGCGGTAAAAGCAAAAAGCATAATGGAAAAGATTAACCATATCAGGTTAGTGAGTAATCGTGTTTTCCATGTAAGAAACAGCTGAATGTTTGGCACGTTAACAGAATGAAGAAAAAACAGCGGGTAATAATTAAGCAAGTATTAACATGCTTTTCCATCTTGGCGTGGAGCCCAGTAGTGGAAGCAATTAAGAGAATAATGCTCGCAAATAAGATTAACAGGTTTAGCATTGGGAAGCTCCTTTCAGAATTTGATTGTAACACTGATAGAAATTCGTGGGTGAAACAAACACTTTGCTTGAAAAAATGGCAAAAAAAGTGTATCGTACACTATTGTGTTTACTAAATTAATGAAGAGGTGATAGCCTGTGGCTGATTTTGAAATTGGTGATCTCGTTAAGGCAAAGAAGTTCGGTCCAATGGATCATGGCTTTACTGGAATTGTTGAAAAAGTGTACAATAATTCTGTAATAATTTCGATTCAAGATTTTGAACCCAGTGATAAGAACGGGGTTAATGAATTAAACGGTCGTGCAGTTATTCGGCAAAGTGAAGCCAAGATGATCAAGGCTGTTCCACGTACCAAAAAGAGTGATGACGAAGATGAAGATAGTAGTAAAGATACTGACAAGAAGTCATCAAAGTCATCTGATAATAAAAAGACAACAAAAAAATCATCAAAAAAGGCTGACAAATAGAAAAATTAGCGATATACTTACTAAGTAATTGTTATTACTTAGTTCATGCGGGTATAGTTTAGTGGTAAAACTTAACCTTCCCAAGGTTGCGTCGCGAGTTCGATTCTCGTTACCCGCTTAACATGGAAATGAAAAAAATGACCTTCAAGGTAAGTCTTGAAGGTCATTTTTTTACTGAACTGCTTTGAGGACTGCAGTAAGTTGTTTTGCGGATGCTTGCATTTTGTCTAATTCAGTAGGTGATAATTGATATTCAATTACTTGGCCGATTCCTTGACGGTTAATAATTGCTGGCGAACCAAGATAAAGGTCATTGATCCCGTATTGTCCAGTGAGGGGAGCTGAAACCGGAATGACCGTGTTTTGGTTTTCAACAATTGCACATACAATTGTTGAGAGGCATTTGGCAACCCCATAAAAAGTGGCACCTTTATGTTGAATAATCTTTGCACCAGCTTGACGAACTTGTTTTTCAATTTTGTCCTTTTCTTCTGGTGTTAATTGAATGATTTCATCTAATGGTCGTCCATTAATCATGGTTTCATCAAAAGTGACAAACGAAGAGTCACCGTGTTCCCCAAGGACTTGTGAATCGACCGCATTTACTGAAATATGTAAACGTTGACTAAGAATTAATCGTAAGCGCATCGTATCCAAAGAGGTTCCGGTACCGATGACCCGTTCTTTCGGGAAACCAGAAATATGCTGCGTAAGTGTGGTTAATAGATCAACTGGGTTACTAGAAATAACAAAAACACCATTGAAACCACTAGCAATAATTGGTTCAACAATTCCCTTAAGAATTTTAATATTCTTATGAATTAGGTCTAAGCGACTTTCGCCAGGCTTCCGTGGAACACCAGCAGTAATAACCACAACATCGGCATCATGGGCGTCTTCATAGTTTCCGGCAAAAACGTCAGTTGGTCCAGTTAAGGGAGTAATATCAGCAAGATCAAGCGCATCCCCAATAGCTTTATCATGGTTCCGGGTAACAATAACAAGTTCATCAACTTCACGATTTGATTGGAGAAGGGAGAAAGCAAAGGCAGAGCCGACAGCACCATCCCCAACTAAGACAACTTTATGACGATAGTGGTTAATCATTATAATTCCTTCTTCTTTAATTCGCGTTGTGCTGCCCAGTGATTAATTGGACCAAACTTATGACCAACTTCAATTGGGTGTGAAATTGCAGCATAGACCGCATCCTTAGCGCGGAGAACTGCATTCTTAACGCTTGTTCCTTTGGCTAATTCAGCAGCGATAACGGCAGAAAAAGTATCACCAGTACCATTAACGTGGGTGGTATCAAAAAATGGTTTACTTAATTCAAATTGGGAGCCATCTTCTAATAAAACAACGTCAATAACTTCTTTTTGATTAGAGTCATTATGCTCACCCTTAATTACCACGTTCTTTGCTCCCATTTTTTGGAGTTCTTTTGCGGCAGCGAACATTTCTTGAGTATCCTTTAATTCAAAACCAGTTAACTTTTGCGCTTCATAGAAATTAGGTGTAATCACGGTAGCGAGCGGAATAATTCGTTCACGAAAAAGCTCGTATGCTGACTGTTCAAGAAGCATTGCACCGTGTTTAGTAATGATTACTGGGTCAACTACCAATGGGCCAAAGTTAACTTTAGTGTATTGATCAGCGACGATATTAATTACATCATCGTTGGCAAGCATTCCTGTTTTAGCGGCTGAAATTTTAAAATCAGCGGATAAGGTCTTAAATTGTTGTTCAATGAAGTCCTTTGGCATTACTTGTGCTGCATCGATTCCGTATGAATTACCGGCAACAGCTGCTGTAAGGAGACCGTGACCATAAACACCGTCTGCGAAAAATGCGTGTAGATCGGCAGGCATTCCTGCACTACCGTCTGAATCGTGACCAGCGATTGTTACTGCTTGTACTTGTTGATTAATCATGTCTATCAGCAACCTTTCTATAACATATTTGGGAAGATTGTAACATAAAAGACTCGTTAATGAATCAATAAAGTGCTTGCAAGAGCAGTTATTTTTATTAAAATGAATTGAAAAAAATCTTGTTTACAAACGAATGAATTATGATACACTAGACAGGAAACCAGTGATTGAAGAGTAGTAATAAGAAACGGTTTGTCAGCGATCCTGTGATAGTGGGAGTCAGGAATTTCGTTCTTGTGAAGGCGTGCTTCATAGGTAAAACTTAATAAATTGAGTGGAATTCTAATTCAATTAGAGTGGTACCGCGGGAAAATCTCGTCTCTAGTAAATATTATTTATTTACTGGAGATTTTTTGTATAGGAGGAATTAATTTATGGACGAAAAGTTACAAGTTACTAATGCCTTAGCTGTTGCATTACCAGATTTAGAGTTAAACGAAATCAAAGAAAAAATTGAACGGCCAAAGGATTCAAATAATGGGGACTATGCCTTTCCAACATTTTTCTTAGCTAAGAGCTTGCATAAGGCTCCCCAAATGATTGCTAGTGAATTAATTGAAAAGATTGATCAAACTGGCTTTGATAAAGTTATGGTTGCTGGACCATACATTAATTTCTTCCTTAATAAGGCTAATGTTGGTGCTGAAGTACTTAAGTCAATTTTGAACGATCCTGAACACTATGGTGAAAGTGATCTTGGTCATAAGGCTAATATAACAATTGACTACTCTTCACCTAATATTGCTAAACCAATGGGAATGGGGCATCTTCGTTCAACTATGATTGGGGAAGCGATTGCCCGGATTCTTGAAAAGGTGAACTACAATTTGATCCGGATTGATTACCTCGGTGATTGGGGTACTCAATTTGGTAAGATGATGGCTGCTTACGAAATGTGGGGTAACAGTCAAGAAGTTCAAGATGGTTTAAAGAATGATCCAATTAATACTTTGCTTCAACTTTATGTTCGGATTAATACTGAGGCAGACGAACATCCAGAATACACAGACGCTGGTCGTGAATGGTTTGCAAAGTTGGAACACGGTGATAAAGAAGCATGGCATCTCTGGCATTGGTTCCGTGAAATCTCCTTGGAACGGTTCCAACGGGTTTATAAGATGCTGGATGTTAAGTTTGATTCATTTAATGGTGAAGCATTCTCAGCACAAAAGATGGAAGAACCAATCCAACTTCTTCGTGATAAGGGATTGCTAAAGAAGAGTCGTGGTGCTGAAATTGTTGATCTTGATCAATTTAACTTACCACCATTGTTGATTATCAAGAGTAACGGAACGACTACTTACATTACCCGTGATTTAGCAACAGCTTTGTTCCGGAAGCGAATGTATGGTCATGCTAAGTCACTCTATGTTGTTGGTGCCGAACAAGAAGTATACTTCAAGCAACTACGGATGGCATTGAAGGAACTTGGCTTTAACTGGTGGGATCAAATCGAACACATCTCATTTGGTTTAATGAACCTTAACGGCAAAAAGATGTCAACTCGGAAGGGAAATGTTGTTTCTCTTGAAGACGTTCTTAATGACTCCGTTGATTTGGCACGGAAGCAAATTGCAGAAAAGAACCCTGACTTGAAGAATGCTGATGAGGTGGCTAAGCAAGTGGGTATTGGTGCCGTAATTTTCCATGATTTAAAGAATTACCGGCAAAATGCAGTTAACTTTAAGCTTGAAGATGTTGTTAAGTTTGAAGGGGAAACGGGTCCTTATGTTCAATATGCTCGGGCACGTGCTGAGAGTATTTTACGGAAGGGTGGTATCCGTGACTTTAGTAATGTTGACTTAACTCAAGTTGGTGATGGTGCTTGGGAATTAATTAGCTTCTTAGGTCAATACGGTGAAGCTGTAAAGCGCGCTGCTCTTAATTATGATCCATCAGTAGTTGCAAAGTATGCTTTAGAACTTGCAAAGAAGTTTAACCAATACTATGCTCATAATCGGATTTTAAATGATGATCCACAACAACCAGCACGTTTGGCATTAACTCAGGCGGTAAGCCACGTTTTGAAGTCAGCATTAGCTCTTCTCGATGTTAAGGCACCTGACGAAATGTAATAATTGTTTTAACTAGATAAAAGCAACTTAAGATTGTTATTTTGGACTAATCTTAGGTTGCTTTATTATTTTAAAATTTAGTTATACTCAATAAAAATAAACTACGGCAAAAATATCCTGTGTTAAAATAATTTAGATTTAATGTTATTTAATATGGGGATTAATTAAATGAGAAGAGAACCAGAAGAAAAGCCTCCTTTCCGTGAACAGCTACAGGCGTGGCTAAAGCAACTTTGGCACCGGATAAGGGTTATCTTAAAAGAAGTATGGCAGTGTTTTATTCGGTGGTTAAAACAATTTTGGCATCGGTATCAGATAACACGGTGGCTAATTGTTATTTGTTTATCACTATTTTTAGTAACCAGTACTTACTTGACGTTTGTTGCTAAAACGGCGGATGTAAAAAATCTCGAGGCTCGTTTGCGACGACCAACCATGATTTATGACCGTAATGGTAATTCGGCAGGTAGCCTTTATTCACAAAAGGGAACCTATGTATCCCTGGATAAGATTTCGCCAAATGTTCCAGCAGCGGTAATGTCTACGGAGGACCGTAATTTTTATCACGAGCACGGTTTCTCAATTAAGGGTCTCGGCCGGGCCGGTTTCTTGTTAATTAAAAACAAGTTGCTCCATCGGAACTATATTTCCGGCGGGGGGAGTACTCTAACGCAACAACTAGTCAAAAATGCTTTTTTAACTCAGCAACAAACTTTCTCCCGGAAGGCTCGTGAAATTTTTATTGCGGTAGAAGTGGAGAACCAATATAGTAAAAAGAAGATCATGACAATGTACCTCAACAATGCTTACTTTGGTAACGGTGTATGGGGAGTGCAAGATGCTGCTAGGCGGTATTTTAACTGTGATGCTAATGAATTAACCGTTCCTCAAGCAGCAACGTTAGCGGGAATGTTAACGTCACCAGGAATTTACGATCCGGTTGCTCATCCTGAAGCAACAAAGCAACGGCGAAATCTTGTTTTACAGTTGATGGTTGAAAATCACCAACTAAGCCAGTCTGCGGCAAACCAATATAAGGAAACGCCATTAGAGGTGAGAAATGGGTATGTTACCCCAAATACTTACCGTTACCCTTACTATTTTGACGCTGTAATTTCTGAGGCAATTAGTAAGTACCATCTCTCAGAAAAAGAAATCATGAATAATGGTTATAAAATTTATACAACGTTAGATCAGGATCAACAGCGTTCCATGCAACAAACTTACGAAGATGATGATAATTTCCCACGTGATTCGGTTGACGGAACTAAGGTACAGTCAGCATCAGTGGCGATGAACCCTAAGACGGGGGGAGTGACAGCAATCGTCGGTGGTCGAGGAAAACATGTTTTTCGTGGCTTTAATCGGGGAACACAGATGCGACGACAACCCGGTTCAACGATTAAACCGTTAGTCGTTTATGCCCCAGCATTGGAACATGGCTATTTTTATGATTCAACACTTCAGGATAAAAAGCAGTCATACGGAACTAATGATTATACGCCAAAAAACTATGACGATACTTATGCCGGAAGTGTTCCAATGTATAAAGCAGTATATGAAAGCTTAAATGCTCCAGCGGTCTGGTTGCTGAATAAGATCGGTGTTAATACTGGGTATAAGATGGCCGAAAAGTTTGACTTACCAGTTGAGAAAAGTGATAAAAATCTGGCGCTTGCCCTTGGGGGAATGACGAAGGGGGTTTCTCCAGAACAAATTGCCCGTGCTTATTCAACATTTGCGAATGAAGGGAAAATGCCGGAAACGCACTATATTACAAAAATTAAAGATGCTTCTGGGAAAACCATTGTTACTACAAAAACAGCTAAGCCCAAGCAGGTTGTGACTGCTAATACTGCTAAAAACATGACCAGTATGTTAATTGGGGTGTTTGAGCACGGAACTGGACAATCAGCTCGTCCAGCAGGTTATACTTTAGCTGGGAAAACGGGGACAACGGAGTCTGCAGTTAAGAGTAACAGTGCAGATGACCGTGATAAGTGGATTGTTGGGTACACTCCTGATGTGGTGGTTGCTACTTGGGAAGGGTACGATGACACTAATTCATCACATGCTCTTCAAGATATTTCAATGAGGAATGTTAATAGTCTTTACAAGGTAGAAATGACTGGTATCTTGAAAAATACACCAAATACAAAGTTTAACGTTGAAGATGCTCAGACGCGTGCAACCGCTAATAGTGGAAAGAGTAGTAAGGGCTGGGGGTCCTTTTTGAAGAATGGTGGCGACTTGATGAACCGCTTTAACCAATCGGTAAATAACTTCGGTAATCGTGCGGGTCAGTTATGGAATGATGTTCGTTCTTTATTCTGAAAAAATGATGATTAGGCGATAGTATGATACAATCAAATTGTTGAATAAATGAAAAGAGGTTACAAAAATGGTTAATATTTATGACACCGCTAATGAACTTAGTAATCAATTAAAAGAAACACAAGAATATCAAGGCTTGAAGAAGGCTTTTGATAACTTAAAGGCTCAAAAGGATACTTTTGATACGTTCAAGAAATTTCAACAAATGCAGGCTAACGCTCAACAAAAGCAAATGGCTGGTCAAAAGTTAACTCAAGATGAAATTAACGCCATTCAAACAATTGCTAAGGAAATTAGTTCTAAGCCTGAAGTACAAACTTTAATGAACCAAGAACGGGCCGTTGATAACATGCTCCAACAACTCAACCGGACAATTACTAGTCCTATTCAAGATATTTACAAGGATGTTATGCCACAAGGGCCACAACCTAGTGACAAGTAACTGTTAATTTAGTTATAAAAATGATAACGGGAAGATGAATGATGACGATCATGTCTGAATACTCTTCCCGCTTTTTTATTCGAAGGGTGAAAAAGATGAAGTTTATTCATACTGCAGATTTACATTTAGATAGCCCGTTTCGGGGACTTGCTGATATGTCAACGCAGATTTGGCAAAGGGTTCATCGTTCAACTTTTACAGCATTTGAACGAATAGTTGACAATGCCATTAAAGAACAAGTTGATTTTGTTTTAATTGTTGGTGATATCTATGATCGGGATCACCATAGTGCTGAAGCGGAAGACTTCTTTGTCCGTCAGTGTCAACGCTTAAATGAACACCAGATTCCAGTCTACCTAAGTTACGGTAATCATGATTATCAAATAGTTAGTGAAAGGGAAAATTCACTTCCCAAGAATGTTCGAGTTTTCGGTAATCAGGTTGAAACAAAGACATTGACGCTTTCGAATAAGGAAACGGTATCGATTACTGGGTTTAGTTATGGGAAACGCTGGTTATCGGTTGATCAGGTAAGTAGTTTTCCAAGTAAGACAAGCGCTGATTGGCATATTGGGATGCTTCATGGCGCACTTGCCCAAAACAATCCCGAACAGGACCACTATGCTCCGTTTACGGTGGCAGAGCTTTTGCAAAAGAATTACGATTACTGGGCATTAGGCCATATTCATAAACGCCAAGTACTTAATGAAGATCCATCGGTTGTTTATCCTGGTATTCCCCAAGGACGTCATAAAAATGAGGATGGTCAACATGGTTATTACCTGGTTCAAAGTGATTCAGGTAAGTTAAAGAATGAATTTAAGGCTATTGCACCAATTGAGTGGTGTACGGTTAACGTTAATTTAGGTCACTTGCAAGCGACTGATACTATAATTGAAAGGCTACAGCACCAAGTTAAGTCGGGTGAGCAGTTTAAAATGATTGCATTAAATATCCAGCTAACTGATGAAATGAATGCTCTAACAAAACAGTTAATTACTAACGGAACAATTTTAGAGCGGCTTCAGGAACAAATTGCAGAAGAAGGTTCGCCAAAATGGTGGCCTTATCAAATAAACCTTCTTGGGGAGGTTAATCTTCCCAAGATGACTGATTTAGATCAAGAGTATTGGGATCAAGCTGCTAAGGAAGTTTTTATTCAATCGGCAATGGTAGAGTTAGCGGGAAAATTATCAAAGTATGATTTTATTGCTGACCGTCTTACAGAACCTTCAATGATTGAAAAATTACGTCGTGAGGCTAATCAAGAATTAGGTAAGGAGGAGCATCATGAAGATTAGAAGGGTTCACATTGATGGCTTTGGAAAGTGGCATGACCAAGACTTTGAATTTACTGATAATCCAGTATTGATCTACGGAGCAAATGAAGCGGGGAAGACAACCTTAGCTGCCTTTATATTGAGTATTCTTTTTGGCTTTGCGGATGGCCGCGGAAAGAATAAGTACCAACAATACCTTCCTAAAAATGGTTCAGGTTATGGGGGCTCATTGACGGTTGATGCGAACCACCACCAGTACGTTATTAAACGGGTTAAGGGAAAAAATGGTGGAGAGGTAACAATCACTAATGAAGTAGGAAAAAGGGAAAAGGCTGAATTTCTCACCGAATTAATTGGCCCATTGGATCGCGAACTTTATCAGGCAATTTATAGTTTTAATCAAAATAATATCTTGAATGATGAACTTGACCGAGAACAACTTGAGCAACAGTTGCAACGGTTGGGGGCGGTTGGCAGTCAAGAATGGCTTCAGCAAATTGCCAGATTAGAAAAGAAAGCTGCCTCCCTATATAAACCACGCGGTAGAAAGCTAAGTTTAAACCGCCATTTAAAAGAATACGATGAACTCCATGAACGAGTTAATCAAGCTCAGTCGCAAAGCAGTGACTATCATCGCCTAGTTGAGGAACAAACCCAAATTCAGTTTCAACTAAAGAAACTTCAACAGGAACAACCTAAACTCAAAGAAGAAGTAAAAAAAGTAGAACGTCTTCAACGATTATGGCCTGTGTTTGAACAGTGGCGTGGTCACCAGCAAAAAGCAGTGGCAGGAATAAAGTTAACAGACGAGAAAGTAGTTAAGATTCAGGAGATTCAAGGTCAAGAACGAGAACTGCAAAAACAAATTCAAGTACTTGAGCAACAGTTGCTGGAACGGCAAGTGGTCATTAAGGAACTTTCAACTTCAGAAGTAAATAATTATCGGGAACAAAAAGTTCACTATCAGCAGTTAAAGGATCAATTATTAACATTACAAATTCAGGGTAATAACCAGGAAATAAATCAGCAACGCCAATGGCAAAACGAACTTAAGCAGTTAGAAGGACGATATGGAAATTCTAAATTACCAGTTCCTCTTTCTGAGCAAGCAGTTAGTGAGCTGGAGGGATTACTCAATGCTATTTCACATGAGGCAAATAACCAAAGCCTGTATGTTCCTGGAATTGGGATTGTCCTTTTTATCATTGGACTAATTTTTCATCAGTCGTTGATATGGATTTTAGGAATAATTTCTCTTTGTGCAGCAGGTGTTTTATGGTTTAAGCAACAACAGCACGAAAAGCAACTTGCTGAACAACAGCATTCGCAATTACGGCAATTTGGAAAACAACATGATCTATCCTTGTTTCCCCCTGATAAGTGGTTAACGATGCAATCTGATCTTCATCGCTATCAGGACTTAAAAGTACAATTAGAACAAGTTGATCAAAGTAAAAGTGAGTTTAATCAACGATGGAAAAAAATAAAACGTCAGTTACCAATTAAAATGGTCGCTGACTCGATTAACGAGTTAATTAATAGCTATAACCGGTGGCTTGTTGAGATGCAAGATCGTTCACAACAATTAGCTGGTGCAGAACAAGAACAAACTAGACTGCAAAATCATCTTGATCAGCTAAAGATCCAGCTAACGACTGAACTCCAAAATAAGGAAGCTGAGTATAAGTCCTTAAATATAAAAACCGATGCAGATTTTAAACAACTTCAGACACAAAGGGTTACGGAGCAAACAAGGAAAATCACTACTGAGGTTTACGGACAACAATTAACCAATAATGATCGTAAGCAGTTAGTAAATTATACTGATAAAATTTTCCTAGACAAAGATGTTTCAATGGCCCACCAGAAATTGGCAGCGAATGAACAAGAGCAGAAGAAAATTGAAACAAGGCTAACACAACTTAAGCTTCAGATTAGCTCGCTAGTGCAGAACGGTTCGTTTAGTGAATTAAATCAGCAGTTAGCCAATTTACAAACAATAATTTGGCACGAAACCAAACAATGGTTAAGTGAGCAATTGGCTATTCGGTGGATTAATGGTGCTTTAAAGCTTGCTTCTCAAGATCGGTACCCAAAGATTCTTCAGCAGGCAGAAAAATTTTTTGCTATTTTGACTAATGGGCGTTACCAAAAAATAATGGTAAACGATGATGGGATTAGTACTTTGAGTCAAGAACAGCAAGTCTTTCAGGTGCCTGAATTATCCCTTGGGACAGCCGAACAATTGTTTATTTCACTCCGTCTTGGCTTTATTACGGTCATTAGTGACCAAATTAGGTTACCAATAATGGTTGATGATGGTTTTGTTAACTTTGATAATATTCGCCGTGGTCGAATGCTGGAATTATTAAGACAAATGGCTAGGGAAAATCAGGTGATTTACTTTACCGCAAACGAGCAAATTAAGGAATTAGGTTCGCCAGTGATTGACCTTGATCGATTAAATAAGAATAAAGTTTGAAAATCATTTAAACATTCTTTATCAAGACGGCGCATCGGATATGGAGTGTGGTATATTAGATTGGTAAGTTTAGTGAGAATTATAAATAAATTAAGGAAGTGTTTTTGTGAAGTCAAAAAAATTAATTGCAATTATTGTTTGTGCAACCTTGGCTCTACCCTTGGCTGCTTGTGGAAGCAAAGCTGTTGCAACAACTAGTGGTGGAAAGATTACTCAGGAAGAATATTATGATGAAATGAAGTCAACCACTAATGGGAAACAAGTTCTTCAACAAATGATCTTAGATAAGGTCTTGGATAAGGAATATGGGAAGCAAGTTTCTGATAAGCAAGTTAACGCCCAGTATAATACCTATAAGAATCAGTATGGTTCACAATTTAGCGCGGTATTGCAACAACAAGGGTTAACCGAAAAGAAGCTAAAGCAACAGATTCGCTCTAATTTATGCTTGGAAGCTGCCGTTCGGAGTTACACTCACATCACTAATGCTCAGATTAATAAGCAATGGAAGAATTATGAGCCAAAGGTTCAAACTGCGGAAATCCTTGTTGGGAGTAAGGATGATGCTCAAGAAATTATTGATCAATTGAATAATTCTGATCATCCTTATAAGACCTTTAAAAAGTTAGTTAAGTCTAAGTCAACCGATGCTTCTACTAAAGAAGCTGACGGAAAGGTGGCTGCTTTTGATAATACATCCACTTCTGTTGATTCCGCTTATAAGAAGGCCGCTTTTAAGTTAAAGACGGGTGAATTTACTACTGAACCGGTTAAGACTGATGATGGTTATGTTGTTATTTACATGATTGAACACCCTGCCAAGGGAAAGAAGAGTCAACACATCAATGACTTAAAGAACCAAATTGTCCAAGAAAAGATGAACGATTCGAAGTTCTTACACAAGGTTGTTTCAAATGTTCTGAAGAAGGGGAATGTCTCAATTAAGGATAATGATCTGAAGAATATTATGGATGATTATCTGAACAGTAATGCAACCACTACTAAGGCAAATAATGGTTCATCATTAGGAAATAACTAATTTAATATAAATAAAAAAGGAAGCTCCTGCTATCCGGTTTGAACGGATGAAGGAACTTCCTTTACTTTTATTTCATTTTATCAATAATTTGGCGAATCTTTTCAAGCCGAGGTTGGCTTTTGAATTGCCATTGTTCTATATCGTGCTTAACACTATTCAGATAGTGACTAACTCCCTTAGTGGCACCTTGTAAGTGTTGTACACTTGATTGTAATTGTTTGAGTGAGCTGAGGAAAAATTTTATGTTGCTAATATCTTTTTGAAAAGAATTAGTTATTGATGTTATCAAATTGTTGCTTGATTGATTCTTGAATTTCTTTGTATTTAGCATCATTATATTCACCTGAATTATCTTTAAAAATCATCTTGAAGTCATCCTGATCAGAGTAGCGAGGGATTAAGTGAATGTGGGAGTGGAAAACAGATTGGTAGGCGACTTTACCGTTATTATTAAGTACGTTCAATCCCTTAATTTTAGGGTTAGAATCCTTAACCGCCTGGGCAATTTTGGGGAGACGAGAAAAAACGGCTGCTGCTAATTCTTCATCGTACGCAAATAGGTCAGGAACATGTTTTTTTGGAATAACCAAGGTATGACCAGGAGTACCTTGTGAAATATCAAGAAATGCCTTAACCACGTCGTCTTCATATACTATGTAACTAGGGATTTCACCCTTAACAATTTTGCAAAAAATGCAGTTATCCATTAGTAATCGCTCCTTTGAAAAACTTATTGTTTACCATAAGTATACCAAAATTAACATAAAAAGGAGTTACCAATAAGTGACCTATGATATAATCAACGCTAGATAAATCAATAAAAAGAGGAAAAATAATGGCGCTTGAAGTTAAAAAGTTGGTAGGGGGATATTCCCGGATCCCAGTATTAAAAGATGTTAGTTTCCAGGTGAAAGCTGGAGAATTAGTTGGGTTAATTGGGCTTAATGGGGCCGGAAAATCAACAACAATTAATCACGTTATCGGTTTATTACAACCGTTTTCTGGAGAAATCACGTTAAATGGCGTTAATCTTCAAAAAGATCCAGTTGATTATAAAAAGCAACTGGCTTATGTTCCAGAAACGCCAATTTTATATGACGAATTAACACTTCGGGAACATATAGAATTGACAATTAAAGCCTATGAATTGAAGTATGATGATGCTTGGAAAAGGGCTCACAAATTGTTGAAAATTTTTCGCCTAGATAATAAGCTTGACTGGTTCCCCGCTAATTTTTCAAAAGGGATGAAGCAGAAGGTAATGATTTGCTGCGCATTGATGATTGATGCTAAATTATTGATTGTTGATGAACCATTTTATGGCCTTGATCCTTTAGCGGTTCATGATTTATTGGAATTAATTGAAGAAAAGAAAAAGGCTGGAACAGCTGTATTAATGTCAACTCATGTTCTTGATACTGCTCAACGTTATTGCGATCGCTTTGTTCTTTTAGCTAATGGTAAGGTTCGCGCCCATGGGACCTTAGATGAATTACGTCAAAAGGCAGATCGGCCAGGTGAATCATTGGATGATATTTATCTTAGCTTAGCAAGGAATGATCAAAATGAATAGTTTATTTAGTCAACGTCGTCAAAGACACTTTATGGAACTATTAAAGTATTGGCGATTAGTGTTTAATGATCATTTTGTGATTGCCTTATTCTTCCTCTTCGGTGCATTAGCTTATGGTTATTCGCAATGGTTGCCACAGTTGAATAGTCACTTGTGGTGGTCTCGTTGGCTACTCGTGCTCTGGTTTGTCTTGATTACTCAGGTGGGCAGGCTTGCAACGTTGATTAAGCGACCGGATCCCGTTTTCCTGTTACCGCAAGTGACTGCAATTAAACATTATCTTAAACAAGCAACAACCTATAGTATGATTTTAGGTGTGTTAATGATGCTGGAACTTTCCGCAGTGGCACTTCCGTTTGCGTTAACCACTGAACGTCTGACTGGAATTGACATTAGCTTGATCCTTATCACGGCGTTGATTACTAAAGTAACCTGGCTTTGGACTGCTAGAAAGGCAATTAGTATTCGATGGGGTGAGCAGTACCGACGAACAATTGCTGAATATTGGGTAAATCCTCTAATCGTCTGGCTTTTTACTTGGCTTGTCGGGCCAGTTTGGGGCTTACTGGTATCTGTAGTTTTACTGGGCGCAATGATTGCTTATTATAGAAATGTAGCAATTGACTGGCAGCTAGCCGTACGGGCAGAACAAGATCGCATGTACAGCATTTACCGTTTCTTTAACCTCTTTACTGATGTTCCAAGTGTTCAAGGGAATGTTAAGCGACGAAAGTGGGCAACTGGATTAATCAGTTTGCTTGAGAATGGTAATCGGCCGTGGGCTTACCTATATGCGCATGGTTTTATCCGAAACACAGAAGTAAGTGGTTTAGTAATTCGCTTAACTATTGTGGGGATGCTAATTGCTTTCTTTATTCCGGTTAACTGGTTAAATACAGTTGTTGTGCTCCTATTTATATACCTGGTGGCAACCCAAATAATGCCCTTTTATGAGCAATACCAAAATAATGTCTTTACACACATTTATCCGATTGCTCATCAAGCTCAAGTTAAGGACTTCCAGCGTCTATTAAGTAAGGTAATTGTGCTTGAGATGTTATTAATTGTGCTAGCCAGTGTTGGCCGTGATCTTAATTGGCAACGGTTAATCCTAAATCTTATCTTGGGGTTAGGCGAAAGCTATCTTCTAATTAAGTTTTATTTTCAAAGTCGAATTAAAAAATAACAAAGTGAGGAATATTATGCGTGTAAAACATAAAAAATGGGCTGATCCGTTAATGGCGGAGCATCCCGAATTACTAATTGATGATGCAACACAATTTAAGGGAAAGTGGCAATCCCGTTTTCCTAAAAAGCAACCGCTCCATCTTGAAGTGGGGATGGGGAAAGGCCAATTCATTATTGGAATGGCAAAGGCTCACCCGGAAATCAATTTTATTGGTTTGGAGATTCAACGGACTGTTGCAGCAATTGCTTTGAAAAAAGCACTTCCTGAAAAGTTACCTAACTTACAATTGATTTGTGGTGAAGGAGAAGAACTGACCGAATACTTTGAACCACATGAAATTGATAAGCTCTATTTAAACTTCTCTGATCCATGGCCAAAAAAGCGCCATGCAAAACGACGGTTAACGTATCATACATTTCTTAGTGAATACCAATTAATTTTGCAACCCCAAGGTCAAGTGGAATTAAAGACTGATAATATGGGATTCTTTGAATTTTCTGTTGTAAGTATGAATAACTTTGGAATGAAGTTTGATGGTCTCTGGCTCGATCTTCATAATAGCGATGAGAATGAACATAACGTTGAAACTGAATATGAACATAAATTTGCTTCTAAGGGTCAGCCGATTTATAAGTTGACGGCAACGATGCCGTTGCAAAAATAAATCGGTATAGGGGTGATTCGATGAAACTAATCGTTACAGCAGCTGCGAATAAGTGGTTCAAAAATACGTATGTCCTCCAAGCCGGTGACGGAATTAAATTTTACGGAAAGACCGTTCAACCACATAATGTTAAGCATAGCTCTCGGCAAGGATTTAGCCCCGAAAGAGACCTTGGAAGGGCAACGCTAATAAGGAAAAAGGATGGAATTAACTATCATATTAATTTTGATGATTCCTGGTTCTTTTCTGGCTTAGTAACATTGGTCGATTTTCACTCTGGTGACGAACAACCTTCATTTTATTTTCAGCGGGAAGGATCAGATTTAACCATAAATGAAAGTGACTTTAGCGCTGAAAATGTTGATGCGACTACTAGTGCTTCAAGTAAATTTGAAGATTATTGGGAATAATGTAATAAAAGGAACCGGAGAAGTATTCTCCAGTCCCTTTTTAATTTAGTAAATTTTTAATTGTTTAATGACTGTTCAATCCGCTTTAGTGAAAGGAGACTTCCAGTTTTTGCATCTGCAATAAATTGATAGTCAACTGGTTGATCATCTTCTAAACGGGTGATGCCACCTTCGTAAGCCTCGGTTTTAACTGCAAAACGTTGGTAGGGGATCCGGCGTTGGTTAATCCAACTGCCAGTAACCTCTCCTTCACGTTTAAAATCATCATGAATTATTTTGAGAATTTGGTCAGCTGAAATACGTCGTTGACCAAACAACTTTCCAGCAAGGAAACCAACTACTCCAGATGCACCGAGGGTAACGGGTAATAACCATGGGTTAAGTGAACTATTAGAATCATTCATTTAATTAATTGCTTCCTTTGTCAGTTAGTATCAAAATTGATAATATTAATTCTAACATTAACGAGGTAAAAAAGCTAATTAGACGCAGTCTTAGCTTCTTAATGATATAATTGCTTCAAATAAATTATGGAGGTAGGAAAATGGAAAAGTTACCACAAATGCAGGAAGAACAACTACTAACTAAGATCAGTGATGGGGATTATGTACTGTTTTTTGATGCCGGTTGGTGTCCAGATTGTCACTTTATCAAGCCGGCAATGCCAGAAATTGAAAAAGATTTTCCAGAATATACCTTTATTGAAGTTGATCGTGATGAAAATATCGATCTTGCAGCTGAACTAAATATTTTTGGGATTCCTAGCTTTGTTGTTTATCGTAATGGAAAAGAAATTGGCCGCTTTGTGAATAAAGATCGGAAAACAAAGCAACAAGTGGAAGATTTTTTAAATGATTTGAAGTAAAATGGTAAACGGTAAAAAGAATGAAGGGGTCAGTGAAGTGATGGGTCGCGATTCCCTTCATTGTTATTTTGATGGAGAAAGGAAAGTTTGATGTTAATTTCTAGTTATAACCCCCAAGAGATGGGTGATGTTTTAGTTGTTATTACTGGTCCGGATGGAGATGACCAGACTGTAACTTCAAAGGGAATGGTTACACAATTTACGAATGCTAAGGATGGCAGTCTGCTTGGCTATAATTTCTTTGACGCAAGTGAACTATTACCTGAATTAAAAGATGAACGGGGTCAGGTTTTTTTAAGTGATGATCAAGTTGCAAAATTAAATGCGGCATTAGGTGAAGCTGGCTTTACTGAGAAATTGATAGCTGATCACACACCAAAGTTCGTTGTTGGTTATGTTGAAAAGATTGAGGATCACCCAAAGTCAGATCACCTTAAGATTACCCAAACCCGTGTAGAAGATGGTAAGACCGTCCAAGTTGTCTGTGGTTCTCCTAACGTTAAGGAACATATTAAGGTTGTTGCTGCTCGTCCCGGTGCAATGATGCCAGATGGTAAGATTATTTGGCCAGGTAAGTTAATGGGAGTTGAGAGTGAAGGAATGCTTTGTGGTTTCCGTGAATTACAGCTAAAGAACGCCCCGGATAAGAAAGGCTTATGGATAATTCCTGATGACTGGCAAGAAACCGGTGAGGCAGTTGATTTTGATCGGGCAAATACTTACTTCTCAGCCGAAAACTAAATTATCGATTTATTAATAATTGTTTGTGAAAGGAACCAGATTAATGGATAAGAAGACTTATTATTTTATTGGGATTAAAGGTACAGGAATGGCCTCACTCGCCCGGATTCTTCATGACAAGGGGAATGATGTTTTAGGTTCAGATATTGAAAAGGAGACATTTACCCAAGGACCGTTATTAAAGAACGGGATCAAGATTCTTCCATTCGATCCTGCTAATTTAAAGCCAGGAATGATCGTTATTCAAGGAAACGCGTTTGGCGAGGATCATCCAGAAGTGAAAAGAGCTCATGAACTTGGCCTGGCAGTGATGAGTTATCCTGAAGCAGTTGAGAATGAAGTTACTAGTCATACCAGTATTGGGATCGCTGGTGCCCATGGTAAGACAAGTACGACAGCGCTTTTAGCTCACGTTCTTGATGGAGTTGAACCAACTAGTTACCTTATTGGTGATGGTGTTGGTAAAGGGAATGCTAAGGACCGTTTCTTCGTTTTTGAAGCTGACGAATACCGTGACCATTTCTTGGCTTACCACCCAGATTATGCAATTATGACCAATATTGATTTTGATCACCCTGACTTCTTTAAAGATATTAATGATGTTCGGGCTTCCTTTGAAACATATGGAAAGCAAGTTAAGAAGGCAATTTTTGCATGGGGTGATGATGAAAACCTCCGGAAATTAGACGTTGATGTCCCGGTATACTATTACGGAACTGGTGAAAATGATGATTTCCATGCGGAAAACATACAGCGGACACCTGCAGGCTCAACCTATGATGCCTACTTTAAGGATCAAAAGTTAGGGACCTTCACTATCCACCTTTATGGTGAACACAGTGTTCTTAATAGTTTAGCAGTAATTGCAGTTGCTTACATGGAACATGTTGATATGGCAGATATTAAACGTGAATTGGCAAACTTTACCGGAGTTAAGCGTCGGTTTAGTGAAACCGATATTGCTGATGAAACCTTGATCGATGATTATGCTCACCACCCAAGTGAAATCAAGGCTACTATCGATGCTGCCCGGCAGAAGTATCCAGATCGCCAAGTTATTGCTGTTTTCCAACCACATACCTATTCACGGTTAGCAGCATATATTGACGGCTTTGCAGAATCATTAAGACGAGCAGATAAGACCTTTGTAACTCCAATCTTTGGTTCAATCCGTGAACAGGCTGGTCACATTTCAAGTGAAGACCTTGAGGCCAAAATTCCTAATAGTGAAGGAATTGATATGGATACCATGACTAAACTTCTTCACTATCATGATGCAGTAGTGGTATTTATGGGCGCCGGTGATATCGAAAAGTATGAGGATAAATATAAAAAATTATTGAGTAAGTAGTCAAGGGGTTGAAGCTTACCATTAAGTTTGTTATTATTCTTGAAAAGTCAAAGATAGTCAAATTAAAAGGAATGATATTAAATGAATAATTTTTCTGAACAGCCGGGACGTCGGGTTGTTACCGATGCCACAGGGCTTAATCGGTTTTTAACCCGGATGTACGGTAATATGGTAGTGGCAATTCTGGTTTCTGCATTTTCTGCCTACTTAACAATGAACACTTTCCGTCAACAAGTTTTCGGTTATTTTGGTGCTCATCCGGGGATGACGTGGATAATCCTACTATTACCAATCGCTTTGTCAATGGGAATTAGCTTTAGTGCTACAAGAAATCCAGTTGGTGCCTTTATAATGTTGATGCTAATTTCAATTATTTATGGTGTTGAGTTTGCGTTAATTGCAGGTGCGTACACTGGTGCAAGCATTGCTTCCGCATTTGTTTCGTCGTCAGTTATCTTTATTGTAATGGCAGTTTACGGAACAATAACAAAGCGAGATTTAACTAAATTCGGCTCACATGCAATGGCAGCCTTGATTGCTCTGATTATTGCATACATTATTAACATGTTTCTTCAGAGTCCAGCAATTGCCTACATTTTCTCCTTTATTGCGGTAATTATCTTTACCGTTTTGACTGGATGGGATGCGCAAAAGATGAAGCGTATTTATGTTAATTATGGTGATCAAGTATCAGTTACTGGGTTAGCCGTTTTGGGTGCTCTTCAACTATACTTAGACTTTGTTAACCTCTTCATCTCACTATTACAAATCTTTGGAATGAGCGATAGAAATTAAATAAAAAACAAAGCTTGGGAAAAATAGAAATAGTTTCCCAAGCTTTTTATATAATCATTAATGCTCACGACTTTTTTGATAATAGTAAAAAATATCAGTTATTAATATAATCACGACCGCTACCAAAATTGTTTTCATTCGGGTGAACGGCTGGATAATCGCTGATGCAATTGCACCTAAGGTAAATGCCAAAACAATTATAAAGTAGTTATAGGCAATTCCTAAGTCACTTTTATTATGGTGGTAGACATATTCCATTCCCGAAACTACTGACTTTTTGATATTACCGGTTGTAAATACGCTACTGTAACCTGAACCTTCAACTTTACTAAAAGCAGTATTCACTAATGCGAGGCCAAAGGAAACTAGGCCGACGGATAGGTAAGTTGGAAAATCTTCCGGCATTACGCCAATTAGGATACCAATTAGTAAGATAGGAACAAGACAGAAGATTCGCCAATATTTGAGATGGTGTTTAAAATAAATTGCAATAATGATTCCAATAATATAAAGAATAATTGCTCCACAACGATCGATGATTCCGGTAAGATTATGGTTAACAAGGGCAGCTGCGAGAAAAACGATATTCCCTGTCTGTGCTGCAGCAAGTGTATGACCGCATTGAATATAGGTAAATGCATCAAGAAAGCCACCGCAAAAGGTCATGATGATTGCAAAGAGGCGTGCTTCTTCAGCGTGGTGAATATTAAGTAGTTTATACAAAAGATCCCTTCTTTGATGATAAGGCTCCTTATAGTATTCTTGACACCACGAACGATAAACTAACGGTGGCATCTAATTTTTGGTACAATTATTAAGAATAAAAGAAGGAGCGGTAATTAAATGGCAAAGCAATTATTATTGATTGACGGTAACAGCATTGTTTTTCGGGCATTTTTTGCGATGCATAACCAGATTGATAAGTTTACTAATAAGGATGGCTTACATACTGCAGCAATTTATGGTTTTAAGTTAATGCTTGATCATGTCTTGGAAAATTTCCATCCAGATGCAGCTTTGGTAGCCTTTGATGCTGGGAAAGTTACCTTTCGAACCAAAATGTATGCCGATTATAAGGGCGGACGAAATAAAACTCCAGAAGAACTAACTGAACAGTTCCCCTATGTTCGTGAATTAGTAAGAGATAGCGGTTTGCATACTTACGAATTAAAGGATTATGAAGCTGACGATATTATTGGTACTCTTGCGAAAGAAGGAGATGAAGCCGGCTATGAAACCTTAATTGTCACAGGAGATCGTGATTTAACTCAATTAGCAAGTAATCACACTACCGTTGCCGTTACCCACAAGGGGGTTACCGATACTGAACATTATACGCCTGAACATGTGAAGGAGAAACTAGGGATTACACCAACTCAAATTATTGATATGAAGGCACTAATGGGAGATAGTTCGGATAATTATCCTGGTGTTACTAAAATTGGTGAAAAAACGGCAATTAAGTTGGTGAAGCAATTTGGCTCTGTTGAGGGTATTTATGAAAATATCGATCAACTGAAAAAGAGCAAAATGAAGGAACATCTTGTTGAAGAAGAAGCTATTGCTCGGCAATGCAAAACGTTGGCAACAATTTTGCGTGATGCACCAATTGATATTAAATTAGCAGATCTGAATTATAATGGTCCCCAGACAGAAAAGTTAATTGATTTTTACCAGAAAATGGATTTTCGTTCTTTTTTAAAGAAGCTGGATGTTCTGTCAGATGAACAGGAAGTCGAAATTGCCCCAATTAAATATACAGAATTGACTGCTAATAATCTGGAGCTTGTGTCACAATTAGGCGATCGAGGAAGCTTTTACTTGGAAATGCCGGATGCCAATTACCATACTTCACCATTTGCTGGGTTTGTTATTGGTAACGGGAAACAATGGTTAGTAAGTCGTGATTCAGAGTTGTTGAAGACGAAGCAAGTTCGAGAATGGCTCGCTGATTCGGCTATTAAGAAAGATGTCTTTAATGCCAAGGCGCAAATTGTTGGTTTGAATCGTCTCGGAATTGAGTTAAAGGGAATTGACTTTGACTTGCTTTTAGCATCCTACCTTTTGAATACCAATGATAATAGTAATGATCTAGGGAAACTTGCCCAGGAGCATGAATATGCCGATGTACAAACTGATGAGGAAGTTTATGGCAAGGGGGTTAAACGGGCAATTCCTAATGATGAGATATTTTTTAAACACCTTGCTAATAAAGCACGGGCAATCGAAAAATTACGTTCCTCATTATTTAAGCAATTAGATGAGAATGAACAATTACCACTTTATACTGATATTGAATTACCACTAGCTCATGTGTTGGCAAAGATGGAAATTACCGGTGTGCATGTTAATGCACAAACGTTAAAAGATATGGGAAGTAAGTTAACTGAGCGCTTAGCTGAAATTAAGGAACAAATTTATCAGGAAGCCGGTGAAGAATTTAATGTTAATTCTACAAAGCAACTTGGACAAATTCTCTTTGAAAAATTAAAGTTACCCGTAATTAAGAAGACCAAAACTGGCTATTCAACGGCTGTTGATGTTCTTGAAAAGTTAGCTCCGCAAGCACCAATCGTTGAAAATATTCTTCAATATCGACAAATTTCAAAGTTACAATCAACGTATATTAAGGGATTGTTGAAGGTAATCCATTCTAGCGACCAGAAAATTCATACTCGCTATCTTCAGACCTTGACCCAAACAGGACGATTATCATCCGTTGATCCAAACTTACAAAACATCCCGGTTCGGTTACCTGAGGGACGGCAAATTCGTCGAGCATTTGTCCCTAGTTATGATGGATGGCAAATCTTCTCCTCCGATTATTCACAAGTTGAGTTGCGCGTTCTGGCTCATATTACAGGTGACCATAACCTCCAGGAGGACTTTAAAAATGGTGAAGATATTCACGCAAGTACTGCTCGCCGAATCTTTCATTTAAAGCCTGAAGAAAGAATTGATCGGGATATGCGACGGCGTGCCAAGGCGGTTAACTTTGGGATTGTTTACGGAATTAGTGACTATGGATTGGCTCAACGTATCCATGTGAGCAGGAGTCAGGCACACGAGTTTATCCAAAGTTACTTTAAGGAATTTCCTAAAGTAAAGGACTACATACATGACACAATTGAGTTTGCTCGTAAAAATGGCTATGTTGAAACGATCACTCATCGTCGTCGCTATTTACCAGACATTAATGCGAAGAATTTTAGTCGCCGATCATTTGCTGAAAGAACGGCAATGAATACACCTATTCAGGGAAGTGCTGCAGATATCATTAAGATTGCAATGATTAGAATGCAGGACGAGCTTGAAAAGCACCATTTAAAGGCCAAAATGTTACTTCAAATTCATGACGAATTGGTCTTTGAGGCACCCAAGGAAGAAATTTCGGTATTGAGTAGATTGGTGCCAGATGTAATGGATTCAGCTGTGAAACTTGCTGTTCCCTTAAAGGTTGATAGTAAATATGGTGATACTTGGTATGATTTGAAAAAGTAGGGGGAGTTAAAATGCCTGAATTACCGGAAGTTGAAACCGTTCGTCGTGGCTTGCTAAAGATTGCAGCTGGCCGAAAAATAAATGGGATTGATGTTCATTATGGTAAAACGATTACTAATGATATTGAAGAGTTTCGCCAATCATTAATTGGGCAGACTATCCAAACAATTGATCGTCGCGGTAAATACTTGCTCTTTCGTTTTAGTAATAATTTAACAATGGTTTCTCATTTACGGATGGAGGGAAGCTATTATACTCAGCCTATAAATGCCTCAATTGATAAACATACTCATGTCGTTTTTAAATTTACTGACGGAACGGAGCTTTGTTATCGGGATACCCGAAAGTTTGGTCGAATGACGTTAGTAAAAACTGGCGAGGAAATGACAGTTGGTGGTTTGAAAACGATCGGTCCTGAACCAACTACCACAGATTTTAAGCTTGACTACTTCGAAAAGATCTTACGGCGTAGTCACGGAAAAATAAAACCGTTTTTGCTTAACCAACGGCATGTTGCTGGACTAGGCAATATCTATGTTGATGAAGTTCTTTGGATGAGTGAAATAAATCCTGAACAGCCAGCTAATACTTTAACGAAGAATCAAATCCAAATCCTTCGCGATAATATTATTAAAGAATTAGCAACTGCAACTAAATATAAGGGAACAACAGTCCATTCATTTAAAAATGCATTTGGTGATGCAGGTGCTTTTCAAGAACAATTAAATGCGTATGGTCGCAGTGGTGATCGCTGTCCGCGTTGTGGAACGAAAATGGTTAAGATTAAAGTTAACCAACGTGGAACAACCTTTTGTCCCCACTGTCAGCCGTTATTGGAGAATGAAAATGACTAAGATAATTGGACTGACGGGAGGAATTGCAAGTGGTAAATCAACTGTTAGTAACCTATTAAGATTAAGTGGCTATCCCATAGTCGATGCAGATCAAATCACCCGTCGGTTACAAGCTGCTCATTCAAAAGGCCTGGAACAATTAGTTACAGTGTTTGGTGAACAAATCCTTAATCCTGATCAAACATTAAATCGGTATACTTTAGGATCCATTGTTTTTAATGATCAAGAGAAACTGAATAAATTAAATATAGTGATGCAGCCTTTGATTTATGATGAGATTTGGCGGCAAGTAAAGCATTATCGAAAGCAACAGCTCCCGTATGTTATTTTGGATGTTCCATTACTATTTGAAGCAAACTATGCTAACGACTGTGATTTAATTATAGTGGTAACAGTTGATCGACAAACGCAACTTCAGCGTTTGATGCACCGAAATGGTTATTCAAAGTTTGATGCAGAACAACGAATTAATTCACAAATGTCGTTAGCAAAGAAAGAGAAGCGGGCAGATATTGTAATTAATAATAGTGGTAACAGGGATGAATTAGAACGTCAGGTTGCCAACTTGATTGATCAAATGCGTCATCATAAGTTATGATAAAGAGAAACTTATTTGTGAGTAAGTAAGGAGGAAGGGAATTGCGTTGTCCCCACTGTCATAAAAATGGCTCACGTGTTGTAGACAGTCGACCAAGTGAAGACGGAACTTTTATTAGACGCCGTCGTGAGTGTATTCACTGTGGCTTCAGGTTTACTACCTTTGAACGGTATGAAGAAACTCCATTGTTAGTAATCAAAAAGGATGGGACGCGGCAGGAATTTAGCCGACAAAAGATCTTGAATGGGATTGTTAGATCAGCAGAAAAGCGGCCTGTCAGCATGGAACGTTTAACAAAGGTAACTGATAAGATTGAAAAGGAAATTCGTAGTCTTGGTGAGAATGAGGTTTCTAGTCAGGTTATTGGTAAATTTGTCATGCAAGAATTAAAGGACGTTGACGAGATTGCTTATATACGCTTTGCGAGTGTTTATCGGCAGTTTAAGGATGTTGATGCCTTCATGAACGAGCTTGAATCAATGATGAAAAGTAATGATAAAAAGTAAAGGAGAACGAGGTCAAAATGACTGAAGCTAAATCAATATTTGATCCAAGTGCTGGATATATTGTTACTGCTAGCTATCGGTGGTCAAACTTTGATGAGAATGTTTTTGAACTTTTTTACCAGCCCATTTTAGGCCCGACTTCTTATGCAATGTTTCACGCGCTACATTCACAAATGAATAAAAGACCAGTGATTAGTGAACGGCAGTTGCAATCACAATTGTTGATTCAATTAAATGCAGGTCGCCATGATGCAGCTGAAGCAATTCAGCGATTAGAAGCTGTTGGAATGTTACGAACTTTTAATCAAGCAGACCAACTTGGTGAGTTATTTGTATATGAACTTCAACCAACGATCACGCCAACTGAATTTATTAATGACAATCTTTTAAGTGTATTACTCTTGGATGCTGTTGGTGAAAGTCGTTTTATTGAATTAGGAAAGTATGCAAAACGATACACTTTGGAAGGGACTAGCTCTTCTTTAAAAGAAGTTACGCATAATTTCTTTGATGTTTTTCATGTTGATGAACAGAAAATAACTCATTTGCCGACAGAGATTAGTTCTGCCCGTAAATCACTAGTGGACGAAAAACGACCAGTGAAAAAAATAGCCTCCATTGATTTTGATTGGCCAACCTTAGTCCAATTACTAAGCAACCAACCAATTACTGAAACTGATTTAAATACTAACCGAGAATTAATCCAAGTTGAACACCAACTCTATGGAATAGATGAACCAACAATGGCACGATTACTTACCCAGTCAACAGACCTAGCAACAAATAAAATTCAGCCACGAAGACTTAAAAAAATTATTGCCGAAAAGTATCGGGTCGATGCAAAAAAAACCGGCAAAAAAGGTGTTGGGGCAGGAAAAATGACAAAACTATCAGCAAACTTTTCTCAAGAAGAGCAGCAATTGATTGAAACTTGTAAGTATTATGCCCCGATTACTTTTCTCCAACAATTAAAGCAACAAATGGGGGGCTTTGTAACTTCGGGTGAACGGACAATAATCCGGAGTTTGATACAAGAACAGCAGCTAGATGCAGGAGTGGTGAATATTCTTTCTTGGTACGTAATTGCATCACTCGAGCGCTCAACCCTTCAGGCAAACTATGTTAACACAATTGCTAATAATTGGATGCGTGCAGGGGTAGCAACAGCTGAAGAAGCTCTGGAACATATTCATCATTTTAATAACAAGAAAACACAACAACTCTCAAAACGTTCGTCAAACTATTACCGTCAACGGACCACAACTGTTCGCGAGAAGATGCCCTCTTGGACTAAAGAGGACGAAAAGAAGAGTGAAAAATCGACACCAGAACAGTTGAATAAGCTTCGTCAGCGGTTGGCGAGACGGAAAAAGGAAAGGGGATGAGGGTAAATGAAATCATTAAGCAAAACGATGAGTGAAATTATGAAGCAGCAGAATTTTGAACCTGCCTATAGGCAAATGATGAGTCAGGTACTTAAGGATCCAGAAATTGCCGCATTCCTGAAGAAAAATGCTCAGAATCTTTCACCACAAGCGATTGATCGTGGCGAAGCTAAACTTTATGAATATTATCATGAAAAGCAGTTGGTTAGTAAAGGAACGGCGACAGTAGCTCCTGGTTATTCTCCCCAATTAGTTATTAATGCAGGGCAAATTGATGTGACGTACGTTCCAACTAAAAAGTTAATTGAGCAACAACACCAAGCTCATATTAAACGGCTAGTATCATCAATTAATATGCCGAAGTTTATTCGTAATGCATCGTTTGATCACTTTTATATTGATGATACTCATCAAACTGAAACACGAAACGCGGCTTTGAACGCTGCTTTGGATTTTGTTGAACAGTATTCTGCAAGTGATTTTCGTCCGGGATTATATCTTTACGGTCGTTTTGGGGTTGGAAAAACTTATCTTTTGGGGGCAATTGCTAATGAAATTGCGCGACAAAAGGGTGTTGCGACTACAATGATGCATTTTCCAAGTTTTGTAGTTGAAATGCGTAATTCAATTAAGAATAATAACTTGGGACAAAAACTAGACGCTGTAAAGAAAGCCCCGATATTGGTTCTTGATGATATTGGTGCTGACGCGATGACCACCTGGGCTCGGGATGACATTCTTGGTGTGATTTTAGAATACCGAATGCAAGAGGAATTACCCACATTTTTTAGTTCTAATTTTTCAATGGCAGAACTTCAAGATCATCTGGCAGTAAACGTTCGTGGAGATTCTGAACCAGTCAAGGCAAGTCGGCTTATGGAGCGGATCAAGTTTCTTTCACGTGAATACGAAATGGCGGGAGCTAACTTACGGGAAAAAGGATAAAAATCTGAATAGATTTATTGCTTTTCCTTGACATTGGATGAATGCTTTAGTATTCTAGATAGCGTTGAAAGAAAAAGCAGGAGCGCCCGCTTCTCGCCTAGGTGATAAGGATTGCCGGGCTGACGAGTTAAATAAAAACAATTTCGGGATTGTTTATTATTAGCGGGGTGTAGGTTGCACTCCGCTTTTTTTGCTTGATCTTTCGCTAATAAAATTGGAGGTGCGTTGCCATAGCTCAAGATATGATTGTCAATAACGGTATTCGTGCTCGTGAAGTACGGCTTATTGGTCAAGATGGTGAACAATTAGGAATCAAGTCGAAGCGTGAGGCTTTACAATTAGCTGAAGATGCTAACCTTGATTTAGTTCTGGTCGCTCCAAAGGCTCGGCCAGCTGTTGCCCGGATCATGGATTACGGAAAGTACCGTTACGAAATGCAAAAGAAAGAGCGTGAAGCTCGAAAGAAGCAAAAGACTGTAACGGTTAAGGAAATTCGGTTGAGTCCTTCAATCGATACAAACGACTTTAATGTTAAGTTAAAGCGAGTTCGTAAATTTATTGAAAAAGGCGATAAGGTTCGTGTTTCCTTACGATTCCGTGGTCGTGCTATCACACATAAGGATATCGGTCGTGACATGATTGAAAGAATGGCCAAAGAAACTGAGGACATTGCAACAGTTGTACAACGACCAAAAATGGAAGGGCGGAGTATTTTCTTAACTCTTGCTCCAGCTGCTGATAAAGCAAAAAATTAATTTAAGAAAGTAGGGAATTTTTCTTATGCCAAAGATGAAGACTAACCGTGCCGCTGCAAAGCGTTTTAAGCGTACTGCTAATGGTGGATTCAAGAGTGCAAACTCATTCACCAGCCACCGTTTCCACGGTAAGACCAAGAAGCAACGTCGTCAATTACGTGGCTTGAGCATGATGGACAAGACCAACGTAAAACGTTACAAGAAGTTATTACCATTTAAGTAAACTTCGTTCGAATTAAGAAAAAACACGTAGGAGGAATTCAACATGCGAGTTAAAGGTGGAACTGTTACGCGCGCACGTCGTAAGCGCATTATGAAATTAGCAAAGGGTTACCGTGGTTCAAAGCACCGTCTATTTAAGACAGCTAAGGATCAAGTAATGAAGAGCTACACTTATGCTTTCCGCGACCGGAAGGTTAATAAGCGTAAGTTCCGTGAACTTTGGATTGCCCGGATTAACGCTGCTGCACGTATGAATGATATTAGCTACAGCAAGTTAATGCACGGTTTGAAGTTAGCTAACATTGACATCAATCGGAAGATGTTAGCTGATTTGGCTGTTAACGATGCTGAAGCATTTAAGGCAATCGTTGATGAAGCAAAAAAAGCTCTTAACTAAGAGTTTTTAAAATGAAGCAACGATCATTGGTGAGCAGCCAGTGGATCGTTGCTTTTTTATTTTCTCTTGTTATCAAGATATTAAAAAGTAGCAGATAAGCGAAACAATCGTTATAATTAGAATGATAGTAATGATTTGAGAGGTACAACGTTGTTAGAAGAGTTTAAACCAACATGGATGGTAGAGAGTATTTATTCAGTTTCTCCTGAACAATTAAAGGCTCATGGTATTCATGCTGTTTTTAGTGATTTAGATAATACTTTAATTGCTTGGAATAATCCAGAAGGAACACCAGAATTGCATCAGTGGATGTCAGAGTTAGAAGAAGCTGGGGTCCCATTGATTGTGATTTCAAATAATAGTAAAGAACGGGTAGCAAAGGCTGTTAAAGTTTTGAATTTACCATTCATGTCCCGTTCGTTGAAACCATTAAGCTTTGGAATTACTCGGGCACGAAAGAAGTTAGGCTTGTCTAAGGATGAGGTTGTGATGGTTGGTGACCAACTAATGACGGATATGCTGGCTGCTCATCAAGCTGGAGTTCGGAGTATTTTGGTTAAGCCAATTGTTGAGACAGATAAGTGGACGACTAGAATGAATAGGTTCTTAGAAAAGTATGTATGGCGGAGGTTACACCGTCATTATCCAGATTTAAAATGGCAGGAGGATTTGAATGACTGAAGAGAAGCAAAATCTTGGTGATTTACGGTGTATTGGTTGTGGGGCAAAGATCCAAACAACAGATCCAACTGAGCTAGGGTATACACCACAATCGGCACTAGAGAAGGGTTTAGAGAGTAATGAATTATATTGTCAACGTTGTTTTAGACTTCGGCATTATAATGAAATTGCTCCAGTCTCCTTAAGCGATGATGATTTTCTTCGTCTTCTTGGTCAGATCCGTGATGACGATGCCTTAATTGTTTATGTAGTTGATATCTTTGACTTTAACGGGAGTATTATTCCAGGACTTCACCGGTTTGTTGGTTCTAATCCTGTTTTACTTGTGGGCAATAAGGAAGACTTGCTCCCACGCTCATTAAGACGTTCAAAATTACGTGATTGGTTACGACAACAGGCCAATTTAGCTGGCTTGCGCCCAATTGATACCATTCTTGTTTCGGCAAAGAAGAACCATCAAATTGATCATTTGTTAGGATTAATTGATAAGTACCGTCAAGGGCGTGATGTTTATTTTGTCGGTGTAACAAATGTTGGGAAGTCGACATTGATTAATCAGATCATTAAGCAACGAACGGGAATTAAGGAACTAATTACGACCTCCCGTTTTCCGGGAACAACATTAGACCGGATTGAAATTCCACTTGATGATGGTCAAAAGTTAATTGATACTCCCGGTATTATTCACCAACACCAAATGGCACATGTTTTATCAGCTAAAGATTTGAAATATGTTTCACCCCAAAAGGAAATTAAGCCACGAACTTACCAATTAGATCCGGGCCAAACAATTTTTATGGGTGGTGTAGCCCGGTTTGATTATCTAGCGGGCCCTCATACAGGAATAAGTGCTTATTTTGATAATAATCTTCCTTTACATAGGACGAAGCTAATTAATGCTGATCGTTTTTACGAGAAACATAATGGTGAATTATTGACACCACCAATGAAAGATGAATTATCTGATTTTCCACCACTAGAACGTCAAGCATTCCATTTAACAGAGAAGAGTGATGTTGTATTTGAAGGGTTAGGGTGGATTACCGTTCCAGCTGGAACAGCAGTTGCTGCTTGGGTACCAAAAGGTGTTTCAAGTTTGGTTCGTCGTGCAATGATTTAATAAAGAGGTACAAAATGGAATTAAGAGGAAAGCAAAAACGATTTTTAAGAGCACATGCAAACCATCTTCAGCCAATCTTTTCAGTTGGTAAGGAAGGGTTAACTCAAAATTGGGTTGATCAATTAGATGGAGCATTGGATCGCCGAGAATTAATTAAGGTAAATATTCTGCAAAATGCTGACGTTACCACGAAAGAGGTTCAGCACTTTATTGAAAGTCAAACCGAAATTCAAGTTGTTCAGATCATCGGTCGTGTTCTGATACTTTTTAAGGAATCAAAGAATAAGGATGCTCGAGAATTATCTTCAAGGGTAAAAAAGATCTAATTGGGGTGGAGACTTTTGCAACAATGTGGAATTTTAACTAATACAGAAACAGTTACTGAGCCCCAAGCAAAATTAATTCATAGTCAGCAACGACAACGAGTGGGGTTATATGGGGGAACATTTAACCCGATTCATAATGCTCACCTATTAGTTGCTGATCAGGTTCAATCCTTATTATGTTTAAATCGGGTTGATTTTATGCCTGATTTTATTCCGCCACATATTGATAAAAAAAGGGCAATTGATGCTCAAAAACGGGTTGAAATGTTGAAACTGGCAATTGAGAGTAACCCACATTTTGGAATTGAGCTAACTGAACTTGAACGCGGTGGTGTTAGCTATACCTATGATACAATGAAACATCTTTTAGATAAGAATCCCCTAATGGAATACTACTTTATTATTGGTGGTGATATGGTGGATTACTTGCCAAAGTGGTACCGGATTAATGATTTGGTTAAACTACCCCGATTTCATTTCGTTGGTGTTCGACGTCAGGGGGCCAAAAATGAAACAAATTATCCTGTAATTTGGGTTGATGTTCCAACAGTTGCCTTTAGCTCAACGGATATTCGCCACCGAGTTTCTACAGGACAATCAATCAAGTATATGGTTCCTCCAAAAGTTGAACAATTTATAAAGGAGCATCGACTTTATTATGAGTGAAGAAGTAATTACATATCAAAAACACTATATTCCATTAACACGAGATGAATTAGTTCAACGTTTGCATTTAGCATTGCGGCCAAAGAGATTTAATCATGTATTACGGGTAGAGAAAATAGCCATTGAACTTGCTAAGGCTAATGGAGTGGATTTAGAAAAAGCTAGTATTGCTGGCTTGTGCCACGATTATGCAAAGCAACGACCGGATGACGTTTTCGTTCAAGTAATTAAAAAGAAAAGGATGTCTCCTGAATTATTGAACTACGGGAATGCAATTTGGCATGGCGTTGTTGGGGCAGAATTATTAAAGGATGAATTAGGAATTTGGGATGAAGATATTCTAAACGCTGTTCGTCATCATACTACTGGCGCTGCAATCATGAGTAAGCTAGAACAAATTATTTATATGGCAGACTACATTGAACCTGCTCGTGATTTTGATGGGGTTCAAAAGGCTCGTGAAATTACCGCCACTGATCTTGGTGCTGGTGTCGCTTATCAGACTAAGCATACCCTTCAATATTTGATGGCAAACAGTAAACCGGTTTATCCAAAGACAATTGAAACCTATAATGCTTGGGTGCCAAAGTATGAAAGGAAGATAGATTAAATGGATAGTAAAAAATTATTAGAAATGGCTGTTAAGGCCGGTGATGGTCGCCGAGCCGAAGATATTGTTGCCTTAAAGGTTGATCAAATTAGTCCAATGGCTGATTATTTTGTTATCATGACCGGTGGTTCAGATCGTCAAGTACAAGCAATCGCCAACGCCATTATTGAAAAGGCTCACGAAGAAAAAGTCAGTATTGGAAGCGTGGAAGGAAAGAATCATGCTCAGTGGGTATTAATTGATCTTGGGGATGTTGTTGTTCACGTCTTTCGTGAAGAAACACGAGCTTTCTATAACTTAGAAAAGTTATGGGCAGATGCACCAATGGTTAATATTAACGAATGGGTTAATGACTAATGATTTACCAGAGCTTTGCCCAACTATACGATCAGTTATTTGATCAAGAGCTTTATAAACGCTGGCTTGATTTTACGTTAAAGCAGGGCCAACCTGTTATCTCAAGTAAGTGTTTAGATCTTGCAGGAGGTGCAGGACGTCTAGCCGTCATGCTTGCCCAAAAGCAAGTTAATGTTACGGTTGCTGATTTTTCTTCTGAAATGCTAAGTCTAGCACGTCAACATGCCGATGAGGCGGGTGTCGAATTGGAGCTTATTGAAGCTGACATGCGCGAGCTAAATCGCTTGCCAAAGTATGACTTAATAACCTGTTATGCTGATTCACTAAATTATTTAGAGGATGGTTCTGCGGTTCAAGTAACTTTCCGTCAAGTTTATGAACATCTAACTGCTAATGGGATATTCCTTTTTGATATGATTAGCCCTTATAAAACTGATATTGTTTATCCAGGTTATATGTATAATTATGAGGATGACAATCACCAGCGGGCATTTATGTGGCGCAGTTTTATGGATGATGATGTTGAACATGGTGTGATCCATGATTTAACTTTTTTCAATCAATTAAACGACGGAAAGTACCAACGGGTTAGTGAAACCCACTTTGAACGCGCTTATTCGATGTCAGAATTAGAAGATTCACTAAAGATAGCTGGGTTTAGACAAATTGAGATTAGTAGTGATTTTGGACAGAAAAAAGCAACTGATGAGGACGAACGGTGGTTCTTTAAGTGTCGGAAGTAGGGTGTAAAATGCGTGCAGTTGGATTGGTTACCGAATATAATCCTTTTCATAATGGACATATTTACCATATTAAACAAGCTAGAAAAATCACCAATGCTGATGCAGTAGTTGCCGTAATGAGTGGTAATTTTACCCAACGTGGTGAGCCAACAATACTTGATAAATGGCAACGGACGCAAGCAGCATTACAAAATGGGGTGGATTTGGTAGTTGAATTACCTGTTTTTATGGCTGTACAACCAGCTCATCTTTTTGCAGCCGGTGCATTAGAACTATTAAATGATTTGCAGGTCGCAGATATTGTTTTTGGCGCAGAACATCCTTTATGGAATTTTGCAAACTTTGTTGAAGCAGAAGAGCATTTTAGTCAACGGGAATTTGAAAAATTTAATGCAACTTATGCTACTCAGTTTAATCGACAACTAAGTAATTTAACGGGCCATAGTTTAACGGATCCCAATGATATTTTAGCTTTCTCATATTATAAGGCTAACCTTGAAAAGGGGTATTCGATTCGCTTACACCCAATTAATCGCTTGGGAAGTCAATACCATGACCAAACAATTACGGGAACTATTGCCAGTGCTAGTGCAATTCGTGAAGCAGTTAGTAAGCATGAAGCGATTGATCGTGTTGCTCCCGAACAAACTGCAGATCTACTTACAAAATTAAAATGCATACCTGCTTGGGAACGACTTTATCCCTTATTAAGAAACGTCCTGATCCAGACACCGTTGGAACGTCTTCAGCAGATTTATCAAATGGCAGAGGGATTGGAGTATCGTTATCGAGAAGCTGCGGAGCGTGAATTAACGTTCGCTGGTTTTATTCAACGGGTAAAAACAAAACGTTATACATACTCGCGATTACTACGGGTGTGCCTGTACACCGTAATGGAGATTACTAATGACCAAGTTTTGCAGGCGAATGCTCATCCTTATCTTCACGTGCTTGGCTTCAATGGACAAGGACGTAAATATTTACACCAGATAAAGAAAAACGTTCATTATCCTCTATTAACGAAAATTAGCCAAAGTGAACATGACGGATTAATTAACCTAGACTACCGGGCCGGAAAATTATATCAAATGTTTACTAATATTGAACAAGACGTAAAACACGCACCAGTAATTGTTAAGAAATGAATTAAAAGTGTCAAGGATAAAACATTGACAAGCAATTTTGTGACTAGTATAATTATGCTTGTTGCATTAGGAGGTTATGACGATGAAATGGTCAATAGCAGAGTTACATCGTTACTCGGATGAACCACTACACATTCAAACAACCCTCGATTTAAACAAGATCTTAACGGCATCATTTCCGGACACCATCTTGGCTGTTCAACCAGTTAAGGTTGATGGATATGTTAGTTATGATCAGGGGGATGTTACCGTTAATGCTCATGTTGAGACAACGGTGACTGTACCTTCTAGTCGATCATTAACACCCGTAGCGTTAACGCTTAATTTTTCGTTTACTGAGACATATATTGATGATCCAGCCCACCTTTCTCGTTATGAAGATGACGAGGAGAATGATGAGATTATCTTTGTCTTAAAGCACGGTGAGAAGATTGATTTTGACGAAGCTGTTGCTGAAAACATTGTTGAGCAAATTCCGTTACGAGTTCTTTCTGATGATGAACGTAATGGTAAGTCATTACCGAACGGGAAAGGCTGGGAAGTTATCACTGAAGATGACTATAAAGCTAATCAGCAGAATGCTAAAAAAGTTGATCCACGTCTCGCTAAGTTGAAAAAACTATTTCCTGATCAGGATGAAAAAAAGTAGCGGACGGTTAACAACCATTTGTGGATAATTAATTTCTTAGGAGGTGTCAAACATGGCTGTTCCAGCACGGAAGACTTCAAAGACTAAGAAGCGTATGCGTCGGGGTCACATTAAGTTAAGTGTACCTGGTCTTGCACCTTGCCCAAACTGTGGTGAACTTCGCAAGTCACACATGGTATGTCCAAATTGTGGCTACTACGACGGTAAGCAAGTTGTTAACACTAACAACTAAAAACCAAAAAAGACCTTTTCTTAGGCGCCGGACCTGAAAGGGTCTTTTTCTTTTTTAAATTTAATGGATAACTTAAAACACTGTCATATTAACGCTAGGGTTTATTAGAAAATTGTGATAAAATTATTGTGCTTTATTAATGTACGAAATAACAATTAATTGTGTAGGTGAAATCAATGAGTCGAATCTTAATTATTGAGGACGAAGAAAATTTAGCAAAGTTTGTTGAAATGGAACTCAAGCACGAGGGATATGAGACGGATGTTGAATTAGATGGACGTGCCGGTTTACAAGCAGCACTTAATCAGGATTTTGATCTGATCTTGCTTGATTTAATGCTACCGGAATTAAATGGAATTGAAGTTGCACGGCGAGTCCGGGAAATGAAAAATACTCCAATTATTATTATGACGGCTCGGGACTCTGTAATTGATCGGGTATCTGGCTTTGATCATGGTGCAGATGACTATATTGTAAAGCCATTTGCAATTGAAGAACTTTTAGCCCGGGTTCGCGCTCTATTACGGCGGATTAATATCGAAGATAGTAGCAATAAGGAACACCAGACTACTGTCCAATATAAGGATTTAACAATTGAAAAAGAAAATCGGGTAGTTCGTCGTGGAGATGAAGTTATTAACCTTACGAAGCGAGAATATGAACTACTTTTAATCCTAATGGAAAATATCAATGTTGTAATGTCACGAAAAGATCTTTTAAGTAAGGTCTGGGGGTATGATTCTAAGGTGGAAACTAACGTTGTTGATGTTTATATTCGTTACCTTCGAAATAAAATTGATCGTCCTGGCGAAAAGAGCTATATTCAAACGGTTCGGGGTACAGGATACGTTATTCGTTCTTAGGATTGACTAATGGAAAAAGCGAAGAAGCAAAAGAAATTTTTCTCCTTAAAGCTAAAGTGGGCTTTAGGAACTTCAGTTGGTTCATTTATAATTTTTTGTATTGTGGCAATGTCGTTATTCAGTGCCTTTACTCAGAACCTGTTACATTCTGAACGTGAATTGTTAGATTCTGGAATGAGTGTGATAAGCCAGCAGTTAGGACGAAGTGACACAACACTGGATAGAACACAAATTAGTAATATTATTATTCCTGATCGAGAACGAGATAATTTTATAAGTGGCCAGCGTTATAGACGACCGATTATTCAAGAATTAAGTGACTCTCATTTAATTGTTAATATCTATAATCCACAAAAACGGAATATTTTTAGTACCGGAGAGTCCCTAAGTCATGTTCAACTTTCAAGGAGTAAGCAAGTAAGAGAAGTTAAGGGACCTACCCATAATGTTTTGGTTGGTACCCAGGCAATTTATTCTCATCATAATCATCGCGTAATTGGTTACTTACAAGTTGAAAATAAGTTAAATGCTTATTATAAGAGTTATAATCAATTTAAGCTAGTCTGCTTTTTTGCAATGCTCTTAGTGGTCCTGACCAGTGGGTTATTAGGTTATTTCTTGTCCTACTTCCTTTTGCAACCGTTAGGAGATATTCATGATACGGTGAAGGAAATTAGTCAGGATCCAACAAAGAGTATTCGGGTACCAATTACTGGGAGAAATGATGAATTAGCTGAATTAACAGCGATGTTTAATGAAATGCTTGATCGGATGCAGCGATATATCGAACAACAATCACAGTTTGTTGGCGATGTTAGTCACGAACTTCGGACACCCGTTGCAATTATCCAGGGACATTTGGAAATGCTTCAACGTTGGGGAAAAGATGATCCCAATGTACTAGATGACTCATTGGCGGCTTCCCTCGCTGAAACTAAACGGATGAAGAATTTGGTTCAAGAAATGCTTGATTTAAGTCGTGCTGAGCAGGTTGAAATTAATTTTCGTAATCAGCGAACAGTTGTTAATGATGTTGTTCACCAGGTGTTTAATAATTTCAAAATGCTTTATCCAAAGTTTACTTTTACGTTGGACGATGATCTTCACTCACCGGTTATTAGTAACATTTACCGTGATCATTTAGAACAGGTATTAGTAATTCTTTGTGATAACGCAATTAAGTATTCACAAGAACGAAGGGAAGTTCATATTTCTCTGTCAAGGGGAATGAACACCGTTGAAATTGGGGTTCAAGACTTTGGTGAAGGAATCGCTCCTGAAGATGTGAAAAAAGTTTTTGATCGTTTCTACCGGGTTGATAAGGCACGAAGTAGAAAAAAGGGTGGCAATGGGTTAGGGCTTTCAATTGCTAAACGGTTGATTGAAGGTTATCATGGTTCGATTGCCCTTGAAAGTTCCATAGGAGCTGGGTCAATCTTTCGGATTATCTTACCGATTATTGGGGAAGATGATTTAGGAAAAAATAGCACTAGTGCAGAAGATAAAAATTAAATATAAGTTTAAGCACCAAACAAAAATGTGGCTGAAGTGATAAGTAACTTTTGGTTTTCATTACTTGTTTGGTGCTTTTATGATTGCGATGAAGATCATTTTTATATTGGCTAGTCTAATTACAATTATTGTTAACCATGGTGTGTCATCACAACCTATTCATAGTTTAAAGACATTCTTTATTTCACCAATCCCCTTGTTTCAAACTCCAATTGTAATTATTTCATTTGTTATTTACGCTATTTTCGCATATGCTGGAGTGGAAAACCTTGGCGGTGCTACCAATAGTATGAAGAATCCTTTAAGAACTTTTCCTGGAGGATTAACGATCGGAGCAATCTTAACTATTAGTAGTTACGTATTAATGATTGTAATGACTGGTTTTAGTGTTAATTATAACCAGATAATTGCTAAATTAAGTGTGAATCTTGGAAACGTTACCTACGTTGTCTTTCACCGTTTAGGCTATATGCTGGGAGTTTCCCTTGGCCTTATTCACCAGGTAAACCTCTTCTTGGGTAATTTATTCACACGGTTGATTGCCCTTGCTGGGATGCTTGGTTCAATATTCGTCCTTGTATATACTCCAATTAAGTCATTTATTATGGGATCTAACCTTGATTCATGGCTTACTCGAATTACGAAGTTAAACCAGCATGGGACGCCCAGTGAAGTGCTCCATAATTGTTGGACAAAAAAACCAATGATTGTGAGGCGTTTTTTCTATGTCAAAATATTCTTCAAGATTTAAAGCAACAATTGTCAGTGAATACTTAGCTGGTCAATCATCATCTGAACTGAATCGTCATTATCATGTCCCACAAAGACAAATCCAGAAATAGGTTCAAATGTTTAGAATGAATGGTCCTCAAGCATTCCAACGGAAGAATATCCCCCATGACTTTGTTGTTTTTAAGAACCGTTTCTGGACAAGGATGTTAGTATGACTTATTGAACTTATAGTTTGTTTGGGAATTAATCTTTACTTGTATCCGACCGATCTCGGATCATGACTTCCAAACTGGTTTCTGGACAGCAATTGGACCACTCTTCTTTGGAATTGTTGCCTGAATTCTCTATGATTACACATCAAAACATGTACGCGCGTGATAATAAAAATGCTCTAGCACCGGAAAACCGAAATACTAGAGTATTTTTATTATTATGCGGATTCAATGATTATTAGATCCTTTCTTTTTGTTGATCGTATTGCTGAATGTGCTGGTAGACTAAAACGCTTCCGATAATGGTAACTATTAACTCAGTTACTGGTACTGCTGCCCAGACCCCATTAATCCCAAAGAGAAGGGGAAGGATGAAAATTAATGGTAAGAGAATGAGATAGCCACGAAGGAGTGATAAAGTAAAGGAAGCACGAGCTGAGTTAGTTGCTGTTAAAAACAGGATGAACAAGTAGTTAATAGCACTAAAGAATACACTGGTGAAATAGACGGGGAGACCAATCGCTGCAAAGTGGACAAGTTGACTCGAGGCCTGAGTATTAAAAATGTTGATAATGGGGTATTTAAACACGATTAAGATAATAAACTCACTAAAAGCAAATATCAGAGTGATGATTATTCCAAGCCTCAATGCTTGAGATGTATTACTGAAATGGTGTTCGCCGTATTCACGACTGGCAACCGGCTGAACTCCTAAGGCGACACCATTTGCAATCGCAAGAACCACAATAGCGATATTTGAGATAACTCCGTAAGCGGCTACCGCATAGTTGTTTGCTAGTATTAGAAGAACGTGATTAAAGAAGAATACACTAACCCCCGTACTGAGTTCATTCAAAGCTGCCGCCACGCCTAAACGGGCTGAACCAATAATTGGCTTCAAAGAGGGGTAAACCAAATGAAGGTGAAGTCGCCGTTTATTAAAACGTCGGTGAAATGATAGAATCACAAGACTGATGGCTGGTGAAAAAATAACCGCTAAGGCTGCTCCTTCCATTTTAAGGCCCAGACCAAAGATAAAGAACCAGTCAATGATAATCACCGATGTTGTTTCAATTACCGTTGCTAACATGGTTAAAGTCGGATTACCATCATTGCGAATAAAGTTAATACTAATGTAGTTACACATTACAAACGGACCACACCAAGCAACAATTCGTACATAGGTAATTGCTAACTCTTTCGTTGCATTATTGGCCCCAAGTAAATCAACAATGCTAACTGAAAACAAATCAATTAGGAGTGCAAGAATAATTCCGAATACAGCTGCCGAAATCATTAATGAACTATATAGTGATTCGATGCGCTCGGGGTGGAGGATCTTATTTAGAGAAAAGATAGTTGCACCACCAACTCCGAGGAGCAGTCCCAAAGCATTAAAAAAGTTAAAGATGGGTAGAGCTAAATTAAGAGTAGTCAGTCCTAAGGCACCAGCGGCAATCGAAATAAATAGGGTATCAATTAGAACATAAATTGATGTTCCTAACATGGCAATAATATTTCGACTAACGTAGTGAAAAACTTCCCTTGTAATTGACAAAGATAAAACCTCCAGATCGACTTTCCATCCTCCAGAAGACTGGACGCCTGTTTGGAAAGTAAATGTAATTTATGACAAAACCCGGCGATTTTGTGGTTCCTATTTCATTAATATTATCTTAGCAAATTCGATTACGCGATAACAGGATGGATTAGTAGTTAAATTAAAATGCCGTTGAGGTGATCGACTTCATGCTGGACAATTTCTGCTGGTAAGTCTGAGAGCTGAAGAGATTGGAGTTGCCATTCTTGGTTATAAAAAGTGACCTTAATTTGACGGTAGCGGGTAACTGGTTTCTTGCCTTGAAGAGAAAGGCAGCCTTCTTCTGTTTGGTAAGGAATACGCTTTTGAGTAATTTGTGGATTGTACATTACGACATTAAATGGACCTAAAGTGGCGATAATAACGGCCTTATTAATACCAATCATATTAGCAGCCATTCCGATGCACTCGTTTTGGTGGGTTTTTAGTGTGTCCTGCAGATCAATTCCGATATTGAGATCTTGCTTGGTGGCAGGAATAGCTTGCTGTTGTAAAAAAGATTGGTCATAGTTAATTGGCTTGATCATATTTATATCTCCTATGATTTTATAAGTTTGAAGTTGTATAGTAATAATTTGAGGCTGGGAAAAATGATTTACGTTTCCCAGCCTCTTTAGTTTTAATTATTATTTTTGTGGTGTTGTTGCTTACCAGCATTTCGTTGCCGATTAGTTTGTTTTGGTGTATTTGAAGATAATGGGGCAGCAGATTTCTTTAACTGGTCGATTGCTGCAGAAACGTTATCATTTGTTTTGGCATTTGAACTGCTAGTCTTTAGAGTATGCGGAACCTTAACCGGGTTCTTTTTTGTTTCTTCAGCAATTTGCTTTCTGATTCGTGGGCGATAGGCGTTAATCATTAGGGTTTGAAGAATAGCAAATAGTCCCCCGATGAAGAAGTAGAGCCCTAAACCAGCAGATGAAGTTAATGAAATAAAGAAAGTCATAAATGGACTTAACCAGATTGCCATTTTCATTTGTTTCTTCTGTTCTTCCGGAACCCCAATTAGACCAAGGTAACTTTGGACAGCATAAGCAATGAAAGAAAGGACTGCGAAGAGAATGCTTGGTTTCCCTAGTGCAATGCCCATGAATGTTGCATGGTAGAGATCTGGTGAATACCGAATTGCGGCGTAAAGAGCGGCGAAAACCGGGAATTGAATTAATAATGGTAAACAACCAATTCCGCCAGTTAGGCTAACGTTATTTTCCCGATACACAGCCATCATTTGAGAACCAACAGCAGCTTGTTCTTCTGGAGTCTTGGCTTCACGTTGCTTCTTTTGCAGCTCCTTTAATAATGGTTGGATCTTAGCCATCTTTTCTTGCATAATGGTTGACTTTTTCATTTGTGAGAACATTACTGGTAGTAAGATTGTTCGTACCACCACAACAATTACAATGATTGCCCAACCATAATTGTTTCCGAGATGACTAGCAAGCCATTCCATTAAATGTTGCATTGGCTTTGCTAGGTAAGTGTATGTCAGACCGTATGGTTTACCGGACTTTGTTGTTCTTACACAGCCTGTCAGTAGTAGTAGGGCAACAGTTAATAGTCCTGCTACCGAAAGTCGTTTTCGTTTCATTAAGATACTCCCTTAGTATATTTAAGATAATTATTGATTAATATAAAACAGTACATATCTTAACATTAAATCCACTAGCAATTCTACTGCTTTAATGCTATTTGATTACAAAAAGTTGGTATTGAGCTGTTGGCAAATCTCTGACTTCTAGTTTAGAAACTTTGGAAAATGGTGTTGGTCCCTTTTTAATTAGACTGATAAATTTATTAAGGCTATTTTGGTTTCCTTCGGCAATAATTTTAACGGTACCATTAGGGAGATTTTGAACGCTACCGGTTATATTAAGTTGGGTAGCGATCTGCATAGTTCCGTAGCGGAAGCCAACTCCCTGAACTTGACCATGAGCAATTATTTCAAAACATTGAACTGTCATATATTACTATCATCCTTAAAAACTATAGAAATTATTAACATTATTGTACACTATAATCATGGTATAATTAATCAAAAGAGGAGACGACAATTAAATGGAGAAACTTACGTCGATTCATAATCAACACGTAAAAAATTGGAAAAAATTACAAACAAAGAAGTATCGTCGCCAAACAGGAACATACTTGCTAGATGGTTGGCACTTAGTGAATGAGGCTACTCAGGCTGGAAATCATCTCTTACAATTAATTGGGACTGAGGAGCAACTTCGCGCTTACAGTGAATTACAAGAATTTAGTGATGAAACATATGAAGTTACTGAGGAAGTGATGCAACACATTACTGATACAGTTACACCGCAAGGAATTGCTGCGGTGGTTTCGTTACCTGATGCACACAAGATTCCAGACTCAAATACTTTGCGTGGGGGCTGGCTATTTCTTGATCGAGTACAAGATCCTGGTAATGTTGGAACAATGGTTCGAACTGCTGATGCAGCAGGTTTTACTGGAGTTGTTGTGAGTCACCGTTCGGCTGATATTTTTGGCCCTAAGGTTATTCGATCAATGCAAGGTTCACAATTTCATTTAAAATTATACGAAGGAAATCTGGAAAAATGGATCGAAGACTTTAAAAAGATTAATGCCCCAGTTTATGGGACTCAACTTAACCCACAGGCAAAAAGTTTTCGTGATGTTGAACCTGGAGAAACCTTTGCCTTAATTATGGGAAATGAGGGACAAGGAATGAGTCAGCATCTCCTTAACCAAACTACGGATAACCTTTATATTCCAATGAGAGGACAAGCTGAGTCGCTTAATGTTGCTATTTCGGCCGGTATCTTAATGTTTCAGTTAAATAAAAATTTGTAATGCGTAATGATTTATTTGTTAGTATAAATCTTGTAAAATATCCTTAATAATTAGAAGAGGAGGATTATATGAAGTCAATTAATGAATGGCGAACCGATTCAGAGTATGTTTCTATTGTTAGTGATTTATTAGCTCAGCCAGGGGTTCAAAAGTTAGCTCAGTATACACAACATCATCACTCGAACCGTCTCCAACATTCGATTGCGGTTTCATTCGATAGTTACCGAATTGCAAAACGAATGCATCTCGATTATCGGAGTGTTGCCCGCGCCGGCTTATTACATGACCTCTTTTATTATGATTGGCGAACTACTAAATTTGACTTGGGGACTCATGCGTTTATTCATCCACGGGTAGCTTTGCGTAATGCCGAAAAACTAACAAAGCTAAACGCTAAGGAAAAAGACATAATTTTGAAGCATATGTTTGGGGCGACCCTTGCTTTACCTAAATATCGTGAAAGCTGGATCGTTTCCCTTGTGGATGATTTTGAAGCGGAGCACGAATTCTTTAGTCCGCTGCGGGCTAAACTAGCACGTAAGATTCGAAAGCATCGCATGAAGTCTGTATGGTAGTCTGTGGAAGGGAGTTGTTACTATGCAACAATTAGCTGAGAAGTCAGCTAATGCTGGTAGTTGTAAGCTTTGCCCCAAATTCACCCATACTTTTTCAATTCTTGGCAAAAAATGGAATGGTTTGATTATTGAAGCTCTTTTGGTAAAGGATACAATGCGCTTTAAGGATCTCTCCGCTAGTATTGATGGGTGTAGTGATCGGGTTCTTTGCGAACGACTGAAAGAACTTGAGGATGAAAACATTGTTACTCGGAATACTTATAAGGGTGAAAATCGAATTGATTATTCGCTAACTAGGCGGGGCCAAGAGCTTCGTGAAGTAATGAGTACCGTTCATAAGTGGAGTGACAAGTGGAATTAATTTATCCTTGACCTGATAACGGTGCTTAGCTACAATAGTCTGTGATATTAAAAGTGTTGATGGAAACTAGTACCTGGGTGTAGCTGTTAGAGAGCCGCTATGATTCTGCAATTAGTGGTCAGTGAGTACGGGGAATTTCATTTCCGGAGCTGGTATGTAATGATATTCCGGTTGATCGCCGTTATTGATTTTGAGTGTGCATTGTATGCAAACTAGGGTGGTACCGCGAAGCCTCGTCCCTAATCGGACAGGGCTTTTTTATTTACTATAAAGGAGTGAAATTATGGGATTAAAAGAACGACTTGCTGAACTTCGTGAAGAAGGATTGCAGGAAATTAAAGAATCAGAAGATCTGAAGAAGATCAATCAAGTTCGGGTGAAAATGCTCGGGAAAAAAGGGCCAATCACAAACGTCCTTCGAGGAATGCGTAATTTAAGTGCTGAGGAACGGCCTAAAGTTGGTCAATTTGCTAATAAGGTTCGTGATGAATTAAATGCCGCAATTGAAAATAAACGCGCAGAATTAGAGCAAGCTGCAATGGATGCGGAATTAGCGGCTGAAACAGTTGATGTTACCATGCCAGGTAGTCCAGTGGCACAAGGTGAACCCCATGTTATTCAACAAATCATTGATCAAGTAGTCGATCTGTTTGTTTCAATGGGCTATGAGGTTGCCGTTGGTGATGAAGTTGAACAAGAAGTTTATAACTTTGAAAAGTTAAACTTGCCAAAGGATCACCCAGCACGTGATATGCAGGATACTTTCTACGTTACTTCATCTATTCTGATGCGGACACAAACGTCGCCAATGCAAGCACGGATGTTGGAAAAGCATGACTTTAATCAGGGACCATTAAAGATGATCTCACCAGGAAAGGTTTACCGGCGTGATACAGATGACGCTACTCACAGTCACCAATTTAACCAAATTGAAGGAATGGTTGTTGGAAAACATATTACGATGGCTGATTTAAAAGGAACCTTAAAAGTTGTTGCCCAATCCCTGTTTGGTGACAAACTTGATGTTCGTTTACGGCCTAGTTATTTCCCATTTACTGAACCATCAGTAGAAGCTGATATTACTTGCTTTAACTGTATGGGTAAGGGATGCTCCATTTGTAAACACACTGGCTGGATTGAAGTTCTCGGTGCTGGGATGGTTCACCCAAATGTTTTACGGATGTCTGGTGTTGATCCGGAAGAATTTGGTGGATTTGCTTTTGGATTAGGTCCTGATCGGTTTGCAATGCTGAAATACGGTGTTACTGATATTCGGAACTTCTACCAAAATGACGTTCGCTTTTTAACTCAATTTGATCGGAAAGGATAACGGCAATGAAAGTTTCATATAATTGGTTAAATGAATATTTAGACCTTGATGTTGCACCACGCGATCTTGCCGAAAAGATCGCGCGGACATCAGTTGATATTAATGATGTTTACTCTTTAAGTGATGGCTTAAAGAAGTTAGTGGTTGGGAAAGTTGAAACCTGTGAACCACATCCTGATTCAGATCACTTACATGTTTGTTTAGTAAATGTTGGTGAGGAAGAGCCACTTCAGATTGTTTGTGGTGCGCCAAACGTTGCTGCCGGTCAAAAGGTAATCGTTGCATTGAATGGTGCCCGGATTGCTGATAATCAGAAAATTAAGCGTGGTAAAATTCGTGGTATCGAGTCAAATGGAATGCTCTGTGCATTGCAAGAAATCGGGTTTAGTGATCGGATTGCTCCTAAGGCCTATGAAGAAGGAATTTACATTCTTCCTGAAGATGCCCAACCAGGTGAGTCCGTATTTAGTTATCTGGGAATGGATGACACAATTATCGATACTGATGTTACTCCTAACCGAGGAGATATGTTAAGTATTTACGGTAACGTTAACGATATTGCTGCTTTTTATAATTTGAAGCCTCATTTTAAGGAAGTTGCGGTTGAAGAAAGTGATGATCAAGCAACCAGTGATCTCATTAGTGCAGATGTTCCGGATGAAAAGATTGCTCCAACATACAAGTTACGTGTGATCAAGGGCGTTAAGGTTGCTGATAGTCCATTATGGCTGCAAATCCGTCTTTGGAATTCGGGTATTCGGCCAATTAACAATGTTGTGGACGTTACAAATTATGTTCTACTTAAGTATGGTCAACCGTTGCACAGTTATGATTATGATAAGTTGCCAAGTCATGATCTTAGTGTGCGTCATGCCCAAAAGGATGAAAAGTTTGTTACCTTGGATGATGAAGAACAGGTATTAAACGAAAACGATATTGTTGTGACTAGTGGAAATAAGCCAATCGCCCTTGCTGGGACAATGGGTGGTCAAGAAACAGCCGTTACAAAAGACACTACCACTGTTGCATTGGAAGCAGCTGTTTTTGATTCAGTCATGGTTCGTAAGCAGGCTCGACGTCTCGATCTTCATAGTGAATCATCGATGCGGTTTGAACGGGGAATTAATCCCGAAACGGTTGAAACCGCACTTAATGAAGCGGCTCAATTAATTACAGAACTAGCTGGCGGAATTGTTACTCAGGGAATTGTTACAGGAAGTGAAAAACCAGCAAAGAGTAAGGAAATCGAACTTTCACTTTCAAAGATTAATCACGTTTTAGGAACTGAACTAAAGATGGAAGATGTTACTGATGTCTTCGAGCGTTTAGCATTCTCTAATAAATTAACAAGTAATGATACCCTTCTTGTTACTGTTCCAGCAAGGCGTTGGGATATTAGCTTACCTGCTGACCTCTACGAAGAAGTGGCACGGATTTATGGTTATGATAACTTACCAGAGAGTCTACCTGTAATGACTCGTAATCATGGTGGACTTTCACCACGGCAAAAGTTTATTCGTGCTACACGTCATGATTTTGAGGGAATGGGCTTAAATCAAGCAATTAGTTATTCATTGACAACCGTTGAAAAAGCTAAGCAATTCCAAATTGATCCGGTAGCTGAGCCAATGAAGCTGGACTTTCCAATGAGTTCTGATCACGTGGCAACACGGATGAGCATTATTAGTGGATTGTTAACTGATGTTGCTTATAATGTTTCTAGGAACGTTAATAATGTTGCCCTTTACGAAGAAGGACGGGTATTCATTCCTCGGGGTGGTGAACGTCCAGAGGAACAAGAACATGTTGCTGGTGTCCTTACTGGACAGCTGTTGAATAATAGTTGGCACATTGCAGATCAGCCGGTCGACTTTTTCCAAGTAAAGGGAATGGTAGAACGTTACCTTCATAATATGGGAATTGCCGGGAAGATTGAATATGTGGCTGATCATTCCAGAAAAGAAATGCATCCTGGTCGAACAGCTAATATTCTGATTGCTGATGAACTAGTTGGTTTTGTTGGTCAAGTTCATCCGCAAACAGCTAAGGAATATAAGATTCCGGAAACATATGTCTTTGAACTAAATCTTGAACAACTGATGAAAGCAAAGAAAGTTGAAAATGAGTACACGCCAATCAGTAAATTTCCAACTATTACTCGTGATATTGCCTTGTTAGTTGATACAAATGTTACTAATGAAGAAATTGTTGATCTGATTAAGAAACGTGGTGGAGCTTTCTTAAAGAGTGTTCACCTATTTGATGTTTACAGTGGAGCTCACCTTCCTGCCGGAAAGAAGTCGTTAGCGTACACGTTGACTTATCAAGATACTAAGGCAACCTTGACTGAAGATCAGGTTAACCAAGCTTTTGCTAAAGTTACAAAACGCCTTCAAGATCAATTAAAGGCTGAGATTCGTTAATAATGACTAACGATAAACTACGGCGGCAAAATCGAGTCGTTATTATTATCTTGGTGATTCTCGCTTGTTGTGGACTAGGAATTCACCAGTATTTCAACTATGCGTTGAAGCCAGTTAATCCATCTTCAAGACGGATTGTCCATGTTGAGATTCCGAAAGGGGCAACTGATCATCAGGTTGGGTTAATTTTAAAAGCTAAACAACTAGTACGAAGTAGCTTCGTTTGTGATTATTACTTACAAACGCATAAGGAAGCTGGGGTAAAAGCTGGAACCTTTAAATTAAAAGCCGCATATTCAACACCGCAGATTGTTAAAATTTTACAAGAATCCCGTGAAAGTCGTTAAAATTATTTTAGAATAATCATTTACAATTACTTAAACAAATGGTAATTTACCAGTGGATACAAGATAGGAGTGTATAATTAAATGGCTGAAGAAAAAACATTTCCAATGACCTTGGAAGGAAAACAAAAGCTTGAACAAGAACTAGAAGACCTTAAATTAAAGCGTCGTCCAGAAGTTATTAAGCGAATTAAGATTGCTCGAAGCTATGGTGATCTTTCAGAAAACTCTGAATACGAATCAGCAAAAGATGAACAAGCTTTTGTTGAGAGTCGGATTTCGCAAATTGAAAATATGCTTCAATATGCTGAGATTATTGATAATGAAGATGTTGATAAGGATGAAGTATCGATGGGGCGGAAGGTAACAATTCAGGAACTTCCTAATGAAGAACCTGAAAGTTACCAAATTGTTGGTGAATCTGAATCAGATCCATTTGCTGGTAAGATTTCTAACGAATCACCAATGGCTAAAGGACTTCTTGGCCATAAGGTTGGTGAAGAAGTTGAAATTGAAATTCCTAATGGCACGATGAAGGTTAAAATTTTAAGTGTGGAGTAGAAAAAATGAGGTTGGAAAATTATTTCCAACCTTATTTTGTTTTAACTTGCCATTAAATCACAATATTAGTTCAACAAAGGGAATATCTTTTTTGTTAGTTAATGAAACTGCTATCATAAAGTATGAAAACTGGAGGGGTGTGAAAGATATGAAAATGATTATAACTGATGCCGCTAATGATTGGTTTAAGGATAATCTTGGATTAGAAAACGGTGGAGGGGTGAAGTTTTATGGGAAGACATACGGTTCAACTGAAGTTCACCATGGCTTTTCCCAGGGATTTGCTCGGGAAGATGTTCCAGTTTCGCCCATTCTTGAAGTGAGAAAGGATAATATTAACTATCATATTGATAACCTCGATGAATGGTTTTTTAAGGGATTAATTATGATTGTTGACTACGATAAGAAGTCTGATGGGCCGGTTTTCCATTTTAAGCATGAAGATGGAGATCCAACTCCTGATGTAGCTGGGTTGGATAAAGATTCAGACGACCATATAGATAATAGGGCAGACGCTTCAACTGGTGCTTCTGCTCAATGAAAGTAAATTAATAATGGATAAAAAATTGACTCTAGAGTTCGGATTTCCGTACTTTAGAGTCAATTTTTCCTATTTAATATTCAAGCCCTCCTTATTCCGTTTCAATCGAGAGAGGAGAAATGCCGTTAGGAGACTGAGAAAACTAATAATTATTCCAGTAATAAGGTATGGTGGTCGGTAGTGAAGAGTAATATGATGGGTTCCTGGATTAATTTTTAGTGCTAAGAATGTTCCAATTACTTTCTGAGACTTTACTGGGTGATTATCAATTTTAGCGTGCCAACCTTTATCATAGGGGATGGTTGTCATTAATACTCCCTGATCTTTTTTAATATTAACCGTTCCTTTAAGGGTGGTTGCGCTCGCTTGACTAAGTTTTAATGGTGAACGCTGTAGTATTCTGAGGTCATGATTAAATACTTGTTGATTTAGGCGGTACAGGCTAACGTTTTGCATCCAAAGTTCAGAATGTTTGAGATGGAAAGTGACAATGATTTTTTGCCCTTTTTGGTGATGAGCAACGTTTATGATTACTGTATCTCGATATGTTTGGTATTGACTAAAGTGACGGTTATTAACAGTAATTGAGGCATCATCTTTAACGTTCGGACCAATGGTTAGGTAATATGAATCGTTAGTAGTAGGGATAATCTCTAGCTTTACGCTAGCCCCCTCATTATGATGTACTTTTTTGAAAACAGAACCAGTGATTTGGTCAGCACTTTGAACGTTTTGAAAGTCAACTTGATTAAAGTTTTGAACTTCAAACATTGGCTTCGGTGAGTTTGCTAGGTCTTGGTAGATTTCGGATTGATAAGCCGTTGGATCGTAAGTGTCGCGCGTAGAGTTAAGGATTCGGGAATTAGCGCCGAAAGCGATCGGGAGAGCAGCCTTATTTTTCCGGATTCCAATGTTACTGGTTACTGCTACCGGTTCTTGGGTATTCCAGTCTGGACGGTAACCAGACAGTGGTAGAAATGGCTCTGAGCGCTCGGGATCAATTACCGCCATTGTATAACGGAAGCCTAATAATGAATCGGTTATCTGGGTTCCATTATCATATGATACAAAGCCATCACCAGCTGGTTGCCCAATTGCTCCCATAAATACTGGAAGACTTGGGACAATGGTTGAGCCAAAATGATCACCACCATTAAAACCACTTTGAAAAGGATCGTCTTTAGTCCGCATAAAGGTCTTAGCAATGCGATAAAAACCATGGTCAGCCTGTTTAACCTTTGCAGTAGCGTTATTAAGTGCTGTGGTATATTCCCCGAATTCTGGCTGGCTAACGTATGAAATTTGATTTAATGCGGTATAAGCACTAGTCGAAATATCACAAGTGGCGATTAGTACTAGCAAGAGGTCGCTCATGATTGGAGATACCGAATGCGGAATCTCTAAGAAAAGAATGCCAACAATTGCAAAACCGAGGCCAATGAGTTTTTGACTATTGTTAATATATGAAACGGTTAATGTCTCAACATATGTGAAGATAGTAAGAGTAAAAAATAATAAAATAACGAGTTGCCATTTTGATGGTTGAAATCCCTTTTGAAGGCAGGTAGCTGCTAGAAAGATAACCCAGAAGCAGAAAATAAAGGAAAATCTTGAGGGATACCATACAGGAAATTGTCCGATATGCCAAAAGAGATCGAGAGGCTCATAGCAAAATGAAAGAATCAAGAAAGCAGTAATTAAAAAAGCAATGATCCGTTGTCCAAGTTTAATTTTTCGGTTTAAAAAGTATAATGCTAAACCAAACATTATTAACATTCCAACGTAAATGTTAGCTTGACCGCTAGGCATTTGGTTAAAGTTGAATGATCCCGGAACAAGCTTAGCTAAAAGTTTTAATGGGTTATATTCAAAACGGCTCCTAATATGATTGTTAGTATAAGTCCCCTTACTTTGAAAAAGAGAATAAGTAGTTGGCAATAATACAAAGCAGCTGATCCCAACAGAAATTAATGAAGAAAGAATGTAACGACCCAATGCGTATAAACGTGTTTTCCAAGCATTAATTAGTGGAAGCTGCCAAATAAAAAGGAGAATTGTAAAGATACAGATCATCCAAGCCATATAATAGTTATCAATAATCATGATAGTGAGCCAACTAATATAGCAAGAGAATTTGCGAGCAAAGATAATCTGGTGGAGGCCCCAAACAATTAGCGGTAAGAAAATCATAGCATCTAACCAGAGAATGTTGAGTTGGTTAGCGATGATCCAGCCATTTAAAGCGTATGCGGTACTAAAAGCAAGAATTCGGATTCCGGATTGGAGTTTACTTTTAGTTAAGAGCCAAGCAAATGATAATCCTGAAAGGCCATATTTTAATAGGGTTAATGTTAAAACACCGCTAGAAAGGTGGGCCGCCGGGAAGAAAAGAAGAATTAAGTTGAGGGGACTCCAGAGATAATAGGCGTTAGTTCCCCACATTTCCCCGCCAAGGCTCTTACTGAAGGAATAAAGGAATTCATCTGGGTGATGTAACAGTGACCGCCTAAAGTAGGCAAAAAAGTCAATGTATTGCTGACCAAGGTCGACGGTTAGTAAGGTGCTTTTCCCAAAGGGAGCCATGGAACGATAGACAAAATAAGCCCCCATTATAATCATGGGAAGGAGAAAGCTAATTAATAAAATATGTTGTTTTTTTAGTTGAGAACGGAATTGCACAAAATGTCCTCCTAAATAGAATATCTTTGTTATTATATACCGAATTCGTTAACCATGAATGTGAAGGTTCTGTTAAGTTTCGGTGATTTAGCCGTTTATGTGTTCATTTTTGCATCAATAAAGTGTATGATTGCATCTTGGTAAGTTAGGTTTAACTGCCAAATGAGGCAAAATTTGCTACAATAGAAATCATCACGGTAAAAGGAGAAGTTTAATACTGTGAAGTTTTTTGATCGAATTACGAACTATTTCAGTTCAAATAAGGGTAAACATAAAAATGCCCAATCCATAATTCCCTCACGGCTGAACTTATTGCTTTGGATTGTTGGAATATTGCTGTTAATGCTTGCTGGTCGTTTATTCTACCTCCAGATTCTTCATGGATCGTCATATAAAGCTGAGGTTAAACGATCAGATACCACCATTCAGACAAATAACGTTCAACGGGGAATGATTTACGATAGTCGTGGTCAGGTAATTGTAGGTAACCAGACTCACCAAGCAATTACTTATACGAAGAGTTCTAACGTCACTGCAGATCAACTTTATAAAATTGCTAACCGCTTAGGAAGATATATTACCGTAAATAATAGTGATACTCGTTTAACTGATCGTAACGAGGAAGACTACTATTTAGCAAATAAGAGTAACCTTAAGCAAATTACCAAAAAGCTAAATCTTTCCCAAGATGCTAGTGATGATGAGAAGTATGATGCCGCATTGAAATACTTGAAGAACCATCCAGAAGAATGGCATTTATCAAGCCATGAAAAGAGTAATGCTCGGATCTATGCTGCAATGACAGGAGCATACTCATTATCAACAACTTACATCAAAAAGTCAGGAGTTACTAGTGAAGAGCTTGCCAAAGTTGGGGAACATCTTAATCAAATGCCCGGTGTTAAGATTGGAACAGCTTGGACAAGAAATTATCCACAAGGAAAGGATTTTCAATCATTAACAGGAACGGTTTCCTCATCTGGGTTGCCAGCTGATCAGATTAATAGTCTCCTTTCTCAGGGGTATTCAAGAAGCGATAATGTTGGTCAGAGTTATCTTGAAAAAATGTTCCAAGGTACTTTAGTTGGTTCTAAGTCACAAACTCAGGTAACTACCAGCGGAAGTAAGGTTACTAATGAGATAGTTAAATATCCTGGAAAAAAGGGTGATAATCTTGTTCTAACGATTAATGCTAAGTTCCAAAAACGCGTTCAACAAATTTTGGAGCAAAATTATTCATCTGCAGGGATTACATACTCTCCGGGAGTTTATGCTGTAGTAATGAACCCTCATACAGGAGCTATTTATGCAATGGCCGGGATTGATCGTAACCAGAAGACGGGAAAGCAAACTCCTGATCAAATTGGTGCAATTAACCACCCAATTACTATGGGGTCGGTTGTTAAGGGAGCCACTATTATGGGAGGTTTAATGAGCGGTGTTATTACGCCGTCAGATAACACCTTGACTGATCAACCAATCAAGGTTGCTGGGACTTCAACAAAGGCCTCATGGTTTAATAAGACGGGGTCAGCTAACATGGCTTTGAGTGCACCGACCGCTTTGGAAGTTTCATCTAATTCTTACATGATGCAATTAATCATGAAAGAGGGAGGAATGAACTATAAGCCAGGGGCCCAATTAACGTTGAAACCAAGCATTTTTGATAAGGAACGTCAGTACTTTAATATGTTTGGCTTAGGACAAAAGACTGGAATTGACTTACCGGGTGAAACAGCTGGGTACAATGGTCCATCTTCCCAGAAACATATTGGTTCGGCGCTTGATTTGTCATATGGTAACTATGATGGATATACCGTTATTCAACTTGCCCAATATATGTCAACCATTGCTAATGGTGGAAATCGGATGCGACCATACATTGTTAAAGAAATTCGGGGGAGTAAATCGAATGGTAAATTAGGTCGTGTAGAATCAACAACTCAACCGCAAGTGCAATTTACCATCCCTGCTTCAAAAGAAGATTTTGATTTGGTACGGCAGGGACTCTATCAAGTTACTCACGGAACCAGTAGTTACGTAACTGCAAAGTCGCTAGGGAGCGCTAAGCCGTCAATTTCCGGGAAAACTGGGACTGCAGAAACTGTAACTAATGGTCACCAGACCTCAACAATTAGTTTTGCAGGCTATTCACCATCGAAGAATCCACAAGTTGTTGTTGCTCTCGCTATTCCTGGAGTAACCAATGAAAATGGTGGAGCAAACTTGAATATGGCTAAACAAATTTTTAGCGCTTACTGGAAGATTGTTCAGGATTCTAAGAGTACAAGTAATAATTAACTAGTTATGGGCCTGTCAAGTGGTTTTCCTTAACAATTATCACAAAAGACTGGTCAAACTGGTTAATTAATGGTATAGTTGTACGAGTTAGGGTTAATAGCCACGTTAAATAAATAAAAAATAGGAGGTCATGACAATGCGTGTCAACATTATCCTTGAATGCACATCATGCCACGAACGGAATTACTTAACTAGTAAGAACCGTCGTCACAATCCCGATCGTCTTGAATTAAACAAGTACTGCCCTCGGGAACGTAAGGTTACTTTACACCGTGAAACAAAGTAATAAAAAAGCACCTTTTTAGGTGCCTTTTTTATTACTTTGTAAAAAAACGCTTGCATAAATAACAGTGAGCTGTGATAATTATAGATTGAAAACGTTTAAAAGGAGAGATTGTAGGATAATGACGTATTCAAAGAAGGAGTTGCGTCAGGCTTATATTGCTCGATTGCAACAACTTGATCTTAATACGCGTTTACATGAAGAAAAAAGATTAACCTCAATGCTATTCGATCAGCCTGAGTGGATGAACGCTAAGGTAATCGCAACAACGTTAAGTCAATCCTTAGAATTGGATACTTCTCCAATTATTCTTCATGCTCGTCATGAGAATCGCCAAATTGTTGTCCCACGAACCTTGCCAGATCGTCAAATGGAATTTGTGGAATTAAATGAAGATAGTGAGTTTGTAGAAACTACTTTTGGAGTTTTGGAACCACGGAACGGTCGTGTATATAAGCCAGATGAGATCGATCTGATGATTGTTCCTGGTGTGGCATTTACTCAATCAGGTCGACGGATCGGATTTGGTGGCGGATATTATGATCGCTACTTGAGTAAGTATGACGGTAATACTATTTCGTTATCATTTACTACTCAATTGGCAAATGAAGATGAATGGCAAAGTGAGCAGTACGATAAAACAGTCGATAAGGTTCTTTCTTTATCGGAGACTGATTAATGAGAGATCAGCTTTGGCGAAGGGCCCCGGTAACATTTATCCTCTTAGCTATTCAGATTATCGCGTTTATCGTAATGACATTATTAGGTGGGTCGACTAATTCAAATATCTTAATAGAATGTGGGGCTCGTGTTACTCCACTAATTCGTGAGGGACAGTGGTGGCGACTGATTACTCCAGTTTTTCTCCATATTGGAGTTGCCCATTTAATTATCAACAGTATTACTCTTTATTTTTTAGGAATATATATTGAGGAATTATTTAGTCACTGGCGGATGTTAGCGATATATCTTGTTAGTGCCTTTACAGGAAATTTGGCTAGTGCTTACTTCTTACCGAACACTATTTCGGCGGGGGCAAGCACGGCACTTTTTGGACTGTTCGGTGCTTTTTTAATGCTTGGTGAATCATTTCGTGATAATAGTTTAATTCATGACTTGAGTCGGCAATTTTTAATCTTGGTTGGAATTAATATTGTAATGGATTTATTTCTTCCAGGAATTGATTTAGCTGGGCATCTTGGTGGCCTCTTTGGTGGTTTCCTAGTGTCATATGTTGTTGGTGCGCCATTTGTGGGTTACGTTCGTCTTTATAAACGATTAATCGGTAGTGTTATATTGTTCTTTGGCATTGTTGCCATGATAATCGCAATTGGTAGGTGATTGAAGTGACAAAACCGCGAGAATATCGAACTTTATATGATGTTCAACAGTTACTAAAAGAATTTAATGTTTATGTTTATGTTGGAAAACGGTTATATGATATCGAATTAATTGCGATTGAATTAGATCACTTATATCAAGCAGGTGTTGTTGATAGCAAGACCTATATGAAAGCGAAAATTGTTCTTCGGCAGGAACATCGTGAAGAAGAACAACGAGAGAAAGAAAAAGGAAACGGCTATTTAGGAACCGTTTAAATGAAAGGAAATGAGAATAATGGCTAAAAAATTAATTGGTGTTGATCTTGGTGGAACTACTATTAAGTTTGCCATTTTAACTGAAAATGGTGAAATTCAACAAAAGTGGTCTTTACGGACTAACATTTTGGATGAAGGTTCACATATTGTTCCTGATATCATTGATTCAATTAACCACCATATTGACTTGTACAAGATGGATCGGGATCAATTTATAGGAATTGGTATGGGGACGCCCGGAACAATTGACCGTGATAAAGGTACTGTTGTTGGTGCATATAACCTTAACTGGAAGACTACCCAAAATGTTAAGGAACAAATTGAAGAAGGTACCGGAATGAAGTTTGCTTTAGATAATGATGCAAACGTTGCTGCCCTTGGTGAACGCTGGAAGGGTGCTGGTAATGAGGGGGATGATGTTGCCTTTATTACTCTTGGTACTGGTGTTGGGGGTGGATTGATCTCCAATGGTCGCCTAGTTCATGGTATGGTTGGTGCTGGTGGTGAAGTTGGTCATATGATCGTTAAGCCAAATGGTTACCTTTGTACTTGTGGGAACCGGGGTTGTCTTGAACAATATGCTTCTGCTACCGGGATTGTCCACATTGCTCAAGACAAGGCAGAAGAATATGAGGGTGACAGTCGCCTAAAGGCAATGATTGATAATGGTGACGAAATTACTGCTAAGATCGTCTTTGATTTGGCTAAGCAAAATGATTACTTGGCAAATACTGTTGTTGATGAAGTGGCATTCTACTTAGGTTTAGCTGCTGCTAACTTAAGTAACGCTCTTAACCCTGAATACCTTGTTATTGGGGGTGGGGTATCAGCTGCTGGTGATTTCTTATTGAAGCGGGTTAATGAAAACTTCAAGAAGTTTGCCTTCCCAACTGTTCGGACATCAACTCAATTAAAGTTGGCTGAACTTGGTAATGATGCTGGTGTTATCGGTGCTGCTTCATTAGCTCGGCAATTTATGTAAAAGTAAGGGAGCGTTAGCGTGGTTCTTGGAGTTAGTAGTGGGTTATTAACCTTCAATATCGTTATTATTGTTCTACTTCTTGCCTGGGGATTTAGTTGGCTTTTCCAATATTACCGTCGGAAGAAGTATGCAACTGTGTTGGATCAGGATGCATTTCATAGGGGGATGCGTAAGGCACAGGTGATTGATTTGCGTCAACCAACCGACTTTAAAAAGGGACATATTTTGGGAGCACGAAGCTTACCGTATGTTTATCTGAAACAACAGTATGGTGAATTACGACCAGATCTTCCCGTTTATATGTATGATCAAGGGATTGCAATTAGTACTCAAGCAGCTGCTTTCCTTGCAAAACATGGTTATCATCAACTATATATCCTTAAGGGTGGTTACAATAGTTGGAAAGGGAAGACAAAGAAGTCAAAGTATTAGAATAAAGAGTGTTATTACTAGTTAATGTAAATAACACGGAATATAAAATGGCTCCCAATTCCACTTAATTCGGACTTGGGAGTCATCTATATACCAAGGAGCGTAATAAAGTTGTGAGTAATTACGCTCCTTTTTTATTTATAATGGTAATTAAGCTTGGTGAGCGGAACGACTCTTTCGGGTTGCAGCTTTCCGGTTCTCATCAAATTTTTCTTCTTGATCTTCAATCGGTTTAACAACAGTCTTGTGGAAAGTGAATGCACCACTAGCGATCACAGCTAATGTACTGAAAGTACCAATTAAAACACCTTTAGCAAAATTTTTCATGATATAGCCTCCTCTTATTTCAGTGTTACCTCTATTATGCAAAACTTAACGACTTTTTACCAGTGAGAAGGATCAAAATTTACTTTAAGGAGAGAAAAAATGTCTAAAGTTATAGCAATTGTAGGACCGACAGCAGTTGGTAAGACTGCTCTATCAATTGATTTAGCAACCTTTTTTAAGGGTGAAGTAGTTTCCGGTGACTCAATGCAAGTATATCGACATTTAGATATCGGGACAGCAAAGATAACTTCTAAAGAGATGGCGGGAATTCCTCATCACCTAATTGATATTTGTGATGTTGATCAGCGATATTCAGTTGCTAAATTCAAACAAGAAGCTAACGGGTGGATTAAGGAGATTAGTAATTCCGGACATTTGCCATTGATTGTTGGTGGAACTGGTTTTTACTTACAGGCGTTAACAAATAACCTTTCCTTGGGCGGTAAACAGGATCAGCAACGTTCTGATATGTTCCGTGAGCATTGGCAACATATTTTAAAAGAACATGGAGCTCATTATGTTTGGCAACAATTAGAAAAGAAAGATCCTGAAGCCGCTAGAGCAATTCCTGAAAATAATGCACGAAGGGTAATTCGTGCATTGGAAGTAATTGAAACTGGGAACCAGTTATTCTCTCAACAACAGCAATCACGTGCAAAAGACGAATTCTTATTAATTGGTCTTACAACAGCACGTCCAGTACTATATGAACGGATTAACAAACGGGTTGACTTAATGATGAATTCAGGGTTACTTGATGAGGCAAAGTGGTTATACGACAAGGGAGGAAGCGATTTGCCAGCAGGAAAGGGAATAGGTTATCATGAGTTATTTTCATATTTTGCTGGTGAATGTTCGCTTGATGAAGCAGTAGGAAAAATCAAACAGGATTCACGGCATTACGCTAAACGGCAATTGACCTGGTTTAGAAATAAGATGGATGTTCATTGGTTTGATTTAGTAAGTGGGAAGAATGATACTAATGAAATCAAACAATTTATTGATTCGTGGTTAAAAAAATAAAGTTTTTACATTAATTTAGTTTTAATTAGGTTAAAACGTTTTCAGTAAATTGACTTAATGGTTTTCAATTGATATCCTTAAGCAGTATTAAGTAAAATGGGTTTTTCTAATGAAATAAGGTTAATTAGATTGAATTGGTCTAGGTCAGTTGCAAAGGTTGATAAGTTAACCATAATCGTTTATTACTTTGTTTTATTAAGAAAATCAAACTATTAAGGTGTCTTCAGGAAAGGGAATGAATTTATGGCAAGACATTTATATACTAAGGATGAAGTTCGTCAAATGGTGAAGGATGAAGATATTCGCTTCTTGCGGGTAATGTTCACCGATGTATTTGGGGCAATTAAGAGTGTTGATTTACCAGTTAGTCAACTTGATAAGTTAATGAACAATAAGATCATGTTTGATGGATCTTCAATTGATGGATTTGTTCGGATTGAAGAAAGTGATATGTACCTTTACCCAGATATGTCAACATGGTTAACTTTCCCTTGGGGAGCTGATCATGGTAAGGTTGCACGAGTAATTTGCAGTGTTCACATGACTAATGGAACACCATTTTCAGGAGATCCGCGGAATAACCTCAAGCGGGTTCTTAAAGAGATGCAACAAATGGGCTTCAAATCATTTAATATTGGTCCGGAACCTGAATTCTTCCTCTTTAAGACGGATGAAAATGGTAACCCAACTACTAAAGTTAACGATTCTGAAAATTACTTTGATATGGAACCAGCGGATGTTGGTGAAGATTGTCGGCGTGACATTGTTCTGGCATTAGAAAAGATGGGCTTTGACGTTGAAGCAGCTCACCATGAGGTTGCTCCTGGTCAACACGAAGTTGATTTTAAATATTCCGATGCGCTCGAAGCAGCAGATAATATTCAAACTTTTAAGTTAGTTGTTAAGACGATTGCTAAAAAGTATGGTCTCCATGCAACGTTCATGCCTAAACCATTATCTGGGATTAATGGTTCTGGGATGCACCTTAACATGTCTCTCTTTACTCAAGATGGTCAAAATGCTTTCTTTGATGAAAATGATAAGGAACAACTATCAGAAACTGCTTATCACTTCTTGGGCGGTTTGATGAAGCATGCCCGGAGTTATACTGCAATTGTTAACCCAATCGTTAACTCCTACAAGCGGCTTGTACCTGGTTATGAAGCTCCGGTCTATGTTGCATGGTCAACTTCTAACCGATCACCATTAGTTCGAATTCCAAATGATCGGGGAATGGGAACTCGTCTTGAATTACGTTCGGCTGACCCAGCAGCAAACCCATACTTAGCAATTGCCGCTGTTCTTGCTGCAGGTCTTGATGGTTTACGGAATAATTTACCACCAGTTCACAACGTTGATGAAAATATCTATGATATGACTGCTAAGGAACGGAGAAACAAGGGAATTATTAACTTGCCTGATACTTTGCACAGTGCATTGAAGGACTTAGCTGAAGATGATGTAATTAAGGGTTCAATGGGTGGACACCTTTATCAAAGTTTTGAAGAAGCTAAGACCCGTGAATATGATGCTTACCGTGCCCATGTTTCAGATTGGGAACGCCAACGGTACATGGAACAGTATTAAAACTATAAATCAGATATTAAGAATGAGGGACTAATTGCAAAAACTTGCGCTCCCTCATTATCTGTGATTGAATGAAATTGACAAATAGCAACATTCCGATACAATTAAACATGTTGCAGTCACAAATTTATTTGTGAAACAGATATTAAAGGAGAATCGCAAACATGGATGATAAGAAGGTCAGAGTTCGCTACGCACCTAGTCCAACCGGTTTTTTACATATCGGTAATGCGCAGTCAGCCCTTTTTAACTATTTATTTGCTCGTCACTTTAACGGTACAATGGTATTACGAATTGAAGATACTGATACTAAACGGAACGTTAAAGATGGAGAAGAAAGTCAAAGAGAAAACTTACATTGGTTAGGAATTGACTGGGATGAAGGTCCAAATAAACCTAATCCTAAATATGCTCCATACCGTCAAAGTGAACGGAACAAAAAGGGAATTTACCACAAGTATATTCAAGAACTCCTTGACAAAGGTTTAGCTTACAAGGATTATTCAACTGAAGAAGAACTTGCAGAAATGCGTGAACGCCAACGAGCAAATAATGAAGCTCCTCACTATGATGGTCGTTGGTATGGTAAGAGTGAAGAGGAACAAAAGGCGGCCGAAGCAAAAGGATTAAAGCCAACGATCCGCTTCCACTTACCAAAAGATCACGAGTATGAATGGGATGATATTGCTCGAGGACACGTGTCATTTAATTCTGATAACCTTGGTGGCGACTTCATCATTGAAAAGAGTGACGGAATGCCAACCTATAACTTTGCGGTTGTTGTTGATGATCACACAATGGATATTACCCACGTTCTCCGTGGTGCTGACCATATTTCAAATACGCCAAAGCAAATTGCTATTTATGAAGCATTAGGCTGGGAACACCCCACTTTCTGTCATATTCCATTAATTTTTAATCCAAAGACACGGAAGAAATTAAGCAAGCGTGATAAGGATACTCTTCAATTTATTAGTGAATACAAGAAACATGGTTACCTTCATGAAGCAATCTTTAACTTTATTGCGTTCTTGGGTTGGTCACCAGTTGGCGAACGTGAAATTTATTCTAAGGATGAATTGATTAAGGTATACGATCCTGAACGGATGTCCAAGGCACCGGCTTACTTTGATCAAAAGAAATTGGATTGGATGAATGCTCAATACATTAAGAGTATGTCTGTCGAAGAATTAACTGACCGGACAATGGAATTAGTTAAAGAAGGCGAAACAGAAGAAGCAAAGCGTCTTCAATCAATTCCAGAAGATCAACTAAAGGACTTACTTGCAAAGACAATCCATGTTCACCAACGTGATGTGAATAAGTTGCTGGAAGTAATTGAATATGCTTGGTCATACTATAATGTTCTCGAAGAACACTTTAACTATGATCTTATTAAAGACAATGAAGACTTTAATAATGATGAAGTGTTGGCTATTTTGACTGATTTGAAAGTAAAACTTGAGAATGGTGCAGATGATTACAGTCAAGCCATTAAAGAAGTTGGTAAGGATACTGGAGTTAAGGGGCGGAACCTTTACTTCCCACTAAACTTAGCATTTACTGGTTCAACTTCTGCTCCACAAATTTACGAAATCATGGATATTTATTCTCGTGATACAGATATTGAATTGCTTAATCGAATGATTGAAGCCCTTCAAGCTTAAAGTTAATAATTAGGAACTTAATAAATCCCTAAAGTCTGGCTTTGCTGTGCTTTAGGGATTTTCCTATTTAAAAAATTAAATGAATAGTCTTGACCGTTACTGAACAAAAGACGTAATCTAGTAAGAAATAAAAAAACGAGGTTATAAATAATGGTTGAAATGAAACAATATATGCGAAAGGCGTTAAATAACGTTCCAAAGTTAAAGGTTTTTGAATTTAGTAATTATGCTTCACAATTTGATGATGTGATTAAGTTTACAATTGGAGAGCCGGATTTTAATACACCCGAGTATATTAAGAATGCAGCGATTCAGAGTATCAAAAATAATCGAACTCACTATGCACCTCAACGCGGGACTGTGGGGCTTCTAAAGGCAGTTTCCGACTTCCTGGCTAAAAATTATGACCTTCATTATAATCCCGAGACTGAGATTTTAATTACTAATGGTGTGACAGAAGGAGTCTATTCAGCAATTACTGCGATTACTAATCCTGGCGATATTATATTAGTGCCAACCCCAACTTTTTCGATTTATAGTCCTGATGCAGTCATTGCTGGTGGTACTGCTGTTGAAATTGATACATCTAAGACAAATTTTAAATTGACTCCTGAGTTATTGAAATCCTATTTAGATAAGTATGGCGATCGGGTGAAGGGAATTGTGTTCGTTAATCCTTCTAACCCAACTGGGATTGCATATACTCAAGATGAATTAAATGATCTTGCTAGCCTAATTAAGGGGAAGCCAATCTTTGCCATCAGTGACGAAATTTATAGTGAATTAATTTATGATGGGGGCTACGCATCGATGGCTCGAGCACTTCCTGAACAAACGATCTTAACAAATGGCCTTTCAAAATCATATGCTATGACGGGATGGCGGATTGGTTATCTTTGTGCACCGGAAGAAATTACTAGTGAAATTTTTAAGGTTCATTCTTTTGTAATGACAGATGTTGCTACGTTTACTCAGGATGCCGCTGAGGCTGCCCTAAAGAGTGGAACAGCAGCTACAAAGGAAATGGACGCAAAATACATTAAACGTCGTGATTACATGAAAGAACGGCTTACCGCAATGGGCTTTGATTGTAGTCGTCCAATGGGTGCGTTCTATATTTTTGCTAAGATTCCTAACTTCTTAGAACAGGATGATACAAAAATTGTCTATGATATTGTAAAGAAGGCCCGAGTTGCTATAACAGCGGGTTCCTACTTTGGCGAGGGCGGTAGTAGCTACTTACGCTTTAGTTATGCTACTAGTATGGACCAAATAAAAGAGGGAATGGATCGACTAGAAAAGTACGTTAATGCTACTCGGCACTAGAATAATTAATGCATAAAAAACGACTCAGGATACTTAACTAAATTGTTAAGTATCCTGAGTCGTTTTAAATTATTTTGCCTTTAAAAATTCAAGAGGCTTAATTAAAGTCTCTTGAATAAAGAGTGAATTGCTTCAAAAAAAGTTAATCGCTCAGCTTTTTGGCGTCAGCATCAATCTTTGCAAAGCCAGAACCATCTGGCTTCTTGCTGCCACGCTTTTCCATGGCTTTACGAGCCATTTCCTTACGTTCTTGCTTACTAAGTGCCATTTAACTTCGCCTCTTTTCGAAACGCTTCGAAACACATAGATACTTCACATGCGTGTTATATCTATACTCTTTTATTATAGTCCATTTCTTATTAAAATCAATAAACGGAAACTAAATGTAAAGAAACTCTTCAATAAGTTATGAAGTTCTTTAAATATTGCGGCAAGTCGATTAAGATAAAAACTAGTTATTAAAGTGAGGAGCGGTGTACAATGGTAAATCCAGGACACGAACAGGCTGCTCGTGATGTGAGTGGGATTATTAATCAACAAATTTCAGAAAAGGTTTCCTTCTTACGTCAGGTTGAAGAAGCAGTCAAAGACCACCATGATGAAAAAATATATCAATTATTAGATGCTCAACGTTACGCTAAAGAAATTGAACATCGTGAACAACAACCGAACAACCAGAGTGTAATGAGCTTGGTTGACGATATTACTAATTATTTAAGTAATTTCTTGAGTGTTAATTTAATTAATTATTTAGGGAAAAAGTATCCATTCTTTTATTATGAAGAATATGAGACTGGACATTACCGGATCTATTTTGGCAATTGGTGGGATCGGCGCGAATTTGGGGAATTAGATGTCCTTAATGTTCGCTTCCTGTTTAATGATGATGAGTATGACAAATTAAAAAAGACATTTGAATTAGCACATAATAATAAGCGCTATAACAGTGATAAAATTGATAAAATCTCTGCAGAAAATGATCGATTACAAGATTTGATTGATCATCAACGCGAACGAGAAGAAAAGCGGGCTAAATTACAAGAGCAATTAAAGGATATTAGTTCACATTCTGGAATTTGGGAAAGTAGTAAAAATAAAGAAAGTCGACAAAACCTATTAAACGCTCTCCAAAAATTAGAGGATGAGGAAGAAGAATCCCGGACAGCAGCACAAACGATAAAGGATAATGAACAAGTCGTTCTCTCACTTTCAAAAGAAAATACAATTTTGAGTTATGAACAAAAGAGTATTTTAGATACTTTTAGTTCTTTTGAGGATTTCGAATTAGCTAATCGAAATTTATATGCTAATTATATTAAAAGTTTATCTGACGATGGGGAAAAGCAGGTGACAGATGATGAACAATAATCGAATGTTGAATCAACCATCTGAACAATTAAATGCGTTAGCTCATTCATTTGAGCATGGGTTGGAAATTGGACAGCACTATGTCAAATTATTAAGCAAACTTGCACAAACTGATGATGCCCATGATCTTCTTGCTGCTACAGATGAATTGGTTAATTTAAACTTGGATGATGCATTTGTTAAGTTTCCTCAACACTATCAAGTTGCTGACTACTACTTGCTTTTGATGGGTCGGCTGCTGGAAATGCACTCCAATGAAGAACTAAAAGTTGCGGAAGATCCTACTAGTCATCGGTTTTATGCAACAATCTCTTCGTTAGGGGAAAACGTTTTATTTCACTTTACTAAAGATGCCGAAGGAAATGCTGCTTTTACGGATGTGAACGATGATGAACCTCTTTTTTCTTTAAGCCTTGAACATCAAATGCTTCGTTTTAATAATAAAGCATTGGTTAATTATTTTATTATTAAAGGATTAAAAAAGTATTCTGACCTTGATTTGCGGTCGGCGATTAAGCCGCTATTGCTTTTTGCTCAAGCGCTTCATGCTGATTTAGATTTTGTGATTGATCGAGGGATCCTTGGAACAAACAACCAACAACACTATGAATTAGCTAAACCAGAATTATCATTAACAGTAATTGACCGACTATTTGTTGCTACGGCGGAAACTGATTATATGTTATTTAACTTGCCGAAAAATAATGGTGCTGAATTACGGCTCGATCGTCAGGTAAACCTTAATCTTTCATTTGATCCTGATGATTATAGTCAACAATGGTTTTTTGCTGTTCATGATCCTAATAATCAAGTTTCATTTTTCGATTTGCTTCTTCACTACCAACTTATTCGCGATTGGTACTTAAGTAATCGTGATTCACTAGCTGTTAAGTCTGATCCATTAGTGTTCGCTGATGATGAACAAGGCGAACAGGAAAAGACATTAATGACTGAATCAACTGTTGAAGATTAGCTTAAGGAGAGAGAAATGATTAATTGGACAATTTTATTACATCAGGTAATTGATTTGGAACTTGATGTTGACGAAGCAAAGCAACTTGAAATTGGCCCTGAAACGCGTAAACAGACAATTTTTGTTGCTTTGGACGTTGAATTAGCAAAACTAGCAAATAGCGATGGGTGGTTTGATGTTCTTGATCGCCCTGCTGAAAACATCCCAGGTTCGTTTGAACATTATTTACAATCACTTGAATTATTTTTGCTTTTTAGTGCAAAACAGCAGTGGACTCATTTGATTGTAATGGATCAAAAACAGTGGGACTTGATTAACCGAACTGAGCCAACCAAAAAGCTTGGTGAACTTAACAAGCAGTACCTAGCAATTAAACATTTTCTTAATGATGCTTATTATAATCATCGTCAAGAAAGTTTCCGTCATGCTTGGCACCTCCTAATAAAGTGGGGATTAGTTGATCTAGGATTTAGTAGTGAGGAGATCAGTACTAAATATAAAGAACTAATTAAGCAACAACGGAATCAATGGGTTAAAGAATAATAAAAAAAGAGGACTAGCTTTTTACTAGTCCTCTTTTGTTGAATCGAAAATGATCATGCTTTCCGACTATTATAACTATTGCGAGAAGCAACGTGTTTTCCAGTCACTTGGCCATCATCACTGTTTTTATTACCAAACATAATTTGACCAACAACTGAACCAATTAAAATTATGATAATAACAAAGAATGGTAACATGATAAATCACCTCAAAAAGCATTCTCTACTTTTATTATTAGACTTTTTAATTATTTTGCAATTAATAAGTAAGGAAAATTCTTAATCTTTATCAAATATTTAAAATATATTCTTTTGAATAAATATAATTAATTTTTTTGATTTATTTCTATAACATAAGTGTTTTGATTCATAATGATACTTAATGAAAAAAACTGTTTTTTATTTATTTGTCTTGCGGTAACGGATTTTGAGCTTGTCTTTTCGGTGAATTTTAAACAAAGTGAGAAAAGTTTTAATATTATTATGGATATAATATGTATTTAGTTAGATAAGTTAATCATATGTAAATAAAATAGATTAATTAAGATTAATGCGTGTCCTGTAAGTTTTAAGATTGTTGGAAAGATACTTAGAAAATAAGAGTCATTATGATTTTAAGAATTACTAATCTTCGTGTAGCACAAAATCTATATGTGAAATAAAAAAAGCCTAGTAAACTAGGCTTTTTTATTTCACATTTTATGAAACGAGAGGGACTTGAACCCTCAACCCTCGGTTTAGAAGACCGATGCTCTATCCAGTTGAGCTACCGTTTCAGACAGACATAAGTATATAATTTCGTTACCCAAATTGTCAATATAAATTGACAAGATATTGTATTTTTTATAAAATAATCGTTTTTATAGTTTGACGGGGACGGACTCTAAACCTATACTTTAAATTAGTAGAAGTAAGAAACGAGGGGAACTTAAGCTGAAATCGAAGGGATGATGATTTATGGCAGGTCATAAGACGGATCCACGTGTAGTGAAGACTCGTAATAATCTTCGCAAAGCCTTAGTTTATCTGATGCGGAGAGAAAAGTTAGAAGACATCAGTGTTCAAAAAATTACTGAAACCGCCAACATCACCCGAGAAACTTTCTACCTTCACTATAAAGATAAGAAAGATTTTATTAAGTCGGCAATCAATGACCTTCTTGATGACTTCTTTGCTCAAGTGATGGTAGAGAGTGAGGACCTTAGTTTTACTAATGGGCAACCGGTGAAGGTGTTTTCGCTCCAGAAGGCGTTTCAGTACATTGAAAATGAAGCTGATATTTTTGATGTATTACTGAATAATAAGAGAAATGACTTCTTTTACGAACAACTTTATGATCGTTTATCAGATCATTTATCAAAGTATTATGCTGTGATAGCTGAACCAGATAAGCAACCAGAAGTTCCGTTAAATTTGCAGATCTCTTTCATTGATTCGGCACTTCTTGGATTAATAAGTCATTGGCTGAAAGACGGAATGATTTATACATCACGTTACATGACACAAAGCGTTGGGAAGATGCTCGATCGATTAGATTCTAATAATGTTCTCTTACTGAATTCCCTTAGCCATAAAACTAATTCGGCATTACGGGATATTCAATGAATCTAAATTTAGGGAGAGCTAAACGGGCGAATACCAGTTAGCTCTTCTTTTTTATTTTCGTTAATGAAGTTATGGTTGACTAACAAAGTAATCTTTGATATGATGCAACTGTTGTATTTGTGACCCAACAACTACAACCGCACGCTGCCAAGTTTAAAGTGGAATGCTGCTTGGTTCGGCGAGTCTTAGAATTAAGGAGGTGCACAAATTTATGTACGCAATTATCGTAACTGGCGGTAAGCAATACAAGGTAGAAGAAGGTTCATCCATCTACGTTGAAAAGCTTGATGCTAAGGAAGGTGACAAGGTTACTTTTGATCAAGTAATTTTTGTTGGTGGCGATAGTACTAAGATTGGTACTCCATTTGTTGATGGTGCATCAGTTGAAGGAACTATTGATAAGCAGGGTAAGGAAAAGAAGGTTGTTACCTTTAAGTACAAGCCTAAGAAGCATACCCACACTAAGCAAGGTCACCGTCAACCATATACTAAGGTTACTGTTAATAAGATCAATGCTTAATGCGGAGGTAAGTAATGATTCGGGTATCTTTTAATTTTAATTCGGATCACCAAATTACCGCTTTTCAAATGATGGGGCACGCTGATGCTGGTCCATATGGTCAGGATATTGTTTGTGCAGCCGCATCTGCTTTATCTATATCTACTATTAATGCTTTAGAAGGAGTTGCTAAGACTCCCGCGGCAGTTGATAGTGATGATAATAATGGTGGCTTTCTTAAAGTTACTGATATTAGCTTGACTCATGATGCTCAAGTTATTATGCAGACATTTTTTAATGGAATGTGTGATATTACAGAAAGTTACCCTCAAAACATTGAAGTTAAAATGTTTGAAAATTAAAATTATTTGTTGGAGGTGAACGATTATGATTATGAATTTGCAATTCTTCTCTCACCATAAGGGGGGTGGTTCCACTGCTAACGGTCGGAACTCAGCTGGTCGTCGTCTTGGTACTAAGGCTGCTGATGGTTCAATCGTGACAGCTGGATCAATCATCTACCGTCAACGTGGTACTCATATTAACCCGGGTGAAAATGTTGGTCGTGGTGGTGACGATACTCTCTACGCTAAGATTGCTGGTCGTGTTAAGTTTGAACGTCTCGGCCGTGATAAGCGAAAGGTTTCTGTTTACCCGGTTGCCGAATAACTAAAAAGACTGAGCTTTAATGGTTCAGTCTTTTTTAGTTTAAATAAAAATTAACTAATTACTGTCTAAAATGCATATAATAAAATCGAAATAGGAGATTAAAATCAATGACAAGAATTAGCAGATTACAAAAGAAATTTAACAGATTAGCTATTGATGCTTTTTTGGTGACTGACTCCAAGAATATTTATTATTTAACGGGATTTAGCCTTCTTCAGGGGGATGGTTGTTTACTGATTACGCCCCAGAATGCGATTATAATTACTGATGATCGTTACCAACTTGCCTTAGAAGAATTTGAATCTGATGAGGTTGTTGCGACGATTAGTCGTGATTATTATGGTTCCGTTAATAAGATTTGCGAGGGTCTTAATTTAACAGTTCTTGGCTTTGAAGATTCAATTTCTTATCAACTTTTTGATGTTTTCGACGAATTAATGAGTTGTGATATTGTGCCATTTCATTATTTAATTGAACGCATGCGTTTAATAAAGGACAGTACTGAAATTACCAAATTGCGAGCGGCAGCAGAGCTTCAATCGGCTGGGTTTGAATATATCTTATCCGTTGTTCACCCTGGTGTCTCCGAACGTGAACTGGCAATTAAGCTAGATTATTGGATGAAAATGCATGGTGCATCGGCTGCCTCGTTTCCAACAATTGTAGCTAGTGGTGCTAATTCAGCAAAGCCCCACGCTACTGCTTCAGATAAATTAATCGTAGACGGTGATGTGGTCACATTAGACTTTGGTTATTACCTTGATGGTTACACCGCTGATATGACGAGAACTTTTGCAGTAGGTTCTATTGATCCTGAACTTCGTGACGTTTACCGAATCGTTAACGAAGCCCGTAAATTAGTAATAGAAAAGGTAAAAGTAGGGATTCATGGTGACGAACTTGATTTTGCGGGTCGTTCATTAATTGAAGAAGCTGGTTATGGTGATGAGTTTAACCACGGGATGGGACATGGTATTGGTTTAACCGTTCATGAGCTTCCGACAACTTATGCTCCAGGCGCAACGAATGTTACGTTAAAGAATAATGAAGTAATTACAGTTGAACCGGGAATTTATATTCCTGAAATTGGTGGAATTCGAATTGAGGATGATATTGTGGTGACTCATGGAGGTGCTGAAGTGATTACGACTGCGCCGACAGAATTGATTATTGTTAAGGATTAATGAGCGAATAGATTAAATTAATTTTACAGAAGATTCTTGCTTAAAACTAGCTAATGGGATTGTTGCTTTTTTCTATTAGATAGTGCAAAATAATAGTGAGATACTTCGATAAAGAACGGAATTACTAACTTAATTTAGAAGTCAGATTGATTTATGAAAGATTACAATGGAGGGACTTACAATGGCAGAAGATTCAAAGATCATTTTAAGCAGTGAAGATCAATCTCTTGGTACGATTGAAGTGGCGCCTCGCGTTATTGAAATTATTGCTGGAGTTGCTGCAAGTGAAATTGACGGTGTTTCAAAGATGTATGGCTCGCTCGCTAATAGTTTTGGTGAACTATTAGGAAGATCTGACCAGCGTCGTGGTGTTAAGTTGTCAAACCAGAATGATAATTTAATTATTGATATTGATGTTTATATTGATTATGGTGTATCTGTCCCTAAGCTTGCTGCAAAGATTCAAGATCGAGTTAAGCAACAAGTAACTTTGATGACTGATTTGAATGTTAGTGAGGTTAATATTCACGTCAGGGGAATTGTTCAAAAGAAGGAAGAACAAACGGTTGATCCAGACGATATTTTTGGTGAACATGATGATAAGGCTGGTGAAAAGTAATGGTGGTTAACCGACATGTAATTCGTGAAGAAGCTTTTCAAATTTTATTTGCTAAGCAATCAAACCCCGATGCAACATTAGCTGACATTTATGATTCATTACCAAATCATCCTAATAAAATACCAGCTTATTTACAAACGTTAGTTAAAGGCGTTAGTGAGCACCAAGAAGAGCTTGATTCACAGGTTAGTCAATTATTAGCAAGTGGTTGGGAAATTAACCGTCTTGCTCAAACTGACTTAGTAATTTTACGGTTAGCCTTGTACGAAATTCAATTTATTAATGAGGTTCCAACTGTTGTTGCAATTAATGAGGCGTTGGAATTAGCAAAGTCATACAGTAATGATAAGTCCCGTAAATTTATTAATGGCGCATTAGGAAAATTTGAACGTCAATTAGAAGCAAAGGAAAACAAATAGTTTTCCTAAAATAATTTTGCGAGAAAGAGAGGGTGCGGAAGAAAACGCAAACTCTCTTTTTTCCTTTAAGTTTCTTTGTGTATTGATATGGTAAAATGTTTTTAGTCAAACTGGAAAAGGGGAATGACAGAATGGCAACATTAATTGATGGTCGTACCGTAGCAAAAGAGGTTAACAAAAATACTGCAGAACGGGTAAAACGATTAGCTAATGAAGGGATTGTTCCTGGATTAGCGGTAATCTTAGTTGGTGATGATCCAGCAAGTAAAATTTACACGCGAATGAAAGATAAAAAGGCTAAGAAATTGGGGATCCATTCTGTTCTTTCAACTTATCCAGAAGATATTCGTCAAGATGAGCTTTTACATGATATTCGTCGATTTAATGCAGATGAAAATATTAACGGAATTCTTATTCAAGAACCCCTTCCTAAACATTTAGATGGGGATAAACTTTTAAACGCAATTGATCCCGGAAAAGACGTTGACGGTTTCCATCCCTTTAATGTCGGTTGTCTGTATAATAACGTGAATGTCAACTATCCTGTTAGTTGTACACCACGTGGGATAATGACACTTTTAAAGCATTATCGAGTAAAGTTGGACGGCGCTCGGGCGCTTGTAATTGGGAGAAGTATTCTTGTTGGTAAGCCAATGGCAGCGCTTCTTGAAAATGCTAACGCGACCGTAACAGTTGCTAATAGCCACACTCAAAACCTTACAGAATTAACTAAACAGGCTGATATTTTAATCGTTGCTGCGGGAGTTAAGCACCTGATTACTGGCGAAATGGTAAAACAGGGTGCAGTGGTGATTGATGTTGGAATGCATCGTTTGGCAGATAAAACACTAACGGGGGATGTTGACTTTGATAGTGTTGCGCCAGTGGCAAAGATGATTACGCCAGTCCCTGGTGGTGTTGGCCCTATGACAATTGCGTCGTTAATGGAACAAACTGTTGATCTTACGGAGTGGAGTCATAATGGATAGAAGTCAGTACCTAACAGTTAGTGAGCTGACAAGTTATTTAAAGCAAAAATTTGATCGTGATCCTTATTTGAAGACAGTTTATTTAACTGGTGAACTTTCAAATTTTCGGCTTCGTCAACGTCACCAATATTTTAGTATTAAGGACGAAAACGCGGTTATTGATGCCGTAATGTTTGAACGCCAATTTCGTAAAGTAAACTTCCGCCCGGAAACAGGAATGAAAATTTTAGTAGTTGGTCATATTGGACTTTATGAAAAGAGTGGCCGCTATCAGATCTATGTTGAACGGATGGAACCAGATGGACTTGGTGCTCTCTACCTTCAATTTGAACAGTTGAAAAAGAAATTAGGGGGTGAGGGACTATTTGATCAGATTCCTCGACCAATTCCCCAATTTCCGAAGAGAATTGCTGTGGTAACTAGTTTGGATGGTGCCGTAATTCGTGATATTAATACCACGGTTCGCCGTCGTTACCCAATTGCTCAAGTAGTTTTATTCCCAACTGTTGTTCAAGGGGATAAAGCCGCTGCAGATATTGCACGCCAAATTAATCGTGCTAACCAGATGGGAAATTTTGACACGATGATTATTGGTCGTGGTGGGGGATCGCTAGAAGATCTTTGGCCATTTAACGAGGAAATTGTTGCGCGAGCAATTGCGGATAGTCAAATTCCGGTGATTTCTTCAGTAGGTCACGAAACCGATACTACCATTGCGGATTTAGTTGCTGATCAACGGGCTGCAACTCCTACCGCTGCTGCAGAATTAGCAACACCAAATCGGCTTGCTGATATATTAATGACTCTTCAGGATGATCAAGTCCGATTGAACAATACGATGAAAAATGTGATTAATTTTGACCGGAAACAGTTGCAAAAGCAATTGCAAAGCTACATTTTTCAACAACCAAGTAGGCTATACGAGAACTATGCACAAAAATTAGATCAACTAATACAGACGTTAAATAGTAATGTTAAGAACTTAGTAAAAGATCGTTTGAGTACCGTTCAACAATTACAGGGGCGCCTTCGAGCTGTTTCTCCTCAACATACAATTGAGCGTACTCAGGAAAAAGTTGATCAGCTCCAAAACCGATTATTAAATAGCGCCAAGAATAGTCAACAACAACGTCAACAGAAATTGATAAGTTTAATTCAACAATTAGATTCATTGAGCCCTTTAAAGATTATGGGACGAGGATATACATATGTAACCTACCAGGGGGCTGTTGTTAATACGGTTAAAGAATTAGAAGACAATCAAGAGGTTACTCTCCACTTTAATGATGGAAAAGCAACTGCAAAAATTACTGGAACGGAGGAGAAATGAAAATGGCAGAAGAAAAGAAGCCCACATTTGAAGAACAATTGAACCAACTTCAACAAATTGTTAGTCACCTTGAACAAGGCAATGTTCCGCTAGAGGAGGCGTTGAGTCAATATAAGGAAGGAATCGAATTGGCTCGGGCCCTGCAAAAGAAGTTGACGAGTGCTGAAAAGACATTAGGAAGCCTAATTGATGATGAGGGAAACGAAAAACAATACGAAAAGGCAACTGACGATCCAAGCAATAACGGTGGAGGTAATCGTGGATATGGCAGTGATAATGAGCCTCTAGGAGAGTAAATTGATGCGTGGACTAAAAGACCTAAAAGGGCAGATTGATCAATTTTTAAAGCAAAAAATGTCTGATGACATCGATCAGGACACTTTGGCAGCGTCAATGGAGTATTCAGTTAATGCTGGCGGAAAACGTTTACGTCCAGCGTTAACGTTAATAACTGTGCAAGTGTTAGGTGGAGAACTTACTCAAGATGTGATGAAGGCAGCAACTGCGCTTGAGTTACTCCATACCTATTCACTGATTCATGACGACCTTCCTGCAATGGATAATGACGATTTACGTCGTGGGCAACCCACTAACCATAAAAAATTCGGTGCAGGGATGGCAACTTTAGCGGGAGATGGGCTACTGACAATGGCATTTCAATGGGTAACTGATAATCAGCTACCTGCGGATGTTCGTGCTAATCTGGCATTGGCACTTGCAGAAGCTGCTGGGCCTTTTGGAATGGTTGCTGGTCAAGCAAGAGATATTGAAGGAGAACATGAGCGTTTGAGCCTTGAACAGTTGCAATACCTTCATCGCCAAAAGACGGGTGCACTTTTGCGGTATGCTGTCTTAGCTGGCGGAATCATTACAGAGCAGAATCAAGTGGTTAAAGCTCTTTTAGCTCAATTTGGCGCTCAATTTGGGCTCGCATTTCAGATTTATGATGACTTAATGGACGTTGTTGGTACCACGAAAAAAATGGGAAAGGCAGTTCATAAGGATGCTGGTGAGCATAAGAATACTTATCCCGGATTATTGGGAGTTCATGGTGCTCAGGAACAGTTGCACTTGGTATTACGGCAAGCGAAAAATACTCAAGCAGCTTTGAATGAAGCAACCAAGCGTGACTTTAGTGCGTATGACCAATTCTTGTCATACTTTAAATTGTGAGGATAAAGATGGAAAAACAACGAGTTGATATTTTATTAGTAAAACAAGGCCTTTTTGATTCCCGTGAACAAGCAAAACGGGCCGTGATGGCTGGTGAAATTTTAGGAAAAAATAATGAACGGCTAGACAAACCAGGAGAGAAGATTCCTGTAACGACAACGTTGCATATGAAGGGACATAAAATGCCATATGTAAGTCGTGGTGGCTTAAAGCTTGCCAAGGCATTGAAAGTCTTTAATATTAGCGTTAAAGATAAAACTGTGTTAGATATTGGTTCTTCAACCGGTGGCTTTACGGATGTAATGTTGCAGAATGGGGCCAAGTTAAGTTATGCTCTTGATGTAGGAACTAATCAATTAGTATGGCAACTTCGTGAAGATCCACGAGTGGTAGTAATGGAACAGACTAACTTTCGGTATAGTAAGTTAGCAGATTTTAAACAAGGTCAACCGGAATTTGCCTCGATTGACGTTTCCTTTATTTCTTTACGCTTAATTCTTCCGCCATTAGCTAACATTCTTATTCCAGGTGGTGAAGTTGTTGCCTTAATCAAACCACAATTTGAAGCAGGTAGAGACAAAGTTGGGAAGCACGGGATTGTTAAGGAACATGGAGTTCATAAGGAAGTTCTTGAAGACGTATTAACTTTTGCACAAGAAGATGGTTTTGACGTCCTTAACTTAGATTTTTCACCAATTAAAGGCGGGCAAGGAAATGTTGAATTTCTTGTACACTTAAAATTACGTGGTGAGAAAGGAAAAATTGCAGATCAAGTTAATATTAATCAAGTATTAGCACGTGCTGACGAAGAACTTAACCATTAAGGAGTGAAAATAAATGAAGAAGGTTGAGCGTCAACAATTAATTCGCAAAATTATCGCTAAAAGTCAAATTGAACGACAAGATGATTTAGTTGCTGCATTAAAAGGAAAGAATGTTTATGCTACTCAAGCAACGATTTCTCGTGATATTAAAGAATTGCAACTAGTTAAGGTTCCCGCTAACGACGGTGGCTACCGCTATGCATTGCCAGCGCAAGGGGAGATTGATAACCAAACGCGACTGAGTACTGAGTTATCAAATAATATGATTTCTTTAAAACGACAAGAGCAGTTTCTCTCAATTATAATGCATCCAGGAAATGGGCCGGTAATGGCTAGTCTGATTCGCCAATTAGAGATTGACGGTGTCTTTTCGGTAATTGGTGATGATGCAGGGGTTTTAATTGTTTGTCGGTCAATTGATGCGGCAATTAACGTCGAAAAAATGTTTTGGAATTTAATGAATTAAGGGTGACTAAATGTTACAGGAACTAACAATCGATAATTTGGCGATTATTAAACACCTTTCGTTAGACTTTTCTGATCACATGACAGTTTTAACTGGTGAAACTGGTGCCGGAAAATCAATCATTATTGATGCGGTTGGGTTACTCGCTGGAGGAAGAGGTTCACAAGAATATATTCGTCGCGGTGCGGATAAACTTTCTCTTCAGGGACAATTTGCGCTTCCTCAGGATTTAGAATTTAATGAATTGCTAGATTCACTTGGAATTGATCATGAGGACGGAATTTTAATCATTTCCCGAGAGATCTATCGTCGTGGTCGAAATGTGATCCGAGTTAATGGTCAATTAATCAATACTGCAACATTGCGACAAATTGGGTCCCGATTAGTCGATATTCAAGGCCAGAATGAACACCAGTTATTATTACAGCCAGAAAATCATTTGGGGATGTTGGATCAATTTGCCCATAATGATATTCAAGAACTATTGAACCACTATCGGGTAGAATATCAGGATTATATGAAATTAAGGGCTGCTGTTAGTAAAAAGCAAAATAACGAGCAGCAATGGGCACAAAGATTAGATATGCTTCGCTATCAAGTAAAAGAAATTTCAGAGGCAAACCTAAAAGTTGAAGAAGAAGAACAACTAATGAGTGAGCGTGATCGGTTAGAACACTTTCAACAGATTAATAACTCTTTACGACAAGCGGTGACAGTCTTTAATGGTGGCGATCAGGGGGCGGTCCTTGATCAAATTGCAACCGTAATGAATTCAATTAATGAGATTACCGAATTTGATGCTGCATATGATTCATTGAGTAAATCATTAAATGATGCTTACTATGCTCTTCAAGATGTGGCAACGGAAGCCAGTCGCCAGCTTGATATTCTAGAATTTGATGATAACCGCCTTGGAGAAATTGATCAGCGACTAACAATAATTGGCGATTTAGAACATAAATATGGTGACAGTGTTAAAGATGTTCTCGATTATTACGCTAAAATTAAACATGAACTTGACTCGATGGAAGAAGCGGCTGATTCAAACAGTGATTTAGAAGAACGATTAGCCACTGCTGAGGAAAGACTAACTAAAACAGGCCAACAGTTAAGCCAAATTCGTCAACAAGCGGCCCACCAGTTAACAAAACTTGTTCATCAACAATTGAAAGAAGTATATATGGATAAGGCAGTCTTTGAGGTTCATTTTGCTAAGCAGTCTCGTCCGCACTTCACTCCAACGGGAATTGATGAGGTTGAATTTTATATTCAAACTAATCCTGGAGAAATGATGGGACCATTGGCGAGAATTGTCTCTGGTGGTGAACTTTCACGAGTGATGTTAGCTCTCAAAACAATCTTTGCGCAAAATGAGGGCGTAACAAGTATTATATTTGATGAGGTTGATACTGGCGTGAGTGGACGGGTAGCTCAGTCAATTGCGGATAAAATTAAGGTGATTGCTGATAAGTCACAGGTCCTTTGCATAACCCATTTGCCGCAGGTTGCCGCGGTCGCTCAACACCATTTCTTGATTCAAAAGCATGTTAAGGACGAGCGAACAACAACAATGGTAACAATTCTTGATGAGTCTCAACGGGTAAATGAGTTAGCACGAATGCTTTCGGGGGAGAAAGTAACAAAGCTAACAAAAGAGCATGCTCAAGAATTGTTAAAAATGGCTCAAAGATAAAAAAGCTGGGAATTAGCTTTCTTGAGAGCATGGTTGGCTAACTTAGAACGATAAATCATATGAAATCATTGGAAACGTTCGTAGCTAGACTTGAGGGCTTTGGTTGCGCTACAAAGCTAGTTTATTAGGATTTTTACAATTAGGCTTTGTAAATTGAGAGAATATTTAGTAACAAGTTAAAAGAGGGTGAGAAAAATATTTTTCTCACCCTCTTTTAACTCTCTTAGTATAATTAAATATTGGCAATGTAACGTATTTGGTTAATATCAACAACGTAGCTAACGTTATGACTTTGTATTAAATATCGTTCATCCCTCATTCTCTTAACTGTTCCACGGACATTGACCGGGTAACCAGTATTATTAACTGGCATTAGTTGTACAAGAACCTTAATCCGGCTGTTAATTGTCCTTTCCAGGAAAGAAAGGCGTTGTTTTATCGGTTGGGGAGTCAGTAATTTAATTTGTTCTTTTTGAACTGAAAAGTCGTTATCAAGAAGTTGTTGCAATTTATTGTTAAGAAAAGTTGATGTTGATTTGAATAAAGATTGTTCCATTTGCATTTCAAACATCTCCGAACATTTGTTTGTGATTATAGTATATGAACAAATGTTCAAAAATGCAATAGGCAATTTTAAAAATTGCTTTAACGGAATAGTTGATTTTAACACCCATTTAGTGCATTATAGTAATAATACGTTATATTTGGATAGGAGTATCAGCATGGCAAAAAGGGGAATGTTAATCGTACTTTCCGGTCCTTCTGGTGTAGGTAAGGGAACAGTACGTAAAGCGATTTTTGATTCCAATGATAATGATTTTCAATATTCTATTTCGATGACAACACGGAAACCGCGTCCTGGCGAAAAAAATGGTGTTGACTATTACTTTGTTTCAAAGGAAGAATTCGAACATGAAATTCAAACCGGTGGAATGCTTGAATACGCAAAGTATGTTGACAACTATTATGGGACCCCATTAAAATATGTTAATGAAACCTTAGATTCTGGGAAAGACGTTTTCCTTGAAATCGAAGTTAACGGTGCGATGCAAGTTCGTTCGAAGTGCCCAGATGGTGTTTTCATTTTCTTAACACCACCTGATTTGGATGAGTTGAAGCAACGTTTAATTCACCGGGGGACTGATAGTATGGAAGTTATTAACAAGCGAATTCGAAAAGCCTTTGATGAAATTCGGATGATGCAAAATTATGATTACGCAGTTGTTAATGACGAAGTTCCAAATGCTGTTGCTAAAATTAAGGACATTATCCGTACAGAACGGCTCCGGGTTAATCGAGTAATGCCACGATATCTTGAAATGTTAGGAGATTCAGCACAATGATTCTTTTTCCATCTGTTGATGAATTATTAAAGCGGATTGATTCCCGTTATTCTTTGGTGATGCTAGCAAGTAAGCGTGCCCACGAATTAGAACGTGGTTCCGCTCCACTACTTGATCATTACTACTCAAGTAAGCCAGTAGGGAAAGCTCTGGAAGAAATTGAAGCCGATAAGGTTACAATTGATCCAGATCACTTTGAGGACCTACAAGATTAGTCTTAAGTAGTTGATACTAAATTGAAGCATTCGTAATTTCTAGATGATTAATTCTCTAAGATTACGGGTGCTTTTCTTTTATCGATAATTAATTCGAGTGGTAGTGAGGGAAAAGTAGCGTGAGAATGATATAATCGATTTTGGATTTAAAATTTGGAGGGTATGAAATGGCAAAAATAGCGGTATACATGACAGGGGGGATCGCTCTTTACAAGGGGATTGAAGTGATTCGTTCTTTAGAAAAAAATGGTCACCAGGTCCGGGTAGCGATGACCGCGTCTGCAACAAAATTAATTACTCCTACAACATTACATGCATTAACTCATGCACCCGTATTAACAACATTATGGGATCAAAACAATTCCCCTGTTCCTCACATTGAACTTGCGGATTGGTCTGATTTTGCGATTGTATTACCTGCAACAGCTAATATTATTGGCAAAATGGCAAATGGAATTGCTGATGATGCGGTATCGACCACCCTTTTAGCTACTACCGCGCCAATAATTGTTGTTCCCGCAATGAATACTCACATGTGGAGAAATCCAGCTGTCCAGCGAAATATTGTTCAGTTAAAGCAAGATGGAATAAGAATTATTGAACCGGCGACAGGGATGCTTGCGGAAGGTTATGAGGGGAAGGGACGACTTGCGGAGCCAGATGAAATCACTAACCAATTACGTCTAATTATCAATAATTCTAATTCTGGTAGAACGTTCCTTTCCGGTAAACATCTCCTTATTACTGCTGGTGGAACTCGTGAGCCGATTGATCCGGTTCGCTTTATCGGAAACCGCTCTTCTGGAAAAATGGGGATTGCAATTGCTGAGGCAGCCGCAAATGCTGGTGCTCATGTTGAACTAGTTCTTGGACAAATTACAGTTCCGCAACCAATAAATAAGCAGATCAAAATTTACCGCGTTGAAAGTACTGAGGAGATGCAAGTGATGGTTGGGAAGCTGTTTCCTGCATCTGATATTTTGATTATGGCAGCAGCTGTTGCTGATTTTCGGCCGTCTCAAATTGCTAGTCAAAAGATAAAAAAGCACCCTGAACAGGAAGAATTAGAACTTCAGTTGGTAAAAACAGCCGATATTCTCAAAACAACAGCCGCAAAAAAGCGTTCTGATCAGTTTGTAGTTGGCTTTGCTGCCGAGACCAATTCTTTATTAGAAAATGCTAATAAGAAACTAGAAAGTAAGAATGCTGACTTAATTATTGCAAATAATGTTGCGGGTAATGATAGTGCCTTTGGAAGTGATTTAGATCAAGTTACACTTTTGCAACTAGGTACATCACCAATTAAGTGGCCAAAAATGACAAAGAGGGAAATAGCGACAAAGTTAATTCAGTTACTTGCTACGAAGATAAGGTGAGGTGAAATATGTGGCACAGTTAGCACAAATAATTGTTGATGTTCCCACAATGCAAACAAACCAGCCTTACACATACCAAGTGCCTCCTCGACTTGAAAATCAAATTCAAAAGGGAATGAGGGTTATTGTTCCCTTTGGGAATGGAAAGCGGCAGGTTCAGGGATTTGTTGTGGGGTTAGATCAGCCGACAAAGTATGATGGTCAATTGAAAGCAATTAGTGCCTTGATGGATCTCCAACCTGTAATTAATGATGAATTGTTAAAACTGAGTAAGTGGCTTGCTGACCATACCTATGCTTTTTGGGTTTCCAGTATTTACACAATGCTTCCTAATATGCTAAAGGCTAAAACTACACGGATTGTACGGATAATCGATGAGGTTGATGAGCAAACTGCCTTTGATATTTTTCATGGTAAAGACGAACTTGATTTCGCCACAGTGCAATCTGATCCACAAATTGTTAGTCGTTTACTAAAATTACAGAAGCAAAAAAAGGTGCGGTTTGAATATGTAGTAGCAGATAAGGCTAAACCAAAAACCACGGTTGGTATTCGACCACAGTTGGACTTTGAAGAACTTGAGGAAGCACGAACTTCACTTCATTCCAATGCTCATGCGCAGGAACGCCTTTTGTCCTACCTTCAAAGTATTATTGGTAAAACAGTCAAACAAACGGATGCTGAAAGAGTTAGTGGATTAAAGGCGGCAACATTTAATGTGGGAGTTCAAAAAGGATGGTTAGCAAAGGTACCAGTTGAAGTATACCGAACTCCCCATACCCAGGAAAAATTACCTAATGATGAACACCTTTCAAAGCCTTTAGAGTTAAATGACGAACAGCAAGTAGCAGTTAATAAAATTGATCAGGCCATTGATGACTCTCAAAGTAAGGTCTTTCTTTTAGAAGGAGTTACTGGTAGTGGAAAAACTGAAGTCTACCTGCAATCAATTGCTAGAGCACTCAAAAATCATAAAACGGCATTAATGCTTGTTCCGGAAATTTCGTTAACTACCCAAATTGTTAACCGAGTTCGGCGCCGGTTTGGTTCAAAGGTGGCGGTTCTTCATAGTGGCCTTTCTAATGGTGAACGTTTTGATGAGTGGCGACGTATTGAACGTGGTGAGGCTAAAGTGGTAGTTGGGGCGCGGTCTGCGATTTTTGCTCCATTAAAAGATCTAGGAATTATTATTCTTGATGAAGAACATGAATCGAGCTATAAGCAAGATGAGTCGCCCAGATACCACGCTCGAGAAATTGCTAAATGGCGGGGTAAGTCTAATAGTGCCCCGGTAGTTCTTGGCTCTGCCACCCCAAGTTTGGAAAGTCGAGCGCGGGCAATGAAGGGCGTTTACCAGCTTCTTTTGCTAAAACACCGGATAAATAAGCGACCGCTTCCGCCAATTCAGGTAGTTGATATGCGACCTGAAATTAAGGAACGCGGAGAGAGTAATTTTTCTCGAGAACTATTAGCAAAATTAACGGATCGCTTGGTAAGAAACGAACAAAGTATGTTGTTGCTTAATCGGAGAGGATTTTCTTCATTTATGATGTGTCGTGACTGTGGAGAAGTTCTAAAATGCCCTAATTGTGACATTTCTTTAACTCTTCATCTAGATAGTCACACAATGAAGTGTCATTATTGTGGCCATGAAGAACCGATTCCGCGTTATTGTCCTAATTGTGGTAGCCGTGAAATTCGTTATTATGGAACTGGAACTGAAAAGGTAGAGCAGGAGTTAAATCGTCTGATTCCTAATGCGCGGATTATAAGGATGGATGTTGATACCACAAGACGTAAGGGAATGCATGAAAAACTTTTGCGGCAGTTTGGTCAACATCAAGCAGATATTCTTTTGGGAACCCAGATGATCGCAAAGGGACTTGACTTTCCTAATGTGACCTTAGTGGGAGTTTTGAATGCTGATACCGGTTTAGGACTGCCAGATTTTCGGTCGAGTGAGCGAACTTTTGATTTATTAAGTCAGGTGAGTGGCCGGGCTGGCCGGGCTGATAAAAAGGGTGAAGTAATTATCCAAACTTATAACCCAGACCATTACGCTATTCGGCTAGCGCAGAAAAATAACTATGAAGCATTTTTTAAACAGGAAATGGCATTGCGTCGTCAAGCGAGTTACCCACCATATTACTTTACAATTCGGATTATGGCGAGTCATGAAGATGAGTCAGTTGCTGCTCGTACGATGACGAAAATTAAGCAAGAACTGGTTGAAAATTTAATGCCGTCAACAATTATTCTTGGCCCAACTCCACGGGCAATTGCACGAATGAAGCGCCGTTATTATTATCAAATTGTAATCAAATATAAGCAGGATCAACGGTTGCATTCAACTTTACAAAGGATTCTTCAAGAAACTCAAAGTAAAGGACGGGCGGACGTCCAAGTTTCAATTGATCCTGATCCACAATATTTTATGTAAATGAAAGGATGACGTACTTATGTCAACATCAATCGTATTTATGGGAACTCCAGAATTTGCTGTGCCAATTTTAGAAAGTCTTATTGACGCGCCTGAATATGATGTTAAGGCTGTTTTGACTCAGCCAGATCATCAGGTGGGGCGCAAACATGTCTTGACTTCTTCACCAGTAAAGAAGTTAGCAGTAGAAAATCAAATTAAAGTTTTACAACCAACTAAATTAGGTGGGAGTGAAGAAATGGCGGAGATTATTGAAATGCAACCGGATCTTTTAATCACGGCTGCTTATGGTCAATTCTTGCCAACTAAGTTGTTAGAGGCTGCCCGAATTGCTGCAATTAATGTTCACGGTTCACTATTACCTAAGTATCGTGGTGGCGCACCAGTCCAATATTCAATTATTAATGGTGATAAGGAAACTGGGATCACGATTATGTATATGGTAAAGAAGATGGATGCGGGAGATATGATTTCTCAACGTTCAATCCCGATCGAAGCTGACGATGATAACGGGACGATGTTTAAGAAATTGAGTATTCTTGGGAGAGATCTCTTGTTAGAAACATTGCCTGACTTAATTAGTGGGAATGTTCATCCGCAAAAGCAGGATCCCGAGAAAGTTACTTTTTCACCAAATATTTCTAGTGCTCAAGAACAAATTGATTACACAATGACAGCAGATAAAATTGATTATAAGGTTCGAGGATTACGCCCGGCACCAATTGGTAACATGAAAATTGATGGTTTACGGACGAAAATTTACGATGTAACTCCCTTAGATGAGAAGACAAGCCTAGAACCGGGAAAAGTTGTTCGGGTTGATAAGCACCATCTTGTAATTGCTGCCGGCAATGGAACAACTTATCAAATTAACGAGTTAAAACCTGCTGGTAAGCAAAAGATGAATATTACTGCTTATTTGAACGGTCACCAAAACATTAAAGAAGGGATGCAAGTGATAACTGATGACTAAGTTTATCCCACATAATGCTCGAGAATTAGCCTTTACTTCCTTAGAACGGGTGCGTAAAACACGGGCATATTCGAATTTACAAGTTGATGAAACACTTCGGCGGCATGAATTGAGCCCTGCGGATCGACGACTAGTAACGACGATCGTTTATGGGACTCTTCAGCACCAGCTTACTTTGGAATACTGGTTAAAGTCATTAACATCTGGTAAAAAGCTGGATTCATGGGTTGAAACTCTTTTATTAACGGCACTTTACCAATTCCATTATTTAGAGCGAGTTCCTAATTGGGCAATAACTGATGAAACAATTAAAATTGCTAAGCGACGCGGAAATCCGGGAATAAGAAAATTCGTTACTGGAGTCCTTCATTCTGCGTTACGAAATGGTTTTCCTGATTTTTCTGAAATCAAGCCTCTTTCAAAGCGGCTTTCACTTACGACTAGTGTGCCTCAATGGCTAGTTGAACTACTTATTAAAGAGAATGGCGAGCGAGTTACTAAGGAGATTCTTCAGGCGATTAATGATCCATCACACGTTTCAATTCGAATTAACACTAAAAAAAGCAATTTAAAAACTGTGAAGGAACGGTTACGTGAAGAGGGAATTGAGACTAATGAAAGTCAAGTTGCGGCTAACGCCCTAGTTGTGACATCAGGTAATGTTATTAATTCTCCACTGTTAAAAAACGGTACCATTATAATTCAGGATGAGAGTGCAATGTTGGCAGTTGAAAGTATGGATCTAAAGCCACAATTTAAGGTTTTAGATGCTTGTGCGGCCCCTGGTGGAAAAACTGTGCAAATTGCTGAACAACTTTCTTCGGAGCAAGGGGGGGAAGTTGTTGCGCTTGATATCCACCAGCATAAGGTCAGATTGATTGAAAAGAACGCTCAACGAATGGGTGTTGGAGGAGAAGTTACTCCATTAGCATTAGATGCCCGAAATGTTACTGAACAATTTAAAGATGAGGAATTTGATCGAATTCTTGTTGATGCCCCATGTAGTGGGATTGGTTTATTACGGCGTAAACCAGAAATTCGGTACACAAAAACTGAGCAAGATAGTCAACAACTACATAAAATTCAGTTGGCAATTTTAAATGCGGTTGCCCCAAAAGTTAAAAAAGGCGGTATAATTACTTTTAGCACGTGTACAATTTTGCAGGAAGAAAATGACCAGACAGTTCATGAATTTCTTCAGGGTCATCCAGAATTTAAACTGGAGCGGACAAAGACTGCACGGGCAATTAAGGACGATCGAGATTCGGCAACCTTAACAATTATGCCGAGCGATTACGATTCCGATGGCTTCTTTATTAGTAGCCTTAAGCGAAATCTGTAGAAGGGAAAGCATTATTTATGGAAGTTGCTTATCAAACAGATATTGGTCATCTACGGAAAGAAAATCAGGATCGAGTAGCAAAGTTTACTGCTCCTGATGGAACTATCTTGGTGGTCGTTGCTGATGGAATCGGTGGTAGCCGAGGCGGTGATGTTGCTGCTCAGGTTACCGTTGAGAGTCTTGGTCGTCAATTCCAAGCGGCCTCACCAAACTCATCACTAGAAGCAATTCGGTGGTTCGCACGTGAGGTCCAATTAATCAACGACGAAATCTTAAAAAAATCAAAGAAAAGCCCAAAGTATCAGGGAATGGGTACTACCATGGTTGCCACCATTATTTTTGAGCGGGCAATGGTAGTGGCTAATATCGGTGATAGTCGGGGATATGTCCTCCACGGTGATATGTTAACACAGGTCACGATCGACCATTCATTAGTAAACGAACTGGTTAAGCATGGCGACATTACAGAAGAAGAAGCCCGTAATTATCCACAAAACAACATTATTACTCGTGCCATTGGGGCATCAGCTGATGCAAGGATCGAAGTTAATCGCTTCAAGATTGCTCCTGGTGACCAGTTTTTGTTGTGCACTGATGGTTTATCCAAGATGGTTACTCGAGACCAAATGAAAAAGGTGTTAGAATCCGGGCTCTCGGTAGCCGAAAAGTGTTCGCAACTAGTTAAAATGGCAAATGATGCTGGTGGACCAGATAATATCACTGTCCTGATTGGGTTAGTAGGAGACCAGGAGGGGTAGTAAATGAATCCTGGATATAAGATCGGTAAACGATACAGGATTATTCGCACGCTTGGTGAAGGCGGGATGGCGAATGTTTATTTAGCGCATGATGAACTTCTCGATCGCAAAGTATCAGTTAAGTTACTTCGCCTTGATTTACGAGATGATCCAAACACACAACGTCGTTTTGAACGCGAAGCAATGGCAGCAACCCAATTAAATGATCCTCATATTGTTGGGGTTTATGACATTGGTGAAGATCATGGAATGCAGTTTATGGTAATGCAATACGTTAAAGGAACCGACCTGAAGGCGTATATTAAGAAAAATTTTCCGATTCCGTTACCACAAGTGGTCGATATTATGGGGCAAGTATTATCAGCAGTTCAGACTGCCCATGATCATGGAATTATCCACCGTGATTTAAAACCACAAAATATTTTAATTGATGAAAATAAGAATATTAAAATTACTGATTTCGGGATTGCTGTTGCAGCTTACCAGGACTCATTGACACAGACAAATACGTTGATGGGTTCTGTTCATTATCTTTCTCCAGAGCAAGCACGGGGAAGTATTGCTACTAAGCAATCTGATATCTACTCTTTAGGAATTATTTTGTACGAATTACTGACAGGAAAAGTACCGTTTGAAGGAGAAACGGCTGTTTCAATTGCTCTTAAACACTTTAAAGAAAACGTTCCGTCAGTTCGTAATTTTAATAAGAATATTCCGCAAGCGTTGGAGAATGTAGTAATCAAAGCTACTGCTAAGGATCCAGCAAAACGTTATCAATCAGCTGCAGCAATGGCAGCCGATTTAAAAACAGCATTAGATCCAGCAAGAAAGAATGAATCACGACTTGAGCTTAATGGTGACGATGATGGTGAAACGAAAGTGATAGATTTGCCAAAACATCATGGTAAGCAGGAGTCACAGGAGCCTCAAAAACAAATTAAAAATGAGTCAAGCTCCTTCTGGTATCGTTATAAAAAGTATTTTTCATTAGGAATCGGTATGGTTATTTTAATCATTATTTGCGGAAGTGGTTGGTGGTTTTTAGGGCGGACTGTCGTAATGCCAGATGTGGCTGGTCAAAGTGCTGTAAAGGCAGAGCAAACTCTTCATAAGCATAACTTGCGGGTTGGAAACATTACTCGTGGTTATGATCCAAATGTTCCGAAAAATCAAGTGATCAGTAGCTCGCCAAATGGCAGCGATAAGGCGCGGATTAATAGTTATGTTGATTTAAAGGTGAGTCAAGGGGTCAAACAAATGACAATGGCTGATTATGTTGGTTCTGATTACGAGGATGTAGCAAGCAGTCTTCGGGCGAAAGGTTTCCATGTTGAACAAGTTAGAGTTCATTCAGAAACGGTTGATCCTGGACAAATAATGAAACAGAATTACGCAAAAGGAAAGACAGTTGCTACAGCTTCCCATACCATTCGTTTTGAAGTAAGCGCGGGTAAACCACAGATTAAAATTCCTGATTTTAAGAACCAAGATATTAGTGTTGTTCAGAAGTTTGCTAATGAGCATAACTTGCAATTAACCACTCAAGAAAAAACGTCCAAGACCATTGCAACTAACCACGTAGTTGCACAGACACCTAAAGCAGGTTCCACATTAAGCCGTGGCGATACACTGACGGTAACCGTGGCTAATTCTGGTAATGAAACAAAGACCACTAATATTCAGATTAATATTCCATTTGACGGTAATGGTGGTCAACATGAAAATCGAGTTCAAGTATATATTAAAGATGCACAGCATAATCTAACTATGCAATATCAAGATATTACAATTAACCAAGAGACGACGATTAATGTTCCGTTTACCCTTAGACAGGGGGAAACAGGGGCTTACCGAGTTGTTCGGAACGGTCGAACAATTATGAGTGCAACGAACATCACAGCTTAAGGAGGTAAAATGTGAAACAGGGGATAATTCAGCAATCACTAAGTGGCTTCTACGATATTTTAGCTGAGGGTGAAATTTATCGAACACGGGCACGAGGAAACTTTCGTGCCAAAAAGATTAAGCCAATTGTTGGTGATCGGGTGGAATTCGAAGACGGCTACCTCCTTCGTGTGCTACCACGAAAGAATAAACTGGTTCGGCCACCAGTGGCTAATGTTGACACTGCTGTGGTAGTGACAGCAGCCAAGAAGCCAACTTTCTCGACAAATTTGTTGGATCGCCAATTAATCGCCCTTGAGGCACAAAAGGTTACTCCAATAATTTATTTTTCAAAGACCGATCTTCTTGATGATGACGAGTATTCGAAGTTGGGAAAAATCGTTGCTGGCTATCGAAAGATTGGGTACCGAGTTTTCTTTAGTCGCGAAGTATTTGCTCCTGAACAACTTCAAGAGCTTAAAGAACTTTTGTATGGTCAAATTGTTACAATGATGGGACAAACAGGTGCCGGGAAATCGACATTATTAAATCATCTTGCTCCCGGTTTAGAACTGGCGACAGGAGAAATCTCAACTGCATTAAAGCGGGGACGGCATACAACACGGAAAGTCAGCTTGTTAAATGTGGCTGGCGCTTGGATTGCTGATACGCCTGGATTTTCTTCATATGAAACTTTTGATATGACGGTTGAAGAGCTACCAAATCTGTTTCTTGAAATGAAAGGGTTAGCACGGGAATGTAAGTTCCGTGGTTGCCTTCACTTGAAAGAGCCGCAATGTGCAGTTAAAGATGCAGTAAAAAATGGTATAATCATGGAAAGTCGGTATGACAATTACGTTCAATTTCATAACTTGATTGTCAATCAAAAACCGGACTATGGTAAGAATAGGAAATGAGGGATTGATAAAATGATTAAAGTAGCACCTTCGATTCTCAGTGCTGATTATGTTAATTTACAGAAGGATATTGAAAAGGTAGACAAAGCTGGTGCTGAATATCTTCACATCGATGTGATGGATGGTTCATTTGTACCAAGTATTTCTTATGGCCCTGGCTTTGTAAAGGCAATTCGTCCAATTACAAAGATGGTTCTTGACTGTCACCTAATGGTTCAAAATCCTGAGCATATTATACCTGCATTTATTGATGCAGGTGCCGATATTATTGGAGTTCAGGTAGAAGCGACCCAACATATTCACCGGGCACTACAAATTATTAAGAATGGCGGCGTAAAGGCGGAGGTAGTCATCAACCCCGGTACACCGGTAGCAATGATTGAACCGGTTTTACATATGGTTGATCAGGTCTTAGTAATGACTGTTAATCCAGGATTCGGTGGGCAAAAGTTTCTTCCTGAGACTGTTGAAAAGATTGCTAAACTTAACCAAATTAAGAAGAACAAGGGCTATAACTTTGATATTGAAATTGACGGTGGGGTAAATAACCAAACCGTCGTTGATTGTTATAATGCTGGAGCAACAGTAGCAGTTGCTGGTTCATACGTTTATAATGCTGATGATCCTGCTGAACGGATTCAAGCATTAAAGGATGCAACTAAATAACCTAGTAAAAGCGTCGGGTGACATTATAGTCAGCGGTGCTTTTCTTTTAAGGAGAGGTCAATGCGAGTAAATATTATGGTAGGGGGACCGAAAGAATTAATTCCTTTAGAGGTAGTTCGGGCTCGAAAAAACGAAAAATGGTTAGGGGTTGATATTGGGGCGACTCGCCTCCTTAAAGAAGGGATAGTTCCTGTAGCTGCGATTGGGGATTTTGATTCGACAAATGATCAACAATTTAAACGTGTAAAAAAGTTAATTAATAGCATTCAGCTATTTCCCCCAGTAAAGGATTACACCGATACCCAACTTGGTGTAAAGAACGCAATTGAACTCTATCATCCAGATAAAATCTCGATTTTTGGGGCTACTGGTGGTCGGTTAGATCAATATTTAAGCAACCTCTTTTTACCGTTAGAAGAAGAATTTCGTGACTACCTTGAGAATATTCAGTTTATTGATAAGCAAAACATTGTTGATTACTATTTGCCGGGGAAGTATGAACTTAGCGCTCAACTTGGGTTTAAATATTTAGCATTTGTTAACTTAACTCCAGTAGTCGGTTTAACGTTAGTTGATGAAAAGTATCCATTGAATAATTGGAATTCGACGATTCCTTTCTGTTGGTCGAGTAATGAGTTTAATGGTGAACGAAATCATTTCAGCTTTAAGTCTGGGGTAATAGCCGTCATTAAGTCACGTGATCTGGTAACTAATTAGCCTGTCAAGGAAATTTACTTGAAAGAAAACTATTGCATTGTTATCCAGCCTATGGTAAATTGTTTAAGTGAGTTATAGCGCAGATGCGTAAAAACGAAAAAACATAGATGAGAAGAGGAGGGTACCACCAATGGCTAAAGATTTTATCAACGGTAAACGGACACGCTTTGGTAACAAGCGTTCTCACGCCCTTAACTCAAGTCGTCGTAGCTGGAAGCCTAACTTGCAAAAGGTAACCATTTTGGTTAACGGCAAGCCTAAGAAGGTTTACGTTTCAGCACGTACACTGAAGTCCGGTAAAGTGACTCGGGTTTAATTAAATCAAAAAATATGGTCGTTCAGTTTTGAACGACTTATTTTTTATTTAAAAAATAGTATATGCCCTTAACTATCATTAATCAGACGACTTTTTTCATTTCGTCTGCTATGGTATTATTAATATGAGTTTTTAACAGTATGATTGCTGAAAATGCTTATTTTTTAATGGGCATTGATTGACCAAAATAAGGAGGCCATATAATGGCGGTTAAAATTAAAACACAATCTGGAATAATCGATATCGATAATGACGTGATTTCAGCAGTTGTTGGTGGCGCTGCTACTGATAACTATGGTGTAGTTGGTATGGCAGCACGGAATCCATTACGGGATGGTGTTAACCAAATACTGCGTCGGGAAAACTTCAGTCGTGGAGTTGTCGTTCGTCAACAAGATAACGGTGTTGCTATTGATGTTAATATCATCGTTGGCTATGGCACTAAAATCTCTGAGGTTTCAAAGAGTGTTCAATCAAAGGTAAAGTATAACCTTGAATCAATGCTTGGCATTACGGCAAACTCAGTTAATGTTTGTGTTCAAGGTGTTCGGTCACTCGACGATTAATTTGCGTTACTAGGAGGAAAGATAATTGGCTGTAACTGAAATTACGAATCTTGAATTTGGCAAGATGGTTCAAGCTGCTGCTAGTAAGCTGAGCAAGAATGCTGAATTTATCAATTCATTAAATGTGTTCCCGGTTCCAGATGGAGATACAGGGACAAATATGACATCTTCTATGGAAAGCGGTGCCAAATACGAACGTAATGCAAATAGCACCAAAGTTGGCGACCTTGCTGCTGCCTTGGCTAAAGGCTTGTTAATGGGTGCCCGGGGGAATTCGGGAGTTATTCTTTCACAAATTTTTCGTGGCTTTGCTAAGGGAGCTGAAGGAAAAACTACTCTTAATGCTCAGAATTTTGCTGCTGCCTATGCTAATGGTGCTAAAGTAGCCTATAAAGCCGTAATGAAGCCAACTGAAGGAACGATCTTAACAGTTGTTCGGGAATCCGCTCAAGCTGGTTTGGAAAAGGCTAAAGAAACTGATGATGTTGTTGAAGTTATGCATACGATTTATGAATCATCAACGGTTGCTTTAAAGAAAACGCCTGAATTATTACCTGTTTTGAAGCAGGTTGGCGTTGTTGATTCTGGTGGTCAAGGACTTGTTTTTGTCCTTCAAGCATTTGATGAAGCTTTAAGTGGTAAAGTTGATAAGGACGATAGCTATAAGCCTGATAACGCTGAAGTCGATGAGATGGTTAAGGCAATGGACCACCAAAGTGTTCAAGGAAAGTTAAATCCTGAAGATATTCAATATACTTATTGTACTCAGATGCTTGTTCGTCTTGGTAAAGGGAAGCAAGTCAAGCAAGAGTTTGATTACGACACTTTCTACAACTACCTTGCTAAAATGGGTGATAGCTTACTCGTCTTGAACGATGATTCTGTAGTCCGGGTTCATGTTCACACGGAACACCCTGGTAAAGTATTATCTTGGGGTCAGCAATTTGGTGATCTTCAGACTATTGAAATTCATAACATGGTTTGGCAACAAGAGGAAATCATGGAACATGATGAAGAAGAGGCAGAACGTTCAGAAACACCAATTGAAAAGGCTCGCGAATCTGCTAAACCAAAAACAGAAACCGCAGTGATTGCAGTGACATCTGGTGAGGGAATTGCTAAATTGCTAAAGAGTCTTGGGGTTACCCACACTATTAAGGGTGGTCAGACAATGAATCCAAGTATCCAAGATATTGCAGATACAATTAATAGTAGTGAGGCTAAGCAAGCGATCATTTTACCTAATAATGGTAATATTTTTATGGCTGCTGAACAGGCTGCTGAAATTGCTGATATTCCAACTGAGGTTGTCCATAGTAAAACTATCCCTCAAGCCATGACAGCTCTTCTTGAATATAACCCTGAAGCATCCTTAGAAGATAATCAAAAACACATGGAAGCAAATCTCTCAACTGTTAAGAGCGGAGAGGTAACCAATGCTATTCGTGATACTAAAATTGATGGTCAATCAATTAAGAAAGATGACTTTATGGGAATTGTTGATGGTAAGATCGTTGATACCGATCCTGACCTTAAAGAAGCTGCAATCAAGATGGTTAAAGCAATGCTTGATGAAGACAGTGAAATTGTAACAATTCTTTATGGACAAGATGGTGATAAGGAAACAGCTGAAGAAATTAAGGCTGCTGTTGAAGAAATGGATGATGAACTGGAAACCGAAATTTATGAGGGTGACCAACCAGTATATCCATACTTAATTTCCGTTGAATAATTTAAATTAATGATGGAGTTGGATGTAGAACACCAGTTACCTGATGCCATCCGGCTCTTTTTAAAGGTTGGGGGGGTAGGATGATGAAGAGTCTTCAGGATCCGGTTTCAGTACTAAAGGGAGTTGGTCCCAAACGGGTTGCACAACTAGCAACTTTAAATATTGATAAGATTGAAGATTTGCTAACGTACTACCCAACTAGGTATAACGACTTTACACCAAATGACTTAAAAACGGTTAAGGATAGACAAAAAGTAACCGTTAAAGGAAAAATTGTTTCTGAGCCATTATTTAGTCGATTTGGATATCGGCGTAACCGATTAAGTTTTCGGTTAAAAGTTGGTCAGCAAGTAATTATGGTAACCTTCTTTAATCAGCCATATTTGAAAAAGCAGGTTGAATTAGAACGTCCCGTAACCGTAATGGGAAAATGGGATGCCACTCGTCAACAGGTAACTGGGACAAAACTAGTAACTACTACGGGTACGCCAGAAAATGAATTTGGAGCTGTTTACCCGGTAAATAAGCATCTTCGGCAGAGCACTTTACGATCGTTGATTCGTCAGGCATACGAAGATTACCAACACGTGATCCCGACCTTGCTCCCGAGAACGCTTAGACAACGTTACCGCTTAATGGATCGACGTGAAATGATTAAGGAGCTTCACTTCCCCGAGAATCAGGCTCTTGCTAAGGCGGCCAGACGTACGGCTACTTACGAGGAATTTTTCCTCTTTCAGCTACGACTTCAAGCAATTAGACGGGCATACCGCCAGGAGGATGGGACGAGGATCCTATATCGCAACGATGAATTAAAAGAGTTTATTTCTCAGCTTCCGTTTGAGCTGACTAATGCTCAGAAAAGAGTTGTTAACGAAATTTGTCGTGATTTACGGCAGCCAATTCAAATGAACCGACTCCTACAGGGGGATGTTGGTTCTGGAAAAACAATTGTTGCAGCGATTGCAATTTATGCCACGATTACGGCTGGTTACCAGGCTGCTTTAATGGCCCCTACGGAAATTCTAGCAACCCAACATGCCGAAAAAATAGTGAAAGTTTTTGCTGGTACTCATGTTCATGTTGGCTTACTTACCGGTTCGTTAACTGCTAAGCAGCATCGTGAATTAGTTAATGCGATCAAAAAAGGTGAGATTAACCTAATTATTGGAACACATGCCTTGATTCAGGAGGATGTGCAATATGCTAACCTTGGTTTGGTAATTACCGATGAACAACACCGTTTTGGTGTTAATCAGCGTCAGCAATTGCGGGAAAAGGGAGAACATCCCGATGTTCTTGCAATGACAGCAACGCCAATACCACGGACATTAGCGATTACGTCCTATGGGGAAATGGATGTTTCGGTTATTGATGAGCTGCCGGCTGGTCGTAAGCCAATTGAAACACAGTGGTTAAAGGATAAACAAAGTAATGATGCGTTAAAATTTCTTCGTGAACAGTTAGCGAGTGGCGCGCAAGCATATGTTGTTAGTCCTTTGATTGAGGAATCTGAAGTGCTCGATGTACAAAATGCGACTGATCTTTACCAACGATTAGCTGATTACTTTCATCCCGACTATAAAGTAGGTCTTCTCCATGGTCGCTTGAACGGTAATGAGAAAGATGCTGTAATGAAGGAGTTTCAGGAAGGTAAAATCCAAGTTCTTGTTTCAACGACAGTGGTGGAAGTGGGCGTTGATAATCCAAATGCAACGGTAATGATAATTTATAATGCGGACCGTTTTGGTCTGGCTCAGTTACACCAGTTACGTGGGCGCGTAGGCCGAGGAGAACGGCAAAGTTACTGTTTATTAATTGCTGATCCAAAAACAGATGAGGGAATAGAACGGATGAAAACAATGGTTGCGACAACGGATGGCTTTAAAGTGGCTCAACGGGATCTCGAGCTTCGTGGAGCGGGAGATATCCTTGGTGCGAAACAGTCCGGGGTTCCTGATTTTAAGGTTGGTGATCCAGTTGGTGACTTGAAAATTTTACAAATTGCTAAGGAAGATGCGACTAACTTGCTAACTACTCCCCATTGGGATCAGATCGATGATAATTTGCCACTTGTCCTTTATCTGAAACGGAACCAACTCGAAACACACTTTGACTAGGAGGTTAATGTTAATGAAAATTGCTGTTGATGCAATGGGTGGCGATAATGCTCCCAAAGCGATTATTGAAGGGGTTGAAGAAGCGCGGGATTTGTATCCTGACCTGACCTTTGATCTTTATGGTAATCCAGATAAGTTTACGTCAATGATTAAGAATCATGATCGTTTAAATATTATAAAAACAACTGAAGAGATTGCGATGGGTGAAGAACCAGTTCGTGCCATCCGAAAGAAAAAGGACTCATCAATTGTCCGTGCTGCTAATGCAGTTAAAGAGGGAAATGCAGACGCTTTCTTCTCTGCCGGTAATACTGGAGCGGTTCTCGCTGCTGGAATCTTTATTGTTGGCCGAATTCGGGGGATTGATCGTCCTGGATTAACAAGTATTCTACCAATTACTAAGCCAGGTGCTAAACGGCAAAGCTTCGTTTATCTTGATAGTGGTGCTAATGCTGAAAGCAAGGAGAAAAACCTAGTTCAATTTGCTTATCTGGGTAAGTTTTATGCCGAAAAGGTTCTTGGCGTTGCTAATCCACGGGTTGCGCTTCTTAACAATGGTGCTGAAGAAGATAAGGGCGATAAGTTGCATAAAGCGGTTTGGCAACTTTTAAACGCCGAAGAGGAACTTAATTTTATTGGAAATATTGAATCCGGTGATCTTCTCTTTGGTAAAGCGGATGTTGTTGTCAGTGATGGTTGGACTGCTAACGCTGCTTTAAAGGCAACTGAAGGGACCGCTAAAATGATGCTGACTGTAATTAAAGACGGAATTTTAAACGGTGGCCTTCGTGCTAAACTTGGTTATCTAATGTTAAAGCCTGTTTTCCATCGAATTGGTCAAAAGATGAGTACATCAACGTATGGTGGGGCTGTTCTTCTTGGACTAAAGGCCCCTGTGGTAAAAACTCATGGTTCATCAGATCCCGCCGCAGTAAAGAATACTATTAGTCAAATCCGTACAATGCTTAAGACTGGGGTCGTCGATAAGACCGTTGAATTTTTTAACCAAAACAATGAGTAGACAAGAAGGCAAAAAACGCCTAAAATAGTAGCGAACTAATAAAGAGAGGTAACAGTCAATGGCTGAAGATAAAAAGCAAGAAATCTTTAATAAGGTTTCAGAAATTGTTGCTGATCACTTTGATGTTGATCGGGCAAAAATTACCGATGAATTAAATTTGAAGACAGATTTAGATGCTGATTCAATTGACTTTGTTGAATTTATTCTTGAATTAGAAGATACGTTCGGTGAAGAAATTGATGATGAAGATGCTGAAAAGCTAAGTACGATTGGTGAAGTAGTTAATTACATTGACGAACATACTGCTGATTAATAGTTTTTTGTGGTCCGTGATGAAGGCTTGTACTTTGTCGCGGCTTTTTTCGCATCTTTAATTAATAGAAAGGAAGTTTTTACTATTAAGGATTTACAAGACTACTTGGCCAAGGAATTTGATATTCACTTCGATAATCCTGATTTACTTGCAGAAGCATTTACTCAGGCCTCATATGTTAATGAACATCCTCATCAAGGACTTAAATTCTATGAACGAATTGAATTTCTTGGCGATGCCGTGTTGGAATTAGTTGTTTCTGAATATATTTACAAACGATTCCCAGAATTACCTCAAGGAAAGTTAACCCGTTTGCGGGCAGCAATGGTATGTGAGGATAGTTTTTCCAAGTTCGCTAAGGAATGTCACTTTGATCAATATATCCGTCTCGGTCATGGGGAAGAAATGGCCGGTGCGCGACAACGTCCAGGACTACTCTGTGATATTTTTGAATCTTTCGTGGGTGCTCTTTATTTAGATCAGGGACGTCCTGCTGTTGAAAAATTTGTTCGGCGTGTAATTTTCCCTAAACTTGATATGGGATGGTTTGACCATGCTGTTGATGCTAAGACGAGCCTTCAAGAATTCTTACAGCGTAATGGTGATGTTAAGATTGACTACCAACTCTTGGAAGAATCAGGAACGGAGAATGATCCTAAATTTAAGGTTAATGTATCTGCAGATGGTAAAGTAATTGGTGAGGGAATTGGCTCATCAAAGAAGCATGCTGAAATGCAAGCTGCTAGCCACGCCCTTAATAAGTTGCGTCAAGAAGGTAAGTAAGCATTATGCGATTATTATCTCTAACATTGGATGGTTTTAAGTCCTTTGCTCAGAAGACTACAATTAAATTTAAACCTGGAATGACGGGAATCGTTGGCCCAAATGGTAGTGGGAAAAGTAACATTATTGAAGCAATTCGCTGGGTAATGGGTGAACAATCTGCCCATCAGCTCCGGGGTGATAAGATGGCAGATGTTATTTTTAACGGTTCAAATGACCGAAAACCACTTAATCGCGCCCTTGTTTCAATTACTTTTGATAATAGCGATCATTACCTGGCGAGTGATTTTACTGAACTAACTATTACGCGAAAGTTATACCGGAATGGGGATAGTGAGTATCTTGTTAATGGTCAAGAAGTCCGCTTGAAGGATATTACTGATCTTTTCATTGATTCTGGATTGGGACGAGAATCATTTTCCGTAATTTCTCAGGGTCAAATTGAAGCGATTTTTAACGGTAAACCAGCTGATCGTCGTTCAATTATTGAAACGGTTGCTGGGGTGGCAAAGTATAAGAAGAATAAGGATACTGCGGAAAAACGGCTTGGTTTAACAATGGATAACCTGAACCGGGTTAATGATATTATTGCTGAATTAACCAGCCAATTAGAACCATTAGCTGACGAGAGTGCACTTGCTGAGGATTATTTAGAGCAAAAGGGCCAGTATGATCTATTGGACAGGACACAAACGGTGCATCTCTATGATCAAACAGATAAGTCACTTGTAAGCTTAAAAAATAAACTAGAAAATGATCAACGGATGGTTGATAATTACCGTTCCAAACTTACAAAATCAACAGTGAGTTTGAATAAGCTAAAGGAGCAACAAACTAGTCTTCAATCACGCAAGGATCAACTCCAAGCAAAAATTCTGACCAGTACTGAAATGATCGGGAAATTACAAAATCAACAGTCAGTATCTTCAATTAAGCGTGAACAGCAAGTCCAAGAACGTGAACGGTTGGCTGCACAGCTAAAAAAGCTTCAAGATCAACAAGCAGCAGCTGTTCATAGTTTATCTCAGGTTAATGATCAAATTCGTTCTCAAGAACAGGCTATTGCCTCCCACCATGCTGAATTAACTGCTGCAAAACAAATGAGTAGTAGTCAGAGAATCCAACATGTTAATGAACAGTTGGAAAAGCTTCGGGGAACTCAAGTTGATTTAATGCAGCAAATCACGACCTTTCAAAATCAACAAGCATTTTTGAAGAGTAATCACGAGCAGACGGTGAGCGCTCAACAGCAAAGTAATGCAGAACTTCAGTCAGCTCGAGAACGTCTAAATAATGTTGAGGGTCAGGAAAAAAACGCCCAAAAAAAGGTTGGGAGTTATCAAGAACAAGTTACCACTTTACGAAAACGCTTAGAAACTCAACAGAGTCATCAAGGTCAACTACAAGAAAAATACCAAGAAGCTCAGCGTTCATGGTATCGTTCTCTGGGGGATGTTCATTCACTCCAGTCACGGATTAAAAACTACCAATCAATGCAAGAAGAGTATTCGGGGTACTATCAAGGCGTTCAAAATGTTCTTAAGCAGCGGCAGCAATTTACCGGGCTTGAAGGGGCAGTCAACGAATTGTTTGATGTCCCTGATAAATATACAACAGCAATTGAAACAGTTCTTGGTAGTCAGTTGCAACAACTGGTAGTTGATCAACAATCGACCGCCAAGCAAATCATTAATTATTTAGTTCGGCGCCGGGCTGGACGGGTAACGATTCTGCCTCTTAATACGTTAAAGCATCGTCAATCTTCATCAATTTTTAGTCAATTAGATTCATTGCCTGGTTATATTGGTCGGGCAACTGACTTGATTAAGTATGCTGATAAGTATGAAGTTGTGGCTCAACATCTTTTGGGGAACACGGTTGTTGTCGATAACCTTGATCATGCCACAGCCATTTCTAGACACGGTCACCACTATGTCAGAATTGTAACGCTTGATGGACAACTGATTAATGCCAGTGGAGCAATGACTGGGGGGGCTAACCGTCATCAACGGATTGGTCTTCTTAGTCAAAAGCAGTTAGCAAACCAACTACAGGGGGCTCTGACTAAAGAGCAATTAACCGCTGGTAAATTGGAAAAGCAGGTTGCACAATTACAGAACGAACAAAAAACTATTGGTAAACAAATACAGGAATTGCAATCAAAGCTTCACCGTGCAACTGAACAACTTCATTCTGCAAGTGGTCAAGAGCAGGTTTTACAAACTCAGCGACAAGCACTTGAACGACAAGTTTCAGCACTGGAATTTCAATCTGGACAGCAGGGACATCAACACGGTGACTATGAACAACAGTTGACTAAGAATGACCAGAAATTGACTGATGCTCAGCGCCAATTTGATGTTAATAAGCAGCAAATCGCCGAATTACAAGAGCAGGTTAAGCAATTACAAAACGATGAATCAGCACAGAGTCAGCAACTTCATCAGATGGAACAATGGATTGCGGTTGCTAAGGAACGCTTGCAACAGATTCAGAATCGTCGGCATGATTTAAAATATGAGAAACAAACTCTCCAAATTAATATCGAACACCTTAAGGATCAGCTCCAGCAACTCAATTTACAGATTAATAGTAACCATGCAGATAATGAATCTAATGAATCAGCATTACATGATGCTAAGCAACAATTAGGTTCCGCTAAGCAGCAATCGACGACAATAAAGAAAAAATTAGTGTTGCTCGATGAGCAGGTTACAACGGCTGAAACTGAACATGATCGTCTACGTGAATTGTTAGCAGCCGCGACAAATGAACGGAACCAACTGGATGCTCAGCGGGTTCGTCAGGAGTCTCAAATGGATAATTATTTGAACCATTTGAGTTCACAATACTCGATGACAATTAATGAAGCTCGAAAAAATATTAGTGATTTACCGGATGATCAACTAAAAATTAAGCTGAAATTATTAAAACGGGGATTAGATGATCTTGGTGAGGTTAATACTGGGGCAATTACTGAATATAAACGTGTTAAGGAACGGTATGATTTTCTCTCGTCACAGCAAGCCGACTTGTTAGCTTCACGTGATCGGTTAAATGAAACGATGAGTGAAATGGATCAGCAGGTTAAAGAACGGTTTAATAAGACTTTTAAAAAAGTTTCAGCCGCCTTTGATCAGACTTTCCAACAAATTTTTGCGGGTGGTCATGCTCGACTAGTTTTAACTGAGCCACACGATCTGCTAACAACTGGGATTGATATTATGGCCCAACCACCAGGAAAGAAGAACCAGCGGATGAGTCTTCTTTCAGGTGGGGAGAAGGCGTTAACGGCAATTACCCTTTTATTTGCTATTTTGAAAGTCCGCCCAGTACCATTTGCGATCCTGGATGAACCTGAAGCGGCCTTAGATGAGGTCAATGTTCAGCGGTTTGCTAACTACTTGAGTCACTTCGGTAATGATGGTCCACAATTTATTGTGATTACTCATCGTAAGGGAACAATGATGAATGCAAATGTCCTCTATGGAGTTACGATGCAGGAGTCAGGTGTTTCCCGAATGGTTTCAGTTGATGTTATTGATACATTAGAGCGTTCGAATGATTAGAAAGAAGGCGTAGATTATGGGACTATTTGATATTTTTCGTCGTCATAAGAAACATGAGGATACACAAGAAGAGGAAAGCCAAGCTCCAAAGGCTGAGGAACAAGTAGAGAATACTGACAAGGACAAAGCAGCCTTGCAAAGCAGTCTTACTGAGTCAGCTGTAAATGAAGAAATCAAGGAAGCTAAAAGCAATCCTATAAGTGAAGAGAGTACGGCTGAATTGAGTACTGAGCTTAGTTCTAAGGCGGCGGTCTCTCCACACTTAACTGAACACATTGCAGAAGAAAGTAAAAGTACAGAAGATACTACAAGTGAAAGTACAGAAGATACCACACCGGTAGCTGAAGAAGCTGCTGGAAGTAACAGCGCTGAGTCCGCTGGTTCATCAACATCGGACCAAGAACAAGTTGAAACTGCAGAAACCGCAGAAGCAACTACTGAATCATTTAAAGTTGCAAATAAAGCTGAAAACGAACCTGCGGAAATTACAAGTGAAGCTCATAGCGAGCCAATAAAAGTGGCAACATCAGATGAAACTACTGAACCAGAAGAAGAAAGCACGGCTAAAAAGTATGATTACGGATTAGAAAAGTCACGGACTGGATTTGGGGCTCGGTTAAACCGCTTTTTAGCTAATTTCAGGCATGTTGATGAAGACTTCTTTGATGACCTAGAAGATATGTTGATTGAGTCGGATGTTGGTTACGATATGGCGATGAAACTCAGTGATGAGTTACGTGAAGAAGTAAAACTGCAAAATGCCAAGAGCAAGCAGGATATTTCTAATGTTATCATCGAAAAGATGGTGGAGTTATACGACGAAGCCGGTAAAGACGAAAATTCTGATTTAACCTTAGCTCAAGAAGGACCAACCGTAATTATGTTTGTTGGTGTTAACGGAGCTGGGAAGACAACCACAATTGGGAAGATGGCAGCCTTATTTAAGGAGCAAGGAAAGAAAGTTTTGTTAGCCGCTGCTGATACTTTCCGCGCTGGGGCAACTGAACAGCTAGATGTTTGGGCTAAGCGTGATGGTGTTGATATCGTTACTGGTCCAGAAAAGGGCGATCCTGCGGCTGTTGTTTTTGATGCTGTACAAAAAGCAAAGAAGGAAAACTATGATATTCTCTTTGTTGATACCGCCGGCCGGTTGCAAAATAAGGTTAACTTGATGAAGGAATTAGCAAAGATGAAACGAATCCTTACCCGTGAAATTCCCGATGCTCCACATGAAGTTCTCCTTGTTTTAGATGCCACTACAGGTCAAAATGCCCTTAATCAGGCTAAGTTATTTAAGGAAAGTACGGATGTTACGGGAATTGTTCTCACCAAGCTTGACGGAACAGCGCGTGGGGGGATTGTTTTGGCAATTCGAAATGAGCTTCACTTACCAGTTAAGTACGTTGGCTTAGGTGAAAAGGTTGACGACCTACAGAAGTTTGATGCTAGTGAGTTTGTTTATGGTCTATTCAAGGATTTGGTAGAAGTTGATTAGGTAAGGGGTCTGCTTACTAATGGAAATTGAAAAAAATGAACGAATTAACTCACTATTTGAATTTTATCAGCCACTCTTAACGGAAAAACAGAATCAGTACCTTGAACTTTACTATGCTGATGATTTTTCGCTTGGTGAAATTGCCGAAAACTTTCACGTAAGTCGGCAAGCAGTGTATGATAATATCAAGCGGACAGAAAAAATCTTGGAAGATTATGAAGCTAAGCTACACTTGGATGCTGAATTTCGAGTGCGGAATAAACAAGCTGACGAAATCCAGCGATACGTTACACAACATTATCCGAATGATCGACAGTTGAATAACCTTGTAAGTCATTTGGAAAATTTGGAGGAAGAATAAAAGATGGCATTTGAAGGATTAACTGATCGTCTGCAAAAGGCGATGGAAAAGCTGCGGCGAAAGCCCAAGGTTACCGAAGCAGATCTTCGTGAAACGATGCGGGAAATTCGGCTAGCATTACTCGAAGCCGATGTTAACTTTACCGTTGTTAAGGACTTTGTAAAGAAAGTTCGGGAAAAGGCAACAGGTGCAGACGTTCTTAAAGGGTTAAACCCAGCCCAACAAATTGTTAAGATTGTTAATGATGAATTAACCCAACTGATGGGGGAGAAAGCAGTCCCTCTGAACAAGGCCGCCCATATTCCAACTGTAATTATGATGGTTGGTCTTCAGGGGGCTGGTAAAACAACCACTGCTGGCAAATTAGCACTTCGGTTAAAGGACGAAAACAAGGCACGCCCACTCTTTATTGCGGCCGATGTTTATCGCCCCGCTGCAATCACCCAGTTAAAACAGGTTGCTAATCAGATTGATGTTCCAGTTTTTGAAAAGGGAACTAACGTTGATCCGGTTGACATTGTTCGTGAGGGGATGGAGGTAGCTAAGCAGAACCATAATGATTACGTAATCATTGATACTGCTGGGCGTCTCCAGATTGATGAGCAGTTAATGGATGAATTAGCAAACATTAAGGAACTTGTTAATCCTAATGAAATCCTTTTGGTAATTGACTCAATGACGGGGCAAAATGCTGTAAATACTGCCCAAGGATTTGATGATAAGCTTGATATTACCGGGGTTGTATTAACCAAGCTCGATGGTGATACCCGTGGTGGGGCTGCTATGTCAATTCGTGCCGTTACCGGTAAACCAATTAAGTTTGTCGGTGAAGGTGAGAAGATGACTGATCTTGATGTCTTCCACCCAGATCGGATGGCTTCGCGGATCCTCGGGATGGGGGACATGATGACCCTGATCGAAAAGGCCCAAAAGGATTTCGATGAGGAACAAGCCCAAGCAACGATGGATAAGATGCGTGAGAATACTTTTGATTTCAACGACTTCCTATCCCAAATGGATCAAGTAACTAAAATGGGGCCACTAGAAAATCTTATTAAGATGATGCCAGGAATGGCGAATAATCCTGCTCTGAAGAACTTGAACCTTGATCCTAAACAGCTAGATCACATTCGGGCAATTATTTACTCCATGACCCCTGAAGAACGGGAAAATCCAGACTTAATGAACCCGAGTCGTCGTCGACGGTTAGCTGCCGGTGCTGGTCGGCCAATCGTTGAAGTTAATCGGATGATTAAGCAGTTTAACCAAATGCGGAAGATGATGAAGCAGGTTACAAATGGTAACTTTAGTGGAATGCAAAACATGTTTGGTGGTCAAATGCCGGGAATGCCTGGTGGTCGGATGGGGCAAATGGCAATGAGTCACATGGCCCGAAAGATGAAGAAGGATAAGCAAAAACGAATAAAAAAGCTCCGAAAATTACGAAAGCGTCGTTAGTAAATAGCTTTTATTGTAATAAAGACTGGTTAGTAGTCCTAGTAAATTCTCTTCAGACGAGACCGCTAATCAGTTTTTTAGTAATTAAAAAGATAAGTAACAAGTTATTATCTGTATTTTTAATCATAACTGCAAGATGATTTACAAATTCTTGACACTAGGGATAGTAGTAAGTCAATCTTTTATCTAAGTTAGTCCAACCGACTTAAGAAGACCTAGTTATCATAAAATGGGTTGCAATCTAGTAGGATGATGATTGGACTTGGCTTCAGTAGGTCACTTATCAAAAAAGAAGAAAATATTTAGCCTGTCAAGAAAAAATACTTTACATTCTTTTGGAAGACTGGTATATTATTATCTGTTAAGAAATTTACAGGGAGGTGCAAAGAATGTCCGTTAAAATTCGTTTAAAGCGTATGGGTTCAAAGAAGCGTCCATTCTACCGTATTGTTGTAGCTGATTCACGTGCACCACGTGATGGTCGTTTCATTACCTCTTTAGGTACTTACAACCCATTGACCACTCCTAAGGAAATCAAGTTTGACGAAGATGCCGTTATGGATTGGTTACAAAAGGGTGCTCAACCTTCTGACACTGTTCGTAACATGCTTCAAAAGGCCGGTGTTATGAAGAAGTTCCACGAATCAAAGTATGCTAAGAAGTAGTGATGTTTAGTCATGACTGAGACAAGTATTGAAGAACTGGTTCGTAGTTTAGTAACCCCATTGTTAGAACGTCCGGATGATTTAACAATTACTCAATCTGAAGATGAGCATTTTCAACGATACGTTGTTGATGTTCATCCTCAAGATGTTGGTCGCTTAATTGGGCGGCAGGGACATATTGCTTCAGCACTGCGTACGGTCGTTGAAGGAGCACGTCCACGACGTTCCAATTCAAAAAAGATCCGGTTACTAATAAATGACCATCGTCACTAACATAAAACTCCCACACTAGTCTGTGGGAGTTTTTGTCAATTTTAGGGAGAAAATTGAATGAAATTTTATAATGTTGGAAAAGTTGTTAATACCCATGGGATCCGTGGTGAAGTTCGAGTGATTCCGACTACTGATTTTGTTGATGAACGCTTTGCCAAGGGTGCCAAATTGTATTTAGATGAGTCTCAAGGAGAGCCAGTAGAATTAACAATTGAATCTGCACGACCGCACAAGGGATCATTACTTGTTAAGTTTGTAGGATACGACAATATTAATGATGTTGAAGTATTTCGTAACCATAAGTTAATGGTTAGCGAGAAGGATCAACAGCCACTTGAGGACGGTAGTTACTACTATCATCAAATAATTGGGTTAACTGTAAAGACGGTTGATGGTCGAGAATTAGGAAAGATTAAGGAAATCCTTTCACCTGGTGCTAATGATGTTTGGGTTGTTCAACGACCTAAACAATCAGATCTCTTATTGCCAAAGATTGATGATGTGATTAAGAATGTTGATCTTGAAAAAGGTATCGTGGAAGTTGAGTTATTGGAGGGTCTCGAATAATGCGGATTGATATTTTAAGCTTATTTCCTGATATGTTCCAAGCAACGTTAGGTGAATCAATTATTGGTAAAGCACAAGATAACGGCTTTCTTGATATAAAAGTTACCGATTTCCGGGATTATACAGACAACAAACATAATCGGGTTGATGATGCACCATTTGGCGGTGGTGCGGGAATGCTCCTACAAGCACAGCCCATTTTTGATGCAATGTCCGCAATTGATGAGGAAACTCAAGGGCGCTATCCAAAAGGACGGGTAATTTTAATGGATCCTGCTGGACGAAGGTTTGATCAAGAATATGCTCAAGAATTATCACAAGAAGAGCATCTTACCTTTATTTGTGGTCATTATGAAGGATATGATGAGCGAATTCGCAACCTCGTGACAGATGAAGCGTCATTAGGTGACTATGTTCTTACTGGTGGAGAATTGGCTGCGATGGTAATGATTGATGCAACTGTAAGGTTTGTTCCAGGTGTGTTAGGAAACATGTCTTCCCCAATGGGTGATTCCTTTAGTAATGGATTACTTGAATATCCACAATATACTCGGCCGGCAGATTTCCGCGGAATGAAGGTTCCCGAAGTTTTGACTAGCGGAAACCACCAAAAGATTAAGGAATGGCGTCAACGAGAATCCTTACGACGAACACTAGAACGACGCCCTGATTTACTGAAAACGGCTAAGTTGAATCATGAGCAACGGCTAATGCTTGAAGATTTAAAACTCGACCAAGATCCGGATGTGCCAGATTAGGAAGGAGTTGCGATGAGGAAGTTTATTCAACGGCTGTTTTGGAAACAAAATCCGGCAATATACCGAAGTAAGGATGCTAAATTAACCCCAAGTCTCCGGACAATTGACTTAATTGGACTAGGAACCGGGATGGTTGTCGGTACAGCTATCTTTACTTTACCGGGAATCGTAGCGGCAGAGCATACAGGGCCGGCTGTTCCGTTAGCCTTTATCGTTGCCGCAATTGGAGCCGGTCTATCAGCGTTAGCCTATGCCGAAACATCATCAGTCTTGCCATTTGCTGGTTCAGCCTTCTCATGGATTAATGTTCTCTTTGGTGAATTTTTTGGTTGGATTGCGGGTTGGGCCCTTCTTGCTGAGTATTTTATTTCAGTTGCCTTTGTGGCATCTGGCTGGTCTGCTTATATGCAAGGATTCCTGGCAAGTCTTGATGTGAGATTACCAGTGGCATTAACGGGCGGCTTTAATCCTCACCAGGGTTCGTATGTTGATATTTTAGCAGCGATTGCGATTTTGGCTGTAGGAATTCTTATTTCGCGTGGTGTTCACCAAGTTAGTCGGATTGAGAATATTATTGTGAGCGTGAAGTTATTGGTTATCTTGATGTTTATCGTCGTAGGGATGACGGCTATTCACCCACAAAACTATACCCCCTTTATTCCGCCACACGTTGTAGGAACATCATTTGGTGGCTGGCAGGGGATCCTAGCCGGAACTGCTCAAATATTTATTGCATATGTAGGCTTTGATGCAATTGCAGCAAACACTGCGGAAACAATTAATCCTCAGAAGACAATGCCACGTGGTCTAATTTGGACCCTTGTTTTAGGGACCGGTTTTTTCATTGCGGTTTCACTAGTCCTTGTTGGGATGTTCAAGTATAGTCGTTATGCAAACGATGCAGAACCGGCTGCCTGGGCCCTACGGCAATCGGGACATTATATTACTGCCAACTTGTTATCGATTGTGGCTATTGTCGGTATCTTCTCAGCATTAATCGCAATCTTACTTGCATCATCACGGCTGATTTATGCTTTTGGTCGGGACGGTCTTCTTCCACAGGGCTTAGGTCATATTGACCAAAAACATGTCCCTAATCGGGCTTTATGGATGATTACATTCTTGGCAATGATTCTGGGCTCCGTCTTTCCATTTACCTTCTTGGCCACACTGGTTTCAGCAGGGACATTAGTAGCATTTATTTTTGTTTCACTTGGCATCTATGCGCTCCGTCCTCGTGAAGGGAGGGATCTTCCGGAAGCTCAATTCAGGATGCCCGGTTACCCAGTATTGCCAGCAATCTCTGCATTGTTCTCATTAGTAATTTTCTGGGGATTAAATGTTGACGCCAAGATCATGATGGGACTTTGGTTCCTAATCGGGTTGATTATTTACTTTGTTTATGGAATTCGGCATTCAGTGATTAATCAGGAACATCAATCAAAATAACCCTTGAAAGGGAGAGGAAAAGCTAGTATAGTAATAAATGGCTGTTTAGCCATGAGAAACGGTGTTCCGCTGCCCCATCGGACATGAATGTCGGCGAAAGGAAAGAATTTTTATGCGTCAAAACAAGTTAATCGAAAAGATTACTGCAAGTCAATTACGGGATGATATTCCAGACTTCCGTGCTGGTGATACTGTTCGAGTTCACGCTCTCATCGTTGAAGGTTCACGTGAGCGTGTTCAGATGTTCGAAGGTATCGTTATCAAGCGTCACGGTGCTGGTATCAGTGCTACTTACACTGTTCGTAAGATTAGTAACGGTGTTGGTGTTGAACGTACTTTCCCAGTACACTCACCACGTGTTGCTAAGATTGACGTTCTTCGTCATGGTCGTGTACGTCGTGCTAAGTTGTACTACTTACGTGAACGTACTGGTAAGGCTACTCGTATCGCTGAAAAGCGTCGCGACAAGTAGTAAGAGAGAACCCTTGTGTAGCAAGGGTTCTTTTTGTTTTGGATTTTTAAGTATCTATCAACTGAAATTGAAACCATTCACAGAAATGTGAGTGGTATTTTTTATGTTAAAAATTTACCATCGAAATGCAACATAATTAAAAAACTCATAGTGGGGAGAATAAATTTAATTTGGTTGTTAAATTTATTCTTCCCACTATGAGCTATAATTAACTTACTATAAAATAGCGTAAAATGCTTCTAGACTTTAATTATTCTGGGGATCACTTTACGTATGGTATTCCTAGTACTATTTTTCATGAGCTAAAACGTTGTGCTGGTGTTTATTCACCCAGTAAAGCTGAGCGTAACTGCTACTGTAAAGTCAACGCTGATATAAAACAGGTTTATATGATTAATTATAATGCAAAATTAAAAACAAAAATTGTTTATGAATACCTTAATTATATTTGCTTTGACTAAACACTATGTCTAATCTGTTAAAATCAAGCTTACTTCTTATTTCCCTCCAACCTATGTAAAACTGCTTTTCCTAGTTCATGATATGTATCCGGCATAAAGCCGATAGTAATTGTATGAAGTCTTAATTACTTGCTACAGTAATACCTTTACTCAAGAGAATATCTTCTGATGTTTTATCATTGGGAACGTAACCAGATTCCAACAAATCGTTAATGTATAACTTGTTATAGAAAAATGAAAAAACAATGCCAACAATTCCTGTTCCTAGTCCAAATGTAAAACATGCCACGAATATTACGATAATTAGTTGGATACCAAACCATTTCCAATCACCACGAAATAGAGCAGGCCAGAAGCCAAAGAAGAAAGTTGTCCAGGAAAAGCCAACTTTAACTTGCTTTAATTGATGTGTATTAGGATTTTTGAGATTTACTCGCATTATAAAGCTCCTTATAATTTCAGCTTTTAACGTCGTTCAGGTTTTGGACTAACTTTTCTACGCTTAGTCGTACTGGAATAAAACGAAATAGTAAAAGAAGTTTCAGAAGCTTTTTACGTCTTCACGTTTGGACATGAATTACATAATATTTCTTAATTTGAAACTCATGATATATTCAATATTAAATGTTATACCGAATTGCTTATAAAAAGTAATCGGCTTGTTAATCTCAATATCATTGTTAGAGCAATATGAGAGTGGGATATTGATTGCTGTAAGTGAGTATAATATTCTATTTGAGTGCAGCTACTGTTAAATTATCATCTAAGATATTCCTCAGTCCAAGACGTAATTAATCAAAATTGAAATCAGATTGTTCATACTAATTTTTCCCGTTCATCAACCGTTTTATTAATGCTGTATCTTCCTCAGATAACGGTTTACCTTGATAGGTAAAAATAACATTTTCATCATCTAGATCGACTGTTTTATTGCTGCTTGTGTTTCCAGTTAGGTAATCTAATGATACATGAAAATAATTAGCAACTTTCTCAAGATTCTCCGTTTTAGGTGATCTAACGCTCCACTTGGATATTTGTCCATTTGAAATTTCAGTTTTTCGTTCTAATTCTGCGATAGTTATCCCATATTTTGGGGCTAAAGCTTTAATTCTATCTGCTAAATTTATTTTTGTACTGCCTTTCGAATAATTTAATAGTTAAAAGCTAATATTATAGTTGGTGATTAGTTAAAAAATAAAAGAACTAACAAAAATAAATAGCTTATATGTAAGTTTATTTTTTAGTAAAGAATAGTCTAAAGGCTAACTAGAGTCAATTATATTCGAAAAATAACTAAACGAAGTCAAATCTTATGTATGCCAAAGATTTAGCATGTATTATCGATATGGTGAGTCAATGATTTCTAGGAGCGAGGAGGTATTAATTAGATTTTTTGCGCTACTCCTGAACAATACCAAGAATTGACAGGTAAGGCCTATGTTCAACAAACAACATAAGCTTAATACGTAGTCGTTGGAGAAATACGTTATATATTAATAAGCTTCGCTGCTAAATATTTATAGACGGCTATTAAAAAAGTGCTAATTCTGGATTGGAGAATCAGCACTTTCTATATGTTTTCTAGTTATCTTTGGGAGGATAACTTAAATAATAAATGGTGTGTGTCTTTGATAAGACACCTCTATTTTACATGAGTTTTTAGTCAAATGAAAGTAGTAAAAAGACGAGTGCTAAAAAATCCCCATATCAGTTAGTTATCATCGCTCTCTTTTCTTGATAATCGAGGGATTACTGACTACTTGGATTTTCTAAAAGAATATAAAGTGGGCGGAATTAGAATGAAGTAAGTCTAATGTTCAGTTAATTTGGTAAGATAGAAAGTGAACTATTCGAATAAAGGAGCCTTAAAATGACTTACGAAGAATTAATTTCTAAGATTATGGAATGGGCACACCAACGAAAAATTGACCAAGCTGATCCGCGGGTTGAATTTATGAAACTAGCGGAGGAAGTCGGTGAACTGTCGGGAGCCTATAATAAGAAAAATCATGCACGACTAGTTGATAGTATTGGCGATCTCCAAATTGCCCTATTGATTTTCTGTCGATTGGTTGGTGTTGACCATAAAGAAGCATTAACTGCCGCATATCAAGAAATTGCACATCGTCAGGGCAAGACAACCCCGGATGGTGTTTTCATTAAACAGAGCGATATTGAAAAAGAAAACTAGGGGGAAGTTACAATGAAACTAATTTCGTGGAATATTGATTCAATTAACGCGGCCTTAACAGGAACATCAACCAGAGCTGAGGAAACCCGGGACGTTCTTCATAAAATTGCAGATGAAAAGCCAGATATAATCGCAATCCAAGAAACAAAACTTTCCCAAAATGGCCCTACAAAGAAACATTTTAGTGTTCTGCAAGAATTGTTCCCTGATTACCAGGTAGCGTGGCGGAGTTCAGTTGAACCTGCGCGGAAGGGTTATGCGGGAACGATGTACCTCTACTTAAAAAAGTATAAACCTACCGTTACCTATCCCCAAATTGGTGCACCAGAAACGATGGATGATGAAGGACGAATCATTACCCTTGAATTTCCAGATTTCTTTGTAACCGAGGTTTATACTCCTAATTCCGGTAGTAGCCTGAAAAGGTTAGCTAGTCGCCAACTTTGGGATGATTGTTATCGGGAATATCTTCAAAAATTGGATCAGCAAAAGCCAGTGATGGTGAGTGGTGACTTTAACGTTGCCCATGAGCCAATTGACTTGGCCCATCCAGAAACTAACCATCATTCAGCTGGTTATACTGATGAGGAACGAGAGCATTTTACTCAGTTGTTGGCGGTTGGCTTTACTGATAGTTTTCGTCATCTTAATCCAGATAAAGAAGGAGTTTATTCTTGGTGGGCTCAACGAGTAATTACTAGTAAGCAGAATAATTCTGGCTGGCGAATTGATTATTGGCTTGTTAGTGACCGAATTGCAGGGAAAATTAAAAAATCAACTATGATTGATTCTGGAAAACGTCGTGATCACACACCGATTAAATTGGAGATTGATCTTTAATTATCAAATAAGATGATAATTAATAAAAACTTAATCCCCTAGTCATATTTTGGTAATTATTATTGGCTAGAATGGTTAACATTAAGAAAGAAGGTGGCTGAGATAGGGATCTTTCGTCTTTTTAAACGATTGGTTATTTGGACATTAATTATCGGTGGTTGTTGGTTATATTTCACTAATTCTCAAATTCAAGCAGCATCAACCGCAATGATCTGGAGCTTTCGTCAACGAATTGTTAATTTAATTGGTAATAATGGGGAGAACTTAAATCTGAGTGATTCCTCCCAAAAAAGTCAACAACCTGATCAACAAAAGACTGATTCAACAACGATTCCTACTAATGGACGGTGGGCAACAAATACAGCAACGATCTACGTGAGTACGGGGAATAAGACCCTTGATTCAGCTGCTCAATCAGCAATTCAGCAGTGGAATCAGACAGGTGCGTTTACCTTCCGTCCCGTTACTAGTCGTCAGCAAGCGGAAATCGTTGTGAGTGCAATGGACAACGATAGTACCAATGCAGCTGGCTTGACTAAAACGTCAACAAACTCAATTAATAACCACTTTGTTCACGCTAACGTTTATTTAAACCAACGCTACCTTCTTGATCCGGGGTACGGTTATGATCAGCAGCGAATCATTAATACAGCTGAACATGAACTCGGGCATGCAATAGGCCTTGATCACACTAAGCAGGTTTCTGTAATGCAACCTGCTGGGTCCTTCTATACTATTCAACCTGTTGACGTTCAAGCAGTAAAAAAATTATACGCAACAAACTAAAGGGAATGGACAGGACTAGCGTGCTAGTTCGATTTTCAACACCACGTTAGCTTCTGAAACTCCTTACAAGTAGAAAGAGGACACTAGCGTTCAGATTTTTAACCGAACACTAGTGTCCTCTTTTTATATATTATGCTGTAGCATTTTCTCCTAGGGGGGGACGAATATCATGGTCCCTTTTGGAATTTAATCTAACCTAATTTTCCGTGCCTTTAATGCCCACAAGATTGAAACAGTGTCGATCACTTCCTGGAACATTGCCCCAACAAATGCAGGGAGAATTCCAGTGCAGGCAATAAGCATAAGGATTGTACAAATTGCGATTCCAATCAAAACGGCTTGCTTAGCAATTCTGATTGTGTCTTGCGAAATTTCCACAATTTTGGCAATGCGTGAAAGATCATCGCGAATAATTACAACCGAAGCTGATTCACTAGCTGCAGTTGCACCATGGGCCCCCATCGCAATTCCAACATCGGCTGTGACAAATGATGGGGCATCGTTAACACCATCCCCCACCATAAATACCGGATGTTGATCTAGTGGGATGGCTTTTAATGCTGCAATTTTTCCCTGGGGGAGGAGGTTAGTTTTCACATCCGAAATTCCAACCTGCTTTGCCACCTCATTAGCGAATGAGGCTTGATCTCCCGTGAGCATCATCAGATTAGTAACCCCCATTTTACGTAATTCGTTCATTGTACGTCGTGCTTCGGGGCGAATATGGTCAACAAAAGTAACCGCTCCAGCATACTGACCATCAATTGCAATATAAATAGCAGTGTAAGGGAGAAGTTCCTGCTCTCCGACTGGATCAACGAAGGTGAGTTTCCCGATTTTTAGTTGATGACCGTTAACTTTTGCGGTGATTCCCTTTCCAGTTAACTCCTGTAACTCTTTAACTGGGCTTAACTTAATTGATTGCTTTTTAGCATAGTTGATTAGCGATCGGGCAAGAATATGTGACGACTCACTTTCGGCACTAGCTGCTAATTTAAGAACTTCCTCATTAGTGAAGTTAGTATTGGGAGCAACAATAACTTGACCAACTTCTAATTGTCCATTGGTGATGGTTCCTGTTTTGTCAAAGGCTCCGGTTTTTGCATTCGCTAATTTTTCTAGAACAGTTCCTGTCTTAACCACAATCCCGTTTCGCGAAGCTCGACTCATCCCCGAGACCATTGCAATTGGTGCTGCCAAAATTAACGGACATGGTGAGGCAACGACCAAGACTTCCGCTATCCGCACCGGGTTGCCAGACCACCACCATGCAATTAGCGCGATGACGATCGCTACAATTGTGAAGGGTATGGCATAGTGATCGGCAAGGCGGACAAAGTGGGCGGGAGACGACTCGGCCGTCTTGACTAACTTAACTAGTTGTTGATATTGGCTATCTTTAGCCAGCTTTGTAACTTTAATCGTAATTGAATTTGAGCCGTTGACTGAGCCAGACATCACATCGTCTCCGGGAATCTTACTTACTGGTCGTGATTCACCAGTCAGGGATGATTCGTCAAGGTCACTTTGGCCCGTAATTACTTTACCGTCAAGGGGAATGATTTCGCCTGGTTTAACAATGATTTGGGCACCAACTGGGACTTCCTTAACGCCAACATCAATTGTGGTCCCATCCTTAACTACATGAGCAGTTTGTGGAGTATTGTCAAGGAGGACCTTTAACTCGGTATTGGCTTTTTTTGCTGCGTAGTCTTCCAGGGCATCTCCTCCAGTCAGCATCACTAGGATTACCATTGCGGCCCAGTATTCACTAACTGCCAGAGTTGCCACCACTGCCAGGATTGCTAGTAAATCCACCCCGTAGTCACCAGTACGAATCGACTTAATCATCCCGATAAACATCGAAAGGGCGACCACTGCTCCAATGACCGTTACTAGAATTTGGGCAAGAAGTGGGTAACCACAAACATACTGTAAAATTACTGCTACAGTAGCAATAATAATAATTAACCAGAGCTTTTGCTTATTTGATAATTTTTGCACTATTATGCCTCCAAGATTGTTTTCACTTTTAATTATACGTTAAATAGCTTGTCGATATATGTGTACTCGGCTATTTTTATTAATTTATGAAATTATTAGCAAAATTTGTTTGACATTTATGGGTGGTAAGAGTAAATTATTAGCAACAATCAATGTCCTTTAATTTAGTCCCGTGAGGCTAGAAAGACGACTTTTTCAAAGTAAGATTAACTAACTTTAAAAAATTTCGTTAACACCAGGCCTCCACTGTTCCTGGTGTTTTTCTTTAGGGCAAATTTTAAATAAAGGAAGTTAATTCAATTATGACTGAATTACCATTAGTTAAGCTCCACCACTTCGTTACTGTTGAAGATTTAACGGCAGAACAGGTCCTTTCACTGATTCACCGCGCTGAATATTATAAAGACGGTGGAAAGACGCCAACGTTAACTAAGCCGGTTTACGTTACTAACGCTTTCTTTGAAAACTCAACGCGAACGCACACTAGTTTTGAGGTTGCAGAAAAGCGTCTTGGCTTAACTGACATCTTTTTCGATCCCCAACACAGTTCAGTTAAAAAGGGTGAGACCATGTATGACACCATGTTGGTAATGGATGCTCTTGGGGTAGACTTAGCAGTTATCCGTCACTCCACGAATGCTTACTATGAATCGCTAATTCACCCTCAAGCAGATTCTCACCTTGACATGGGCATTGTTAATGCGGGGGATGGTTCTGGACAGCATCCCTCTCAAAGTATGCTTGACATGATGACAATTCATGAACACTTTGGCCACTTTGCCGGTCTTAAAGTCGGGATCATTGGTGACATTACTAACTCTCGTGTAGCCGGTAGTAATATGGAAATTTTAAATCGTCTCGGTGCTTCAGTTTACTTCTCCGGGCCTGACTACTGGTACGACCATGCGTTTGATAAGTACGGTAAGTTCATGCCTCTTGATGACCTAGTTAGTGAAATGGACGTTCTTATGCTCCTCCGGGTTCAACACGAGCGTCATGTTAGGGATGCCAATGAAGCAAAGTTCTCAGCCGAATCTTACCATGAAAAATATGGAATTAACGAAGCACGTTATAACCGGATAAAGAAGAATGCGATTATCATGCACCCGGGCCCAATTAATCACGATGTTGAACTAGCAGGAAGTCTGGTAGAAGCACCTAACTGCAAGTTTTATGAGCAAATGCAAAATGGAGTTTTCATGCGAATGGCAATGTTAGAAGCTGTTCTTCGTGGACGGAAGTTAGGTGGTTTAAAATAATGAAAATACTAATTAAGGGTGGCCAATGTTTCGTCAATGGTCGACTAGTGGAAGCAGACGTATTGATTCAAGATGGTAAGATTCAAGCATTGGGGAAAGGAACAATCGCTGAAGATGAGACTAACCAAGTGATTGATGCTCATGATAAGTTAGTTACTCCAGGTTTAGTTGATGTTCATGTTCATTTCCGGGATCCCGGCTTCACCTATAAGGAAACAGTCGAAACGGGGAGTAAAGCTGCTGCCCATGGTGGTTTTACAACCGTGGGAGCAATGCCTAATGTGGACCCTGTTCCGGATACTCCAGATAAAATTCGTCAGATGGTTAAGCGTAATCAAAAAGCTAGTGTTGTTCATATTGCTCAATATTCAAGTGTTACAGTTAATCGCCAGGGTGATCAGCTGGTTGATTTTCAGGCCATGAAAGCTGCTGGTGCCTTTGCTTTTAGTAATGACGGTAGTGGGATTCAAACTGCTGGGACAATGTATCGTGCTATGGCTGAAGCAGCTAAGGTCGGCTTACCGTTAGCAGCTCATGTTGAGGATAATTCCCTTCTTTTTGGTGGGGTAATGACGGCTGGAAAGACAGCAGACAAACTTGGGCTACCTGGAGCACCAAGTGTTTCCGAGTCGGCGCAGATTGCCCGAGATTTAGTCTTGGCTAAAGTAACGGGAGTTCATTATCATATTTGTCATGTTTCAACGAAAGAAAGTGTTGAATTAGTTCGCCTTGCAAAAAAAGAAGGGGTTAATGTGACTTGTGAGGTAACACCACACCACCTCTTACTAGCTGACCACGATATTCCCGCAAATAATTCGTATTTTAAGATGAACCCACCACTTCGACATGAGGAAGATCGTCAGGCAGTGATTGAAGGACTGCTTGATGGTACGATTGACATGATTGCCACCGATCATGCCCCTCATTCTCGAGAAGAAAAGCCAAAAGACGACATGCGTGGGGCTGCAAACGGGATTACCGGAAGTGAAACTGCCTTTGCGATGCTCTATACTAAATTTGTCCGGTCAGGAGTATTTAGTTTGACTCAACTGCTAAACTGGATGAGTGTGGTTCCGGCAGAACAATTTGGTCTAAGGAATGCTGGCCATTTGGAACCAGGACAACCAGCTGATATCGCAATTTTTGATTTGAATACCGAACGGCAGATTACTAAAGAAGGTTACCGCTCAAAAGGGGTAAATAACCCCTTTACCGGTCAACGAGTATATGGAACCACGGATCTAACATTAGTAGATGGTAAAGTTGCTTATTCACGAAATGGGGAGGATTTTGCATGACGGATGTACGCGTTACCGTAAATTTACCTGGTCTGAAAATGAAAAATCCAGTGATGCCTGCTTCAGGAACCTTTGGCTTTGGGGATGTCCCTCAGGCACGCAAGTATGACCTTAATCGACTGGGGGCAATTGTAATTAAGACAACTACACTCCAAGCACGGACAGGCAATCCTCAACCACAAATTAGTGTGTTAGGAGATGGGGTCTTAAACTCAGTTGGTTTAACAAACCCGGGAGTAAGGGTGGTTGCGGAAGAAAAGATTCCCCAACTAAAGCGGCAATATCCAGACTTACCGTTAGTTGCAAGCGTAGGCGGGGCAAGTGTTGAAGATTATGTTAAAGTTACCCAACAATTAGTAGCAACGCACCTAGTAGATGCATTAGAAATAAATATCTCCTGTCCGAATGTTAAACACGGTGGAATGGCATTTGGAACCGATCCTAAAATTGCAGAAAAACTGACACGAGCCGTTAAGGTGGTAAGTAGGGATGTTCCTGTTTATGTTAAATTAACGCCCAATGTGACCGATATTGTTGAAATTGCAAAGGCTGTTGAAGCAGGAGGTGCAGATGGCTTAAGTATGATTAATACGTTATTGGGAATGAAGATTAACCTTAAGACTAGAAAACCGGTTCTTGGTAATGTGATGGGTGGCCTTTCTGGAACCGCCGTTAAGCCGTTAGCTATCAGAATGATTTACCAGGTTTCCCATGCCGTTAATATTCCGATTATTGGCGAAGGAGGCATCGCGTCCGCAGAAGATGTTATCGAATTCTTTCTAGCTGGGGCTTCCGCTGTTCAGGTTGGCTCTGCTCATTTTCATGATGCGTTGGCTATGCCGCATATCATTGAGCAGTTACCTCAAAAAATGGCACAATTGGGAATTGGCTCTTTAAGTGAGCTTCATAAATAGCCTTCAAATAGAGAAAACTCCAGAGTTTAATTTTAAATCTCTGGAGTTTTTTATATTATATATTTCCTATTTTTTCTCAAGTTTATTTAAATGTTCATTTAACTTTTTTAATTCAGACCGTAATTCCCGATTTTCCTTTTCAATCACGTCCAGCTTATCTTGAACCTGATTATTATCTGCTTGAGAGAAGTACTCAGTGATGGTACTGGTGATCACCCCAATTAGGCCAATTCCAACAAGCATTAGTAAAACACCAGCGACTCGCCCAATTGTGGTTTTGGGTGAAATGTCACCGTAACCAACAGTAGAGGCAGTAGTGATTGCCCACCAGAGTGCATTCGAAAAACTTGTTTTTTCAGAAACACTATACATGGCGGCAGAAATTAGGAGAACGGCACAAGTTACATAAGTATAGTAAAGGAGACCATCCTTTTCGATAAACTTGTTTAATCTCCCCGTTAGACCGATTAACCTGACGATCCGTAAAGCGGTAAAAACTCGGCTGATTCGGTTCCAACGAAAGATCCAGGAAAGACCACTGACCGGAATGATCGAAAGCAGATCAAAAATATTATGTTTAAGAAACTTCTTTTTATCCTTGGCGAGGAAAAAGCGGGTAAAGTAATCAACCGTAAAAATGACTAAGATCCAATTATTGACTGCTTTAAATGGCTCGTTATTAAGGTCAAGTTCATGGGCAAAGTCGAAAGCGATTAAGAGGATCGAAACGACCGCCAAGATTGCCATTGTCAGAAGATATAAAATGTATAATTGTCGTTTCAAATTATTACTTCCTTATGCTTATATTGAGCGGTCTAAAAGTTGGCCAGTTACTCGCTTCAATAATTTTTGTGTCCCGTTAATTGGTAATTCATCAATTAGTTGTAAAGCTTTATTGGTAAATTTACCCGCTAATTGATGGGCCTGTGTGACCCCACCATAACGATTAACTAATTCTTGGACTTTTAAAGTATCCTTGTACGTCATGGTGCGTTTCTTGGCTAGGTATGGCATTAGTTCTTCTTGGTAATCTTTGAGAACTAGAAGAAGTGGAAGAGAATAAACACCAGTTGAAAGGTCTTCTAGAATTGGTTTATTCAGGCCCCCATCAATTTTATAATCCAGGATATCATCAAGAATTTGGAAAGCAATTCCAATATTTTGACCAATGTGTTTAGCAAGATGGACAGTTCTCGAATCAGCGCCACCAAAATAGGCGCCTTCCTGAGCAGCTAAGCTAAAGAGAGTAGCGGTCTTACCATTAATATTACGGTAGTATTCGAGAAAAGTTTGTTGACGGTATCGCTGGTCCATTTGGCCAAGTTCTCCAGCTAAAATTTTTTGCATTGCTTGGGCATTGATTGAGAGATATGGTGAATTTTCCATAGTTTCTACTAAAAGATCAAAAAAGACTGTAAAGAGGAGATCCCCACTATAAACAGCGGTATCCTTGCCAAAAGCAGTTTGGATACTCTCTTCTCCTCGCCTTTCAGGAGAATCGTCAATGACATCATCATGAATCAGAGTTGCCATATGGAGGATCTCTAATGAGGAAGCGATTTTAATTAGTTGCGGACTCTTCCAGTTATTATTGCCAAACTGGGCAAAGGTTAAGCAAAAGGCAGGCCGTAAATATTTGCCGCCTTTTGAAGCCATTTTTTTTAATGCTGTTTGTAAATTTTGATTGTTAACTTTTATTCGTTGGTTAATCAGCTGATTAACTTTTTCTAATGCGCTATTAAGTTGCGGATCACTTTGGAAATAATGATTGTCCATTGAATGATAATTCCTTTGTATTGGTGTACTATCATATTGTAACAATAAATTAAATAGAATTGGAAGTATGAATGTGTCATTAGATGTCTTTTTAGAATTAGTTGAAATTAAGGCAAAGACTGCTAGTATCCTGCCGATGCTTCTCGGGGTCTGTATGAGTATTTATTATTACCACTCATTTAGCCTGGTTAACTCAATCCTCTTTTTTATTGCAATGCTACTTTTTAATATGGCTGTTGACATGATGGATAATTATAATGATTATAACCATGCTGTTGATACTGAAGACTACAAAAAGAATACTAATATAATTGGTCGGGAAAAGATTTCTCCTAAATTAGTGTTAGCTTTAATCTTCATCTTTAGTATTGTCGCAGCTTTAATTGGGATTTATTTGGTAATCCGGGTTGGCTTACCACTTTTGTGGTTGGGAATTTTCTGCTTTGCTGTGGGAATTCTCTATTCTTCGGGTCCTTTTCCACTTAATAGTTTGCCAGTTGGCGAATTTTTTTCCGGCTTTACAATGGGGTTTATGATTATGCTGATTTCAGTTTATATTAATAAAGCCGGTAATTTTGATTGGAGTTGGCGGAACTTAATTAAAATCTGGTTAGTGGCGTTGCCGTGTGAACTGTGGATCTCAAACTTGATGCTCGCTAACAATATCTGTGATGCTCAAGAAGATGAAAATAATCATCGGCACACGATCATTCACTTTATCGGTGTCAAGCAGGGACTCAATAGTTTCACGACTAAAAATGTGATTGCTTTCTTAGCAATTATTACCGCCGTCATGGCTCGTTTAGCACCATGGTCGATGCTTTTAACACTTTTGATTATTCCCTTTGTAGTCAAACAAACTAAAATTTTTTATCATGAGCAAGTTAAAAAAAGGACTTTCCCGTGTGCTGTAAAAATCCTCCTTATCGGTTCCCTCGTTCAGGTAATAACGTATGGGATTGGAATGTAGAAATTGTGATTCAGATATTCAATATAAGAGTATCGGCTCTTATGTCACTAGCTTTAGTTGTTGGTGATGGGAGATGTATTATTTTACTCTTTAATCCCAAAATGAAGTGCAGCAGCACCAAAATTGAGTGGAGTATAGGTTACGAATTTGAATCCAGTATTTTCGATCATTTTAGCTAACTGTTTAGCGGATACAAACTGTTGACTCGTTTGCTGGAGGTATTGATAGTCGGTTACTTTGCCTCCAGCAAGCTTAGCTAGATAAGGAAAGGTTTTAAAGTACATTTTCCACCCAAGCTTAATAAATGGATTAGTCGGTTGCGACATTTCAAGAACCCCTAGCTGACCACCAGGTTTCAATACCCGGTAAATTTCAGTCAATGCTTTATCAGCATCCGGAACATTCCGTAAACCAAAGCCGATGGTGACAATGTCAAAGGAATCGTCATCTAATGGGAGATTCATCGCATCCCCGTTAATCAAAATTAGGTTTGGGATCGTCTTTGCCTTGCGTTTAGCAATTTTTAACATTGCCGTATTGAAATCGACGCCGGTAACACGACCTTGGGGTAACCGTTTAGCCATCGCAATCGTTAAGTCCCCAGTCCCACAACAGATATCAAGTGCCTTAATTCCTGGTCTGAATTCTAAGCCTGCCAAAAGCTTTTTTCGCCAGCATTTTTGTGTTCCCAAACTGATAACGTTGTTAAGCTTATCATAGTGGGGTGCCACTCGAGTAAATAACTGGTTAACTTCGTCTTCACTTTTTAAATGATTTGTTGTTGTCATGCTGATATCTCCCTAATTGCTATTTGCTTTTTTTGGTTGAACAATGACAACCAAAATGAAGTTAAGAAGTAAAGTAAGTCCGGTAATCGCAAAGACCATTGGGTATGAGGATAAGCCAGAAATAACAGAACCTAAGAGCGAACCAAAAACCGCACCTCCAGCTTGGAAAGACTGATTAATACTGAAGACTCGACCAAAAGCTTCTGTTGGTACGTTGAGCGTAAGAACTGTCTGTGCAGCTGGCATTAAGGCAGCATTTGCAATGCCAAGGAGGAAACGCCAAAAGGCTAATGACCAAGGCGAATGGGTAAAAGTCATCGGAATAAACAAGATAAAAGCGGTGATTAGCCCAATCCGTAATACTCTTTCCGGTCCAATTCTATCCATTGTATGACCGACTTTGGATGCGGCAATTAATGTTCCCAGCCCTGGTGTTGCGGCAACAATTCCGGCAACGAAAGCAATGTTCCCGTGGTTATGCATCAACTGACGAACATATAAACTGATGATTGGGCTAATAGACATCGATGATGCCATTACTATCAAGGTCGTAAAGAAAGTCACAAAGATTAATTTGAGGTTTGGAATATCAGCCATTACTTCCCGAATTGGTCGCATCTTTTCCTTCTTAATTGGAACAAAATGCCGTTCCTTAACCAAAAAAGTAGTGCTAAGGAAAACGCAGAACATTAAGAAGCCGGTAATAAAGAAAGGAATTCGGTAACCAAAAGAACCGGAAAGGGCCCCGCCAAGTAATGGACCAACTAGGTTTCCGGCAATTCCGGCAGTTGAAATGGCGGACATTGCCCAACCGGATTTACTGTGGGGCGTTTCACCAGCAATTAATGCCGCAGCGTTGTTAATGTAACCGGAAAAAGCACCTTGGAGGAACCGCATTCCGATAATCATCCATGCAGATTGAGAAAGTCCTGTAATAAAGATAGTACAAGCCATCACTCCTGAAGCCCGCATACACATTAGTTTTCGACCTTTTTGGTCAGCGAGGCTCCCCCAAAGTGGTGAAACAATTGCCTGACTCACGAAGGTTGCACCAAATGCTAACCCAGAATAGAAATTTAATTGAAATTTGGAAAAGTTACCAAGTTCATTGATAAAAAGTGAAACGAACGGCATCGTCATTGAGAATCCCATCCCGGTTATAAAACAACCAATCCATAATGAATAGAAAGTTTTGCGCCACTGTGGGGATAGCTCAGAATCCATATAAATAATTACTCCTTTTATAATTGTAATAATTATGAGTATAACAAGTTCTCCTACAAGAAGCTATTTCTGGTTAGCTTTCTTAATATTTAAATAATGGTAGAAGCATAAAATCATTAAGACCACCATAATCACAGTTGACCACATACCATAGCGGATCCCACTTACTAACGAAGTGGGAGTATTAGCAATTACCACGCAAAGGGTAACCGAAACGGCTCCTGATACTTGACGAAGAGTATTATTGAGGGCTGTTCCATGACTATTTTCTTCCTGACTTAACTCAGAAAATGCTTCCGAAAGGGCAGGACTGAAAACAAAGGCATTTCCAATCATCCGGAGCATATAGGCTACGGTAAGAATAAGGACTGAAGAATGGTGGTTGACTAGGACTAACGGGATCGAAGCCAACAGCATAATTACCGCTCCAATCATAACCAACCATTTTGGTCCATACTTGTCATAAATCGGGCCAACAAAGTAAGCGGTAATGGCATTTCCAATCGCACCGGGAAGAAGGATTAACCCTGAGAGAAAACTTCCTATTCCAAGAATTTTTTCCGTATAGATTGGCATTAATTGTTCTGTACCCAGAAGAACCATAAAAGCAAAGATTCCCACAATTGTCATCCAACGAAAGGAAGGATAGGCAAAGATTTGAACCTTTAACATTGGGTTTTTCAAGCGAAGTTGTCGCTTAGTAAAGACGGCAATAATAAGGAGTCCAACAATAAGCATCGCTAAACCATACCATAGGTTAATTTGGAAAACGGTTAAGCTTCCTAGTGCTAGACCAGAACCAATCAAAGAAATTAAAACTGAAAGATAGTCGATTTTAATTGGTCGTGGAGTAGAAAAGTTGGGTAACTTTAGATACCCAACAATAAAAGCTAGGATCATTAATGGCAATACTAAAATAAATAACCAACGCCAGGAGAGAAATTCTAGGATTAATCCAGAAATGGTTGGACCCAGAGCCGGGGCTGCAGAAATAACCAGACTGGACAAACCAAGGATGGCACCCCGCTTTTCTATTGGGTAGATCGAAATCATGGTTGTCATTTGGAAGGTCATGAGCATTCCCCCAGCTGCCGCCTGAATCAGGCGAGCTAGCAAAAGGGTAGCAAAGTTACTGGCAAAACAGCCGACAAGTGTTCCGATGATAAATGTTCCGATAATTCCAGTAAAGACGTGTCGGTTAGTAAATTTCTCATACATATTGGATGAAAGTGGGGTTACAATCCCGATAATTAAGGTATATCCGGTTGTTAACCACTGAACTGCATTTAGTGAGACATGAAGCTCCTCCTGAATAACTGGCAGTGCTGTTACCATCATGGTTTGACTGGCTAAACTGATGAAACACGCTCCAAGTAACACGATAGTAACGATTCGACGAATCCGTGAATTGATTTGACCTTGTTGATTCACACTATTACCCCTTTATTTTAGATTACTAAAATAGTTTACCATGATCTGTCAAATCAAATTTTACGTCATTTAAAAATTCTTCTGGTACAATAAATGTGATTCTAGGAGAGGAAGCAGTTTAATGAAAATAAGGATTGCAGTTTTTTCTGATGTCCACGGAAACCTGAGTGCAATGCGGGCAATGTACCGTGATAGTCGTCAGCAGCATGTTAATCAGTACTGGTTTGTTGGTGACCTATTGATGCCAGGACCAAGTGTGAGTGAAATCTGGCAATTGTTTAAGACGATTAGTCCAACGGTAATTGTCCGGGGAAATTGGGATGATCTCGTAGTAAATGGTGTTCGGGGGAAGATGGATGTGAAGTTCCCATCACATATTTACTTTGGTCGACTAGCTCAGTATGTTGGTCAAAATGCTCCACGGGGGATGGTTGAGGAGATTGCAAGTTGGCCATTGCATGTTACGAAAAAGATTGGTCCACTTAATTTTGGAATTTCTCATAACTTACCATGGCTAAATATGGGGCAGGCTCTCTTTCCAACACAGGCGACACAGAACTTTGATCAACTTTTTTCAGCTGCTGATCCAGCGATTGATGTCGCAATTTATGCTCATGTTCACCATGAGATCATGCGTTATGCTAGTGATGAGCGAATTGTGATGAATCCGGGAGCAGTTGGTGAACCTTTTAATGGGTGGGATAAACTCCATTGTGATATGCGAGCTCACTACCTGGTGATTGAGGTAGATGACATGGGGATGGCGTCCGTTAACTTCCGTCATGTTGGATATGATCGGAAAGCCGAGCAGGCAATTGCTGATCAGTCTGCGGTTCCGTATCTTGAACTCTATGACCTGATGATGAAGACGGGGCGAGCCTACACTCATGATCCAGAAAAGCTGACCCGACTTAACCGGAAATATGGCTATGCTCAACAGTACTTAGACTACTGCAAACGAATTGGTCAAAAATAGTCAAATTTCTTGCAAGTCTTACAAAAAGTTAGTATAATTAAATATAAAGAATTGTTCGCAAATGTTAATTAATAATTGTGCGAACCTTAATATACACGGGGGTAAGCACATTTCGTTGCAGCAGTCGCATGAAACAGGATATAGGTTAATTGGGAAAATTAAGAACGGGCTTTTGCCATTAGTTTATTTCTGTTTCGTCATTCTGTCATCGTCAATTTATTTTTAGAAAATTTATTTATATAAAAGGAGATCTTGAATATATGGCAAAAAAGTCTAAAATTGCTAAATTAAAGCATCAAGAAGCATTGGTAAAGAAGTATGCCGCAAAGCGTAAGGAATTAAAAGCTAAGGGTGACTACATTGGCTTATCCAAGTTGCCACGGAATTCTAGTGCGGTTCGCCTCCACAATCGTGATCGTTACGATGGTCGTCCTCACGCCTACATGCGTAAGTTCGGAATGTCTCGTTTAACTTTCCGTGAACTTGCCCATAAAGGTCAGATTCCTGGTGTAAAAAAGGCTAGTTGGTAAGGTCGTAGAGCGCCGAACTTGTCGTCGGAGTTTGAGGTCGTTAGAGCTCAAGCACGTTTGACTATGCTGTCTAGTAGCGATTTTGTACTACTAAAGCTTTTAGTAAAATATTGTTAACATAATCATGAGAGTGTGCTAAACTACTAATTAGTAGTTAAGTAAATAATTTAATTGATTAATGACAGCTAACTTAGGTTGATAAGCTCCTAAGTTAGCTTTTTTTATTTTAAATAATTAATTTAAAATAATTCTAATTTAGCCTTGATCTTAGTCTTAAATTAACTATACTAAAAGTGTAATTAAGAATGGTTCTAAATTAAGGAGAGGATTTTATAATGAACTTTATCGGTCACGAAATTGAAGATTTTAAGGTTAACGCATATCAGGATGGTAAGACTAAGGAAGTTACCAAGGCTGACGTCTTAGGCAAATGGAGTGTTTTCTTCTTCTACCCAGCTGACTTTTCATTCGTTTGTCCAACTGAACTAGAAGCCCTCCAAGATAAGTATGAAGACTTTAAACAAGCTAATGCTGATATTTATTCTGTTTCTGAAGATACAGAATTCGTTCATAAAGCATGGGCTGAAGCATCAGAAAAAATTGGTAAGATTAAGTACAACATGTTAGCTGACCCAGCTGGCAAGCTTGCTCGGATGTTTGATGTTTTAGATGAAGATGCTGGTCAAGCATACCGTGGTGTCTTCCTTGTTGACCCTGATGGCAAGACTCAATCATATACAATTAATAACATGGGAATTGGTCGTAGTGCTGATGAAATCTTACGAACACTTCAGGCTGCCCAATTTGTTCGTGAACATGGTGATCGGGTTTGCCCTGCTAACTGGAAGCCAGGTCAAGATTCAATCAAGCCAAGTCTTGACTTAGTTGGTAAGCTTTAATTTAATAGGAGGAAACACCGATGAGCGAGCATATCTATGACTTGATCATCGTCGGTGCCGGGCCAGCTGGATTAACGGCTGGCCTTTATGCTGGTCGGGCAACCCTTGATACTTTAATCCTTGAAGGAAATAGTGTCGGTGGTCAAGTAACGACGACATCCGTTGTTTATAACTATCCCGGGGTAGTAGAAGTCGACGGTACCGAACTGATGAACAAGATGCAAAAGCAAGTTGCGGACTTTGGCGTTAAGATTAAGCACGCTGAAGTTACCAAGTATGATCATTTAAATGATGATGTTAAAACTGTGATTGATGCTAATGGGCAACAATATCAAGCCCGAAGCATTATTATTTCTGGTGGGGCTAACCCCAAGAAAGTTGGTTTCCCTGGTGAGGAGAAGTTTCGAGGGCGGGGAGTAGCATACTGTTCGACTTGTGATGGCGAACTCTTTACTGGGTTGCAAATCTTCGTTGTTGGTGGGGGTTATGCAGCAGCAGAAGAGGCCGATTACTTAAGCCGTTATGGCAAACATGTTACTGTATTGGTTCGGGGTGATCAATTTACTTGTCCACCATTGATTGCTTCTCGGGCATTGGATAATCCCAAGGTAAGTGTGGAATATAATACCGAAGTCGAAAGCGTTGAAGGTGATGATTACCTTACCGCTGCTACCTTGATTAATAATAAGACTGGTAAAAAGACCGTTTACCACCTTGATGATGGTGACCAAATATTTGGCATCTTTGTTTATGTGGGTACCCAACCAGCAACACAGAGTCTTAAAGGGATTATCAGGCTTAATGAACATGGATATATCATTACGGACGATCATCGGCAAACAAATATCCCTGGTGTTTTTGCGGCTGGCGATATTATCGAAAAGGAACTTCGACAAATTGTAACAGCGACTGCTGACGGTGCTGAAGCTGCAACGGCTGCCGAAAAATATGTAACTGAACAAAAACAGCGACTAAGGATTCCGATCCATTTTAATGCAAAGGAACCGGCGAAAACGGTTGGGCAAACTTCTTCGCTTGAGCACCAGGAAGAAGTCACTCCGCATGTGGGTAATTGGTTAACAGCTGATATTGTGCAACAATTACAGCCAATCTTTGCTCGCTTAACAAGAAATGTTAGCTTACAGATACTGACCAACGAAACGCCATTAAGTGCTCAGTTAGTTGACTTTGTAACCGAATTTGCCACATTAGATGGACACCTGAATGTTGAAATCAAAGCAGCTCAGCACGCTAAACTCCTTCCTCAATTAAGACTACTTGACGATACAGGGAAAGATACTGGACTTCATTATGTCGGTATTCCAACTGGTCATGAGTTAAACTCACTTGTTCTTGGAGTATATAATGTTGCAGGACCTGGACAAACAATTTCACCAGAAATGACTAACCGGATAAAAAAACTTCCTGCAGCTAATATAGAAATTGGGGTTTCACTTACTTGTCATTTCTGTCCAGATGTAGTGGCGGCATGTCAACAGATGGCAGCATTAAATCCTAACATCACTGCTACAATGATTGACCTTCAGCACTTTCCTGAACTACGAAAGGCAAAGAATATCATGAGTGTGCCAGCTACGATGATTAACGATGGTCCGGTTATTTTTGGTAGCCAAACAATGGAACAACTTGTTAAAGCAGTTGAAGAAGCATGAAATGCAATAAAGTAAAATAAATAATGGATCGGGAAAGAGTTTCTCACGTTTCACCTGTATAACGTGGGACTTTTTTATAAAAAATTAACTCTGCTATAATTGAATCTAGAAAGAAGGATGGATAGCTTGAGAGTACACATTACCAATACTCACCATATGATTGGGGTAGCTAAGTTGGCACAACATATGGTAACTGACATTGCGACCAAGGAACTTGGTTTTCGTGAAATTGGTGTATTTCAATATCATGATGAAGGCGAAAGCAAAAAATCATTAAATGCGCGATTTGACGGGATGCTAGCGGGAGTTGAAATGGGGGATGTAATCGTCTTTCAGTCGCCATCTTGGAATTCAGTCGAATGGGATACTGCTTTATTTAAGCGGACGTTAGTTTACGATCACTTAAAACGGATCATTTTTATTCATGATGTTATTCCTTTGATGTGGAAGAGTAATCGTTATCTTCTTGAGAAGTGGATTAAGTATTACAATATGGCGGATGTAATTATCGTTCCTTCCCAATATATGGCTGATTTTCTTCGTAAGCATGGACTATCTGTAAAAAAAATTGTGATCCAAAAAATGTGGGATCACAAAGTCGATATCGATCTGGGAAAAGAAAAACCGCAGTATACGCCGATTATTAACTTTGCCGGCGATCCGACTAATCCAGAAAAATATGGATTTGGTGGTACTTGGTTTAATCCCAATGTTAAGTTACGAGTCTTTACATCACCAAAAGAATGGGGAGTTGGACGAAACATTGAATTCGTTGGCAGTATGCCTGATGCGTCATTATTAAACAATCTTCGTCATACGGGTGGCTTCGGGTTAATTTGGTCTGGAGATCCATATTGGCTTGAATATATGAAAATGAATTGCTCATTTAAGCTTTCAACTTACTTGGCTGCAGGACTGCCAGTCATCGTTAATAGTAGTACACCAGCACGTGATATTATAGAAAAAAAGAATCTCGGGATTATCGCTGATACCCTTCCTGAAGCTATAGAGCGCGTTCAAACAATGACGACGGCCGAGTATGATAAAATGGTAGAATCAATCAATGAATTTGCTAAATTAATTCAGGGTGGTTACTTTACAAAACGGGCGTTGACTGAGGCAATATTCAAAGCTTTTTATGAATAGTGATTTTGAATGAATATTAGATTGTTGAGGATTGTATCTACCGTCTTAATCCGTAGATCTTAGAAGTACATCTACATCTTGCCAGCCATATTTAGTCGCCGGGAATTACCATAAATATTAGAATATTGATTTTAAATTAAGAATACTAAAAAATAATTTATAGAATAAAATAGGTCGGTGAAAAAACTGTTTTTTCCTGACCCTTTTTCATTTATATAGTAATAAGTGTTTTATTTATAATCTATTTGCATTAAAATTAAATTGTTAGTAAGCTTTAGTGATCAAAGATTTCTCGTTTGTGGAGAAAAGAGTATCGGGAGATAAATCACTATTTATTGATTCTTAGCAGTAATAAATTTGAAAGCGTGTGAAAAATGCGAAAAACATCTCAGTTATCTAATTTGCGTCGCCGGGTTGCCGTGACGTTACTTACGTTACTGGTATACATGCTCGGATCATCAATTCCAGTTCCATTTGCACGATTTACCAAGTCATTCCATCATCTATTGAATAACACACCATTAAGCGTTGTTAGTTTTATGAGTGGGGCTAATTTTCAAAAATTATCGTTATTTATGATTGGGCTAAACCCCTTAATGATTGCCATGTTGATTATGCAGCTTTTAATGATGATGAAGTTGTTTAGCCTTGATTCACTATCGATGCGGCAGATGATGGTAGTTCAACAAATTATAACGTTAATTCTGACCTTAATTCAGGCAATTACTCTTGTTGTGGGCCTTCATTTGACGTCAGATGTTTTTCAATCAATTGCAGTAATTATTGTTTTAACCGCTGGAAGCTTATTTGTTGTCTGGATGGGATATATGAATATGGAATTTGGAATTGGGGGGACAATTACGATCGTTCTTTTTAACATGGTAACAATGTCACTCCCCAACCTAAAAAAAGCAGTTCAGGGGATTAGTACCTTATCCCATCCATTGTTCTGGGTAATTGCCTTGATCCTTGTAGGAGTTCTTGCGATTGTTTTCTGGAACGCTTTTGGGCATGCCTATTATCCAATCAAAACAATTAATACGTCGATGCCAAGCAGTGCTAAACCGGTTATTGTACCAATTGGCCTTAACTCTGGAGCCATGATGACATATATGATCGGAATGGCCCTTCTAATGTTTCCAACAATGATAGGGAGCTTTCTGGGTCGCAATTCGGTTTTTGCCAATGTATACTTTGACGCGATTATTAGTGGAGTTATGGCATTTATCCTTTTCTATTTTTTCGCATTTATGCAATTTAACCCTAAAGAACAAGCAAAGCAACTTCGGAATAGTAATAATTATGTTCTTGGAATTCGACCAGGAAAGCCAACGCAGGAGTACTTAAAGCAGAAGTTATTAAGGGTTTCCTTCTGGGGCGCACTGCTTAACGCTATTCAGTTGACACTAGGATTACTGGGAAACCAGCTTTTAGGAAAGTTTGCTGGCTTTGCAGTTATTCCAATGAATATTGTTATGCTGGTTATGTTTATGACTGGAATTAAAGACCAATTATTAACGCTCCTGTTCCCAAGCCGTTATGAGAAGTTAATGAAGAAAGAGGGATAAGCTTGGATTATTTAGTACCAGCTTGGCATGATTTAAAAGAAGACTGGGCCACGACTGTCCCTAAAATTGCCTTTGATGATGCTACAAGTCATATGCAGCTATTACAAAACACTCACAATAAGGTTGGCTTAGTTATAACGGACTATCAGCCACAATTAATGACCAAGATAAATGAAATGGCATTAGCGCCCGCAAGGATCTTTGCTGTTTTTGATTATTTACAGGGAATCGATCATCTTGCCGGTCGAGTGATTAGCATACGGGACTTGACTTGGCCTGATGATATTAGCTTTAATTACACCGCATTCCGGGTATATGCGATTCGTAAGGATAAAGTTTATGCTAAAGTAACGTTGGATAATCAAGGGAAAATCTTAACTGTCCAGTATTACGACCAGCAGGGACAAGTTAACCGAATACTTGATGTTGATAGTCGAGGTTTTATTTCTCGTGAAAGACAACTGAAAAACCAACAAACGATTGTTAATGTATATTATGATGAGCAGGGCCACTGGCGATTAAAACATTTCCTCCAAAATGATGAAGTAGAGATTAATTCTGCTCTTCCACAATTCACCAAACATCTTCATTATTCGCAAATGACAGACTTGATTTCAGAAATTGTTGAAAATCACTTTCTTGCTTACTTACACAAGGAAGATAACCTCATCGTAACAATGGATGATCAGTCAACGGTGAAAAATGAAATTTTTGCTAAGTTACGCCCCGTTTATTCGGTAAGTAGCTGGCATCCATTTCAAAAGACGCTTCAAGCATTACGAAGTGAAGCTAATCAAGGTATTTTTGTGGATTCGGAAGAAACATCTGCAATGTTGAAGAAAAACTATATGGTTGCTATTCAGACCGGAGTTATCCCACTTTTCCCATCTCAATTTAAGCTAGGGCACAGCCAGCAGATTCTTCAGCAACGAATAGGTGTTTTTGTTGAAAATGTTGATCCTGATTTGTTGCGTCCGATTATTGAATTAATATATCAGCGGTTACTTAAGAACCCGAAAGGTGAAGCTCTCTATATGTTTGCCTATACTACTGAAAAAGAACAGTTGGCAAACCAAATGATTGAAGAACTGAAAGCGGCTCATCCAGGTGAATTTAAGTTAAAGCCGGAGAAACCAATGCTCAAACGGGTTATTCCGGATGAAAAGGAGGAAACTCCTGAATTAGAAATCAGGGTGCACCGTTGGACAAATAACAATGATATGATGAGGGCCCTCGATAAGATTCGACTTGTTATTGATTGGGGAGAACGACCAGACAGTTTTCTTCAAATGGCAACGATTAACGTTGGAATCCCCCAAATCCGTCAAGCTGAAACAGCAGCAATCATTAATAAGAAAAATGGGTTTGTTTGTGAGAGTATTCTTCAACTTCCGATCGCATTAAGCTACTACATCGATAGCTTGAAGAACTGGAATACGGCATTAACATATGATGTTCAAATGCTTAACCAATATTCGGAAGAAAATATGTTAAAAGTTTGGCAACAAGTTACAGCAAAGTAAGGTGAGTAGTAATGAATGTTCTTCAACTCGGGCCGGAGGATTGGTCCACTAAATATGTAATTCCTGAAGACATAGAGTGGGAATATAATGCCTATCCACGCCCGACAGAGGAAGGAAAACCGCATCGTTATACGGTTGTGATCATTACCGGAGCAAATCAGCTAGATGATGAAGATTGGGCAAAGTTGCAATGGTTATCTGATCCATACACCGTCCTTTATGTTCCAGAAGCAAAACAGCAAATTAGCGTTGCCGGACAGACTTATCTTCGCCTCCAGCTAGCAAAGCCGATTAAAGAGGAGCCACAGAAACTAATTGATGGTTTGCCAAGTAAATATTATTTTGGTCAATCGGGGATGCGGGTTTCACCACAAAACTTGATGATTAACGATCAATATATTCAAGGAATGGAATTTCACGATGAGGGACATTTGATTCTGAATGTTGATACGGCAGAGCAGTGGCGTTCGTTAGGGAATTATCGCCCCTCACTTTTTATTGATCCAAATAGGGTTGTTAAATTTTGGCTTGAACAGCAGAGTACTAATAATTTACATCTTCGTTTACGTGCCTTTTATAGCCCTCTTGGTGGAGATGGTGACCCAGCAAAGTCATTTGTGCTTGATATGGATTCCACACAAGAACAGGAATTACCGTTATCTCCGGTTAGTGTAGGGAGATTAACCAATATTCAATTAGAAGCGAGGGGTCAAGGAGTTCTAGTTCTGGGTAATCTTCATCTTCGTTGGTCCCGTCGCGGGGTTGGTAATTATATCGTTGGTGGGGATCGATTAGTTGATCCGCAAACGCGGGAAGAAGTTGGTGTGTACTTTAATCCGGGTGATTTAAAGCCACCACTAAATGTTTACTTTTCTGGTGCCCGTGAATTAGAGGGATTTGAAGCCTATCCACTCTTTAGGAGTGTTCATGCGCCATCGCTTCTTTTCACGGATCCTCGCTTAGAGGTCGGTCAATTCTATACTGGTTCTAGCATTTCTGAGTTAATCAAAGAAAAGATCACTAAGCACCTTAAAAAATTAGGGTTTACGAATGATCAGTTAATAATAAATGGAATTTCAATGGGGACATACCCGGCTTTAAAATATGGGGCAGAACTAGGAGCACACGCAATTATTGTTTCCAAGCCCATTACGAACCTTGGTTATGTTGCTCTACGAGGACGCCTTCATCGACCAGATGAATTTGATACGATTTTTGATATTGATTCACAGTTAGCCAAGAACTTAAGTATTGCTGATTTGAATATGATCGACCAAACTTTTTGGGAAGATTTTACTGAATGTGATCTGACCAATACTAAACTATTCATTGCTTACATGAAAGATGACGACTATGACAACTTAGCGTACCATGATCTTGTAAATAATCGTGCCGTAAAAAAAGCTCGCCAGTTTATTTATAAGGGTTTTCCAGGTCGACACAATGATAATCCTGAGGTTGTTAGTTGGTTTGTTAGTCGGTTGAAAGAATTGATGCAGAATGATTTTGGCAGGAAGGGCTAATAAAATGCAAAGTTATATTAACCAAGTGTATTGGGGACCAGCGTGGAATACTTACTATAACGGTTCCAAAGTGACGATTTCCGCCAAAAAAGAAGTGGATTTCAATAATCCATTAATGGTTCCAGGAAAGAATATTATTAAATGGAGTTCTGTTTATAATTTTCAGTCAAATAAGATTGTTCCCCAATTACCATTGCTTCGGATTAATCAACGTTACCGAATTTCCGTTAAGGCTTCTTCTGATCCAGCACAAGGATTTTTTACGCGGATCGTATTTTTCAATGGTCAGGGTGAGGAAATTAATCGACTTGAATTTCATAATTTGGAAAAGGTGTTTACATTTCCAGTTGGCGCAGTTCACTATGAGATTAGTTTAGTAAACACGGGGTGTACCAGTTTACGGTTTAAACGACTTGAGATTTGTCCAGCAAAGCTGCCACGAAATGTTCATGAAAATCTGTGGTTTCATCAACCAATTAATTCCACTTCTGATCAACCCGTTAATGTTGTCGTAATGCACGATCCAAAACGAGTAAAGAAAACTTGGGAAGCGGTTGGAAAGATGCTTAATGGTCTCCCCTTACAGATCATTAGTATTGGCTGGCAGTATGATGGTGATCTGGCTGAAACGCTTATCCACTGGCTTGAACAGCAGAACCAACTTTATGCTCACTTAATTAGCACATCGGCTGATCTTGATAAGATCTTACGAAAAGTTCATAAAGCGAGTCCGCAAACCAAATTATTATTAACCGAGGCAACCCAGGATGATAAGTTGCATATTGACTATGAGATTTATGCAAGCCGAGATATTCCAGTATGGAGTAATGCTAACCTTGTTGATCCTGACTGGAATGCTATTACTCACGCAATTAATGGTTTGTGGGGAGGGGTGAAAGTCAAATGATCCTTGATGCTATTGAACGTCACGAGGTTAAACGTCAATTACGGAAAGTCAATAAGTGGGCTCCCAAAATGCGGGAGATGAGTGACGAAGAACTAAAGTCACAGACTAAGATTCTTCAGAAGCAACTAGCTGACGGGAAAACTGTCGATCAAATTCTTCCACGTGCCTTTGCTGCAATGCGTGAGGCTGATTTACGAGTGCTTAAGATGTTTCCGTATGATACCCAAGTAATGGGGGCGATTGTCCTTAACCAGGGTTATATTGCGGAAATGAAAACTGGTGAAGGGAAGACACTAACCGCTACCTTAGCCTTATACTTGAACGCTTTAAGTAAGCAAGGAGCAATTTTGGTGACACCAAACGCTTATTTGGCCCAACGGGATGAAGAACAACTTGCCCCCGTTTATGAATGGATGGGGTTAACAGTCAGCACCGGCTTTCCTAAGGATGATCCGGACCGAAAAGTTCGTCCTGAAGAGAAGCGAAAATGGTACAACTCGGATATCTTGTATACAACTGCTAGTAACCTAGCGTTTGATTACTTGTTCAATAATTTGGCGGCAAATAAAGATGGTCAATACTTGCGTCCCTACCACTACGTTATTATTGATGAAGTGGATGATGTTCTTTTGGACCAGGCAACCTCACCGTTTGTTGTTGCAAGTGCCCCAATGCTTCAGTCTAACCTTTACCGCTTATGTGATGACTTTGTCCGGACCCTTGTACCCAAACGTGACTTTACTGTTCGTCGCCGTGACAAGGCAGTTTGGTTGACTTATAACGGAGTTCAACGTGCTGAACAATATTTTCGGATTCGGAACCTGTATGGTGACGAAAGCCGAGAGGTATATCGTCACATCGCTTTGGCATTACGCGCCCACTATTTCATGAAGAATGGTCATGATTACTTGGTTGAAAGGGGGAAGGTTATTCTCCTTGATGAAACTGATGGACGGTTGAAAAACGGGGTTAAAGTTAATACTGGTCTTCACCAAGCGGTTGAGCAAAAGGAACATGTGGAGATTACTGATAACCAGAAAACAGCCGCCTCGATTACGTTCCCAAGCCTTTTTAGTCTGTTCGATAAAATTTCTGGAATGAGTGGGACTGTTAAAGGTGATGAGGATGAATTTATTAACGTTTACAATATGAAGGTTGTTCCAATTCCTACCCATAAACCAGTTATTCGAAAAGACTATCCCGCTAAGATTTACCTAACAACTTCGGAAAAATTGATGCAGGCCCTGAATGATGCAATCGCGCTTCATAAGGCAGGACGACCAATCCTGTTGGTTGCTGGTTCGGTGGAAAATTCTGAAATTATTTCTGAATTACTGTTGGACCGGGGAATCCCGCATAACGTTCTGAATGCCTTTAATATTGCCCGGGAAGCTGCAATTATTAAGGATGCGGGTCAGCCTGGAGCCGTAACGGTTGCAACTAACATGGCTGGACGGGGAACTGATATTAAATTAGGCCCCGGTGTTAAGGAAAAAGGTGGCCTTGCGGTTATTGGGACTGAGATGCTTCCAGAACGAGTCAAATTACAACTTGCAGGTCGTGCAGGTCGGCAGGGAGATCCGGGGTCGAGCCAATTCTATATTTCCCTTGAAGATAGCTATATTGCTAAGGCAAGTACGAAGCGCTTTAAGAAGATGTACCGGAAGTTAGTTGATAGCCGGCGTAAAGGGGCCATGCCGAAGGAACTGAAGAGTCCGCGCATCCGTTTTAGTCTTGAGATGCTAAAGAGTCGGGTAGCAGATGGTGAAGTACGTTCACGGAAGAAGACGAATAAGTATGAGGTAGCATTACGAATTCAACGGACCCAATTTTATAAAGAACGGGAAAAGTTGATGAATAATACTCGGTTAGAGCGGACTGTCGGAAACTGGTTAAGCGAAGGAATTGATGATTTCTTAAATACACAGCCTGAATGGACTCCCAGTCAGTTGCAACGCTTGATTAATGAGCACTTTACATATAAGGAAATTAAAGTTCCGGATAATCTAATGTATAACCGTAAGGAATTAAAGAAATACTTAGAAGGCTTGTGTACTGATATTTTAAAGGAGAAGTACAAAACCTTGATCAATACGGAGCAGTTAAACCAGTTTTATCGTGCAGCTCTATTAACCGCGCTGGATAGTTGCTGGACTGATCAGGTCAATTACCTTAATGATTTACGGATTATTGTTGAACCATGGTCACTGGCTGGTCGTGATCCCGGTTATGTATATCAAGTAAAGGCTTTTAACTCTTACCAAAACATGCTTCGTGAAGCACGGAAAAAAGCGGTTGATAACTTACTACTAAGTCGGATTAAGTTAAATAAGAAGAACCAACTTGTGGTTAGTTTTAACTAGTTATACGGGAGGATGATTAGATGACTGTATATAATGTCAACCTTGGGATTGGTTGGGCAAGTAGTGGGGTGGAATACGCTCAGGCTTACCGGGCTCAGTCTTTACGGAAATTAAATGTACCTGCTAAATTTATCTTTTCAGATCTAATCTTAGCCAACAACATTGAGGATCTGACGAGGAACCTTGGTTATTCTGATGATGAGATTATCTGGTTCTATAATTTTTTTACTAACGTACGAATTGCTCCATCTGATTACCCGTTGAGTAAGTTTGAGAGAGCGATTAACCTCAAGGAACGGAATGCTAAACGGGAGAAACTTAATGGTGGCAAAAACTATTTCTATACTTTAGCTAATGAAGGACTATCGATTAATGTTCGTTTTCATGATCAGGAAAAGAAAACGATTGATCAGGTGTCCTATGTTGCTAACGGAGTGATGGTTAAACGTGATTTTTACTCCTACACAAAGTACGCAACTGAATATTATAATGGGGTCAAAGATAATAATCAGGTTACCCACCGTGATTTTTACAATGAAGATGGTAGTGTTGCCTATACTCAACATGTTCGGGGACAACATGAGGTCTTTGAATTTCCTGATAAGATCTACTATTCAAAGAACGATCTTTATTTAGAAATGTTGAAACAATTAAAGTTAACCAAGGAAGATACCATTATTCTTGATCGAGAAGATGATGGAAATATCTTGATTAATGGTCAATTAATTTTTGAACATCATAATCCTGCTAAGTTGGTAATCGTTGTTCATGCGGATCACTATGATGATCACTATACTACCAAGAAAAATGTTTTATGGAACAACTTCTATGAGTATCAATTCACCCACACTAAAGATGTTGCTAGTTTTATCGTTGCGACCGATAAACAACGTGATTTGTTGAAAAAACAGTTTAAGCAATATCAAAATGTTCAGCCAAATGTTACAACGATTCCAGTGGGTAACCTTAAGAAGTTAACCCACCCCACAACTAAACGGAAGCAACATTCATTAATCACAGCATCACGGTTGGCAACTGAAAAGCATGTTGACTGGTTGATCAAAGCGGTTGTAAAAGCTCACCAAGAAATATCAGATGTGACACTTGATATTTATGGGCAGGGTGGTGAAAGAGGGCGCTTGAGTCAATTGATTAACCAGTATAAGGCCCAGTCATATATTCGCCTTATGGGACAGCATGATTTAACTACTGTTTATCAGAAGTATGCTGCCTACATTGCCGGTTCGACAAGTGAAGGATTTGGCTTGAGCTTGCTTGAAGCAGTTGGTTCCGGATTACCAATGATTGGTTTTGATGTTCCGTATGGTAATCAGACTTTTATAGATGATGGTAAAAATGGCTACCTATTACCGTATGCTCAAGACTGGAGTGACGATAAGAAGGTTAATCTTTTGGCTGAAGCGGTCGTCAAACTCTTTACTAAAGCAGATCAAGTAAAGTTCATTCAACGTTCATATGAATTAGCCGAGCCATACTTGACTGATAATGTCGTTAAGCGTTGGGGGAAGCTATTGGAGGAATTGAAGAATGATTAACCTATTTGAAAAATATGATGGTAGTTCCCGTGACTTTCTTTTTTCACAAAAAATGGCTAAAATTAAGATTCCATCAGTAGCAATGATTGATAATGGCTTTTTACCTGATGATGTTGATTCGCCATTTAAGTATTTTTGTGATTTAGATGATGGAGATGATCCGCTTTACTTTAATCAGCTTAAAATTCCGCGTTACTGGCGGATCCTGAGTACTGGAGAAAGCGGCCAAATTTATAATTTAGATCAAATGAAAGCACGGATTATTTATAGTGCAACTGATAATTCTCGCTTTGTTAAAGAGGTTCAATGGTTTAATGATATTGGAACGGTATCATGGGTTGACCATTACAACAATCATGGGCACCTCTTTGCGAAGACCTACTATTATGAGGGCAAGGCAACTTACCGAAAATACTTCAATAGTCACGGTCAGGTTGTGATTGAGTGGAACTTTACGGCTGAAGATCTTTTCTTGGATATTAAGGGACTCCACCGTCACTTTACATCATTAGCGAAATTTACGACTTTTTATTTGCAATTCCGGAAATACAATTTAGATCATGTTTTCTATAACTCACTTAGTCATCCGTTATGGGTAATGGATGAACTACCAACTGGTGGGACAGATACCTTATTTTGGAATGAAGATACTGGGACAACAATTCCCGGAAATATGCAATATCTTCTTAATAACCGGACACGGACAAAACATATTGTATTCCAGAAACACCGTGATTGGGTTCGCCGGCGAGAACTATTCCCTAAAGGAACAGGGAATGTTGACGATCTCCATTACTTGGGGATGATTTATCCTCATCCACGTGGAAATAAATTACAACCCCGGATTTTAATTATGACTAATTCTGATCAAATTGAAAATTTAGATCAATTAGTAAGGGGGATGCCAAACATTGAATTCCGGATTGCTGCAGTAACAGAAATGTCCGGAAAGCTGTTAGCATTTGGTGAACGACCGAACGTTGAAGTTTATCCAAATGTTAGTCGGAAACGAGCATTGCAGCTATTAAAAGATTGTGATATTTATCTTGATATCAACCATGGAAGCGAAATCTTGGATAGTGTTCGGGCGGCATTTGAACAAAATATGCTAATTCTTGGTTTTAAGAATACCATTCATGAGCCGCAATTTGTTGCTCCACAAAATATCTTTGAGCTTAATCAGGTACCACAGATGACGCAAACGATCTTGGCGGCATTACTCAAGCCAGCCTTAATGAAAAAATTGATTGATACTCAACGCGAATATGCTAATGATGCTACTGTTGAGCAGTATAGTGAAGTGATTGGGGCGATAACAGATGGCAAAGCAAGATAATAATGAATCAATGGTAGCGAAACATGCTCTTGATCGGCTAAATCATGTTGAAAAGGAACATCGGAAGGCATATGCTAAGAAACCTGAGAAATTTAGTTCTGCTAAAATTATCATGGGGATTATTTTGATTATTGTCCTTTTGACTTCATTAATAAGTTTTTTCTAGCTTTTAGCAATGTTAAATAGTTAGTAGACACTAAAACTTACAAAAAGTTAGTTGTTCCTATTGACTTTTGGTAATTATCATGTAGAATTTAGGTAATTAATCACGAAGGGAGTTCAGATTATGCAGAGTTTTGCCATGCCAAAAGCAGTTTGTTTTGCTTGTTGCAGTGCTTGTAACAAGACTTTTGGTGTGGAAAAATTCAGTAATTTGTACTCTAGTAAATGGTTGAGATAAGTATTTATTTTAACTGCCCATAAACTAGGCTTACAATTCTGGATTTGGAATTGTGAGCCTTTTTTATTTTGGCTTCGCGGTAAAAATGAGAGAGGATGATCTATCGATGGATTGGACGATAATCCAGCAAAGCCTACCAAATTTTGTCCAGGGATTTAAATTGACCCTGTGGCTTTCATTGATCGGGATTGTTGGATCGATTATTGTTGGTATCATTACGAGTTTGATTCAGTATTTCCGGATCCCAGTATTACATCAGGTATTCGGAGCTTACGTTGAAGTGGCACGGAATACCCCTTTATTAATTCAGTTATTTTTCTTGTATTATGCTTTTCCGGTAATGGGGATTAAGATGACGGCTGAGACCTGTGGGATTATCGGTTTGATTTTCCTCGGTGGTGCATACATGGCTGAGGGATTTACCGGTGGTTTCAACGGGGTGAGTCAAACGCAGATTGACGCGGGAGAGGCACTGGGGATGAACCAGTACCAACTTGCCCGGTACGTTGTCTTGCCCCAAGGCCTATCGTTGAGTGTTCCGGCATTGGCAGCGAACATTATTTTCCTGATTAAGGAAACATCAATCTTCTCTGTGATCGCCATTCCGGAACTAACCAACACCGCCTTGGACTTGATTGGAATGTACTACCGGTCCAACGAATACTTGTTGATGTTGGTAATCGCCTATGCAATTATCATGATTCCAGTAATCTTACTACTTGATTGGCTTGAAAGGAGGGTCCGTTATGGCGCATTCGGGGATTAGTGTTCTCTTTGAAGGAACGAACTTTGCTCGACTAATGGGTGGTCTATGGACATCGGTTTGGATCGCGGTTGTTTCCCTAGTGATTGGCCTTTTGATTGGGACAATCTTTGGCCTTCTGCGGACTATGCGGAGTCGGATTATTCGTTTTATTCTCTTGTTATACCTTGAATTTTTCCGGATTGTGCCAACGGTGGTCCTCTTATTCCTGGTTTACTACATCTTGCCTCGGCAATTTGATATTAATCTCCCGGCAACTTGGATGGCAGTCTTAGCCTTCTCTCTATGGGTCGCTGCCGAATTTGGAGATATCGTTCGGGGAGCGCTTGAATCCGTTCCCCAACACCAGCGAGAATCTGGCCTAGCGTTGGGGCTGAACCAATGGCAGCTTTTCCTCTATGTCCTGCTTCCCCAAGCAATCCAGCTTGAATTGCCGGCAACTATTAACTTGGCTACCCGAGTGATCAAGACAACCTCGCTGTTACTGATGATTAGTGTTATGGATGTAATCAATGTCGGTCAGCAGATTATTGAGGCGAATAGCCAGACGCACCCGACTGGAATCTTCTGGGTGTACGGGTTAATCTTTATCCTCTACTTTATCGTTGATTACCCATTATCACTATGGTCAAAGCACTTAACCGCAAAGGCAGAACAAAAATAGGTAGGTGGAATTATGACGGAAGAAATTCTAAAAGTTGAACATTTAAATAAGTTTTATGGGGATTGGCAAGCGCTTCATGACATTAACTTTGAGCTCAAAAAAGGTGAGGTAGTGACCCTCCTTGGGCCATCTGGTTCAGGAAAGAGTACCTTGATTAGAACGCTTAATGGTCTTGAACCGTTCCGAGAAGGAAGTATTTACTTTAAAGGAAAGAAAATCAATCCGGCCCCGAAGGAGTGGCAGAAGTTGCGTCAAAAAATCGGGATGGTTTTCCAAAGTTACGATCTTTTTCCTAACTTGACCGTCTTGGATAACATTCTTCTGGCTCCAACTAAAGTCCAAGGACGGAACCGCGCGGATATTAAAAAGGAAGCGATGGAACTCTTGGAACGGGTTGATCTTGCCGACCAAGCTAATTCTTACCCCCGGCAACTATCCGGTGGACAAAAGCAGCGGATTGCCATTGTTCGGGCGTTAGCAATGCATCCCGAATTGATGCTTTTTGATGAAGTAACCGCCTCATTAGATCCCGAAATGGTCCGCGGAGTTCTCGAAATCATTAGGGAGTTATCTGATCAGGATCACATGACAATGATTATTGTGACTCACGAAATGAACTTTGCCGCCAAGATTGCGGACCGGGTGCTTTTTTTAGAGAACGGTCGTATCTTGGAAGAAACCCCAGGAAAGCAATTCTTTGAACGTCCACAGACCACGAGAGCAGCGGAATTCTTATCAAGTATGGAATTTTAGGAAGGAAGAATTAAGATGAAGAAAATTAATTGGAAGAAAATTATTGCTGGTGCTTTTACAATAGTAGGAGCAGTTGCTTTGTTTGCCGGAGCAAGCTATGTTAAGCCAACTACGGTTAGTGCCGAAAGTAACTCAAGTTCTGTTTCCGCCATTAAGAAACGGGGGACACTGCGGGTGGCAGTTTTTGGTGATTTACCGCCATATGGTTGGGTAAATAAAGATGGTAAGCGGGTTGGTTATGATGTTGAATTAGCCCGTCAAATGGCCAAGGACCTTGGAGTAAAGCCGAAGTTCATTCAAGTTAACGCCAATAACCGGGTAGATACTTTGAATTCTAATAAGGCCGATATTGTTTTGGCTAACTTCACCGTTACTCCTGAACGGAAGAAAGTCGTTGACTTTGCTAAGCCTTATATGAAGGTTTCCGTTGGTGTTGTTTCACCAAAGAAGAAGGCCATCACCAAGGTTAGTCAATTGAAAGGCAAAAAGGTCATTGTTACCAAGGGAACTACTGCTGAAAACTACTTCACCAGTAAGCAACCTAGTGTTCAACTCTTGAAGTTTGATTCTAAGACACAACAGTTTAATGCTCTGAAGAATAACCGTGCCGTTGCTTTGGCCGATGATAACTCTTACCTCTATGCTTGGGTAAAGAAGAACCCAAAGTACACGGTTGGTATCAAGAGCATCGGTCCTAAACAATACGTTTCTCCAGCTGTGAAGAAAGGTAATAAGTCGCTCCTCGATTGGTCCAACAAGGAGATCACTGAGTTAACTAAGAAAGGCTTCTTCACTCAAGACTACAACAGCCAACTTAAGCCTTACTTTGGTAGCGAAGTAAAGCCATCTGATATTGTATTGGATAAGTAAAATGTTTTCGCCCCAAAGAGTTTCCGGTGGGGTGAGCAGAGCCGCGACCTAGGAGCCGAGAAACACTAAAGATTAAGAATAACCAGTAACTTATATTGAGGAGTTACTGGTTATTTTATTTAAACCAAAAAAGTGCCGATGATCAATCTCTCAGCACTTCAACTTAATTTCGTTACAGATTCTCATCCGTCTTAAAATTCAATTCACAATAATCGGTCATCTTAGTAATTAATTCTAGAGCTAAGTTCTTGTAAGCCGTTAGGGTATCGGTAGCGAATTTGTCGCTTTGGGCATTCAAAAAGTTGGTTAAGGCATCCCCATGTAACGTTGGTACTTTCTCGTCCGTTTCCCGAATGAGCTTTTGTGCAGCACTGTTCCGTTCCTTTTGAACATCCCGAAGAAGGGGCAAAAAGTCGTGGAGGTGGCTATCAACTAGCACACTAGCATGTTTGAAGATCCAGTAAGCTGAATTTAATTGAGCTGGTAGTTTTCCGCGACCATAGGGAGCTGGGAGCTTCGTGATCCCATTAAAGAATGGTACATAGGTACTTTCGTTAGCAACTCCCATGGCAAGCCAGTGAATGCTTGGTCCTTTTCGGCCAGTCTGCAGAATGTGTGATTCTTGGGTTTTTGCTAAGCTGATTGGTCGGTACTTATGAGCATTTGGACCATCAGTGAGAGGATCAAATTCGGTTCCTTCATAGTGGTTGCTTAAGTAGTTTTGCGCATCAATGACTGAAAGTAAACGATCTGGCTTCATCAGGAATGGTAATTCGGTTGATTCTGGAGTTTCACTGCTGGCTTGACTTGGACTGAACATCTGGTGGCCAATCCATACCCGTGGTTCACTATAGATCGCGTCTGAGCGGTCAGCGGTTCCAAAAATTTTGCGGAAATTAAACGTTGTGGGATCAGGGTTCAGGTGATTCTGCTCCACGAACTCTTGGATTCCGGGGTGGAACATGAAATTTTCCGGATCGTTAAAGTCAATTTCTTGAATTGCTAGTTGGTTAGCAACTACCGCGTAACAATCATCCGGGATTCGTTGAGCAACCCAGTAGTGTCCCGCACCGGTTTCAAAGTACCAGGCTTCATTATCGTCAGCAAATAAAACCCCGTTTGTCTCGCCAGTCCCATACTTGGCAATTAGACTGCCTAGACGGAGGGCTCCTTCACGGGCGGTTTTTACAAATGGCAAGACAACGGTAACCATTGCTTCCTCATTTAAACCGTTCTTTACTAGCGGATCAGCACCAAGAACCAAACTGTTTGAGTAAGCACTTTCAGTTGCGCTCATCGCAACGCCGTATTCGTTAATTCCGTCTTCCTCGAACAGTCCATACTTGTCCGTCCATTCTGGAGTGGCAGAATAACGGGCACTATCGTCGGGTAAGTCAATCTCAAGCTTAGTTTCCTTTGAAATGAATTTTCGGGGAACTGCGCCATGAGGGTGAATCACCATGTGCTTTGGCCAGGCAGCCTTAGCATCCTCGTTTCGCCCAACCATAATTGAGCCATCAATACTGGCTTTTTTTCCAATCAAAATACTCGTACATGCGGATAATTTGTTTGGCATATTTAAACCCCTTTTAAATTAATTTATCTCACCGTTTTGAGAGACAGTGACACTATCCTTACGGTCGTTGTCTCAATTATACCTCACTGTTTAGCAAAGGTTAGAAAAAGCATTCTATATTTTAAATATTAATATATCATCAATCTTCATTATTTTAGGTTAGCCAATTAGACTCACTAAAGGGTGAATTCCCAGCTTGAATAGTTTCTGGAGTTCCCCATAAAAAGATCATATAATAAGATAATTATTTACAAGAGAGAAGGTTAAACATGCAACAACTATCACTATTGATTGTGATGTTGGCCGCACTGATAATTCCAATCGTGATGGCCCGCTTCAAGGTTTCAAGTATCCCGACTGCGGTTGCGGAAATCGTCATCGGGATTCTTTTGGGAAAGAGTGCATTTAATGTTGTCCAAGAAACAGGTTACCTGCACCTCCTGTCTAGCCTTGGAGTGATTCTGTTAATGTTCTTATCCGGGATGGAGATTAACTTTGATCTCTTCAAAAAAATACCCGGACAGAAACGGACAGCTAATTCACCGGTATCGATGGCCGCCCTTAGCTTTACCTGCGTCATCATTACTGCGTTCCTATTGGGGGCCATCCTCCACTTTATGGGACTGTTTTCGGACATCCTCTTAGGGACAATTCTCTTCTCAACAGTGGCCTTGGGAGTGGTCATTGCGACTCTGAAGGAAAAGGAAATCTTGAGTCGACCAATGGGGCAAACGATTTTGTTAACGGCGGTTTTGGGTGAAGTAGTTCCAATGATTGCGCTTACCTTTTACGCCTCAATCTACGGTCATAATGCTGGTCGCCTCTGGTTAATTGTCCTCCTCTTTCTGGCGGCAATTATCCTCTTGCGACGGTTTCAGCAGCCGTACATCTGGTTCAATAAGGTTTCTAAGGCTACGACCCAGCTTGATATTCGCCTGGCCTTCTTCCTGATCTTTACTTTAGTTACCGTTGCTGAAACGGTTGGTGCGGAAAATATCTTGGGGGCCTTCCTTGCCGGAATGGTCATGAAGCTTCTTGAACCAAGTGAGGCTACTCAGGAAAAACTAACTTCGATCGGTTACGGCTTCTTCATTCCAGTCTTCTTTATCATGACTGGGGTGCGTCTTGATCTGAAATCATTATTCGCTAATAAGACGGCCTTAGCATTGATCCCAGTTCTGGTTTTCTGCTTTATCGTTGCTAAGTTGCCGACCGTTTTGGTTTACCGACGGCGTTTTAACGGGCGGAATTCTTTTGCGGGTGGTTTTCTAACGGTAACGACGATTACATTGGTCTTGCCATCGCTACAAGTTGCTCAAAATCTCCACGCAATTACTAGTAGTCAATCGGCTGCCTTTGTCCTAGCCGCGGTGATTGTTTGTATCATTGCGCCAATTATCTTTAATTCAACTTACAAGTTGGCTAAAGAAGACCTCGTTAAGGAACGGATCGTGATCATTGGAAGCAATGTTTTAACTGTCCCGGTTGCTCAGCAGTTGTCGCATAACTGGTATGATGTCCGGATGCTGACAGACCAGGAAGATAACTATAAGACTTTCAATAGTGAGGTTGACGACTTGAAATACTTCCCAGAGATTGATGAAGCAGTTCTTGAAAAAGGAAACTACTTTGATGCTGATGTGATGGTCCTTGGTTTCCGGAAGGATGAGAAAAATTACCGGTTGGCTAAATTAGCGAAGAATCATGGGGTTAAGCGAATTATCGCAAGCGTCCAAAATCCTCAAACGGCCGTTGACCATATGAACGAGCTACACCGTATGGGGGTCGAAGTCTTTAATAGTTACGTTGTCCAAAATAGTGTTCTCCGGTCGCTTATTGAATCGCCATCAGTCTTTGAGATGTTAATGAGTGCGCGGGCAGGATTGTTTGAAGTAACAATTCATAACCGGCGTTATGTAGGGGCTGAATTACACGAACTACCACTAATTAACCAAATTACGATTAGCCGGATTTACCGGAAGCATAAACCAATTTCACCAAATGGCGATACCGTTCTTGAATACGGTGACCACATTCTTTACACCGGACCGTATGAAATTGTGAAGGAGGTTCGACAACGACTTGGCCGTCGTGGTTAAGAAGAATGATTGCCGGACACTTGGTGATATGGTAAGATTAAAGAAATTGAACAAGGGAGGGCACACAGATGCCGTTAGTACATATTGACTTACTTGAAGGACGAACTGATGAACAACTAAAGGCCTTGGTTAAGGACGTTACCGCTGCTATTTCTAAAGACGCTAATGTTCCAGCTGAACGGATCCACATCGTATTGAATGAAATGCGGAAGGATCGTTACAGTGTAGCCGGCAAGATGGTTAGCGACAAGTAAGATAAAACAACGGGAATAGCCGTTGCAGACCTGACATGATAAAAGTCAGCCTGTTAGGTTTCTCGCGATGAGATTCTATAACATTTGGAGATGAGAGAGGGATAAAAATAGCTCGTCTAGTTCATTGTCCCACCTCCGCAAAAATGGCACGGGAGTTGGAATGCTGATTTATTATTGGAATTTTAACTGCCGGATAGCTACTGCGTTGTTGCATTATTATCTCTAAAATAGTAAAGAGGCTGGATGACCCCCAGCCTCTTTTTTCAGCCGTAAATTATGACAGGTTCTCGTGAGGGTTGATTCCCGATTTAATTTAAAAAGGATGATTACTTTGAATGAACAACAATATGTAATGGCAATTGACGAAGGAACGACTAGTACCAGGGCCATTATCTTTGATCATGATGGTAATAAAGTAGCTATGAGTCAGCAGGAATTCCCCCAATATTTTCCTAAGCCAGGGTGGGTGGAACATGACGCACTCGAGATCTGGGATGCTGTCCAGTCGGTTATCTCTAACGTAATGATCAAGTCACAAATCCCTCCATATAAGATTGCCTCAATTGGGATTACCAACCAGCGGGAAACCACGATTATCTGGGATCGCCATACTGGGAAGCCTATCTACCACGCGATCGTTTGGCAGTCAAAACAAACCAGTGCGATTGCGGAATCCTTGATCAAGGACGGCTATAAGGACGTGATCCACCAGAAGACGGGACTGGTAATTGATTCCTATTTTGCCGCCACCAAGATTAAGTGGATTCTTGATCAGGTTCCGGGTGCACGAGAGAAAGCTGCTAATGGTGATCTCCTCTTTGGGACGATTGATACCTGGTTACTATGGAACCTTTCCGGACGGCGCGTCCACGCAACGGATGTCACTAACGCTAGCCGGACGATGCTTTTTAATATCCATGATCTCAAGTGGGATGATGATATCCTGAAACTTTTGGGTATTCCTAAGGCAATGCTACCAGAGGTAAAGCCAAGCTCAGCAATCTATGGTTATACGGGAGACTATCACTTCTACGGTGTGCAGATCCCAATTGCCGGCATTGCTGGGGATCAGCAGGCGGCTCTCTTTGGTCAAGCGGCTTACGAAAAGGGTTCGGTCAAGAATACTTATGGAACCGGGGCGTTTATTGTGATGAATACTGGCTTGGAGCCCACCTTGTCTAATAACGGTTTACTGACAACGATCGCCTATGGAATCAACGGAGAAACCCACTATGCCCTGGAAGGGAGTATCTTTGTTGCTGGTTCCGCCGTTCAATGGTTGCGTGATGGTCTACAACTTTTTGAACATGCTAGTGCGTCAGAACAAATGGCCGTCGATGCCAAAACCACTGGTGGGGTTTACGTTGTTCCATCATTTACTGGACTAGGAGCACCATACTGGGATCAGGAAGTTCGGGGAGCAATGTTTGGTCTGACTCGGGGAACCAACCGTGGTCACATTATTCGGGCAACCTTGGAAGCAATTGCCTATCAGACTCGCGATGTTGTTGATACAATGGTCAAGGATACTCAATTGCCACTGAAAGCATTAACCGTTAACGGTGGAGCATCACGGAATAACTTCATGATGCAGTTCCAAGCTGATATTCTACAAACCCCAATTAGACGGGCAGCTATGGAAGAAACAACTGCCTTGGGAGCAGCATTTCTTGCGGGCTTGGCCGTCGACTTTTGGCATGACCAAGATGAAGTGAAGAAGCTCTCTAAAATTGGGGATGAATTTATGCCTCAGATGGCTGAAGATCAAGCAAACCAACTTTACCAGGGCTGGCAACGGGCTATTAAAGCAGCCCAATTCTTTAGTCGTGGTAAGTAGTGACGAATCATTTAATCCCGAAAGGAGTTTTTGGAGTGAACCAGAACATCAATCCGCAAAAATTGATCGATGATATGCAGCATTGGATTACCGCAACCCGTGAGGACCAAGTATGGACCCAGCATGAGTCATTGTATCTTGAAATCCTTGCCCAGTGGAAGGCAGTTAATCGTTACCGTCCAGAACACGGAACTGCCGAGGATCAACGGTTGTACCAGCTTTACTGGACTGCAATGGACCAGTGGTATCAGTCTTTCTCTCAACAAAGCGAGGAGATCTTTGATGCTATGCCAATTCAGGCGACTGATAAAGCCGGTTTCTATGACGGAATCCTACAGCAATTACAGTCATCTATCCTTGAACGAATCCCTAAGATCCAGCAGGGCAAGATTGTCCGGATGACGAGTTTCTTAAATATTCTCCGGGTAAGCCTCAACGACATGACCAAACTTGGCCTTGATGACTTAAGTGTGGTTGATATGTCGCTCCTGTTGGACTATTGGAAGTTCTTAGGAGATGCGCTCCGGGAGTTTTAAGCTGTTTGGAATTTGCTAGGTAATTTTGCCAATTTTATAGTTATAATTGGATTATAAAATGGGTAACTGTGACAATCATTTAGCGAAGTGGAGTGGTAATATTATGGAAAATCAATTTACTAAAGAAGAATTACCAGATGATAAAGAAAGCTTCGTTGCTAATACGGTAACGACAATGACGGGAGTGGGACAGCCACTTTCCATACGGACCAAGATGAGCCTTGCTGAATACAAGATGATGCTTCAGAAACAAGGAGAAACTCGTTCATCCGTAAGTGCACATGAAGAGTTATCAATAGAACCAACGATTACCAGATCAGAAACTACTTCTGCTGGAAGAAAGATTCAGACTGTTTCAGTTAGCCAGTCCCCAATCCCTGCGTTAGTTAATCCTGCTGTAGAAAAAAATAATTCTGATCAAGTTATTGTAAAAAAGGGTAGTGATGATGCTGGTCATCCATATTTAGAAATTCCAGTTAAGGTCATCCACTTTATTGTTAATGGTAAAAAATCAGCAGCTTCGAAGTTGAAGCAATTTTCAATAAATGGTGAAAATAACCTCTTCAAGATCAACGGTAATAAAATTGATGTAGTCCCAGCTAAGAATTTCAGCGGGAAAACGGATCCATTAAAATTAGCAGTTACAACAGTTAATGGTGATCAACATGTTGTTGATTACACAACAGTTATTCTGCGGCCGGTAGTTGTTCACTCAGCTGATCATGACCGAGTTACATTTCAAGCTGGGAATGATCGATTAACACTAAAGGAGGCTGGCGTAGTTCAAGCATTCTTTAGTAAGGATGGGGATAATACAACTATTGTGAATATCACCGCTAATGGTCAAACGGTTGGTGAAGCTCAGCTCGATCCGGAAACGGGAGAAATAAAACTAGTAAAATTAACCACTTATTCTGGCCAGTTAGATCAGTTAACCGTTATGCTTTACCTTGAGGAGCATCAGAAAATTGAGTGTAATTATCAACCAGAATTTAAGGATGAATCGATAAACTAATAGAGATAATTAAAATGTCAATTTAATATTTATATTTATGAACTAAAAGGCTAAGCAACAATGTTTGCTTAGCCTTTTTCTCGCTTTAACATCCGATAAAAAATATTGTTATTTTTTTAACAAGACGCTTGAAAAATTGATGTGAAGAGTCTAATATTTGAGGTGAAAATAATACTGAGTAGACCTTAAAATTATCAGTGAAAGGATTGCGGGAGAGATGAAAAATGACCGATTACGATCAACAAAAGAATACAAACCTCAATAATGTGGCTGATTGGTCAGCTTCTCCAAAAATTAATGGTAATACTGCTCTTGCTGATAAGACTGATACTAAAGCTAATCATAACGCAGGTAAAATTAATAACTCACTTATCATTAATTCAGTTAGTGGAGATATGAAGCACCCTATTCAGACTGTTACATTTTCGCCAAATCCAGATGGGAGCTATAATTCAATCAGCCTTAAGGCACCTCAAGGAGTATTACTTGATCAGAAGGGAAACCAAATTACAAGCTTTGATCCGACTGTAATGATGAATGAGGGACGGAACGAAGAACTGTACTTGGCTGACACATATATTGGTGGGTACCAGCAGAGCTTTGGCTTGTTAGGAACGCAAAGTCAAGAGAAGACGATTGATATCCATAATGATCAAGGAGTAAAAACTTCATTTGCGCTAAGTCCATCTCCTTACCTTAATGAGCCACAACGAACACAATTTATTTCATTTAAGCGTGATAATGTCCAACAAGCGATTGCAACTTTGCCAGCACTTAAAGCAGATAAAAATGGTCAGTTAATAGCGAATGCAATTATTGGAACGTATCAATTAACCTTTACCGCAATTGATAATCTATTTAAATTAAAAGTTACTTTTTATAGTAACGATCCTCAATATCAAGGAAAAATTGCTCCAGTATATATTATTTCTAATGATGAATTTGCTCGGGTTAGCTTTTTCCAGTATCAACCAAATATTTTCCTTCCTCAGTATCATTTGCAACGGAAGATCGTACTTAGTAATACAACGATAACGCCATTTTTATATACTAATTTATCTATTGAACAGTATCAAAATATGGTAAAGAATTTGTTGTACAGTAATTCTAGCTACATTCCACAAATTGAAACGCGCAGGTTAATTCTTCCTGATAGTCAGCCGATTCTTGAATTACCAGTAACGAAGCTAAGCTTTATTGTTAATGGTCAAGAAAATCCCGCTAAGGTTTTAAAACAAAAATTACTCGGTGGCGGGGTGAATACCTTTACCCTTACCCAGGGAAATAAGATTCATTTTGAAGCTGCTGATGGATTTAGCGGTCAGACATCACCAATAAGGTTATTAGTAAAAACCGCAAACGGTGATTCACATGAGGTTGATTTTAGCGTTAACGTGGTGAAATATGATATAAAAAATATTTCATATTCTGATGGTCAACAAGGACACTCAAAAGTTGAAGCAATTGGCGAGGACGAGTTGCCAAGTATGAAGATCTCAGAAGTCCAGCCAGCTGTTTTTGTGAAAGATAATAAGACAACAACGGTAATAGAAATAACAGCTAATGGTGAGCGAATCGGTGAGGCAGAGATTGAAACCGATACGGGGATGATTACTTACTATCCAGAACGTTCGTTTAAGGGAACTGTTGATCCGCAAACGGTTTGTGTTTTTATGCAAAATGGTAGAAAGGTTAGTGTAAAATACCAACCAACAATTAGATAATTCTCTAAAATTGGAGCCAGAAAGTAAATCCTTCTGGCTCCTTTTATATTTACAGTAATTATCGATTGAAAAATGGATTCTTTATTTTTTATTCAAATGTGGCTGAACAGTCTATAAGTTACTGTACATATGACAAAAAAGTCATTAGAAAAAATAATTAGTAAGAATAAATATCTCTTTTAAGAATGGCTTTAATCAAAAAATAAATTTGTAATCAGAATTATTTATTTGTTTTGTGGATAAGAATAAATGCCGTTAAATAGACCGATTGACGGTTTTTCATAAATGGGTTGATTAAACATATAAGTAAAAGAAAGTAAACGCCTTGGTAACAGTAAAAAAGAAAGATGAACATCTGATAAACAAAATCGACCAAAAGAGTTAACATTTTCGTTAAAAAGTAATAAGCTATTATTTGATAGGAGTTTAATAAATTTTGTCCCTAATCAATTTATTTATATTTACTTAACTATTTTTAGAGAGGGAGCTTTTTTATGGTTAATCGGAGAAATAAAAAGAAGATGTTCAATTCTGATGACAGTAAGGTAAAACTTTACAAGACACATCAGGGCTGGATGAGTTCTCTGGATCGCTTCTTTAAGCTTCTTGCTGTTCAAGATAAGAATAGCGTTAAAGCAAAGAACGTTGACCCAGATGCATTAGACGAAAGTAAATTAAGTGACACGACTGAGGCATATATTAAAGGGTTATCTGCAATGACTGCTGTCCTTGGCGGTAGTGCAATGATGACCGGTAATGCCTTTGCTGACACGAATGTTCAAAAGCAAGCTAACTTAAATGGTGAACAAGTCTTAGGGACCACTTCACAAACGGAGTCAACTTCCGCTTCTGTTAGTAATCAAAACTCAAGTACTGTTGAGAGTTTAACTGAGAATAGTACTAGTCAATCACGGACTTACTCAGAGAGCAATCTCCAATCAAACAGTAATAGTACTACTTCAACGAGTACAAGCAATGTTTCAACTTCAGAAAGCAACAGTACTTCCACAATGAGTGGTTCTACGAGTTCATTCACTTCTACTTCAGGCAGTTCAAGTATGAGTGGATCTACCGTGTCAACCTCTACTTCCTCCAGTAATTCTGGGTCAACTTTGAGGTCTACTGCTTCTACTAGTTCCAGTACACAAACTAGCCTTAGTGATAGCCAAAATAGTACGAGTGATTCCACTTCTGGTTCAACTGATTCAATGGCTGATTCATTAGCTACTCAAACTTTGAACTTAACTGCACTTTCTGGTAACGGAACAGTTAATGATCAACAATTGAAGGCTAACCTTACGCAGAAGAATGCCGTAACTGAGCAGGAAGGAACTAAAGTTGGTACCGCTCAAGACTTTGTTACTGCTATCAAAAATAAGACAACTACTGCCATTGATTTGACTGATAATATTGATCTTGGCGCTAACTACAATAACCAAATTTGGAACATGAACCTGGATCATGACTTTACGATCAATGGTAATGGTTACGATATTAACTTTGGTAATAATGTTGTTTACACAAATGATACTGATCAATCAAAGAAGATCACTGTAACAGTAAACGATGCTAATTTGTATAACGCTAATAAGCATGGTGCTATTAGTCTAACGCAAAGTGGTGAGCAAGAGCTTGTCTACAATAATGTTTCTGCTACTGGTGGTACGGTTGTTTGGATGGATACTTTTGGACAGGATAAATCATTTACTGTTAAGGGCAAAACAACAATTGTAGGTACTCCAGATTATTATTATAAGGGCGTACACACAACTAACTTGTTTGATATGGGGACACACTTGACTGGTAAAATGGCTACCGTTCAAAATGATACTAGTTTAATCTATACTAGTAATGGGATGACTATAGCTAAGAATGCTGAGCTTACGTTGCAAAATAAAAGTGCTGCATGGGATGTTCGAGCTACAGCTGATAACATCAGTAAAACCAGTCACTTTAATATTGAAAGTGGTGCACATGTTAATATGATTAACTACCAGTATGGTAATGTACTACTCAATGGTAAAAATGCCCATGTGAATATTACTGGTGCTGATGTAGATATGCAAGCACTTGGTGATAATATTTATACTACTGATTCCTCACAGATTCAGAATGCAGATATTAACACTATGAATAGCTGGGTAGGAATTAGATCATACTCAGGCAGTGGTATTAGAGTAGGTGGTAAAGGGACTAACACTATTAATTTAGGTGGTAGTACTGGTATTGGATCTGGCGCTCAAGATAATGGATATGAAAAAGCAGCTATTGATAATGTGAAGTCTTTAACTTGCTCCTCTGGTATTAACTTTGAGAATAGCGGTGTTAACGTTCTTAACTTTGAGGAAAACTTTAATGGTGGAGTAGGTGCCGGCGTTAATAGTAATAGTGCGGCAATTAGGACTTCGTCTAATGATACTACTGTTAATATTAATAATGTAGAAGACCTTCAACTATTCACGGGAAGAAATACTAATCCAGAAATGATGATCAGCATTGATCAAAAAGGCCCTGGTGGTTCTATATTCAAGAGCACTGTTGGACCAATTAAGCTTAATACTAATAATGTTGCTTTTTATCGTGCAGCAGGAGATCCAGTGAATGGTATTATGCCTAAGGGTTCTGATTATGCACCATATACAAGACAGGTAACTGGGACTGTAAATAACGATGTGTTTGATATAAGCAATGTTATTCCGGATGATAACCTCGCTAATGGTAAGTTACCTGCACAAATACGTGAAGAAACAATAAATGAGTATAACAATGTTATTAAGCCAGATACTTATGAACTTGAATATGTTAATAAAGCAAATTATGAGGGTAGCTTAAGTGCATCTACAAGTCAGTCAACATCGATTTTAAATAGTACTTCTAAGTCAACCGTCGATAGTGAGTCTACTTCAAAGAGTATTGTTGATAGTGAACAGCAATCTATCAGTTCATCTATTAGTCAATCAACATCCAGTTCGATTGCTAGCCAAAAATATAGTCAAGCAACAGTAACTGTTAATTGGATTGATCTTGACGGTGATCAAGTTGAATCTCGTTTTCCATATTTAATGAGAACTGAAACTCAATATGGTGCTGAAGGATTAGGACTTAATTGGCTTGAAAATGATGGTGTAGCATCCGATGGTGGAGTAGGACTTAGTAATTTTGTAGACGCTTATAACAATTATAACCAGCTATACGTAAATACAGGTTTTATTTTTGTAAGTAGTGATGTTCCAACAGACTTTGCTTCAATTCGTTATGAGAACCAAACATACAATGTTTATTTCCGTGAAAACGCCTCAATGCACAGTGAATATATTTCTGAATCTCAGTCTATTAGTAGGGCTGATTCAGTTTCTAACTCAACTTATTCTAAGAGTATTGTTGACAGTGAATCTAACTCCAAGAGTATTTCTGAGAGTGAACAGAATTCAACTTCTGAATCGATCCAGAATAGCGAATCAACTTCTAAGTCGATTGAGGATAGTGAAAGGGTTTCTGCTTCAGCAAGTGCTAGCCAATCTGAATCAATTAGTCTCAGTGATAGTAAATCTATTTCTGAGTCATTAAGTGCAAGTGAATCAACTTCAGTATCTGAATCCAACAGTGCGAGTGTATCCGCAAGTTTGAGTAGTTCTGTTTCGACTAGTCAAAGTGCTTCGACTTCTGATTCCGTAAGTACTTCAGCTTCAACCAGTTTAAGTGCAAGTCAATCAACGTCATTGAGTATTAGTTCAAGTACTTCAACTAGTGTTAGTGCGAGTGTATCCGCAAGTTTGAATACTTCGCTATCCGATAGCCGTTCACTTAGCACTAGCTTAAGTGCAAGTGAATCAACATCAACCAGTGTCAGTGATAGTGCAAGTAGTTCCTTGAGTACTAGCCTGAGTAATAGTACTTCAACCTCAGATAGCTTAAGTACTTCAATTTCAACTAGTCAAAGCGTAAGTGCGTCAGCAAGTTTGAGTACTTCACTCAGTCAAAGTGCTTCAACTTCGGACAGCTTAAGTACCTCAGTATCGACTAGTCAAAGCGTAAGTGCCTCGGCAAGCTTGAGTACATCGCTTTCTGATAGTCGCTCCCTGAGTGATAGTGAATCAACATCAACCAGTGTCAGTGATAGTGCTTCACGGAGCTTGAGTACATCACTCAGTCAAAGTACTTCAACTTCGGACAGCTTAAGTACTTCACTATCAACTAGTCAAAGTACAAGCGCCTCTGCAAGTTTGAGTACATCGTTATCTGATAGTCGCTCCCTGAGCACTAGTTTAAGTGATAGTGAA
>NZ_JACIUZ010000005.1 GCF_014145505.1 Limosilactobacillus fastidiosus
TACTCAAGAACAAAATAACCAAGATTACGAAAATCAATTGAAGAAGGTTACCGACAGTTATTCGCCTGACAAAGCCATTAGAACCGATCATATTTATGTGGATGGAAGCCTTGCTACGATTGATAGTGATGGTTCTAATAAGCAAGTGGATATTAGTGTTTCTAATGCAGACTTAAGCAATGACCCGTTAAACGAGTATGTTCCATTCCAATCAGGTAAAGCCCGTACAAAGTATGCGTACAACCTATCAAAAGATAGCGTTATTAAAGTAAAAGTGCACAACGCAGCAACTGATAGCAGTGGTCGCCAATTAGATGTGACATATACGTTTTCAGATTTTGTTCTTTACAATTACAACCTAAGTGTTAAAAGCGACACAGATGGACATAATGTGTGGATGGCATTTGGAAAGGGTTGGCCTGGGGTATTGCTTAACACAGGGACAAATAACATTGCGGGGTATAACGTAAACGAAAGTTTCTCATATACAGATGGTACGCCGTATACCGGGAAAATATTAATCAGCTTTGCTTCATTAGACATGGCAGCTGATAATAGTGGGGCTGAAGCAATAATGCCAAAGAGCGGTGTGCTCGGTGCCTTTGTTAATCCCAAATCGCATATCGGTACAATTCCCGTAGCAATTAAGGGGCCGGCAACCGCTTTAACATCAAAGGTATATATGTGTGAGACCCCTAACGTTACTAACGGGACAGTGGGTGATTACACAGATGCATCTATTGTATTCTTGGCTAATGGCAATTCAAATTACACCTATGTTAAATGGGGAGGACCTACATCACATGACGGGGGCTTTGAACAAAACGGATCTCCAGTACCTAAGAATTCCAGCAGTGCGGCCGCTTATGAACACACTGCTTATGGTACAGGCAATCTAGGTGTTGATCCAATTCTGCGAAAAACTACCGTAATTCACTATCACTACGATGTAA
>NZ_JACIUZ010000006.1 GCF_014145505.1 Limosilactobacillus fastidiosus
CACCAGTTAAAGCTAGCGATGATCAAGCAATCAATAATATGAAGGATAAGATCCAAAATGATTATGAAGATCAGGTTTCTTCTCTTGAAAATGCTATCGCTACTCAAGAACAAAATAATGATGTATATGATCAGCAAATGAAAGATTATAATCAGCAAATTGCTAAACTGGGTCAAGACCAACATATTACGGGTAGTGGGACAATGACTAATGGTAGTTTCATAAACATTACATATACCTACGATTTAACATGGCATTATGATCCAAAGTATGATCAAGTAGTTGTAACAAATGCTAAATTTAATATTTCCCGTGGAGATCCTCTAACTGTTAGTACTGCTCCAGGTAATGGATTTTGGGATACAGTAACCTTTACTATTCCTAATGCTCCATTGCCACATGAAGAAGGAGTTGCTATTGGTGATTTACCGGGAGTGTCTGGAGAATCACTATGGAACAATTTTGGTGCTACAAATTATGGTATTCTAGCCTTTTTCTCACAAAATAATAAATCAGAACAATATACCATTAAGTACGGTTCGGTTACCCCATACAATGTTAGCCGTAATTCTGATGGTACTTTCACATTATTTGTCACTGAAGATCGATATAATGATTCTCCAGATAAGCTCCATATTCATCCAGCATGGACTCATAGTGACGTTAAAGCAACTGTAAATGTTCCAGCTGTACCTATTAGAAAAACCACTACTACTCACTTTTGCTACGATGTAA
>NZ_JACIUZ010000007.1 GCF_014145505.1 Limosilactobacillus fastidiosus
TGGTACTATCACTAACACTAGTCGATGTTGATTCACTATCACTTAAACTAGTGCTCAGGGAGCGACTATCAGATAACGATGTACTCAAACTTGCAGAGGCGCTTGTACTTTGACTAGTCGATACTGAGGTACTTAAGCTGTCAGAAGTTAAAATACTCTGGCTAAGTGAAGCACTGGTTGAAGCACTCGCACTAGCACTGGTTGAGGCTTCTTCACTGTCCTTAATTGATGTCGAAGTTGATGCACTGGAACTTAACGATTGTGAAGTTGAAGCACTATTGCTCAGGCTAGTACTCAAGGAACGGCTGGCACTATCACTAACACTAGTCGATGTTGATTCACTATCACTTAAACTAGTGCTCAGGGAGCGACTATCAGATAACGATGTACTCAAACTTGCAGAGGCGCTTGTACTTTGACTAGTTGAT
>NZ_JACIUZ010000008.1 GCF_014145505.1 Limosilactobacillus fastidiosus
AAGTCGTAACAAGGTAGCCGTAGGAGAACCTGCGGCTGGATCACCTCCTTTCTAAGGAATAAAACGGAAACCTACACATTGTTGAAACTTTGTTTAGTTTTGAGAGGTTTACTCTCAAGCTTGCACTTTGAAAACTAAATAATATCAATTTTCTTTATTAATTAACAAAACAAACCGAGAACACCGCGTTATTTTGAGTTTTAAGAAATAATCGCTAACTCAATTAATCCGATAA
>NZ_JACIUZ010000009.1 GCF_014145505.1 Limosilactobacillus fastidiosus
TGATAAACGTACCTTTGGTAAAATAATTGCGGTAGCTCGGATTGCTTATGAAAAACGGTTAGACGATTTAGTGCGTGCTGTCAAAATTGTGCATGATCAGATTCCTGAAGTAACGTTATTTCATATGGTCACCCCCTAGTTAACGGTTAAATCAACGTTACCAAGATCATGGTCAAACTTAACTTGCCAATGGCCTTTCTTAAGGTAAGGTGGTAAAACAAAGGTCCCGGAAGAA